>CAYMCZ010000021.1:0-1706 GCA_964389285.1 uncultured Lachnospiraceae bacterium | reverse complement strand
TTTCATCGAATCTGCAAAATACAATGGTGTGCGTTGCGGGCTTTGCGCTTTCGGCAAAAACACTGACAAGAAACGGGTTTTTACGGAGGCTGATTTCAGCGCTTATACCAAAATCGAACAATATCACAGTGACAGCAGTTATGAGCGGCTGGACACTGGGTTTTGCCCTGTTTGCGGTGATAAACTTCTTGCCCGGCGGGAAAAACGGCTATTTAATTGGGATTTTGCTGCTAATTGTCGGTGGTATTTCGGCTGTTATAGTGAAAAATTCGAAAAAGGAGGTATAAGAGAGATGAAAAGAAAAACATTAATGCGTAGTGCAACAACAATTTTAATCATTCTCCTTATGCTTTTTACAACGATAAGCGCCTTTGCGGTAGAGAAGTTTGATCGCAAGAATTTTAGCGACCCTAAAAAATTTAGAATTGAAGCAAAGGAAGTCGACACATTCTATTCAGATGAAGAGGCAGATGAGATCTCGTTCGGAACGGTATCGGCAACGTATGTAATAGACAACATGGATGGAGACAAATGGGTTTCCCAAGCATGGAAACAAAAAGTATCATTCCGCTTTATGAAAACCCCCGCATATCTTCAGGATTTCGGACCCGGTCGAACCTTTACGATCGTTAATCAGACATACGATACGAATAACGTCCTTGTGAAGGATAAGACAGAAACGATTGCTCTGGATGAAGGCAGATATTTGGTCCAAGCTGGAAAGGACTGGTGGGCCGCCAACGGAAGGCTCGCAAAAACCTGGCTGACCGCTGAAGTTAAGGTGAGAACGCTGATTCGCATGGAATTGAAGGAAAAAGAACCCATCGATGAATTTTTGAATGAACAGAAAAAGAAATTTCTGGAAGGCGGGTCTGAGGGTGCGAAAAGGACTGTAGAAGAACGCAAGATAAATGACAGAAGAGTCCTTTTAGAAAAGGAGTATCTTCCGTTACATTTTTCAGAAGGCAAAGACTATATGGTGGATTCTCATACACACAGATGGGAATCTGCCCACACAAATTGGAATTATATTACCATTATTGAGCTCAAAGAGTTTCCTGAAATCTATTTTGTCATCACAACATACGTAAATTCGGGTTTTCGTTACGAAAAATATGACGCATCCGGTGAAATTTACCAACATGCGGAAGATCTGTATCAGGACTATCTGAAAAAGATCGAGAGAACCAATAATGTAGTAGCGCTTGAAATGATAAATATGGAGCCTGAGGTTATTTATGACGAGCCGATCATAGGAAAGACAATGGAGAAAAAGGGATCCGATAAGCCAGACTCTCTCGTAATCGGCACTAAAGCCGACAAGGACTCCGGAGAAACGGACGTGAGTATTCCCACAGCGTTGGCGATTGTCATCATCGGGGGCGCGGCCGCAATAATTGGCGCAGGGGCGGGCAGCGACCCGGACAACAGCGATAAAAAAAAGAAAAGTCGCTACAAAATGTGCCTGCGTAAAGACTTCGGCGACGCCATCCGTTATGATACCCAACCGGTAACCGTCTATGCCAGGATAGTGGAAATCACGCCCGAAGGGGAAGAAGTAGACCGGCCCGATTTAAGTGCCCGAATTGAGATGTTTTCCGGTGGAGGACTCAAGGTGGAAAGCACCGCCATAGCGGACAATTACATGGGCGCTCTGGTATGCGCTGAGTCTGTCCCCGGCGGGCAAAATCCTGACAGTGGGGTTT
>CAYMCZ010000020.1:0-13162 GCA_964389285.1 uncultured Lachnospiraceae bacterium | reverse complement strand
CACTTCCGCCGCCGCTTTCACTTCCGCCGCCGCTTTCACTTCCGCCGCCGCTTTCTCCGCCGCCGCCGCTTTCACTTCCGCCGCCGCTTTCGCCGCCGCCGCTTTCTCCGCCGCCTGTATCATAATAGTCATAATTATAATAATAGTCGTCGTTATAATTACTGTTGCCGGAATAATAACTGTTGGATGAGTTTGATCCGGAGCCGGTGTCGGATGCGCCTGATGTACTGCTGCTTATATATTTGTAAGTCCTTGCGGCGATCATGCTTTTTACGCCTTTTTCGTTTACAAGAAGCGCATAGAACAAATGCACGCCCTCAGGCATATCTATGGGGCCTGTATACTCCGTGCCGTCGGTGGTTACACGCTTATCAAAGGCATAGTATGCTTTTGACCCGTCGGGTACGGTTATGGTAATCTTATTGTCACTGCCCGTATATTCACCTGATTTGGGAGTTATTTCAGGCGCGGCCGGAGCGGCAAAATTGATCTCGTATCTTCTTTCGATAAGCGGACTTCTGATGCCGTCAGCTGAAATCGAAACGGCTTTTATCGTCATGTCGCCTTCGCCTATATGAATAGCGCCTTCGTACTTCGTCGATGCGTCAGTCGGCTCGCTTCCGTCCGTGGTATAATATATGGTGCCTTTTTCGGCGTTTATCGTAACATCCTGCTCTGTATTATAGATGCCTTCCTCGGGCGAAAATTGTGGAGGCGGAACTATATATTTATCAAATTTTTTCAAAATCGCCGCTTCGTCACAGTTTACAAACAGCGAATAAAGGCTGTTATAATCCGAGTTTTCCAGACAGCTATCCACCCCGAGCTGATAAGCGTCTTCGTTATCCGGCTCGAGCGAAATAATATTCCTGATGGTTTTTAACGCATCCTCCGGAAGATCCATCTCATGCTGTATCTTTGCCTTTAACAGAAGAGCTTCGGTATTGTCTTCTTCAAACCTCAAGGCATCGTTGATCATTTTCAATGCATCTTCATAATCATGGCTGTTATAGCTGGAAAGCGCGGATTTGTAAGCTGATTCAAAGGTCAGGCTTTCCGGAATAGCATTTTTTACCGCCATCACTGCTAAAATAACCACAATCGCGGCTGCCACGGCAATCGCTATTCCGACTATACGTGTAAAACGCTTTTTTCTGTTGAGTTCATACATGCGTTCTTCACGGGATTCTTCTATTTCCAGTATCCGCTCTTCTTCTTCTTTTTTGTCCTTGGCTATCATGCCCATGTCAAGGCTTTCATAATCAGGAACAAGCTGAAACTGCGCTCCGCAATTCGGACATATTATTTCTCCGTCCGGCAGGGAAGCATTGCAATTGGGACACTTTATCATTACTGATTCTCCTGTAAACTGCTTGGAAAAATATGTACTTATATTTTATAAATGTTTTTATAAGAAATGTCAATAAATTGTCATATCTTATTTAATAAAAATCTGTTTCCGCAAGGTCAGTGCTTATACTTTTTGCGTATTTAAAAAATAAGCATTGTTCTTTGTATCAGATTTAGCGGGAAATAAGGTTATAATCTTTACAGAGTTTTTCTAAATACTCATTATCGGATGCGATTCTTTGAATGTCTTCGATACGGTTTTCCTCCTTCCCATTCAAGAGCTTCGACAAATCTGCCGTCGTTTGTCATGGCCGACATCAGTTTCAGCAGTTCGTCCACATGCTTAATCTTTTCAGGATTTTCGGGTCTGTAATCCGTGTTTTTGTTAGTTATAGGTAATACAAGAATCGATGTATATTAATAAGAAATAGAAAATTAAAAGGCTGTCCACTTTGCAAAGAGCATGAATATTCATGATAAAGTAAAGTGTGACAGCCTCTCAAAAAAGAAACCGCCGAATTATTATCGTCTTTAATTCATCTCAAGATAATTTTCAAACTGTTCCATCGACATCAGAATCTTTCTGGGCTTTGTGCCTTCTTCTTCTCCGACAACTCCCGCCTCGCAGAGCTGATCCATTATCCTGGCAGCCCTGTTGAAGCCTATTTTAAAGACTCTCTGCAGCATGCCTATGGAAGCCTTGTCTTTTTCTATTATAAAGCGGCCGGCGTCGGCAAAGAGAACATCCACATCCGATTCACCTGAAATTCCCGCGGATGACGATGAACTCTGAACCGTTACGTTTTGAAGCGCTTCTTCGTAAACGATTTCCTGTATATTGGTATCTTTAAGATACTGAACAATGTTCTGTATTTCGTCTTCGGAAATATACGCCCCCTGAACCCTGGCCGGTTTCTGATAGCCCGCGGGATAAAAGAGCATATCGCCTTTTCCGAGCAGCTTTTCAGCTCCGTTCATGTCCAGAATAACCCTTGAGTCAGTGCCGGATGTAACCGAAAGAGCGATCCTTGAGGGCATGTTGGCTTTGATAAGACCCGTGATGACATTTACGGAAGGTCTCTGCGTGGCTATAACGAGATGGATGCCCGCCGCTCTCGCAAGCTGGGCCAGACGGCATATCGCCTCTTCCACTTCACCCGGAGCCGCCATCATCAGCTCCGCAAGCTCATCCACGACTATGACTATCTTCGGCATTTTCTGAGGAATTTCTTCTTCTTCGTTTGCGTATCCGGCTATGCTTTCCGCTTTTTTATTATATGATGAAATATCCTTTACATGGAACTCCGCAAACGCGTTATATCTCCTCGTCATCTCGGCCACCGCCCACTGCAAAGTGCCCGCTGCTTTTTTCGGATCCGTTACAACCGGACTCAACAGGTGAGGGATCCCGTTATATACGGATAGTTCGACCACCTTAGGATCTACCATTAAAAATCTGACCGTCTCGGGTGATGATTTGTAAAGAATACTCATTATAAGGGTATTGATGCAGACGGATTTTCCGCTTCCGGTGGCTCCCGCTATCAGAAGATGCGGCATCTTTGAAATATCGGTGACAACGGTTTTGCCCGAGAGATCTTTTCCGACCGCAAATGTCAGATCCGATCTGCTGTTTTTATATTCGTCGGATTCCAAAAGTTCTCTGAACGTGACTCCGACATTTGTTTTGTTCGGAACTTCTATGCCTACCGCCGACTTGCCCGGTATCGGAGCCTCTATCCTGATATCCGCCGCTGCCAGAGCCAGTTTAATGTCGTCCGAAAGACCCACTATCCTGCTGACTTTAACTCCCTGTTCAGGCTTTAACTCATATCTCGTTACGGTCGGGCCGCAGCTTGCGCTGATGACCTTTGCGTTTACACCGAAATCATCCAGGGTCTGCTGCAGTTTTCTGGCCGTCTGTTTCGTATGTGATTCGATCTCGCTTTTGTTCCCGCTTTTTCCCCTGTTTAAAAATTTCAGCGGAGGGGCTTTGTATTCCGCCGCCGGTTTAACCGGCTTTTTAATATCGGGCTTTTCATTTTCCTTTGGACTTTCGACCTCGGGCAGCCGTTTTGAAACGCTCTTTTTCTTTGGCTTTATCTGCCGCATTTCCTCCGGCGAAGACGGCTCCGATGCGTCATAGCTTTCCCCGTCATTGATCTCCGTCAGTTCATCTTCAACCGAAAAAGCTTTTTGAGGTTCGTCCTTCGAAAATGAATTGATAAATACTTCGGGTTCTTTCGCTTCTTTTGATCTGTTTTTTAAATATCTGTCGAAAATGTCGGTTTCGGTGTCTGATTTCGGAATAAATTCTTTTTCTTCAATATCAAGAGGTTCTTTATAAGCAGGTTCTTTTACCCTGTCCTCTTCGTTTTGGCGTATTTTGGATTTCGCCTTGCCGTAAGCCTTTTTCGTGGATTTTTTCATATTGCTTATAAGCGGTTTCTGGGTAATTATTATCGCGCAGATAATCATAAGTATTATGATAATGATATATGCGCCGATTACTCCGATAACCGTTCCCAGCAGTTTTACTATCGCTCCGCCTAAAAGCCCGCCTCCCATGTGATAAGCGGCACTGTCCATGAAGCAGTTGTACAGCGTATAATAAGGATCGTATCCGACCAGCACAAGCTGGAACAATGCACAGACAAGCGCGAACATAGCCGCAAACGCAATAAACATTCCGAGCGCGGCCTTGTTGTCTTTGTTTGCCATAACATAAGCAAATGTAAAAAAGAGAATGAAAGCAACCGCATAACCCACTGTACCGAAGAGTCCGAATAAACACAAACGCACTCCAACCCCCACGATTCCGCAAAGTCCGAGTGTGCTTATGAACAGCAGCACCGATATGGCCAGAACTATCAGCAAAATGATATCCGGATTAATGGTGCTGTTATTTGTTATTTTGTTGCTTTTCTTTTTTTTACCTGCCAAAACCGCTCCCCTTTTGAATTAAGGCAAATAATAATTATCAGTCTTCATCCAGATTGGTGTAAACATTCTGAACATCGTCGCTGTCTTCCAAAAGATCCAGAGTCTTTTGCAGACTTTTTCTGGCCCCCTCGTCGTTAAGCGCAACATAGGTCTGAGGTATCATTGTGACATCGGCCTCAGCCATCGGAACGCCGGCTTTTTCAAGGCTTTCCCTGACTTCGGAAAACGTTTCCGGATCGGTGATGACCTCATAATACTCATCCTCTTCCAGAAAATCCTCCGCCCCACCGTCAAGCGCGAGCATCATCAGCTCGTCGGAATCGCCTTCGTATTCTTCTTTTAATACAATGATCTGTCCCTTTTTATCAAACATGAAAGAGACGCACCCCGGCGTGCCGATATTGCCGTTTCCTTTTGAAAAAGCGGCTCTGACATCCGCCGCGGTTCTGTTTTTGTTGTCGGTAAGGGTTTCAACTATGACCGCTATGCCACCCGGCCCGTATCCCTCGTACGTGATACGTTCGTAGTTGTCGGTGCTGCCCTCGCCTGAAGCTTTTTTTATGCCTCTTTCTATGGTATCGTTCGGCATATTGTTTGCTTTTGCTTTTGCGATAACATCACGCAGCTTGCTGTTTGTGGCAGGATCCGGACCGCCTTCTTTTACGGCTATAACGATCTCGCGGCCTATAATAGTAAAAATCTTACCCTTTTTGGCATCGTTTCTTTCTTTTTTGTGCTTGATGTTGGCAAACTTCGAATGTCCCGCCATGGTTTTCTCCTTTTTTCAATAAATTGCTCATCGGATATGAGCTATAAGGTCGGACGCTATTACCGCACCCTCGCCCTTTGATTCGGCCGCCTTCTCTCCGAGTCTTCCGTGAAAATGAACCGCCAAAGCCTCAGAGGGGAAAGAAGCGGCTTTGCATCTCAGCTTTATCGCCGCTAAAACGCCCGTAAGCACATCTCCCGATCCGGCCGTCGCAAGCGCGCTGCAACCTGATAAATTAATATAACATGTACCGTCAGGATAAGCAATAACGGTTTTTGAATCCTTTAAAACACAGACCGTATTATATTTGCGGCTGAAATCGGAGGCGATATTTAATATATCAGACTTAACCTGCGCCGCGGTTTTTTTACACAGTCTGCCCATCTCGCCGATATGAGGCGTAACAACGCTTTCAAAATCAATGCTTTTCAGCAGTTTTTCGTCTTTTGATAAAATATTCAGCGCATCCGCATCCAGTACGGCCGGCCTGTCGTTTATATCAATAAAATATTCCAGCAGCTTATGAGATTCGATTCCGGTACCGAGGCCGCATCCCGCTATAACGATATCAGACCATTTTACGGCCTTTTCAAGATCCGCAAAATTAAGATCATTTTCGTCATAAACATCGATAAGGGCTTCGGGAAGCAATACATTTAATGAAGTCCTGTTATTTATATGGGTAAATATCCTTACCATTCCGGCTCCGCATCTTAAGGCCGAAGCAGCGGCAAAATAAGCGGCTCCGCATATATCTTTTGACCCGGCCAGAATCAGAACTTTACCGAAAGTGGATTTATTTGAATCCTGCTTTCTTTCAGGCAAAAGCATAAGGTCTTCATCTTCGACATGCCGGATACATGCTTTATCGCCGGCATCTTTGATCGGGATGCCTATATGCCTGACGGCAAGCCTGCCCGTGTATTTTGCGCCCGGATAAAGACAGTGCCCTGTTTTGGCACGCTCGAAAGCAACCGTAAGATCGGCTTTTACTGCCGTTCCCATTACCGCCCCCGTGTCGGTATTGATACCGGACGGGATATCCACGGCCACAACCGGAACCCCGTCGGAGTTTATAAGCTCAATTATCTCTGCCGCCTCTCCGGTTATATTTCGTTTCAGGCCTATGCCGAAAAGGGCGTCTATCACAAGCGTATAACTGTCCGGAACGTAAGCCTCCGCCCGTTTAACATCGTACAGCGAAAGAGCCTTTAACTGCGCTTTCATCTCTTCGCTGTATTTTTCGGGTTTTCCGAAAATACATACCTGCGGAGAGTACCCCTCTTCCGCCAAAAGACGGGCCGCGGCAATTCCGTCGCCTCCGTTGTTTCCGGGACCGCACAACACAAAAACTTTTGAAAGATCATAGCCTGCGTCATGTATTTCCCTGACCGTCGCAAGAGCCGCCCTTTCCATCAATACAAGAGCGGATATTCCGCCCTCTATGGCCGCCATATCCGCTTCTTTCATTTCTTTTGCTGAGAGAATTCTTTTCATATCATTTCTTTTCTTCGCTGGCTTTTATATTATACGAAAGAGTCATCAGGCTTTCCGAAAGATGAACGCTTTCTATGACAACATCTTTCGGCACTGCCGGATCCAGGTCTACAAGAGCGAAATTCCATATGGCTTTTATCCCGCATTCTATAAAAGTGTGCGCCGTCTTGAAAGCATATTTGCCCGGAACGGCAATCACGCCTATATCGACTTTATTTTTTGAGG
Organism: uncultured Lachnospiraceae bacterium; assembly: GCA_964389285.1. Taxonomy (GTDB): domain Bacteria; phylum Bacillota; class Clostridia; order Lachnospirales; family Lachnospiraceae; genus Alectryocaccobium. Next base: position 6,378 of record CAYMCZ010000020.1, on the reverse strand, counting down.
TAAAGTCACGAATCGAGCTCATATCATACACCGGAATCGTTTTTTCAGGGTCGATCTTTGCCGGATCGGTGTCGAAAAACGCAAGGATATTAAATCCGTGCTGGGAAAAATCGCTCGCCTTCGAAAGCGCCTTTCCTATATTTCCGGCCCCCGCTATAATGATATTTTTAGGCTGGTCGAGACCGAGTATCAGGCCTATCTCATTGTGAAGGTTTTTTACATTGTATCCGTAGCGCTGCTGTCCGAATCCTCCGAAATTGTTCAGATCCTGACGTATCTGCGACGCTGTCACATGCATCTTTTCACTCAGCCCGGCGGATGAAATCTTTTCAACGCCTTCATTCATGAGTTCTCCCAAATATCTGTAATACCTGGGAAGCCTTTTTATCACCGCCTTAGATACAAATTCATTAGCCAAAACCGTCACCTCTGATATATAGAAAAATCAAATCTTTTTAAAGATTATAATTAATTGCCAAATAATTGTCAAATATTACGGACATATCAGGTAATGAGATTTTCGGCTTCAAATCATTTTTCCATAGAAACAAATTCAAAGTCCTTTTCCGTTACGGCCGCCCTGATCAGAGCCTCGTCAACTTCCCTGTTCAAAGTGAGAACAGCAGTTCCTTTTTCATGAGAAACCTCGGCCTTTTCGATTCCGTCTATGTTTTCCAGAGCTTTCTTTACGCTTGCCTCGCAATGAGGGCACATCATGCCGTTGATTTTTACCGTTTCTTTCATAATCGTATTTTCCTTTGGTGTGTTTTTATTGTTTTCCGAAATAACCTTTTCGGATTTTTTTATCTTAAACAGATTCAGCCGCAGCGCATTAAGGCAAACCGTCACGCTGGATAAAGACATGGCCGCCGCTCCCCACATGGGATTCATCTCTATGCCGGGAAAAACGCCTGCCGCCATGGGTATGAGAATCGCATTATACGCAAATGCCCAGAACAGATTCTGGTGAATTATCCGCAGAACCGCCCGGCTTAATCTTATCGCTCCCGAAACGTCCGTCAGTCTGGAATTCATAAGAACTATATCCGCGGAATCAATGGCGATATCCGTCCCCGCTCCTATCGCTATGCCTATGTCGGCCCTTGCAAGCGCGGGAGCGTCGTTGATACCGTCACCCACCATGGCTGTCTTTCCGTTTTTTTGCAGTTCGCGTATGACGGATTCTTTTCCTTCCGGAAGCACACCCGCTATCACACGGTCAACCCCGGCCTTTTTCGCTATTACGGAAGCCGTTCTTTCGTTGTCGCCGGTGAGCATAACGACTTCTATACCCATTTCCCGCAGCTCACGAACCGCCTGAGGCGAATCTTTTTTTATCACGTCGGCAACCGCGATAATGCCGATAAGAATACGGTCTATCTCAAAAAAGAGCGGGGTCTTTCCAAGTCCGGCGATTCCGGAGGCAGTATCTCTTATTTCATCGGATATTTCCGTAAAACGCGAGATGAAATCCAATGAGCCTCCGTGTATGATATATCCGTCCATTCGCGCCGCAAGGCCGCCTTGCGGCACCGCTCTGAAATCTTTTATTTCCTGTGCCCGGATATAATCTTTCTTTCCCCTCTCCACGATCGCCTGCGCCAGCGGATGTTCGCTTTTCACCTCAAGCGAATAAGCCATCTCCAGAAGATCTCTCTCTGAAAAGCCGTTCATGGGATAAATATCCGTAACATACGGCCTGCCTTCCGTCAGGGTCCCCGTTTTATCCAGGGCTACAGCCTTTATGCGTCCTGTATTTTCGAGGGCTTCTCCCGTCTTAAAAAGTATTCCCGATTTGGCCGCAGCGCCGTTTCCGGCCATAATGGCCACGGGCGTGGCAAGACCCAGCGCACAGGGACATGAGATGACAAGGACCGTAACGGCGTGTTCCAGCGCATAGGGTACGGCCGCTCCCCTCAAAAGCCATGAAATCAGCACTGCCGCTGCTATTATCATCACCACGGGAACAAATATTCCCGATACTTTATCTGCTATCCTCGCTATGGGTGCTTTAGTCGCGGCAGCGTCACTTACCATTTTTATAATTTGGGAAAATACGGTGTCTTCCCCGACCCTTAAGGCCCTTGCCTTTATAAATCCCGACTTGTTTATGGTCGCCGCACTCACCATATCGCCTTCACTCTTATCCGAAGGCACGGACTCTCCGGTAAGCACCGATTCGTCAACAGCCGTGCTTCCCTCAGTAATTATTCCGTCCACAGGTATGGATTCTCCGGGCTTAACCACAAATATATCGCCTTCGGCTACCTCATCTATGCCGATTTTCTCCTGAATTCCGTCCCGCTCTATCACTGCGGTTTTGGGCGCCATTTTTAAAAGATTTTTCAAGGCATCCGTGGTTCTCCCCTTTGATACGGACTCAAGGGTTTTTCCGATCGTAATAAGCGCAGGTATCATTGCGGCCGATTCGAAATAAAGCCGGTTGTGGTAAATCTGCATCACCTCAGAGTCAGGATAAGCCGCTGCAATCATCCATGTCATTTTAAATAAGACAAAGACGGACCAGCCGAAAGAAACTCCGGAGCCGAGCGCGACCAGTGAATCCATGTTGGGGCTTCCGCGAAAAAGCGCTCTGAACCCCGAAACAAAAAAATCTTTGTTTATATACATCACCGTTAAGGCAAGCAGCATCTGTAAAATGCCGAGCCCCGTGTAATTTTCTTCCAAAAACGGGAAAACGGGAAGCTTAAGCATGTTGTGTCCCATGGAAAAATACATCAAAACTATAAGCACAAGAACCGACCTGAAAAGCCTCTTTTTTAATTTCGGAGTCTCGGTATCTTTTAAAGCCTCTTCTTCGGCCGAAATCGACGCTCCGGCTCCTTTTTCCCCGGAACCATTGCTCTTTTTATGTATGCCGTAACCGGCATCTTTTACTGCCTTTATTATTTCCGACGAATCGACGTCTCCCTTAACCGTCATTGAATTTGTCAGCAGCGATACAACCACGTCCGTTACGCCCGGAACCCTGCTTACCGCTTTTTCAACACGGGCCTGACACGCGGCGCAGCTCATGCCGGTGACAATGTATTGCTCCATATTAATCTCCATTTCGCCGCTATTTTCATACGGCACAACATCTCTTTTATAAAGCGTGAGCCTTTGTTTACTTCATCAGTTTCTTAATAACTTCGCACAACTCTTCGACCGTGTCTTCTTTTCCCGCCCTGATATCATTTACGACACAGCTTTTAATATGACAGGATAAAAGCATTTTGTTAAAGCTGTTAAGAGCGCTTGTGGCAGCCGAAACCTGTATAAGGATATCGGGACAGTAGATATCATTTTCAACCATTTTTTCTATGCCTCTGATCTGCCCTTCTATCTTTTTAAGCCTGGTAATCAGCTTTTTCTGCTCTTCGGCACTTCGCTCTTTGTGGCGCACGCCGCAGCGCGGACATGACTTTTCTTTTTCACAATCTGTCTGACTCATTATTCTTTTCTTCAAACTCCTGTTCCGTCTTATTTAATAAAATACCCCCGGAGGGTATACCATTCGTCTCAATAGTATACCCTCCGGGGGTATGTGTCAATAATTATTTTAAATCAGCTTTCCTCGGCAGGGACGGCTTGTGCAGGATGCCGTTTGATCCATTTTCGCTTCCAGTCTCCCCTGGTAAAGAATATCAGGGTAATTATCAGTCCTACCGTGTATCCGAACAGGCCGTTAAACCATACGATCCTGTATCCGAAAAACGGCACGTAACACAGTGTATACATTACCAGAACCCTGACGCCCAAAGCGCAGGTAGCGACAATGGTGGACTTAAACGCGTCGCCCGCTCCCTGGAATATACCCAGTATCGGGAAGTATGCGGCAAAGATAAACATTATCAAAGCGGAAGTTCTGATGTGCTGCAGACAGTACGTCATTGCGTCGCCGCTGATACCGAACAGTCCTATTACCTGAGGCGTGAAAATAATCAGGAGTACGGAAATAACCGCGGTTATCAGCTCTGACATAATGACCGTCTGCTTTGCTCCTTTATAAATACGAGGTATTTGTCCCGCTCCGAGGTTCTGTCCCGTATAAGTCGCCTGTGTTATCTGGAAAGATATACACGGCAGCTGGACATAAGTTTCAACCCTTAAGGCAACCGTAAACGAAGCGGTCATGTATTTGCCGTATCCGTTAACTCCTCTTTGAAGAAATACAAAGCCGACAGTCGCGATAAACTGCTGAAGTGCCATGGGGAATCCGATCTTCAGAGTCTGTCTGGCTCTTTCTCTTTCAAAAGTAAACTCTCTCGGTTTCCATCTGAATACCGGATATTTTTTTATCATGTATATTACCGCGGCAACACAGCAGCCGGCCTGGGCTATATTCGTAGCGACGGCCGCGCCTGCGACTCCCATATGAAATACCGCGATAAGCAAAATGTCCAGACCTATATTCAGCACTGACGCCACGAGCAGGAAATACATCGAAGCCTTGCTGTCGCCCACGCCTCTGAGTACGGCGGAAACGACATTATATAAAAACTGAAAAACAAGGCCGATTGCATATACATAGAAGTATTGCAGCGACATTTCTATCAGCTCGTCCGGCACCGCGATCACATGCACCAGAATAATCTTTCCGACCAGAAAAGCAACGACAGTTCCGATAAGACCCATCGCTGTCAAAAGCAGTATTGATGTAGAAGCAGATCTCCTCAATTCATTTTCTTTTTTCGCCCCGAAAAGCTGGGCTATTATTACTCCCGCTCCCGCCGAAAAACCGTTTGCCAAAGCCAAAAACAACATCGTAAGCACGGCTGTGGTTCCTACCGCTGACAGCGCGTCCTGACTAATGAAATTTCCGACTATTATGGTATCAACCGTATTATACAGCTGCTGCAGAAGCAGCCCCACGAGCACCGGCATAGAAAATTTCAATATGCCTCTCCACGGGATATCTTCTATAAGAGACCTGTTCATCATATCCTCCTGAATCCGGATTTATTGTGAATATGATTATAACACACTATTACAAAACATTTCCACTGCTAATTGCCATACGGACCGCGTCAATTTATCTTCGGATAATACAGTGCAGAGTTTACCTGTTTGTGATCTGATATCAGAAATGCACCTTTACTGTATATCCGTCTTATCTTTTTGGCAAGCAAAACTTTTGTCTCCTCAGAGCACATCCATCCGCACTATACGCATTTTCATTATTCCATCGCCAACTTTTGCCAGAAAACGATGAATCCCTTTCACTCCGGGTGCTTTCATATCATAGTATCCCAACATGTATCCCCGTGATGTCACGCGAATCTTTTCTGACCATCCGGAAAAATCCGCTTCCGGGTCTTCCGTATGGAATCGTTCCCCGAAATCATTCATTCCGTGTTCTTTCAGACTCTTCTTCATCATGATCCTGTGCCCTTTCTTTCCGACAGTGTCGAAAAGGAGCCGTGCGCCCGGGAATCGTTCAGCGATCGCAACCACTATTTTTTGTACATCCTCTTTCATGAGGTAATGAAAAACACCGGCCGCGTAAAAGATCACGCCGTTTTCCGCCGCCACACTATCCATCCATGAATGGTCTGTCAAATCGGTCGGAATATTCGTTTCCCGCTCACTTTTTTTCGCAAGTTCTTCCCTTACCGCAATGACATCCGGAAAATCCAGATTAAAAATTCTGTTCTTTTCTCCACCGCATCTTCTCGGGTCGAAATCAAGTCCGCAGCCCATGCATACGATAGCCGCGCCCGGATGACCTTTCAGATAATCATTGATTTCATACATCATATCCATTTGGCGCATGGCTCCTTCCATTGCACCGAATTCATACAATGTGCTTTCGTATTTTTTATCAAGTGCCGCGAAATCATAGTCTAAGCGCTCACATATGCTTGAAGCCATCGGATCCTGATAAAGCTTCGGAAACTTATCCGAACATTTCTTTCTGGCATAGAGCGGAATGATCAGCGTCTCCTGCACCGACCCCGGCTGTATTTTTATCTTTACATCTTTTTCTGACATCATATGAACTTAAAATCCTCTCCTGTATTTTGGTTAGCTTTCGCTAACTTTCTCAATATACTCTACCGTTTTAATTTTGTCAACGCTCATGGTATTTTGATATTATTTCCAAAAAAAAAAAGAGCTGTCACATCGACAACTCTTTTTCGCATTAATACGGATTATTTGTTTATGCCCTTATTGCGTCTGCCATACACTATAACGGTCAGTATAATTCCCGAGGCGAGCAATGCCGCAAGCGGCAAGGCGGGACTGTTTCCGTCACCGGTCTTCGGCGAGCTGTTATTCTTTGAAGGTGTCGTCGTGGGCGAGGCGGTCGGCTTAGCCGGCGTCGGTGTCGGCGTCGGCGTCACGCTCTTTGCCTTTACCGTAAAGGTCGCGTCC
>CAYMCZ010000019.1:0-13439 GCA_964389285.1 uncultured Lachnospiraceae bacterium | reverse complement strand
CCCCGGACAACTTGATTAAAAGTCAAGTGCTCTACCAACTGAGCTAATGCTCCATTATGACTGGGCTAGCTGGATTCGAACCAGCGTCTGCAGCAGTCAAAGTGCTGTGCCTTACCGCTTGGCGATAGCCCAAGGGGGTGCCTTGCGGCAGGGTGGATAATGGGATTCGAACCCACGGCCTCCAGAGCCACAATCTGGCGCGCTAACCAACTGCGCTATACCCACCGTAGTTTGGATGAATGATATTACGGTTTGTTAGCATCTCAAATGTCTTCCGCTGCATTCGTGCAAGCACGACGCATCGTCAGACACTTGATCTGCAATATCATTCACGTGCTTGGAGGGATTCGAACCCCCGACCCACGGCTTAGAAGGCCGTTGCTCTATCCGGCTGAGCTACAAACACATTCATCGGATGATGAAAGCAGGTGATGGGAATCGAACCCACGTGTCCAGCTTGGAAGGCTGGTGTTCTACCATTGAACTACACCTGCGCATTTTAGCGGCGATTGCTAAAGTATTATAGCAGAACAAAATCCCTTTGTAAACACTGAAATTTGTAAAATATCTTACGGCCTGAGCCGGCAGTGTTTCTTAAACTGTTGCCTTTATTTAATAAGAATGATATAATACGCAAATTAATAATGCGAATGATACGCAAGTCAATAATGCGAATGGAGATATTCACGTTGAAGACTAAACATAAACGGTTAGCCAGCGGGATATTCATGCTCATTATCATAGCGCTTACTGTTATAGCACTGTTCAGAGGACATGATATTTCGGATATTCTGTACGCCATGTCAAATGCCGACGCGGGATATATAGTTCTGGCGGTGACTGCGGTTATAGTATTTTTGTTTGGTCAGGGTTTTATCCTGAGGTTTTTGTTCTTTGTTCTGAAGCAGGGAACGAGTATTCTTAAATGCATAGCATATTCATTTAAAGGATATTTCTTTTGCAGTGTTACTCCGTTTGCAATAGGAGGACCGCCGGCGCAGATAGTATATATGATAAGAGACAATATTCCGGCCTCGATAGCGTCGATGGTGGTACTGATAACCGCCACGGTCTATAAGTTTATACTTATAATCATCGGATTCGGTCTGATCATTTTCGGACAATCTTTTATAGCGGAATACGTAGGTTCATCGGTAGTCATTATGGGCATCGGACTGTTTCTGACCTGCGGTTTTTGTTTTATTTTATTCATGTTTATGTTTCATCCGAGACTTGCGAAAAAAGCCATTTTCAAGTTTTTGAGGCTTCTCGAAAGAAAACACCTTATGAAACATAAAGACGGGCGCGAAGAAGCCATAGAAATGGGCATGGCGAGATATACGCAGACCGCTGATTTTTTCAGAACGCATCCTGCTACAATGATAGTTCTGGTCCTCCTTACCGCCGCGCAGAGATTTTGTCTTTTCTTTGTTACGTACTGCGTTTACAGGGCTTTGGGATTATCGGGGGTTCCGATGATGCGGATAATCCTGATTCAGGCAGTCATATCCATAAGCGTGGACATGCTTCCGATACCCGGAGGCGTGGGAGTTACGGAGGCTCTTTTCAGCAAATTGTTTGTCAGCGTTTTTTCCGCGGCGACAATGCTGCCGGCGATTACATTAAGCAGGGGGATCAGTTATTACGTCCAATTGTTTTTCTGCGCCGGATTTATTATTATTTCCAAATACGTGTTCAGAGGCAGGCGAAAGGTGCAAAGTGGAGCGGAGACGTAATTATCAAAAGGAACTGGATAAGATTTTATCTGAGATAAATAAAAACAGTATTCCGAAGCTGCTTCTGCACAGCTGCTGCGCGCCCTGCAGCAGCTACTGTCTGGAGTACCTGTCGGAATATTTTGATATAACCGTATTTTTTTATAATCCCAACATCGAGCCGAAAGAGGAGTACGAATTCAGAAAAGAAGAACAGAAAAGGCTGCTTTCGATGATGGGGTTTCAAGAGAAGACCGCCTTCAAAGAGGGAAGATATGATCCTGAATATTTTCGCGCGAAGGTACGCGGTTTGGAAAATGAACCCGAAAGGGGCAGCCGATGTGACGTATGTTTCAGACTGAGGCTGAATGAGACTGCCTTAGCCGCGAAAGAAAACGGTTTCGATTTTTTTACCACCACGCTTTCCGTAAGCCCTTTAAAGTCGGCCGAAAAGCTGAATAGCGTGGGAGAGGAGCTTCAGGAGAAATACGGGGTCAAATATCTTAGTTCCGATTTTAAAAAACGGGGCGGACATCAAAGGACGGTCGAACTTTCAAAAAAATACGGATTATACAGGCAGGATTTCTGCGGCTGTATATACAGCAAAGCCCAAAAGCAGAATATTCTTTCGAAAGGAGCAAAATAATGGCACAGCTTTGGGGAGGAAGATTTACAAAGAATACCGATAAAAAGGTTTATGATTTCAATGCATCCGTCGCATTTGACAGGCGGCTGTACAAAAATGATATTCTCGGAAGCAAAGCTCATGTTACGATGCTTGCAAAGCAGGGCATATTGACCGAAGAAGAGGCCGAAATAATAAAAGACGGACTTGACAGCATTTTAAATGACGTTCAAAATAAAAAATTGCCGATTACTGAAGATTACGAGGATATTCACAGTTTTGTGGAGGCCAATCTTATAAAACGAATCGGGGATGTCGGTAAAAAGCTTCACACCGGCAGAAGCCGCAACGACCAGGTGGCGCTCGATATGAAGCTCTATGCAAGAGATGAGATCGAAAACATCGACGGAAGGCTTTTTGATCTGCTTGATGTTATATTAAATATAATCGAAAATAACACGGAAACATTCATGCCCGGCTTCACGCATTTGCAAAAAGCCCAGCCCGTAACTGCCGCGCATCATTTCGGAGCCTATTTCGAGATGTTCAAAAGAGACAGGGAAAGGCTTTTCGACATAAAGAAAAGGCTGAATCGGTGTCCTCTCGGCAGCGGTGCGCTCGCAGGAACCACATATCCGCTTGACCGAAAGTTTACGGCTTCGCTTCTTGAGTTTGACGGCCCGACGCTTAACAGCATGGATTCCGTTTCGGACAGGGATTATCTGATAGAGCTGCTTAGCGCTCTTTCTACGATAATGATGCATCTGAGCCGTTTCTGCGAGGAAATAATTATCTGGAATTCCGATGAATACCGTTTTATAGAGCTGGACGACGCATACAGCACAGGCAGCTCCATCATGCCGCAGAAGAAAAATCCGGATATAGCAGAGCTTGTTAGAGGCAAAACAGGCCGGGTTTACGGCGCACTTGTCTCTGTTTTGACGGTAATGAAAGGCATCCCTCTCGCATATAACAAAGACATGCAGGAAGATAAGGAGGTCACGTTTGACGCGGTCGATACCGTTAAGGATTGTCTGGAGCTTTTTACAGGCATGCTCGCAACGGCCGAGTTTAACGGCAGCCGTATGGAAGAGTCGGCCAAATGCGGCTTTACGAACGCCACGGATCTGGCGGATTATCTCGTGACGAAAGGGGTTCCGTTCAGGGACGCTCACGGTATTTCGGGGCGGCTGGTTCTTTATTGTATAGAAAAAAAATGCCCGCTGGATGATCTTTCGCTTGAAGAATTCAGATCATTTGCGCCTGAAATTGAAAACGATATATTTAACGCCATAGATATGAAAACCTGTGTAATGCGCAGAAATACGATCGGGGCGCCGGGTCCTGACGCGATGCAAAAAGTCATAGAGTCTTACAGAGAATATCTGAGACAATAAAACCTTTAAGATTTTTATTTAAAAAAAGGGAGGAAAAAATGGAAAAGAAATTAAGAGCAGGCGTCCTTGGGGCGACCGGAATGGTAGGTCAGCGGTTTATCTCACTTCTGGATAATCATCCCTGGTTTGAAGTTGTGACAGTGGCAGCCAGCGGAAGAAGCGCAGGCAAGACGTATGAAGAAGCGGTGGAAGGAAGATGGAAAATGACAACTCCTATTCCCGAAAGCGTAAAAAAGCTCACTGTATTAAATATAAATGAAGTGGAAAAAGTTGCGGCTACGGTGGATTTCGTATTTTCGGCCGTGGATATGTCAAAAGAAGAGATCAAAGCTATCGAAGACGCATACGCTAAAACGGAAACGCCCGTGGTTTCGAACAACAGCGCGCACCGCTGGACGCCTGACGTGCCGATGGTGGTGCCGGAGATCAATCCGGAGCATTTTGAGGTTATCAAATATCAGAAAGAACGTCTCGGAACAAAGAAAGGCTTCGTAGCCGTAAAACCCAACTGTTCAATTCAGAGCTATGCGCCGGTTCTTACCGCATGGAAAGAATTTGAGCCGTACGAGGTGGTTGCCACGACATATCAGGCTATTTCGGGAGCAGGAAAGACCTTTGCGGAATGGCCCGAAATGGTTGAAAACATCATCCCGTATATCGGAGGAGAAGAAGAAAAGAGTGAACAGGAGCCTTTGCGCATCTGGGGCGAAATCAAAGACGGAAAGATAGTAAAAGCCGACGGGCCCAAGATCACCTGCCAGTGTATTCGAGTACCTGTTCTTAACGGGCATACGGCTGCGGTATTTGTAAAAATGCGTAAAAAAGCCACAAAAGAGCAGCTTATCGAAAAACTGGTCAACTTTAAAGGATATCCCCAGGAGCATGATCTTCCGAGCGCTCCGAAGCAGTTTATTCAGTATCTTGAAGAGGATACACGTCCTCAGGTTAAACTGGACGTGGATTATGAAAACGGAATGGGAGTTTCTGTCGGACGTGTGCGCGAAGACAGCATTTATGACTGGAAATTCGTCGGACTTTCGCACAATACCGTAAGGGGCGCTGCAGGCGGAGCTATCCTTTGCGCTGAAACTCTCGCGTCAATGGGTTATATAGAGGCAAAATAATTGTTGAAATCCTTATTTATTGCAGAAAAACCGAGTGTGGCCCGGGAATTTGCAAACGCTTTAAAAGAGAATATGGCGTCGAAAGACGGGTACATGGAGTCCGACCACTATGTAGTGACATGGTGTGTCGGACACCTTGTCACTATGAGTTATCCGGAAAGCTATGACGAAAAATACAGAAAATGGTCTATGGACACACTGCCGTTTTTGCCGGATAATTACAAATACGAAGTTATCCCGGGGGTGAAAAAGCAGTTTAACATCGTAAAATCACTGCTTGCAAGAGCCGATGTGGGGACTGTTTTCGTGTGTACGGATTCGGGACGCGAAGGAGAATACATCTACCGTCTTACGGCTCAGATGGCCGGCGTGAAAGATAAAGTCCAGAAAAGAGTATGGATCGATTCACAGACCGAAGAAGAGATCATTCGGGGAATAAAAGAGGCAAAAAGCTTAAGCGAGTATGACAACCTGGCTGATTCGGCATATTTGAGGGCAAAAGAAGATTATCTGATGGGGATCAATTTTTCTCGCGTATTATCCCTCAAATACAGCTGCATGATAATGAATTATCTCGACACGGGTTATAAAGCGGTTTCGGCGGGACGTGTGATGACCTGTGTGCTTGGCATGGTCGTAAAAAGAGAAAGGGAAATCAGAAACTTTAAAAAGACCTCTTTTTACAGGATAATCGCGGAGTTGGACGCGGGCGGCACAAAGCTTACGGCCGACTGGCGGGCGGCAGAGGGCAGCAGGTATGAAGGCTCTCCTTTGTTGTATAACGAAAACGGCTTTTTAAAACGTCAGGATGCTGAAAAGCTGATAGAAGAATTGAAAAAAGTCACACCGCCCGAAGCTGTCATCGAAAAAACATCCCGAAAAAAAGAAAAGAAATATCCGCCGTTTCTCTATAATCTGGCCGAGCTGCAAAATGACTGTTCGCGGCGTTTCAAAATCAGTCCGGATCAGACTTTAAATACAGTTCAGGCATTGTACGAAAAAAAGCTTATTACCTATCCGAGGACGGAGGCCAGGGTGCTTTCGTCTGCCGTTGCAAAAGAGATTTCGGGAAATATTAGAGGGCTTCTCGGATATTTGCCTTTTCATGATTTCGCGGAGCATATTCTGAAATCCGAAAGTTATAAGAACATACACAGATCAAAATATACAAACGATAAGCTTATTACAGATCATTATGCCATAATACCTACGGGCAAAGGGCTTAAAGCCCTGGACGGGTTAAGCGCTCTTCAAAAAAACGTCTATGATCTTATTGCCGCAAGGTTTCTGAGCATTTTTTATCCGCCTGCCGAATACAGCAAGGTAAGCATTACGTTCAGGATAGACACGGAGCCGTTTTTTTGCGGATGTAAGATGCTTACGCAGAAAGGATATCTTGCGGTCGCGGGCACGGCCGGCGAAAAAGACGATCAGGAAAAAGAAGTTGACACCGGACTTTTTGACAGGATCGCTTCGCTTAAAAAGGGCGGCAGGCTGCCGATATGCGGATATTCGGTAAAAGAAGGAGAGACGACTCCGCCGAAAAGATATACCTCGGGCACAATGATACTCGCCATGGAAAACGCGGGGCAGCTTATTGAAGATGAAGAATTGCGAGCCCAGATAAAGGGGAGCGGTATAGGCACATCCGCGACACGCGCGGAGATATTAAAGAAACTGACAGCAATCGAATACCTGAAACTGAATAAAAAAACCCAGGTTATAACGCCCACCCAGATGGGAGAAATGGTCTATGAAGTCGTAAATATGTCGATCAGATCTCTTTTAAATCCGGCGCTGACCGCAAGCTGGGAAAAAGGCCTTATGTATGTGGCCGAGGGCACGGTACGGCCCGAAGAATATATGAAAAAGCTGGAAGAGTTTGTTTCAAGGCATATAAACGGCGTAAAGCAGTCCGGAAACGCTTCGGCGCTTAAAGAAAAGTTTGACGGTATTTCGTTTTATTATAATAATGCAAGGAAGGTGAAAAAATGAACAGATTTAAAAACATGACGACGGCAGCGGGCATTATGTATATTATTTTCGGGTTGCTGTGCATTATTCTGCAGAGCCGTATTTTATTATTTGCCGCGATTGCCATAGGAATCGTTTTTATTGTATTTGGGATAATAAACATTTTAATGATGATGATTCCTTTCGGTGTGTTGCTTCTTGTGCTGGGAATACTGATTATTCTGGCCGGATGGTTAATGATAGCCGTTCTGTTTTTTGTAATTGCCATTGCCATGATAATAATCGGAATTCAACGGCTTGTGAGATTTAACAGGACAAAGGCGCTGAATGACAGTATGCTGTGTCCCGAATGTATCAGGGCCGTTTTGCTTATAGTCATCGGCGTGCTTTTGTTTTTCTTTCAGAAAGGAACGGTATCGGCGATGTTTATAATAGCGGGTATTCTGATGATAATAGCCGGAATTATGGCAATAGCCGACAAAAACAGAATATAATTCAGCATGCTGCAATACACGAATGTTGATATCCGTGACGTTAATTGAGAACGGTGTTTAAAGGGAGAGGAAATATGAAGCCTGAAAAGTTCTGGGATAAGTATAAGGGTATCGGAGCTCTGACGGCAGGTATCGTTTTCGGTATCGCGGGCATAGTATATGCGGCGTTTCCGGCGATAAGCGGTTATCTGTGGTGTTTCTACGTGGGTTATTTTATGACGATTATTACAGGATGTAATCCGAAAAACCTGCCCAAGTATATTTTCAGTTTTGCCTGCGGCTACGGATGGGCCTGGCTGTATTGGACCGGTACGGACATTTTTATGCATTTGGGCATAACGAACTATGTACTCGCAAGAGGTGTGAGTGACTGCGTGGTTACGATATTGCTTTTATATGTACATCTGCACCTTTTGGGAAAGACTCCCGTAAATACGCCGCCTTTGATCTTTGCGGCGGTAGCTACCATATTCGGCTGTCACGGGTTTTACGAGCATGTAGGCTTTGCCGCGCCTTCGCTTTTTATAGGGATGGGATCGGCGCTGATTTGCGGAGTCCTCACGACGGCTTGGATAAATGCGCGTAAAAGAAAGGATTGATACATAATAAGCGGGCTGTCGAGATATGCTTTCTCGTGAATAATCTTCCGTTAAGCATACGGCGACAGCCCGCTTTATAAGTTTGTCAATTTATCGGGTCGTTTTCAGAATCGGCCTGCCGAAGCGGCTTCTTCGATCGCAACGGCGACAGCAACCGTCATACCTACCATCGGGTTGTTGCCCGCGCCGATAAGTCCCATCATCTCTACGTGAGCGGGAACCGAGGATGAGCCGGCGAACTGAGCGTCCGAATGCATACGTCCCATGGTATCCGTCATGCCGTATGAAGCGGGGCCTGCAGCCATGTTGTCGGGGTGAAGCGTACGTCCGGTTCCGCCGCCGGAAGCAACGGAAAAGTATTTTTTGCCTTTGAGGACGCATTCTTTTTTATATGTAGCCGCTACAGGGTGCTGAAAACGGGTGGGATTGGTTGAGTTTCCCGTTATGGAAACGTCAACATCTTCTTTCCACATGATGGCAACGCCTTCCTGAACATCGTTTGCGCCATAGCAGTTGACTTTAGCTCTGGGGCTGTCAGAATTTTTGGAGTAACATTTTCTGGAGACTTCTTTTAATTCTCCGGTATAGTAATCATATTCCGTTTCAACATGGGTAAATCCGTTGATGCGTGATATGATCTGTGCAGCGTCTTTCCCGAGACCGTTAAGGATGACGCGCAGGGGCTGCTTGCGGACTTTGTTTGCTTTCTCGGCGATGCCGATAGCACCTTCCGCAGCGGCAAATGACTCATGTCCCGCAAGGAAGGCGAAACATTCGGTGTCTTCTTCAAGGAGCATTTTGCCTAAATTTCCGTGCCCGATTCCTACTTTTCTCTGGTCGGCAACTGAGCCCGGAATACAGAATGACTGAAGGCCTTCGCCAATTGCGGCAGCTGCGTCTGCGGCGCGTCTGCAGTCTTTTTTGATGGCGATAGCCGCGCCTACGGTATATGCCCATTTAGCATTTTCAAAGCAGATAGGCTGAATTCCTTCTACCATTTTATATACATCCAGTCCTGCGGCTTTCGTAATCTCGGCAGCTTCTTCTATTGAGCTGATGCCGTACTCTGCGAGCTTTGCCAGGATCTGTTTTTCTCTTCTTTCGTATGATTCAAATAAAGCCATTTCCGGTCCGCCTTACTCTTTCCTTGGATCTATGATCTTTACAGCATCCGCAACCCGTCCGTACTGACCTTTGGCTTTATCCATGGCCGTGGCAGGATCATCACCATTTTTTATGAAGTCCATCATTCTTCCGAAGTTGATGAACTGATAACCTATGATCTCGTCGTCTTCGTCAAGCGCGATACCGGTCACATAGCCTTCGGCCATTTCAAGATAGCGGGGGCCTTTTTTCAGTGTTCCGTACATGGTTCCGACCTGTGAGCGAAGTCCTTTTCCGAGATCTTCGAGTCCGGCGCCGACGGCAAGACCGCCTTCCGAGAACGCGCTCTGTGAACGACCGTAGACGATCTGGAGGAATAATTCTCTCATGGCAGTGTTTATGGCATCGCATACAAGGTCTGTGTTGAGTGCTTCCATTACGGTAAGTCCGGGAAGGATCTCGGAAGCCATAGCTGCGGAATGCGTCATGCCGGAGCAGCCGATAGTCTCAACGAGAGCCTCCTGGATGATGCCGTCTTTTACGTTAAGAGTAAGCTTGCAGCCGCCCTGCTGAGGCGCACACCAGCCAATGCCGTGCGTAAGGCCGGAGATATCTTCGACGTTTTTAACTTTAACCCATTTTGCTTCTTCCGGGATCGGAGCCGCGCCGTGACGCGCGCCCTGATGAACCGGACACATTAATTCTACTTCTTTGGCATAGATCATTAATGAACTCCTTTCTAAAAACCGTCTCTTAAATACAACGGCGCAGGTGACACCTATTGTTCCGTGCGCCGGTTTGTTTTAAAATATTTTCTCATAAGATTATCCATAAATCAAGGGGGAAAGTTGCATAATCATATAGAAGCAGGCTTTGGTGCAGACTCTTGCGTGAATAGTTTTTATCATATATTATATAACACAAAACCGGTGTTTCGGAGGAGTATATGAAATCCAATATTACTGTAGGTTTTCTGGCGCATGTGGATGCCGGAAAGACTACTCTTACGGAAGGAATATTATTTAACAGCGGTATGATCAGAAAGCTCGGCAGGGTCGATCATCAAAATGCCTTTCTGGACAACGACCCGATGGAGCGCGACCGCGGCATAACCATATTTTCCAAACAGGCAAGGATAATAAAAGAAAACAGAACATATACGCTTATAGATACGCCGGGACACGGGGAACTTACGCCGGAGACCGAAAGAACGCTGCGAATCCTGGATTACTGTATTTTGCTGATCAGCGCGGCGGACGGCGTAACCGGACACACGACACTTCTGTGGAAAATGCTGGAACACTACGGCGTGCCGGTTTTTATTTTTGTCAATAAAATGGACCGTCCGGATGCCGACAAAGAACAATTATTTGAAGAACTCAAAAACAAACTCAGCACTTCCTGTATCGACTTCGGAACGGGCCGGGAAAGTGATGATTTTTATGAGCAGATCGCGCTTTCAGGCGAAGATCTTTTGGAAAGGTTTTTGCAAGGTGAAAAAGCCGACGACAAAACAATAGCGCTGCAGATCAGATCGCGGAAAATATTTCCCGTGCTTTTCGGCTCCGCCCTAAAGGGGGAAGGGATAGCCGGACTTTTGGAGTGCATTGATAAATATATGATTCCGGACAGTTACCCGGACAGCTTCTCCGCCATGATATACAAGATTTCAAGAGACAATAAGGGTGCAAGGCTTGCGTGGATGAAGATAACAGGCGGGATTCTTAAAGTAAAAATGCCGATCATATATGAAAAAAACGGAGTTTCATATAATGAAAAACCGGAGCAGATCAGACTCTATTCGGGAGAGCGCTTTGAAAACGCACAGGCTGCTCATTCGGGAAGCGTATGCGCCGTAACGGGGCTTTCGGGGATCAGGGCGGGAGATGTTCTCGGAAAAGATGATGAAAATATCTCTTTTATGGTTGAGCCTATACTGACTTATGAGATCATAAATGATGAAAAAACCGAAACAATAAAGGTGCTTGAAGCCCTGAAGCTGCTCGAGGAAGAAGAACCGAAGCTTCATATAAGGTTTTCCGAAAAAACCGGGCGGATATCGATTCAGCTCATGGGGCGCGTACAGATGGAAGTCGTACAAAGACAGATGAAAGAACGGTTCGGAATTAATATAGAATTCGGGTCGCGGACCGTCGTTTATAAAGAAACCATAAAAAACACGGTTGAAGGAGTCGGACATTTCGAACCGCTGCGCCATTATGCCGAGGTTCATGTAAAAATGGAGCCGCTTCCCGCGGGCAGCGGCATAAAGTTTGAAAATGCCTGCCACAGGGACTATCTGGATCCTCACTGGCAAAGGCTCGTTATGGCTCATTTTCATGAAAAGACACATACCGGAGTTCTGACCGGCTCCGAGCTTACCGATATGAAAATCTCCCTTATAAGCGGCAGAGCTCATGAAAAGCACACGGAGAGTGGTGATTTCAGGCAGGCGGCGTTCAGGGCGATAAGGCAGGGTTTGATGGAAGCGGTCAGCGTGCTGCTTGAGCCATACTTCGATTTTGTTTTGAACGTGCCGGAAAGCGTTACCGGCAGAGCGCTGTATGACTTGGATCAGATGGGAGCGCGTATTGAGCCTCCCGAAGTTTTAAACGGAATCACTATTATCAAAGGATCCGCCCCTGCATCAGGGCTCGGTTCTTATCAGGAGCAGGTCACTGTCTATACCTCGGGAGAGGGGAGGCTGTTCTGTACGTTTAAGGGCTACGAGCCCTGTCATAATGCAGAAGAAGTAATGGAAAACATAGGATATGATCCTGCCGCCGACACGGAGAACCCGTCTTTTTCGGTTTTTTGTTCGCATGGTGCGGGGATAATAGTTCCGTGGTATAATGTAAAAGAAAAAATGCATGTCGAAGCTGCCGATGATTTGCTTCCCGTGACAAAAGAGCCTGTTTTGACAGTCCGCAATATGCCGGCAGCCGGACAGGAGAGGGAGGAAGATTTCAAGGAAGCGGTTAAAAAAAGGATTGCATCCGAAAATGAACTAAAGGAAATTTTTGAAAAAACTTACGGTTCAAAAAACCGGGCGGCTCACCGTCCGGGCTGGAAAAACAGAAACAAAAAGCCCGGCATTTTAAGTGATCCCGCTATATATAAAGCCGGAAAACCGAAAATAAAAGGCAGTGATTATCTGCTCGTGGATGGATATAATATAATATTTGCATGGGAAGAACTGAAAAATCTGGCAGAGGCGGATATCGGAGCCGCAAGGGATAAGCTTATAGATATTCTCTGTGATTATCACGGAACGAAAGACGGAGAGCTGATACTTGTATTTGACGCTTATAAGGTGCCCGGCGGTACGAGAGAAGTCATAAGGCATCACAATATTTTCGTTGTTTACACAAAGCAGTCCGAGACGGCAGATCAGTATATAGAAAAAACCGTGCATGAGATCGCGAAAAAACATGAGGTCACGGTAGCCACTTCGGACGCGCTTGAGCAGATGATTATACTGGGCGAAGGCGCGTCAAGGCTTTCTGCTGCGGGACTGTATGAGGCCGTGGCGCGGGAAAGGGCGCAGATAAAAGAAGATTATATGGGAACGCAGAACGAAGGACGTTCTACAATAGGTGAAATAATATCTCAGGAAGTGAAAGACGCTATAGATGAATGAAAATGAAAGATTTATGAAAGCTGCCGTAAATCAGGCAAAAAAAGCCAAAGCTTTGGGAGAGGTTCCCATAGGATGTGTGATTGTCTGCGACGGAAAGATCATAGCAAGGGGTTATAACAGGCGCAATACGGATAAAAATACCCTCTCGCATGCCGAGCTTATCGCCATAAAAAAAGCTTCCAAAAAAACGGGGGACTGGAGGCTTGAAGGCTGTACAATGTATGTGACGCTTGAACCGTGTCAGATGTGCTCCGGTGCTTTGGTGCAGTCACGTATGGATAAGGTTTATATAGGAGCCATGAATCCAAAGGCAGGCTGCGCCGGTTCCGTCATGAATATTCTTCAGAACGACGGATTCAATCACAAAGTCGAAATGGAAACGGGTTTGCTTGAGGAAGAATGCAGTGCGCTGCTCAAATCCTTTTTTCAGGAACTGCGCGCAAGGGAAAAAGAAAGGAAGGCTTTGCAAACGGAAGCCGAATGAGATAAAATCAAATAAAGACATAAAAAACCGTGCGCCTCACGTCGAAACATTGTCACGGACGTTACTCATACAGTTTGCTCGGCTCAGGCACCCTCACGTCACACAGAAGGTCTCACTTAGTGCTGCTGCATTCCTGCCCTGACACGGTTCATGAGTTTCTGTTGCGTAAGACCCGGGCTTCAACGCCACTTATATGAGGCAGCTCCGCAACAAACTGTCCCTCGGATCGGCATCACCCCTGCTGTAGCGGATTGCAGGTACAGGGCACCGCTGACTCCCCGGC
>CAYMCZ010000018.1:0-16279 GCA_964389285.1 uncultured Lachnospiraceae bacterium | reverse complement strand
TGACTTTTAATCAAGTTGTCCGGGGTTCGAACCCCCGATGCTTCATTTTCATTATCAAAAACAAGAGACTGCCGCATACCATAATGTCCTGTTTGGACGGTGTGCGGCAGATCTTTTTCCCGTCAAAATCGCATATTTGTATTTTAAGCTCTCACTCATACATTAAACAAGAATTCTATTATATCCCCATCCTGCACGACATAGTCTTTGCCTTCCGAACGATACAGTCCTCTTGCTTTGACTTCGGACATTTTTCCTCCGCACTCCATAAGCGTATCAAACGAGCACACCTGAGCCCGTATAAAACCCCGCTCAAAATCAGAATGAATCTTGCCCGCTGCCTGTGGTGCTTTCGTACCCTTTTTTATGGTCCATGCACGACATTCTTTCTTTCCGTCCGTCAGAAAAGAGATGAGACCTAAAAGGGCGTATCCGGCTTTTATAAGCCGCTCAAGCCCAGATTCGGCCAATCCGAGATCTGCCATAAACTCGGCTTTTTCTTCTTCGTCCAACTCCGAAAGCTCTTCCTCTGTCTTGGCGCATATAGGTATCACACCGGCATTTTCAGCATCGGCGCGTTTCTTTACGATTTGATAATAATTGTTCGACTCCGGCTCAAGCGCCCCGTCATCGTCCATATTGCAGGCGTAAATAATGGGTTTCATGGAAAGCAATCCGATCTCTTTAAGCGCTGCCTGCTGCGCCTCGTTTTTCTCGTCAAACTCAAAAGTTCTTGCGCTTAATCCTTTTTCAAGATGCTTTGAAAGTTCCGTAAGCCACAGAACTTCCGCTGCCGCATCCTTATTTCCCGATTTCGCCATCTTCTGCGTACGGGCGATACGGTTCATCACGATCTCCAGATCCGAAAGAATAAGCTCAAGGTCGATACACTCTATATCACCGTCGGGATCGACGGCTTCCGCTTTTGTCGCGTCCTCTACCACATGTATAATATTGTCATTGTCAAAGCAGCGCACGACATGGATAATGGCGTCGCACTCCCTGATGTGTCCCAGAAATTTGTTTCCGAGCCCCGCTCCCTTGGAAGCTCCCTTAACAAGCCCTGCAATATCCACAAACTCCACTACCGCCGGGGTCTTCTTATCCGGATCCCAAATCTCACATAATTTATCCAGCCGCTCATCCGGCACTGCCACTATCCCGCTGTTCGGCTCTATCGTACAGAACGGATAATTCGCCGCCTGCGCGTTCGCCGTCCCCGTGATCGCATTAAACAATGTGCTTTTGCCTACATTCGGAAGGCCTACTATGCCTAATTTCATTTACCTAATCTCCTTTTTTGATTTCCGACCCTCTACGATTCATTCACTATCTTTCCGGTCATATGATCTATTTCCAGTTCCAGACAATTAACCCTTGAAAATGCATTTGCCAGTTCTTTTTGAATATAGTCTTCATCGTCCGTAAATTTAAGGCACAGGTTCGTACATATTTCCCGTTTCTTTTCTTCATCCTCCACAATATGTATCCGGCCAAACACGATCACACTGTTGATATTCAAGGCCCATTCGCCTTTCTTTCGGAAACCTTTGTCCATTACGCAATAACTGACCTTATCATTGGCTTCAATGGCATCGATTTTATAACCGGCTTTTGCGCAGTGAAAATAGATTCTGTTATCCTTTTTTGAATACCAGTGATTAAGCGGAATTCCATAAGGATATCCGCTTTCGCCTATCATTGATAAAACGCCCCTTTTTTCTTCTTGCAGCACACGAACGCACTCTTCTTTGCTGATTTGCTGTTTAAAACGTCTCATTTCTCTAAATACAGGCTTCATAATGCTTCCTTTTTTCTGTTGTATTAATTTTACTCCTGCCGAATCACTTCTTCAACCGCAACAGCCGCAGAAAAGCTTTCAACCAGTACTTTTTTGCCGAGATTTACACCCGCGTCATCAAGCACGGCGAAAATGATATTCATCGGTTTGTCCGGATTGTTCGTCAGAAACTCTGTACAGGCTTTGATTGCCTGATACCATGCGCCCTCTGCCGGATAACCGAAAATACCGGCGGAAATCAGCGGAAATCCGATAGATGTACAACCGTTTTCCGCAGCCAGCTTAAGCGAACTATAATACGCTCCGTATAACTTATCCGGCTCGCCATGCTTTCCATCCCGCCAGCGGGGTCCGACCGCATGAATAATATATTTCGCTTTCAAATCGAACCCGTCAGTAATAACCGCCGAACCGGTATCACAGCGGCCGATTTTATCACATGCAGCCTGAAGCTGATTGTGTCCGGCGGCTTTAAATATCGCTCCGCATACGCCGCCGCCTGCCCACAGGCCTTCGTTGGCCGCGTTTACAATTGCGTCGGTTTCCAAGTCTGTAATACTGATTTTCTTTATATCTATCGTACTCATATATTCTCCCCTTAAATAATCAGCCGACTCTTTTTTTCTTCAAACTTTTCAGATATACTTTCTGCTCGGGAGTAATTCTATAACTCTCAACGGCTTTCTGAATGGCTTTATTGTGTGTCCACGCGTCCAGCTTCTGATCTTCAATATACGGTAATACCGTTTCGTATTGCTTTGCCAACGCTGTCGCAAAATACCACGCCATCATCATTTTGACATAGTATTCTTCCGATTTGAGCTCCGATACCATCTCAGGATAATCCGGATCAAAATCATCTTCAAGAAAATGCTGCATCAGCATTCCGACCGCAAACCTGATCGTATAAGTTTTATCTGATTGAATCCAAACTTTTATTTGATCAATCAATTCACGCCGGTGTTTCTTAAACACTTTCGGGGACATCTGGTCACAGGTTGCCCAGTTATCCACAAACGGCAGGAAACGGCTGACTTCTTTCATGCACTGCCCGTAGTCCTTTATCTCTGAAATGATAAAAGCATGCAGCTGATTTTCATCAAAAAACTTATGCGGAAGCTCATCCAGAAAACCGCGTATGTCATCCTGTTTTACAAGATTCTTCGCATATCTTCGGAGCGCCGGCGTCCTTACGCCAATCACGGTATCTTTATCTGCCGTCGGAATAAGTCTGATTTGGAAATCTCTGTAATTCTCATCCTGCAGTCTTAATAATTCTTCTCGGATTTCTTCTGTTAACATCATCTATCCCTCTGCCGGCTGTTTATGGTTGTTTTGCACCGGAAAAATATAAAGAGGGCTGCCGCACTGTTCAAAAAGAATGAATATTCTGAAAGGGGAATATTCATGATAATGTATAATGCGACAGCCCCCTTTAAATTATTTATGTATCAAAGTTGTTTTATCATCAGCGGGCTATTTTCAGACTTTTTTTGCCCCTCTCATAAATGTAAACATTGTCAGAAAGCACTTCGTCTTTGGAAACGACCTGCCTGTTAATGCTTTCTACCATTTGTCTGAGCTCTTCCGGAGAACTGCTTTCTCCGACAGGGACAACAATACATTCATGAATGCTGGCCGGAAGGATGTAATAATCGCTTCTGATCTGCCTGCCGATTTCTTCGAGCTTTCCGGGATAAAGCAGTGTCACCGCGCCGTATTTGCGTTCTTTGTTTGTGACTACAAAGGCTTTTATGTCGGCATATGACGCAAGCATGGACGAAAGGCTCGTAAATACGGCTTCTTTGTCTCTTATCGTATTTTCCCATGCCATAATCTTAAGCTGTTCTTTTGTCAGCCCCCAGCTTTCCAGCATAGATTTGCTTATGATAAGATTCACGCTCTCGTCTTCCAGGTTCATGTATTTAATGTAATAAATCACGACCAGATCCATTACTTCTTCATAAACCAGTGAATCCAAAGAGCTGCTTAGCCCCTGTCTTCCTACCAGTCTGCAATAAATGTCTGTGTTTTTTAATTCTTCGATTGTTTTAATCTTTTCCATTTAAATTCTCCTTTAGCAGTAATGATTTTTCCCGCATGGAATAAGCGGTATGAAATGGCTGGAAAAGATGATATAATGCGACTCTCAGGCAGCGAAAGTCGCCCGATTTATAAATTGCTCACACTCACGGCTGCCGCGGTAAAACATTAACGCGGCAGTCCTAAATAACCAAGTCTTAATATCAACTGTTTACACGGCTCAGATATTCGCTTGTTCTTGTATCAATTTTCAGAATATCACCGATATTTACAAAAAGAGGAACCATTACCGTCGCTCCGGTTTCCACGGTTGCGGGTTTTGTTGCTCCCTGCGCCGTATTGCCCGCGAATCCGGGCTCTGTCTCGGTAACCTCAAGCTCCACAAAAAGCGGCGGCTCGACTGCAAAAGTATTGCCCTGATAGGAACATACTTTACATTCTTCGTTTTCTTTAACGAATTTAAGGGAATCACCTATGGTTTCAGAATTTACCGCAACCTGATCAAATGTCTCCGGGTTCATGAAATAATAAAGATCCCCGTCATTGTAAAGATACTGCATGTTAACCCTTTCGATACGGGCCTGCGGGAATTTTTCCGTAGGTCTGAATGATTTCTCAACCACTCCGCCGTTTATAACATTTTTGAGTTTTGTACGAACAAAAGCAGCGCCTTTGCCGGGTTTAACATGCTGAAACTCTATTACCTGAACAACGTTTCCGTCAATTTCCAGAGTAATTCCGTTCTTAAAATCACCTGCTGAAATCATTGGTTTTCCTCCTGATTTGAATCGTATTTATTTGCGCCCAAGCGCCTGTGATGTCTTTTTTATAGTATCGTAATAACGCACACTTGGCAAGTCCCAAACATCAAATAGCGGCGTCAGCCGCCGTGGTTGCCAAAATATCGCATCTTTCGTTCAGTTCGTTTCCGTCATGCCCCCTTACCCAGATAAACTCCACCCGGTGCGGTTTTTTTGCCTCTAAAAGCCTTTTCCAAAGATCGTCGTTTTTAACCGGCTCGTTTTTTCCCCGCTTCCAGCCCTTTTTTATCCAGCCGTCTATCCAGTGCAGGTTAAAGGCATCCACAAGGTATTTCGAATCCGAATACAGCTTAACTTCGCACGGTCTTATAAGGGCTTCGAGACCGACTATGGCCGCCATCAGCTCCATGCGGTTATTTGTGGTATTTTTGAACCCGCCGGAGTATTCGCGCTCATGCAGCTTTCCGGCCGGATCGTTATATCTTATCACGCATCCGTATCCTCCCGGACCCGGATTTCCCCTTGAGGAACCGTCTGTATAAATTTCAACTTTCATGTTTTTTACGGAATCCGTCATACGTCTTTAAATCTCACATAAGCCGTCTTCATGGCTATCGAGCAGCTTATACTGTAATCCTGAATACACTCGCATACCAGCCTGCCTTTGCTGACATAGACCGCGGCGGCCTCGCAGACAGCCTTGTCTCTGTCCTTATGTTCATCGATAAGCATCGAAAACGCCTCCGGATCGACCACCGTCATTTTAATACCTTTTTCCATGCAGTACGCCTGGAGCGAAAAATCCCTGCCCAGATTCGGCGGCACCGCAAGTGTTAAAAGCCCTTCGGGAAAATAATTATGATCGTTCAGCATCTGTGTAAGCAGCCTGTCGAAAGCCTTAATATCAAAAGCCGAACCGCAGACAACGCCTACTGTCAAAACTTTAGGTATGAGCCATAAGGTATGATCATAAAACGCATTGTTGTAAGACGGACTGATATAAACTCCCAAAGGCCCTTCTTCCGTCCACTGCAGCCCTCTCGGCATTTCCCCGATAACCGGAAAGCTGGCATTAAAGCCCACTTTATCTCCGGAATCAATTGCGGCGTTTACTTCTTTAGCGTAGTCTTCGTTTGAGATAACCATATTGTTGCGGATGGCGTATTCTCTGATATCAAAGCCCGGTGCGTCGCCGTCCATATTTGCGGTAACGCATTTGATCCCTAATTTTTCTTCGATGTATTCGGCCAGGTCAAACGCGTCTCCGCGTCTGCCCGATAAAAGAGGAATCGAAAATTTGCCGTTTTCATCTATGCACAAAACAGCCGGGTCATGTATCTGATCGGTGATATAAGGCCCAAAGCATCTTACGGCCATTATTGTGGGACAAACGAAAATAAAAATATCTGTAGTCCTGAATCTCTCGGCAGTCCACTGTCTGACCGTGCCGTTTAATTTTTCAAAACCTTCGTAGCTCTCGTCATCCGCGCAGAGCCATTCGGTCAGTACCTCTTTTTCTCCTTTCCAATGCGAGATAAGTTCATTTACAGTATTTGCCGTTTCCACACCCCGTCTGCTGAAGCATACTCCTGCAATAATATAATCAGCCATACATTCCTCCCGCGTAAAGCACCCCACATAAGCATGAATTATTCTCTGACTATTTTTCCGTCTACAATTATCTCTTTTGTGTCTCCCGTAAATGTCTCGGGAGTCATCCTTAGTCTGTATCCTTCACCGTTTCTTACATACCATTTATTGTATTCCTGATACGGAAAACCGTATGCTTCCAGAATACTCATTATCGTCCCTCCATGAACGATCATGGCGATATTTGTATATTTATTTTCGATTGTATCCGCAACCGTTTTGTCGAAACCTCTCAGACAGCGGGCCTGAAAATCAGCTCTGTTTTCGCCTTCGGGAAAAGCTATTATTTCTCCGCTTTCCACCCATAACTTATATACGGGATCTCCTATAAGCTCCTGATATGTCTTTCCTTCGAATCGGCCGAAATCACATTCGGCAAGCTCGTCGATAACGACAATGCCGCTTTCGGGAAACAGTATTTTGGCGGTCTGTATGCATCTTTTCATAGGACTTACATACACAGCCTGAACCCTTGGAAAAGAAATCTTCAAAAGTGCTTCTTTTTCTTCGTCCAGGATAGGTTCGTCCGTGATTCCGATATACCTTCCTTTTGCATTGCCTTCGGTTTTGCCGTGACGAAGCATGGTTATTTTCAGCATTTTCAGCCTCCTTTCCGCTTTAATGTATCAGCCTTAGGCGGTTTTATAATCCCAGTTTGTCCCGGACAGCGGTTTTCATTTCGTCGGCTTCAACCGTCGTGTCATGTCTTACGGGCGCGGTTTTGATCTCCTCTATGGCTGCCGGTACCGGTATTCCGGAAATTTTATGGAGGTCGTCAAACTGCTCCATATCCGTATGCGCGTTATATACGGGATCGACAGCCGCAAGAACACTTCTTCCGAATTTGTAAGGGCTTGCTGTGGATACGATCACCGTCGGCGTAGTATCGCCTGTCTTTTTCAGATATTTTTCATAAACCGCATCGGCTATCGCCGTATGCGTATCTATAACATATCCCTCGTTTTTATAAAGCCTGCCGATCGCCGTAGCTCCTTCCTCATCCGTGGCATATCCTGCCGCAAAATCTCCAAGCTGAAGTCTCTGATCGGAAGTCAGGGAATAAATGCCGCCGGTATTTAAAAGCTTCATGAGCTCCGCAGTCTTTTCGGGGTCCTCGCCAACCGCTTTAAAAACCAGTCTTTCCAGATTGCTTGAGATCAGAATATCCATGGAAGGCGAGCTTGTCAGGAAAAATTCTCTGTTTTTATCATATGTTCCGCTTTCAAAAAAATCAAAAAGGACTTTGTTTTTATTTGAGGCACAGATTAGTTTATTTACCGGCAGACCCATACATTTGGCGTAATAGGCCGCAAGTATATTTCCGAAATTACCGGTTGGCACTACAAAGTTGACCTTATCGCCGGCTTTTATCCAGCCTTTTTTTATCATCTGCGCATAAGCATATACATAATACACGACCTGCGGTACAAGCCGTCCTATATTTATGGAGTTTGCGGAACTGAATCTGAACCCGGCCTGAATCAGCTCCTGTTTGAGAGCCTCGTCCGCAAACATTTTCTTAACTCCGCTCTGGGCATCGTCGAAGTTTCCCTTAATTGCGATAACGCTTGCGTTATCGCCTTTTTGCGTCACCATCTGACGCTCCTGTACCGGACTTACACCGTCCTTGGGGTAAAAAACGATTATCCTGGTACCGGGAACATCGGCAAACCCGGCCATCGCAGCCTTTCCCGTATCTCCCGATGTGGCAGTAAGGATCACTATTTCTTCTTTAAGATCATTTTTCTTTGCCGCAACGGTCATAAGATGCGGAAGTATGGAAAGCGCCATATCTTTGAAAGCAATCGTCTTTCCGTGAAACAACTCCAGAAAACAGGCGTTTTCGGTTTTATGAAGAGGTGCTATTTCATCTGTATCAAATTTATCGTCATATGCATTGTCTATGCAGTATTTTAATTCGTCTTCCGTATAATCTGAAAGGTATTTGCTCATTACTTTATATGCGACTTCCCGGTAAGAGCATTTTGAAAGTTCTTCAAAAGATTCCGTCAAAGGCGGAATCGACTGCGGCACGAAAAGCCCTCCGTCAGGCGCGAGCCCCTGAAGAACCGCAAGCGAAGCCGGAACATCCTTTACCGCACCCCGCGTACTCTGATATAAAATGTCCATCATTTTCCTCCTGAGTTATCATAAGCCCCGCATTTGTGGAGCCGTGCCGCAGCTTAAAGCGCAACAACACACAATGAGTATAGCATACAAGATATGCAATTAAAAGAGATTCTTTTGATATAAACTAATGCAGATGCCACAGAGATGATTAACGATCCGATAGATACGCCGTTTTCCGGAACAAAGTTTTTTGACGCTCTGCTTTCCAATGAAGAGTATCTGGAAAGATATCACGCCTCCGACATCGACATCAAAGCCATGGGACAGTTTAATATGGGAGGAAATACTTCAGGCAGCTTCAACCCGGAAAACATGCCTGATTTTGGCGGTTCCGATTCCGAAAGCATTTCCGGACAGACATCGAATCAGACAATAAAAAACAATTTGATTTTGTTTGGCAGCTGCCTTGCTGCAGCGGTTGTCGTGCTTTGTATTTTGGTAAGATCAGGACGAAGGAAATAAATACCCGAAACAGTTTGACATTCGAATTATGCCGTGATAATCTTATTCTTAATATTTACTTATATTCTGAAAGGAATTTTCTATGAATTACAAGAAGTATAAGAAACAATATTTTCCTGCGCCCTCCGGCTATACCGACTGGGTAAATAAAGACAGTATAGATAAAGCGCCGGTGTGGTGCAGCGTGGATCTTCGTGACGGCAACCAGGCTCTGATAACCCCCATGAGTCTGAATCAGAAACTGGAATTCTTTCAACTGCTTGTGGATGTGGGTTTTAAAGAAATCGAAGTCGGCTTTCCCGCCGCTTCAGAGACGGAATATGTTTTTCTGCGCTCTCTGATTGACCGCAAACTGATACCTGACGACGTTACAATACAGGTACTCACCCAGGCAAGGGAGCATATTATCAAAAAAACCTTCGAAGCCATAAACGGATGTGACAACGTGGTGGTTCATGTATATAACTCCACTTCACTTGCACAAAGAGAGCAGGTCTTCAAAAAATCAAAAGAAGAGATCAAAGAGATCGCAACAAACGGCGCCCTGCTGCTTAGGGATCTGACAGAACAGTACGGTCAGAAATACCGCTTCGAATACAGCCCCGAAAGCTTCACCGGCACAGAGCCGGAATACGCGCTTGAGGTATGCAACGCGGTACTGGATATCTGGAAGCCGACTCCTGACAGAAAAGCCATAATCAACCTGCCGAGTACGGTTCAGCTTTCCCTGCCGCATGTTTACGCCAGTCAGATCGAATACTTTGACAAAAACCTCAAATATCGTGACAGTGTGGCTATATCTCTTCACCCTCATAACGACAGAGGTACCGGCGTTGCCGATGCCGAGCTTGGACTTCTGGCCGGAGCCGACCGTATAGAGGGGACGCTTTTCGGCAACGGCGAGCGTACCGGAAATGTTGATATAGTAACCCTCGCCATGAATATGTATGTGCAGGGAATTGACCCGAAACTGGATCTTTCCGACATGCCCATGCTTTGCGACAAATATGAGGAGTTTACGGATATGAAGATCCATGACAGGTCGCCTTATTCCGGTACACTGGTATTTGCAGCGTTTTCAGGCTCCCACCAGGATGCCATTGCAAAAGGTATGGCTTACAGGGCCGAAAAAGATGACGACTCATGGACAGTTCCTTACCTTCCCATAGACCCTACTGATATCGGCAGAAACTATGATGCCGATGTTATCAGGATAAACAGCCAGTCAGGCAAAGGCGGCGTGGGCTATATTCTGGAACGCAATTTCGGACTTACACTTCCTCCGAAAATGCGCGAACACATGGGCTATACTACCAAGGCTCTTTCAGATCAGATGCATAAAGAGCTTATGCCGACTGAAATATTTGAATTGTTCAAACGTACTTACGAAGATAAAAAAACGCCGTATCAGATATTGGACTATCATTTCAAGCGTCCTGACGAATACACGATCGAAGCCACGATTACCACAATAAAAACGGGCGAATCCGAAAAGACCACCGTCGCAAAAGGCAACGGCCGCCTTAACGCTGTTTCAAATGCGCTGAAAGCAGCCTACGGTCTTGAATTCACCCTTATAACGTATCAGGAACACGCCCTGGCCAAAAGCGACAGCTCAAGAGCCATCGCCTATGTCGGCATCCAGGGCAAAGACGGCAAAGTCTCATGGGGCGCCGGAGTAAATGCGGATATAATTCACGCTTCCATCGAGGCGCTTGTGACCGCGATTAATAATCAGTAAAACATCCGATACGAAAATGCGGCTGTCATGGTATGCTTTTTCATGAATATTCTTCCGGGAACCGCTTGCGCTTAGGTCTCCGCTCCGCTCCGGTCGGTGCTAACCGAACGTCCACTGGACGTTCAGCACCCTCACGCAGCGGTACTAACCTCACGCGGCACTTACGCTTGCGTTCGCTAAGTACCGGCGTTGCGGATGTTCCCTCCAGAATATTCATTCAGTTAGCATACTGTGACAGCCGCTTGCTATCAGCTGTTTTTTCACTCATTTACCTGAGCATATAAACAAGATCCGCAAACTCGTCCTTCGCCTCATCATCAAAATCCATTTCCGAAAGAATATCCTTTATCTGCCGCAGACTGCCGTTTTCGAGATACTCACTGTCCGAAAGATACATTGCAAACTCTGCTACGCAGGCCGCGAAAAGAAAGTCATCCGAAGGCTCGTCCGTGTAATAAGAATCCTCTATGGGATAACTGAGAAGCTGTGATTTATCTCCTTCGGGTTCTTTATATCTGATACTGAGAGTACACCATTCGTCCGAATCGGCCGCATCCGTAGCCACGGATTTCTGATATTTAAGCGAACTTTCGCCGTTTTCATCTTTCGCGGGAACCAGCTCATAAAGCACCGTTACGCTGTGCCCTGCGCCGATCTCTCCGCCGTCTTTTTCATCGTTATCAAAATCCTCATCGTTGATTTCTCTGTTTTCATAACCTATCTGACGATATTCGGAAACATATTTGGGGTTAAATTCTATCTGCAGCTTAACGTCTTTTGCCACAGTCACCATATTTGCGCCCAGCTCTTCCACAAGGACTTTCTTTGCCTCACGTATGGAATCGATATATGAATAGTTTCCGTTTCCTTTATCTGCAAGAATCTCAAGTCTCGAATCGCTGTAATTGCCTGTTCCGAACCCCAGAATCGACAGGAAAACTCCGCTTTCTTTCTTTTCACTGATCAGGGTTTCAAGAGCACTTTCACTGGTAACTCCGACATTCAGATCACCGTCCGTAGCCATTATCACCCTGTTTACCCCGCCTTCGATATAATATTTCTCGGCAATTTTATAAGCCTCGTTTATGGCGTCTCCTCCGTTGGTGGACCCGTCGGCATAGAGCCTGTTAATCGCTTCTTTTATAAGCTCTGACTTATCCGCGCTTACGCCCTCGAGCACAACATCGAAATATCCGGAATACGTCACTATCGAAACCGTATCTTTTTCATCCAGCTCATCTACAAGCATGCAAAGGGAATCCTGCAAAAGCGGAAGCTTGTCGCTCGAATCCATCGAACCCGACACGTCAATAAGAAAGACTATATTGCTGTCGGGCGCGTCCGAAAAATCAATTTTTTCTGTCTGAAGCCCCAGCATAAGCAGCACGTTGTCAGAGTTCCACGGACATTCGCTTATTTCCACATTCACGCCGAAAGGTTCTCCTTTTTTCGGCCCGTCGTAGTCATAAGAAAAATAATTTATCATTTCTTCCGCCCTTACGGCACCTTTCGGAATGTCCTCTTTTTCGTAACCGTAGTTCAACATTCTTCTTAAGTTTGCGTACGAAGCGGTGTCCACGTCCGCCGCAAAGGTTGAAAGCGGGGAAATGGCTACCGATCTGAAGCCGTTCGGCTCCAGATATGAGTATTCCTCGGTATTGAACTCATCGTAATAATAGTTATACATCCCGCCGTCGGTTTCCGTTGCTTCGTAATATGCTCCGTCCGTATAAACGCCGCTTTTATTGGGCGCGGCCGCGCCCGACGATGATGTCGAATTCGTCCGCGAAGACGAGGGGCCTGCGGGTGCTCCGCAGCCCGTAAACAAAAGCGCGGCACAGGCGGTGCATGCGATTATTTTAAATGTCTTTTTCTTCATAATGATTTCCCTCCTGTAAGGTAAGCTTCTGTAACATATACGTTTCATACAAAAGAATTTATGGAAAAAATTATAAAATAACAGGTTCGGATGTCATAATATATACGGAATCATGGTTTTTTGAGAGTTCAAGTTCAGCTTTATATGTCCCTGCGGCAAGCGCCGTGTCGGATTCATATTCTATATAAATCCTCTCGCCTTCTAAGAAACGTCCGTCGTCCGAATCCTCCAAAACCATTGCCGTATAAGTTCTTTTTTCGTTGACTTTGTCCCGGATCCCGTCGATCTCAAACAGAACCTGACAGGTCTCGCCTGCAGGTGCCGCCTGCTCTGCCGCTGCCTCATGCATTTCATCCTGCATTGCGTTTTCATACATGCTCCCGGAATGCATTTTGCTGCCGCCGTTCATGGAAATAATCACAACCGGTATCAGTATCGCGGCGCATACACAGGCCGCTGCGGCAGTCAAAACGGAATACCTCGGCCGCCATTTTTTCGGTTTATACGCATCAGGCGCGGCCGACGGCTGCGAGTCGATAGATGCGTTTATCCGCTCCCAGAGGTCGGGCGCCGAGTCATTTATCATTTTGTTATATTCATCATACAGATTTTTACTCATAACCGAACCTCCTCAAGATTTTTAACGCCTCATTATACTGCCATGAGACTGTGCCCTGCGGTTTCCCGACAACGGAAGCAATTTCACGAAACGTAAGGCCTCCGTATAACTTTAAATGGATTATTTCTTTTTGGATGTCTGACAGCTTTTTCATTGCCTCTTTAAGCGTCAGCCGTTCCACAATGCTCTCCTCAAACCCGGAGGAATGCTGCCTTGCATCCGATAAAAAGCCGTCTTCTTCCGGTATTTCCCGCTTTCTTTTCCGCAGGCTGTCTATAGCCATGTTTCTGGCAACCGCAGCCATATATGCCCTGTGATTTCCGCCTGATCTGTATCTGTCCGCGGTTGTCCACAGTTTTATGAAAAACGAACTGGTTACATCCTCGGCATCTTCTTTGTTGCCCAGAATATTGAAAACAACCGTATAAATATATGGCAGATATTCCTCATATATCTTTTTCAGGCCGTTTTTATCCCCGTCACATATTTCTTTTATACATGAATCAAATATCGCCTCTGTCATACAGCTTTCCTTTATATATGCCGCCTGATAAATGCGGCACAACGGCATCTCTTATAAATATATACGTTCAAACGGCATGATTTTATGGAAAAATCATACCGGGCATTCAGCCAAAAATCAGAATAAACGCTTTGCTGCAGCTTGTCAAATCGTATTCACGGATAATCGCCGGACATCCGATCTTTATCCTTGCAAAT
Source organism: uncultured Lachnospiraceae bacterium (assembly GCA_964389285.1). Taxonomy (GTDB): domain Bacteria; phylum Bacillota; class Clostridia; order Lachnospirales; family Lachnospiraceae; genus Alectryocaccobium. The sequence continues at coordinate 2,473 of CAYMCZ010000018.1, read as the reverse complement.
ACTTCTTAAAGCGTTCTATAATCAATTATCAGAAACAGGAGGTACATGTTTATGGCAGGGCCGTACAGAGGTCTGGGGCCGAGAGGCTTCCTGACCGACGAAGAAAAAGCAAATGTTCCGAAACTTTCAAAAGAACTGCTCCTGCGGATACTTTCATATCTGAAGCCGTACCGCTGGCAGTTTCTGCTGGTGTTCGCAACCATCATCGTTTCCGCCGTCGTGGGCCTGCTGCCCTCGATAATCACCGGACGTATCGTGGACGACGCCCTTGTAGGCAAAGATCTCTCTCTCCTGATACAACTCCTGATCTTCGCTCTGATCGCTTTAACGGCGAGCCAGCTGATCGGCCTGCTGGAAAGCTATATAAACGCCTGGATAGCCCAGCGAATTATCTTTGATATGAAAAACGAGATGTATAAACATCTCGAATATATGCCTCATGCGTTTTTCACTACCGAAAAACAGGGCGATATCATCACCAGGATGAACACCGACATCAGCGGTGTCAGCACCGTGATAAGCGGCACGCTTTCTTCAGCAGTAAGCAATACAGCGATAGTCGTCACTACTTTAGTGGCTCTGTTTGCCATGAGCTGGCAGCTTGCGCTCATAGGGATTGCGGTAATACCTCTTTTGATTCTTCCCACAAGAAGTGCCGGAAAAAAACGATACACCCTGCTTACGAAAAGCCAGGCCAAAAACGATGAAATGAACCAGATGATTAACGAAACGCTTTCCGTGAGCGGTTCAATGCTGGTCAAGCTGTTCACCCGCGAAAAAAAAGAATACGAAAATTTCGTAAAAATCAATGACGAAGCCACCAGGCTTTCTTTAAAAGAAACCCGAAGCGGCAGGCTTTTCTTTGTGCTTCTGGGCATGTTTACGCAGCTCGGCCCGCTTCTTATATATTTTGCGGGAGGCGTCCTGATAATACGGCTTTTGGATCCGGCGCTCACCGTCGGCACGATAACCGCCACTGTCGCGCTTGTAAACAGGCTGTACCGCCCCGTCGAATCCCTTTTGAATATTCAGGTGGATTTTACGCGCTCGCTTGCTCTTTTTTCCAGAATATTTGAATACCTTGACCGGGAAAATACTATTACAAATCCGGAAAACGGCAAAAAACCGGATGTCACCGAAAAAGATATAGTTTTCAGTCATGTGAAATTCGGTTATGAGCCGGAGACGGTAATTCTGAAAGATGTTGATTTTAGCATTCCAGGAGGATGCATGTACGCAATAGTCGGCCCGTCCGGCTCGGGCAAATCCACGGTCGTAAACCTGCTGCCCAGGCTTTATGACGTTCTTGACGGCTCCGTAAAAATAGCCGGTGTTGACGTACGCGACTTTGACCTCGAATACCTTCGTCAAAACATCGGCATGGTCACGCAGGACACCTATCTTTTTAACGGAACCATAAAAGACAACCTGCTTTACGCCAAAGACGACGCGACCGAAGAAGAGATAGAAAAAGCCTGCAAAACCGCCAGTATTCATGATTTTATCATCTCGCAGCCGGACGGTTATGATACGGTGGTAGGCAACCGCGGCCTGAAGCTTTCCGGCGGCGAAAAGCAGCGGCTTTCCATCGCGAGAGTCATACTTAAAAACCCTAAGATTCTGATTTTGGACGAAGCAACCTCGGCGCTTGATTCCATTTCCGAAAACGCCATACAGGACGCTCTTGAAGCATTGATGCACGGCCGCACAAGCATAGTAATAGCGCATCGCCTTTCCACTATTTTAAAGGCCGACAGTATTCTTGTCGTTAAAGACGGGGTTATAAAAGAACAGGGCAGCCACGACGAGCTTCTTGAGCAAAACGGCACCTACAAAGAACTTTATGAAACACAGTTCCGTCCCGCGCTTGAATATGAAGAGCACAAAAATAAAAACGCTCCGGATATTCAGAGTTTTTCTTCAGAATACGATGTCCGGAGCATCTCGGAAGCGGAAATATCAAATGTATACAGACTTTACCGTAATAACAGAAAATATTATCGTTTGCAGGGCATCAAGCCTTATCTTCGGGATCTTACCGATGTTATCACTGATTTGCCCGATTTAAATCAAAATGAAAAGCAGTATTTTACCGGTTTTTATGATGAGGCCGGTCATCTCACGGCCATTTTGCATCTTGTCACGGATTATCCCAAGCCTGACGAAGCCTTTATAGGCTGGTTTATGGTGGATGCCGAAAAGCAAAGACAGGGAATAGGCTCGCAGATATTCGCGGATTTAAGAGCCGCGCTAAGTGCCAAGGGCTGTAAAACCCTTTGTGTCGGCATACCGAAAAAAAATACGGCTGCCGCCGCATTTTGGGAAAGTCAGGGCTTTCTGCCCGCGCCCGCGGATGTCGCGAACGCTATAATACCGGATATGGATGAGCTGCTGATACTCACTCGCAGCATATAAAACGCAATGTCATTTAGTTAAGCAATTTTTCCTGTAAAACCCCCAGAGTTCTCATTTT
>CAYMCZ010000017.1:0-23687 GCA_964389285.1 uncultured Lachnospiraceae bacterium | reverse complement strand
TCCAAAACCGTACCATGTATATTTCATGTCCTTTTATGCATTTCACCCACATCTTCCCGCACATCTTTGTATATTTATTAATTTGACGAAAGAGTCTGTTTGAGGCTTACGCTTCGCCCTCTTTATTGTCCCCTGTGAGGTCTCTGCACGATTTATCTCCGGCACTATAAATCTGGAGAGCTCTGTTCTTCATCCCGCTCTCAGAAGGGCTGTAATGGAAAAGAAAACAAAGTGAAAAAGCAACAGTTACAGCCGGGATGGCTTATGTTTTTAAAAGATAACATCAAATGACCGATGAAAAAACCAGAGCTTAAGATATGTAGAGAGTGACATGAGAATTTAGACCGGTATAAGTATAAAAACCACTGCATTTATATTGCGTTGGCAAACTGTAACGGATATTTTAATATGAATCGAATACAGATGGGGAAAAACACAAGTCTGCTAAAGAAAGTATTGTATAATGTGTTCATATAAAATTATATAGTGTACTCATATAAAAAGTATTAATATACTTAATATAAAACTGATTGAATAACATCGCCAATAACACCCCGGGCTGTCGCGAAGCGACAGCCCGGGGTGCGGTAAAGATTTATAAAACTAATGTTTATAAACAATTATTGGTTTTTTGCGGATAAGTAGGTAAATTCGATCTCTTCTTCCGTCAAGGCGCCAAAGCTTCTGTAATATAAGGCTTCGGTTATTACCGGTTCATACCCTGTAAGGGAAGCAAGCACAGCTGCCTGATCATCACTTAAGTCGTAAAGCTCTGCCGCATCCGCCACGGAAAGTCTGTTTACGTTTATAACGGCTCCCTTTGTGTTGGAGACGCCCGTTACCTGCGTCATGCTCCAGTAGATTGAAGCAAAATCATCCGCGTCAATCTGAATATCATAGGGATAGTTCTCGGTCTGCCCGTACATCACCGCGTAAACCGCAAGGATGTCTGAGAAGTTTTTGGACTCGTCACGAACCGAAATTTCGGTGTCTCTCAGCAGTTCCCTGATTTCATTTATATGGTCTCTTAAGAGGTTTTCCATATAGAAGTAAGAGATTACCGCAAATGAACTGTCGTCAAACTGTTCGTTGTCATTACTTTTCATATTTGCTTCTTCGCTCTCTATGGGTGCGGCCTCTATTTCAACCTCATCCTGCGATTGTTCATCGGGTACATATGCTTCATCCGAATTTTCGCCATCCTGATCCTCCTGCACATTGAGGTATTCCTCAGAGCCCGCGTATCTGGGGCATCCGGGCGCATGTATATCCGCCTGGCATACACACTGTGTAAGGTCTTCGGATACTCCGTAAAGAGCACAGCCTTCTTCATGATGTACAACCACCGCCCCGTCGTGCGCATGCATGTACTCCTCCTGCGCGGAGCAGGTACACTGCGAAAGCGGACAGTTGCTTCCGTGAACTATAATCCCGCAGGTACACTCCGGCTCTGCCAATCCGACAATCACCTGTGAAGCGATTACGGTTACAGCCAGAACCGTACAGATTATTACACCCAGGGCTTTCTTCATTTTCATGCAAACAACCTCCTGTAAAATGTATAAGATCTCTGCATTCGTTTAACGTTTCTGTTTATCCGGAACGGATAAACGCTTATAGCTTACTGCTTTTTATATTTGCGTGTTGCAATCAGGAATACGATGCATCCCGCAAGAGCAAGGATTCCGATCATCATAAGGTTTTTATACGTAACCGCGTCAAGGAAATCGCCGGTCTTGGGACTGGGTACTACCTTTCCTCCCGGTGTCGGGGTCGGCGTAGGTGTAGTTTTGTCTTCCTGAATCATAAACTTCCAGTCGATCATACTGAGCGTTCCGCCGTATTCCATCGGAATGTCTTTATCAAGCGTGAGCTCGACTTTGATATCTTTTTTGGATGAAGGAGCGAACCTTCCGAGAGATACCGCATTCTGAGGGTTGTTTACGGTGCCTGCCGCAGGCGCGGTGAAAGTATCCCCGGAGCCCGTCGTGCTGCTCGTAAGCGATCCTGAGTTATTTAATTGAACGCTGCTCTGTCCGCCCTTTGCAGTACCGTCGTAAATCAGGACATTGCCTTCATAGACCTTCATCTTGATATAGTCAAGCAATTCATCGGGAAGTTCCGCCTGGTTTCTGGGTATAATCTGAAGGAATATTTCTGCCGTTTTGTTCGAGCGGTTCTCGATATTAAGCGTATCCGTATATGACTCTCCCGGAAGCATGTTCAGATGTGACATGAACCAGTTTGTCGTACCCGTAGCGGGCGTGTATGAGAGTTTGCCGTTCTGCTCGTCGATATAGAGAAGCTTTTGTTTAACTGAATCGTCTCTGCTGTAGTCCAGATTTTTATCAGCAAGGCTTTCCATGTAGCTGATTACCGCCTGCTCGGAAGCCACGTCCGACTGGAACATTTCAGCTATCGCAGCTTCGGTTGCCTGAACCGTATACATGTTTACGGTCATCGTATAACGCGCCGACATATAATCTACTTCGGGCTTGGTCGTGGTGGTCGTGATCCATGTTCTGGTATCGGGATCCCAAACCGTCTTTGTCTCAGTAATAGCACTTTCGATAGCCGGATTCATCCTTACACTGTCTACAAGAAGAGGTGTCGCGGATTTGCCGCCCAGCACACCGATATAATAAAAGGTCATGTTTCCGTCAGCATCGGGGGTATCATTCATCATGATCCATTTGCCTTCGGCTGCCTGCATATTCGAAATCTCAACAGGAACAGTCGTACCGCTTAAAGACGGATCCGCCGAATCGGTGAGGAAAATTATATCATCACCGGGAACGTATTTTAAAAGGTCTCCGTCCGGATTGGTATCCTGAGTGTCAAGAGCCGGTGCTGAATCGTCATCGGAAGACGCGTCTGCAGTCTTTGCCATTTTGACAACATCGTTTCCCCAGTGAATGAGTGCCGCGTATTCTGCTCCGTCGGTTCCCTGGAATGATAGAGGGAAGGATTCGCCCTTTAAGGGAGCGATCGCTTTGCCGTCGTTATCGTAAACGTTTTCGCTGCGAACCCACTTCTGGTTGATCACCACTTTTACGAATACGGGTACCTCTCCGCTGTTGGTAATAGACACATCCTTGTTGACGTTCTCTCCGGGTTTCCATTCGGTAGGAGGATCGAACTCTTCGGTTATTTCAGTACTGTATTTTTTAAGCTGGTACTCGTTTTCAGTCGTCAGCTCCTGTGTAATATAAGCCAGAGTACCGGTAACCATAGATGCAACAAGAATTATGGCAATCACAAGCACTAAATTATGTAGTTTTTTTATCTTCATATATGTCCACCGTGCTTTCCGGCATGATTTCAGGCCGCTTACAGATCCTTAAAGAATTCCGCCGCTGTTATTTCGCCTGAATTACTGTCTTTTTCTGCCTGTACTTTCTGTGCTTCATCATTTTTGAGATTGATTTCCAGATCAGCTCTGGCTTTGTATCTCCTGTATGAAGCTTTGCTTCTTAAAGCTCTTTCTGTTTTTTCTGGTTCTGGTTTAGGTTCGGGTTCGGCTGCTTCGGGCTTTATTTCCTGCACGGGAAGAGGCTGTTCCGCTTCCGGCTCGGGAGCATCCGCCTGTTTTTCAGCCTGAACCGCGGCTTCTCTTGCCGCTCTTTTTTCGACTCTTCTCTTTTTAGCGTTCTCATCGGAGGATGAGAGCAGCATGTTTATAATGAGGATAGCCGCCATTATGGCTATAAAATACCAATGCCTTATGTAAGATAAGAAATAACCCAGAACGGGGATCGCTATGTCAGATACCTTTCCTTTAACGTCACTGTAGCTTACGGCCGAAGTGTCGTTGGAAGGGTTCGCGTCTCCCTTCGTTACAAAAGTCTTACCTTTTTCGTTGATCTCTACTATACGGTGGGTAGCTACCGCTCCGGTATCACCCAAGGCAAAGGTGATAGCGTCGCCTACCTGTAAATCCTCGAAAGGCGTCTCTTTTAAATAGACGACGCTGCCCACCGGATAGGTCGGCTCCATACTGCCCGAAAGTACAGTCATCGGACGGTATCCGAACAGTATCGGAGCTGCCAAAAGCAGGGAAACAATGATGACCGCGTACACGATCCATGAAAGAATCCTGAATATCCACGATATTGTTTTCTTTGCCATTGTTCTTCTGCCCTTTCATTTGCATGTTACCAAAATATTACCAGCCCCATGCTGTTTTAACTGCAGCGGGGATTGTGCCCCACTCAGCCTGAACCGCTTCAGGCGTTGCCTGAGCTGCCTGCGTTGTTATCGCAAGAACATAATCTGCATCCGCATATCCTTTAAGATTAGCATTTAAAGAATTGCTGTTCTTTTTGAAAGTAATCTGGGTTTCATCCGCAGGCGGTGTAGCTGACCACTTATATGCCGCGTCAAGCGTAGCATAAGCGCTGTCCATTGCAGCCTTGTTTGCATCTGTCGGGTTTGCGTTATATGCAGCTGCGGCAGCATCGTATGCAGCCTGTGCGTTTACCAGTGCTGTATTGTCCTTAGGCACTGTCGAATACATAACTCCGCTGTTTTCATAAACACCGATGTCAATGTTTGAAGCCTGAGCAATACCGTTCAAAAGATATCCGGTCTGCTGGCCGGGTTTCAGGATATTTTTGTAATACCAGTATCCGTCCTGACCGTCGATCCATGTACCGTTTGTAACGCCTTCCAGGTTTTTATATACCACGCTCTGCTCATTTGTTGTAGTGGGTACGATACCGTCTTTGTCGTTGACCTGAGTCGCCGTGTAGATATAGCTTCCGGCCGAACCGCTTTTTGCAACGGAATTGAACGCCGTACGCTGTGCAGCAACCTTGGGATCAAGAGTCTTGAATGCCGTACCGTTTCTGGACCATTTCTCGTCCATGGTAATACGGATTACGATATCACAATCGCCTGTGTTTGTAGCTCCGATAGCTTTTTCCACTTCTGTACCCGGCTCCCATTTAGGCGGGGGAGTAAAAGGCTCTACAACTTCCCAGCCGTATTCGCCCGTCTCGAGTTTGTTGTCGATATTGGCTTCTGAAGAATAGAATGCCCAAGTGCCGACTACCAGAGTGAGAGCAAGCGCGCCGGCGATAAGGCCGCCTATTTTTTTCTTGTTAATCATAGCTTGCTTCCTTTCGTGTTAATCTGTCACGCCAAATTATTCGAGATTCCATCCGCTCTTAACAGCTGCGGGAACCGTTGTCCATGTAGCTGTAACAGCGGCATCAGTTGCCTGGCAGGTCTCGGATGTGATCGTGAGATCATATGTAGCTCCTGCATAACCTGCGAGATCTTTGTTGTTTTCCTGATCAAATTTGGAAATGCTTCTTACGTAGATATTGTTTGTAGCCGTTGCAGGTTTAGGTACTGCGCCTGTGTATACTGCCCAACCGGTTGTAGCAACACCCGTGTCTCCCGTTTCGCCGGGCTCAAATGTGGGCTCGCTTGTGCCTTCATGATAGTAGTTGGTAGTTTTGTATTTACCCATATCAGTGTCATCTTTCAGCTTGATCTTTGTCATAAAGTTAGCTGTTGCGCCTGATGCAAGCTGGGTGTTGTAATACCAGTATCCGTCTGCGTTGTTCTTTGTCCAGCCGGAAGCAGCAAGAGTTTTTTCAACAACTGATTTCTCTGTTGTGTTTGCAACAGGTACTTTTCCGTCCGTAGCGCTCTCCTGCTGGTATGTCGTGATATCCGTTCCTACTGAGCTTATAGTCTTTTCAGTGCCGTCGGCAAGCGTCCATTTCTCATCAAGTTTCACGCGAACAACAAGGTTATAATCGCCTGTGTTTTTAACTCCGGCAATCTTGTCAACCTCTTCGCCGGGCTGCCAGTCTTCGTCAGGAGTAAACGTCTCTTTAAGAACGTCTCCGTATTTCTGGGTCTTTAACTTGTTGTCTACCGAGTTTGTCGAGGTGTAGAACGCCCATGTGCCGGCTACCAGCGCAACCGCAAGCGCGCCGACAATAATTGCAGTTAATTTTTTCTTCATAACACTCTCCTTCTGATTTTGTTAAATTAAATTTTTAAAGTAACGTTTTATTTATACCGACATTCAGGTTTTGTCTGCCAGAACCCAGCTTGTGCCTGAAGGAGCGGTAAATGTGCTTCCTCCGCCGAATACGGCGTCGAGTGCTTCCTGGGAAGCCTGTACCGTCTGTGTGGTAACGGTAAGAACGTAATCGGAATCACTGTAGCCTTTTACGTTGTCGCTCTTATATTTGGTAACGGCTTTGTTTCTGAGAACCTGCTGTGCTCCCGGAGTCCCTTTTTCAACGGGATTTCCGTTTGCGTCGATATACTTCGGCATGTCCTTGCTGCTGTCGTACGGATACCATACCCACTGTGCTTCCGGAACACTCGCCGGAGTGGATGATACATAGTACAGAGTTTCGAAATTACCGATGTCGGCATTATCCAGAAGCTCTACGGCATCAAGCCAGATGTCGGTGGATGCGCCGCCTGCCAGATTAGTCCTGTAGTAGTACCAGCCGTCGTTTCCCTTGATCCAGTTGGTGGATGTGGAGAATTTTTTGGTAACCACCGAGCCGTCTGCGGCCGTGAGACCGTCGGTCGGGTTTACCTGGTTGGTTGAATATACATCAAAACCTTCTTTTACGCTGTCTTTATAAGCAGCTGTTTCCCCCTTGCGTGTCCATGTCTCTGAAAGTTTTGCCCTTACAATCATGTCCACATTACCGGTGTTTTTAACGAGAACGTCTTTGTCAACTTCAACGCCCGGCTCGAAAATATCCGGCGGAATGAAGAAAGGCTCTACCGTCTCTGAGCCGTATTTGCCGGTATCGAAGGGGTTTTCGATTGTTGCAGTCTGATTCCAGTAGGCCATGGTGCCTGCAACTACCCCTGCCGCCAGCAGCCCGCACAGAGCCGCAACAGAGATTTTTTTCTTTCTTTGCATTTAATAACCTCCTGTCTTATTTGAATGCTTTATTATTAACGGAAAATACCGTTGATAAACCAATTATTATGTTGCCGTCCATGTGAGATTTCCGCCGGAATTTGTGAAGTTTACTCCCCATTCGGAAGCGGTAATCGTCGTATCCACGTCCACCGTCTCGGCTTTAACGGTAAGCGAATATCTTTTGTTTGAGAAATCGTTGTTGTCTCCCGGAACACCGTTGCTTATCTTATCGGAAAAAGAAACGGAAGTGATCATGTTGTCCGTCACCGTCGGCGTGTTGTTGGTCTCTTTGGTGAGAACTTTTTTATAATAGTAGTAATCGCCGATCTTTATCCAATTGGTTTCGTCCGGGCCCGTCGTCTGAGTGCCGGAAGCTGTAGTCCAGTTTATAACAGCCGGAGAAGGATCGTATGCCGTCGTACCCCAGCTCCATACCGCGCCGGTGGAGTCGTACCACGCCTCGGTTACCCTCACGCGGAGCACCTGGTCTTTTTCGCCGTCATTGCCGAAACTGACTTCTTTTTGTTTGGTCTCTCCGGGTACCCACTCGTCGGCCGGGTTGAAGATCTCGCTTAAGAATACGCCGCTGTCTTTTGTCATCAGGCGGTTCTGCGCGCTGGTCGTGGACTGGTAAAACGCAAACGTGCCTATCACGCCTACAACTACAAGAAGCGCAATGGCAAGGACCGGCAAAACAGTTTTTCTGAATCTTTTCATGTTTTAACCCTCCTTTATGACCATGCGACGTCGCCGCTGATTACGGCTCCGTTTTCTATCGCAGCGTTGCTTACCACGCCTGTTTTTCCGAAGACTTCCTGGGTCGCCTGCGTATTTACATCAGCCTCGTCGCTGACCTGAAGGGTCTCTACCTGGAAGTATAGAGAATAGTCCGCGCCGTCAGGCACATTTGCGGCCGCCGGGAATGTAATGGACTCGAGAACGGCTCCGGTATCAGCACCTGCCGGAAGAACCTTTTTGTAATAGTACCAGCCGTCATCCATTTGAACCCACTTGGTCGCGAAATCGGATGCCCAGTTTTTCGCAACAGCCGTGTCGCCGCTGATGAGCTCGTCGGCGGTCTGCCAGTTTTCGGAGAATGCCATGCGTACAAAGGCCGCGTCACTCCCCGTATTTTTGAACTTAACCTGTTTTGTTTTGGTGCTTTCCGGGGTGACCGTCTTGTCCGGACAAGTCTCATTGATTTCAACACTCACGGTGCGGCTCTTCAGGTCGTTTATCACCTCGAGATTGTGTGAGTTCCATGCAAGGGTGCCGGCTGTGCCGAAAATGCCGACAACTACCAAAAGAAGAATCGCAACAATCACAGGAACTTTCCTGCGATTTGTGTTCTTTTTGGAGTCCCCGCTTTTATTTGTGCGTCCCACTGCACCGCCTCCTTTCCATATTGCTCAAAATGTTTTATAAATATTGCCTTTTATATTAGTACGTCCTCAGCGCCTGCGTTTGCGCTCTTCAGACGAAAAATATCTTTTGTCTTACCAGGTTATTTCGGGCGAAGCCTTGAGGGCTTCGATCTGGCTTTTGATGACCTCAAGCTCACTTAAAATCACGCTCTTTTCTTCTTTTGCGCGATTTGTGTCGGCGATAACACCGGCTTTGTATCTGAGGGCCGTGTCCTGAGCGTCTTTGACGATCTGCTCGGCTTCTTCTCTGGCCAGCGATAACATGTCTTCCCTTTCGGTAATCGTCGCTTTGCGCAGGTTGTCAAGAGAACGGCGCTCGGATTCGATCTCGGCCTTTGCTTCCTCTTTGGCTTTTGCGGCTTCTTCCCCGATATACTGAGCTTTTGCCTTTGCTTCTTCCGCAGCCGCATTCAGCTCGGCTCCCTCGGCGGTAAGCCTTTGTATCTCGGCGTCTTTTTCTGCCGAAGCCCGGAGAATTTCTTCGTTTTCGGCTTCGAGCTCCTCAAGAGCAGCTTTTAATTCTTCTAATTCTTCTGTCTGTTCTTTCATAAGACCTTCGTACAATGCGGAAAATTCTTTGAATTTTTCGAATGTTGAGATCTTGTCAAAACCGTTCATCGACTTTTTTATGTCGAGCGATTTTAAAAATTCTACTGCTTTTTCGTGAGTTTTTATTCCACCTTCCATGTCGGATAGCCTCCTGTAGCGTTAGTCTGCCGTTACTGACCTATTTATACTTTAATTAATCAATACAATTAATGGAATTACCTTGTCGTGGAAACCCCATGTATTTTTTGCTTATTTGTGAAATATGTGTGTAAAACGACACAATTATTGTTGTTTTAATACTCTTTTCGCCGGATAAACGGGCCGCCGCAATATTCATGATAATACATATTGCGGCAGCCCTCATTTACGCTTAACTGCTTTTAAATGCCGCCCTTACACGACCAGCCCCAGCTTTTCCATTTTTTTGCGGTGCTCCGTCCCGGTGGAGATAATATATATCCTCGTCGTATTTATATTCGTATGCCCCAAAAGATCTGCCAGCTTTGCCAGATCCTTTTCGTTTTTGTAAAACATCCTCGCAAAGAGTTTGCGGAGATTGTGGGGATATACTTTGTGCGGATCGACTCCCGCCGCAGCACACAGGTTTTTCATCTCGCTCCAGATATTGCTCCGGTCGAGCCGCCTGCCGTTCCGTGTTCGAAATATTACTCCTTCGCTTATCCCGCGTTTTTTGGCATAGTCCAGAAGCATCTTTTGCAGCTTGCCCGTAACCTGTATGACACGTATCTTGTTTTTACATTCGATGCATATCGTGCCCTCTTTTACGGCCTCCACCGTAAAATGCTCCAGCTCGGAAACCCTTATACCCGTTCCGCAAATAGTCTGCAGCGCCAGATACAGGCGCTCTTTGCCTTTCGCGGCTTCCAAAAGCTTCAAATAATCCGTTCTTGAAAGCTCTTTTGTTTCCGGACAGTAGGCATTGTGCTGAATTTTCAGACTTTTTACGCAACATGCATGCAGACCGATGAATTCCATAAGCCTGTTCATGGACGCCAGCATGGAATTGACGCTCGAAGGCGCGTATCCTTTTTCGATCAGCTCGTGTTTGTAATCGATGGTAAGCTGCTTTGTGATATAACGGTCTCCGGCAAAATCGGCAAAGTGATGAATATCTCTCATGTACTTGCCGACGGTCGTCTCACATTTTTCTTCCAGCATCAGCTGCTTTTCAAATTGATGGATAAGTTTTTCCGTTACTTTTTTGGATCTCATTTTCACCTCTCCTTTCTGTGTTACTTTTCTCCTGCTGATCCTATACTTATATGATATCAAACACAGGCAAATGCAGCGGATGAGGCGGCATCATTTTTCTTGATTTATAAGAAAAAGAATAGTACAATTCTAATTAAATAAAAAATCGGAAAGAAGAAGCGGATATGGATATTTCTGAAATCAGAAAAGAAATAGATAAAACAGATGATAAAATTGCGGAGCTCTTTTTGCACAGGCTGAATCTGGCCGCCGCGGCGTCCGCGTATAAAATCGAAAACGGCCTGGATATGAATGACCCGAAAAGGGAGTGGGAGATAGTGGACAGGCTTTCTTTTGACGTCGAGCCCGGATTTGACCTTTATATACAGGCTCTTTATTCGGATATATTTGAGATGAGCCGGCAGATATACATGCATCTGCTCCAGATAAGCAACATAGATTACGGCCTGATCGGAAAGGATCTGGCTTACAGCTATTCGAAATGGATACATCACGCTTTCGGCAATCAAAGCTACGGGCTTTACAATATCACCTACGCGCAGCTTCCGCTGCTTTTTAAAAAGCGCAGTTTTAAGGGGCTGAATGTGGATTATCCTTATGTAAATGACGTGCTTCCGTTTTGCGACCGGCTCTGTCCGAACGCCGAAAAGACCGGATACGCGAATACGCTGACAAATAAGGACGGCATAGTAACCGGATACAATACCGAGTACAAAGGATTTCTGTTTGCCGCCGACGAGGCGGGCATTGATTTTAAAGATAAGCAGGTTTTGATCCTCGGAAACGGCAATACCGCGCACATGGCGTCCGCGGCAGCGTCCGAGCGGGGCGCATCTGAGATAATCTGCGTCTCGAGGACGGGGAAAGTTAATTATTCAAATCTTTATGCTTACGCGGATGCGGATATCCTGATAAACACGACTCCCATAGGCATGAGCCCGAATGCCGAGTTTTGTCCCGTGGAGCTGAGTTCTTTCAAAAAGCTGTCGGGCGTAATCGACCTGATTTATACGCCCGTGGAAACGAAGCTGCTTTCCGGAGCGCGCAAAAGAAAGATTCCGGCCGCCGACGGGCTTTCGATACTGATAGCCAAGGCGGCTTATGATACCGAGCTGTTTTTGGGCACGAGCCCCGATAAACAGACAAGGAGCGACCTGTACGATGAGCTGACGACGTTTGCGATTTAAACCGTCACTTCTATGTCGGCTTCGGCTTTAAAGTCTTCTTCCATAACGGGATCCATCTGTGGTATCTCGGAGAGGGCGGAGAAACCGAATCTTCTTAAAAATTCATCGGTCGTGCCGAAAAGTATCGGGCGGCCGGGGGCGTTAAGCCTCCCCACCTCTTTTACCAGTCCGAATTCCACTAATTTGTTGACGGCAAAATCACTCGAAACACCTCTTATCTTTTCTATGTCCGTTTTGGTGACGGGTTGTCTGTAGGCGATGATGGAAAGCGTCTCCATGACAGTATCCGTCAGCACCGGTTTTTTGGGATGTTTCGTGATCGTGATGAGCTCTTCGTAAAAATCGGGCTTCGCGGCAAGCTGATAGGAGTCTTCGAGCTGCAGAAGGCGTATCCCTCTTTCGTCGGACTCGCAGGCTTCCATGAGTTTGGCGGCCGCGACCTTTATTTCAAGCTGCGAGCATCCGAGCGCCGAAGCTATCGTCTGTATTTCAACCGGCTCTCCCATCGAAAAAAGGATGGCTTCGAGCTGAGCGCATAGTTTTTTTTCTTCCATATATAATATATCTCCTGAAAAATAAATCTCTGCCGCAGGGCAAATCAATAATCCTCATCCGTCGAAAAATCATCTTCGGTCACGGCCGTATCTTCGTCTTCGAGGGATTCGATAAGGATCTCGCCGAAGCTTTCTTCCTGAAATATCCTGATCTTTCCGAAATGCATGAGTTCAAGAACGGCAATGAATGTCACGACAATGCTTTCTTTCTCCGCGCCCGCTTCAAGACATTCCGCAAAAGAAATCTTTCTGCTTCTTATTGCCATCTTTCTGACAGCCTGCATCTGCTGTGAAACGGTGACGGGCTCTTTTTTGATCTTTCCGAACCGGCTTCGCACCTGATCTATTTTTTCTTCCTGTCTCCTTGCTACTTCTTTATAGACGGCTATCAGATCGTCGGCCGAAACGTCTCCCAAAAGCTCGGCAAGGTCAACGGGAGGCTTGTATTTTATGACTTCATCGGGTATGGATGAAGGCTTTGTCACCGAAACACCCGTCATATCCATGTGATCGCGCAAAATGCCCGAAAGATATTTGTATTTTTTGTACTCTAAAAGCCGGTTTACAAGCTCCTCTCTGGGATCCTCTTCCTCGTCCGGCTCTTCCTCGGACGGCAGCAACATACGGCATTTGATATCCAGAAGCGTCGCCGCCATAACCATGAATTCGCTCGCAAGCTCCATGTCCTGCTCGCCGAGCTGCCTGACATATTCCAGATACTGATCCGTAATCGCGGAAATGGGTATGTCGTAAATATCTATCTTGTCTTTTTCTATAAGATGAAGCAGCAGATCGAGCGGACCCTCGAAAGCCGTCAGTTTTACTGAGATTTTCATATTTTTCATTTCTTTGTTAAAAGTTGTTGTTTAGCGTCATCCTGAGCGGAGCGTCAGCCTTAACTGCATATAATATCAATCGCCACCAGCTCTCTCGGGTTTTTCAGCCGAAACGGGACGGTATGTTCGCCAAGTCCCGCGCTTATGATCAGGGATTTTTCGTTTTCTTTTATCATTCCGTGCGCATTGTGAGGAAAGAGCTTAAGATCCGGACTGATAAGTCCTTTGTTCTCCCGAAATCTCATGATCCCCCCGTGATAATGCCCGGACAGGGTCAGGTCGGCTCCCCATTTAAAATAAGTCCTGATATATTTGGGAGTATGCGCCAGCAGCACGGAAACCTTTGTTTTGTCCGGGCTTCCGAAAACCTTTGTAAGTTCGGATGTCGGCATGGGGATATTTTTAAACCTGTGATAATATTTCCGCTTTACCGAAAATCCGTATATAATGAGCGGAACCCGGTTAATAACGACCTCCGCCGCCGCGTCATCCAAAACATGAACACAATCCGTGTCAAGCGAATCCATATATCTGTCATACATATCTCCGTACGTTTCCGGATAGAGCTTCAGGCGGTATTCGTGATTCCCCAGAGCATAATATGTCGGCCATCTTCTGCCCGCTTCGTTCATAAAACCGGCCGCCTGCGACACATCCTTTCCGGGATATGCCACGAGCATGTCACCGCCGCAAAGAACAATATCCGGCTGCTGCTTTTCTATAAGCGACATAAGCATGGAATCGTCTTCGCCCCGGCAGGCATTATGCATGTCGCTCAAAAAAACAGCCCTGAATTTTCCGCTCTCACAGGACGTTTTTTTCGTATGTATCTGATACAGTGTAGTGGAGTAAGCTCCCGTTTTTTTCATGCCGTATGCTCCGTACTGCCGTGGTTGATGTCTTTGCGAATGCCGGCCCCTTGTTTTTAATTCTTCTCTTTGCAAAAAAGCCACGCGCATACACGGTGGCTTTTCCAAGTTGTATAAAGTTTTTTCAATATCACCGGATTTCTCCGCTGCGGGCAGCTCCCGACCGTGATATTTAGTTATATTTGCGTTTTCTCGCCGCTTCGGATTTTTTCTTGCGGCGCACGCTCGGTTTTTCGTAATGCTCTCTTTTGCGGATCTCCTGCTGGATGCCGGCTTTCGCGCAGCTGCGTTTAAATCTGCGTAACGCGCTGTCGAGAGTTTCGTTTTCTTTTACGATAATATTTGACACGCTTCCTCAACCTCCCCTCCGGTCGTAGTAGGTATTTTAAAATTATACAAGCTCGATGATGACTTCCATGGCTGCATCGCCTTTGCGGGGGCCGATCTTGAGAATACGTGTGTAACCGCCGTTTCTGTATGCATATTTGGGAGCGATCTCATCAAACATTTTCGCAACAAGATCCACTTTCTTTGAGTTGGCCTTTTTGCCTTTGTTTGCAGAGGGAACCTCCGTTATCGGATAGAAAACCTTGAGCATCTCGCGTCTTGCGTGAAGTCTGGAAGGTCTGTCCTTTTTGATGGTTTTCTTGACTTCATCATAAACAGTAACTTTCTTTCCGTCAACAGTTTCCTTTACTCTCCTGCCGTCAGCGTCTTTACGGGCAACTTTCGCCGTAACTTCCACGGTCTCGAAGTTGTCTTTTTCTTTTACGGCAAGGGCGATCATCTTTTCAGTGATCTTTCGGATCTCTTTAGCCTTGCTTTCCGTGGTGCGGATCCTGCCGTGGTAAAGAAGCTGTGTAACCTGGTTTCTGAGAAGTGCTTTTCTCTGTGATGATGTTCTGCTGAGTTTTCTGTAACCTGCCATTTTTTCCTCCATTTGCGGAACAAAAGATCGTACTCTTCGGCTTTACCGGTCTTTTGTTGTGATCCTCAAATATTTCCGGCGCCGCATGGATCAGTGTATTTGCGGGGCCGTTTAAATTTCTTCTCCCTGACTTAAGGAAAGCCCGAGCTCTTTGAGCTTCGAGAGAACTTCCTCGAGGGATTTGCGGCCGAGATTGCGAACTTTCATCATCTCGTCCGGCGTCTTGGCGCAGAGCTCTTCAACGGTGTTGATGCCGGCGCGCTTCAGACAGTTGTATGAACGAACCGAGAGTTCCAGCTCGTCGATCTTCATGTCAAGAGCTTTTTCTTTGTCTTCGTCGTTTTTCTCTACCATAACCTCGGCGGTCTTGGCATGTTCGGAAAGGTCGATAAAGAGTTTCAAATGCTCACTCAAAACTTTAGCCGCAAGGCTCACCGCCTCGTCGGCAGCCAAAGTTCCTTTTGTGATGACGTCAAGTGTCAGCTTGTCAAAGTCCGTCACCTGACCCACACGGGTGTTTTCCACCGAAAGATTTACCCTTTCGATGGGGGTATAAATGGAATCTATAGCGATAACGCCTATGGGCGCGTCGTCCTGCTTTCCTTTTTCGGCACTGATGTAACCTCTGCCGTTGGTGAAAAACAGCTCGATGCTGATACGGCTGTCGGTGCCGCCGTTTAAGGTCGCTATCAGAAGATCGCCGTTGATGATCTCAAGATCGGGATCAAGCCTGATATCGGAGGCCCTGATTTCTCCCTCGCCTTCGAACTCGATATAGCCGTTTTTGGGCTGTCCGTTGCCGCTGTGATCTTTTACGATTATGCTTTTGAGATTCATGATGATCTCGGTGACATCTTCTTTAACACCCGGAATAGTGGTGAATTCGTGACGCACGCCTTCGATCTTTGCCTGGCTGACGGCGCATCCCGGAAGGGAGGAAAGCATAATTCTCCTGAGCGAATTGCCTAACGTGGTTCCATAACCTCTTTCGAGGGGCTCTACGACAAATCTGCCGAATCTGCCGTCTTCGGAAAGCTCCGCTATCTCTATTTTCGGTTTGTTAAAATCAAACAAATCCTGAATCCTCCTTTTAGGATGTCAATTATTTTGAATAAAGCTCGACAATAAGCATCTCATTTACGGGCACGTCGATGAGATCACGGGCCGGCGCTTCTTTTACGGTGCCCGTAAAGGTATCCGGATTGCAGTCAAGCCATGCCGGAACAGCGTGTCCTGCCGTAGCTTCGGCAATCTCTTTATACCTCTGCATATCTTTTTTGCCTTCTTTGATGGCAATGACATCTCCTGCTTTTACTATATAAGAAGGGATGTTGACCTGTTTGCCGTTTACTGTCACGTGCTTATGTCCGACTACCTGACGCGCTTCTCTTCTGGTTCTTGCGAATCCGAGACGGAAAACAACGCTGTCCAGACGCATCTCCAGCATTTTCATGAGGTTTTCACCCGTCTGTCCCGGCATACGGTCTGCTTTTTTGTAATAATTTCTGAAAGGTTTTTCGAGCACGCCGTAAATAAATTTAGCTTTCTGTTTTTCGCGGAGCTGAAGTCCGTACTCCGAGATCTTACGACTGCTGCGTTTTAACTGACGTCTTGATTTTTTGTCGATACCGAGGAATACAGGGTCCATTCCGAGTGATCTGCATCTTTTAAGTATCGGTACTCTGTTTACTGCCATTTTAATCTCCTCCTGATAATCAGACTCTTCTGCGTTTGGGCGGACGGCAGCCGTTGTGAGGAACGGGTGTCACGTCACGAATACTTGTTACAGTAAGTCCGCATGCTGCAAGCGCACGGATCGCCGCTTCCCGGCCTGATCCCGGGCCTTTTACAAAAACATCAACTGTTTTAAGGCCGTGTACGAGCGCCGCTTTTGTAGCTGTCTCCGCTGCCATCTGAGCAGCATAAGGAGTCGATTTTCTGGAACCGCGGAAACCTAAGCCTCCTGCCGAAGCCCATGAAAGGGCATTGCCCTGTGCATCGGTAAGTGTCACAATAGTATTATTGAATGAGGACTGAATATGTGCCTGGCCTCGTTCCACGTTTTTCTTAACACGACGTTTGGTCGTCTTTTTTGTAACTTTAGCCATATATTAATACTAACCTGCGCTTTCTTTGATTATTTCTTTTTGTTTGCCACTGTTCTTCTGGGTCCTTTGCGTGTCCTTGCATTTGTCTTTGTCTTCTGTCCGCGGACAGGAAGGCCTTTTCTGTGACGAATGCCTCTGTAGCATCCGATCTCACTCAGACGTTTGATGTTCATGGCGATCTCTCTTCTGAGGTCACCTTCCACCATCTGTGTTTCGTCGATTACTGTAGCAAGCTTTTTGACTTCTTCGTCGGTCAGGTCCCTGACACGGGTATCAGGGTTTACGCCTGCTGCTTCAAGGATACGTGCGGAAGATGCTCTTCCAATGCCGTAGATATAGGTAAGCCCTATTTCCACGCGCTTGTCTCTCGGTAAATCTACACCAGCTATACGAGCCATGTAACTTTCCTCCATTTAAAAAAGAATTTCTTTGTCGTCCGCAAAAACCTGCGAACCATACTGTCTTAATTGGGATACTTTTCGTATCCAGCCGGAAAAGGCCGGCCTTTCTCCTTCGCAGACGGTGTGAAGGAGTATTAAGCAATATTATAAGGAGTTGCGTCAATCTACCTAAGTTATCCTGAACCAGCCGCTGTCAGGCATCATGATATATCGTTTCCTCTTTATAATATTCATGCTTTATAAACAACTTCAGAATCTTCGAGGATCAACCCTGTCGCTGTTTATGTTTGGGATTCTCACATATAATGCGAATACTTCCTTTTCTTTTGATGATCTTGCATTTGTCGCAGATCGGCTTAACAGAAGCTCTGACTTTCATGTGAATCCTCCTTCCCATGCCCCGTTATTTTTGCCTGTTTTAAAGGGGTCAGTTTTAAAACATGCATAAAGGCACGGAATAGAGTATACCATCAAACTCTATTCCGTGCAAGAATTATTTTAAGATGTTATTAAAATTTTTTTACGTCTTTTATTTGTTTTTATTTTTAATGTATTCGTCGATCCCGGCTGCGGCGGATTTTCCTGCTCCCATTGCCAGGATAACAGTAGCCGCGCCCGTTACGGCATCGCCACCCGCAAAAACGCCCTCTCTTGAAGTCTGTCCTGTTGACTCGTCCGCAATAATACATTTTTTACGGTTGGCATCCAGCCCTTTTGTAGTGGATGCGATCAAAGGGTTGGGTGTCGTGCCGAGTGCCATGATTACTATGTCGGCTTCGATCTCAAATTCCGAACCGGGTATCGGAACAGGTCTTCTTCTGCCGGAATCGTCCGGCTCGCCGAGTTCCATTCTGATGCAGGTCATGCCTCTTACGCCGCCTTCTTCATCCACGAGGATCTCCGTCGGGTTTGTAAGAATGTTAAAGATAATGCCTTCTTCTTTTGCGTGCTCAACTTCTTCGGCACGGGCGGGAAGCTCTTTTTCGCTCCTGCGGTATACGATATGCGTTTCGGAACCGAGCCTGAGCGCCGTCCTCGCCGCGTCCATTGCCACGTTTCCGCCGCCTACGACTATGACTTTTTTACCCTTTAAAATAGGGGTGTCGTAATCGTCGCTGAAAGCTTTCATCAGATTTGATCTGGTGAGGTATTCATTTGCCGAAAATACCCTGTTCGCGTTTTCGCCGGGAATACCCATAAACATCGGCAGTCCCGCTCCGGAGCCGATAAATACCGCTTCATAGCCCTCTTCGTCGATCAGCTCGTCTATCGTAATGGATCTTCCTATAATAACATTGGTTTCTATTTTAACTCCCATCGAAATGACGTTTGCTATATCCTCATCAACCACGGCCGTTTTTGGAAGACGGAATTCGGGGATTCCGTACATCAGAACGCCGCCCGCTTTGTGAAGCGCTTCGAAAATGGTCACGTCATATCCCATACGCGCCAGATCGCCCGCACAGGTAAGGCCCGCGGGGCCGGAGCCGATAACGGCAACCTTATGTCCGTTTTTCTGCTCGCAGCATTTGGGTTTGATGCCCTGACTTCTCGCCCAGTCGGCAACAAATCTTTCCAGTTTTCCGATGGAAACCGGCTCGCCTTTGATGCCTCTGATACACGCGCCTTCGCACTGCGTTTCCTGAGGACAAACCCTTCCGCAAACCGCCGGAAGCGCGCTCGCCTCGCTTAAGATGTCAAAAGCTTCTTTGAATTCACCGGTTTTCACTTTGGAAATAAAACCGGGTATGTCTATCTGCACGGGACAGCCCTCTATACATTTCGCGTTTTTGCAGTTCAGGCATCTTGCGGCTTCTTCAACGGCTTCGGTTTCGTTGTAACCATAGCAGACCTCTTCAAAATTTGTGGCCCGTACCTTTGGATCCTGCTCCCTTACCGGAACTTTTTTCATCATATCTGCCATTATTTCTTACCTCCGCATTCTCCGCATCCGCCATGATGTGTATCGCCTTCCTGTGCTTTAAGAAGCGCACGGCCTTCTTCCGTTTTGTATTGCCTCGCCCGTCTCATCGCTAAATCGAAATCAACCAGATGTCCGTCGAACTCCGGTCCGTCAACACATGCGAATTTCACTTCACCGCCGACATTAAGCCTGCAGCATCCGCACATACCCGTGCCGTCAACCATGATCGGGTTCATGCTGATTATCGTATGAATTCCGAGCTCCTGTGTGAGTTTGCACACGAATTTCATCATGATCATCGGACCGATAGCCACGCAGTGATCGTATTTTTTTCCTTCTTTGGTCACGAGATCTTCAAGACACTTGGTCACCATGCCGTTTCTGCCGTACGAACCGTCATCTGTCGTAATATAGAGATTGCAGACTTCTTTAAAGGCATCCTCCATGATTACCAGCTCTTTGTTTTTCGCGCCGATTATTACGTCGCACTGAACTCCCTGCTCATGAAGCCATTTTACCTGCGGATATACGGGCGCGGTTCCCACGCCTCCTGCCACAAATACTATGTTTTTCTTTTTTAGTTCTTCTATGGGCATATCGATCAGATCCGAATAATGTCCGAGCGGACCCACCATGTCCATAAAAGAATCGCCCTGTTTAAGTTTGGCGAATTTCTGGGTGGAATAGCCTACCGGCTGGAAGACCATGGTGATCGTCCCCTCCTCCCTGTCGTAATCGCAAATGGTCAGGGGGATTCTCTCACCTTCCTCGTCGGCCTTGATAATGAAAAACTGTCCCGGCATGCAGTGCTTTGCAATTCGCGGCGCTTTTACCACCATCTCGATAATATTAGCTGCTAAATATTCTTTTTTAATGATCTCATACATTTTTTCTTTCTCTTCCCTCCGTCGTTTACTGCATTATAACATTTTCCAGTTTATTTATCGACTGGCAGTTATGTTAAAAATGTAATACCATTTTGGCTTAAAGTCAATAGTATTTTAGTTTATTGTCAGATTTTTTTGTGATATGGCTAAAATAGACAGATATTTGAATTGTATATATATTGAATTGATTTTTATTATCTGAAGGGTTATTATTGCGCGTCATCCTGAGCGCAGGACACGTTAGTGTCCGAAGTCGAAGGGGCTGCGCTCGGGATGACATATTAGACATATTATTTGAAAAATACAAACCGCGCCAGCGCCGAAGCGGCAACTATCGCTCCGATGCAGATAATAAGCACAAGGGCGTAATACCCCGCTCCCGGCTTTTTCCTTGTTCCGTATTCTTCCGTTTCGTCTCCGCCCGTTATATCAAGCGAGCCGTCCGACATATCCATGCCGCAGCCGCTGCATCCGGCGCAGCCGTCTTTTGATTTTTTATCACAGGTGTCCATATAAACCTTGGCCTCCGTTATATAAAATTCGTTTCGTCTCTTACTCTTCTTTAAAAATGATGTTCACCGTCTCTTCGCTGTAATCGTCCATAAGCAAAGTTCCGGATCTGCCTTCGAGCTGCGGGATAATGGCCGCCACTCTCCTCATTTTTTCTTCGAGGAGCGTGTCTTCTCCGAGCTGTACATTTACATTTCCGAAGTGCAGCACAAAGGTGTGTACCCCCGCTTCGTCTGTCAGGATATCTTCCGAGTCGGGTGTGATTCCGTATTTGTCATAACAGCTTTTAAGGGCATGCAGCGTGTTCAGGACGCTTTCTTCCGCCTCAATCCGTTCACCCTGCTCGCCGTTTGCCGTAAGGGAGTTTATCACCGGCAGGGACAGCCGCATTGCCGCATCGGCGTCAACCACTTCAATAACGATACCGTCCTGATCTATACAACTGTAAAGTTCACCCGTCTGTATCATTCCGATAGTCACTTTTTCGTAGGCTTTCAGCCTGATCGTGTGATTGTCGATGTATTCGGTTTCAATGCGGTCCAGAAGCGGCACTTCGGACGTATCTATTTTTTTATTGAAAAGATAAAAGAGCAGGGTGTTGTTGAAGCCGTCTTCGTTTATGCACATCTCTTTTATCTGTCTGTCCGAATATCTGTCGTTTCCGGTCACGACTATGTAGTCCAGCTTAAACGCAAAGATAAATATCAAAAGCACGGCCAGAACTATCGCAAGAATAAAAATGACCTTGAATTTACGCTTAATACGGTGTCGTTTTTTCTTTTTTGGTTCTGCCTTTTTTTCCATCGCACTTTTTTCCGTCCGCACCTTTCGTCAGAGGCGCACCAGCTCTTTGAAAATGTCTCCTCTTTGTTCGTAATTATCAAACTGTCCCCAGCTCGCGCATGCCGGAGAGAGCAGCACCGCGTCTCCCTGCTCCGCCAGCTCTTTACAGGTTTTTACCGCTTCTTTAAGATCCTCGCAAATAATTATTTTCTCTTTATCAAATCCGCAGCTTACGGCTGTCTGCGCTATACGCTCTTTGGTCTGTCCTATCAATACAAGGTATTTTACCTTGTTTTCAAAGGCGTTGATCCATGTTTCAAAACTTCCGCCTTTGTCGTATCCCCCGCCGATCAGCAGGGTGGGCCTGTCCATGGCCTGTATGCCTTTGATGGCCGCGTCGGGGTTTGTGCCTTTGGAATCGTTATAATATCTGACGCCGCCGTACTCACCCGCAAATTCAATACGGTGCGCGACGCCCTTAAATTCCCTGAGAACTTTTCTTATCAGATCCATATCAATGCCGTCGGCCAGAGCAATTCCCGCGGCCGTCATGATGTTTTCGAAATTATGCAGGCCCAAAATCTGAATCTCGTCGGTCTTTATCAGCACTTCCTCGCCTTTTTCGCCCGCGACAACGATTTTGCCGTCCGAATAGTAAATCCCCCGATCCAGCTTCCGATAAGCGGAAAACCAGATCACCCTGTTTTTCAATGTTTTTCCGAAATTTCGCAGAATCTCGTCTTCATAATTTAACACACATACATCCTGCGGTCTCTGATTTTCGGTTATTCTTTCCTTGACCCTCGCGTATTCCTCCATCGTATGATGGCGGTTCATATGGTCTTCCGTCAGGTTTGTTATCGCCGCGGCATCCGGCCTGAATGTATCTATTGTTTCAAGCTGAAAACTGGAGATTTCGGCCACCGTCACCGCGTTTTCGGTCTGTTTCAAAGCCACATCGGTATACGGATTTCCTATGTTTCCGACCACATATACTTCCGGATAAGCGGCCTTCATGATTTCACCTAAAAGCGTGGTGCTCGTGGTTTTCCCGTTTGTCCCGGTTATCGCAAACACCTTTCCCGCTCCCATGATATAAGCGAGTTCGATCTCTCCCGTTATATATATGCCGGCCTCTTTCATGCGTCTTACTTCTTTATTGTCAAGAGGTATGCCGGGACTCAGCACCGCCATATCGAGGCTTGATATTATCTCCTTCGGGAGCTCCCCGGTTATTATTTCCGGCTCCGTTTTTTTATTCTTTGCTTTTTTTTCGATTTTTTCTTTGAGCCCGGCCTTATCCAGCTTTTCGTTTCCGTCATAAAGTATGACCCTGTCTCCCGCCTCCGTAAGCAGGGCCGCCGCGGATATTCCGCTTATTCCGGCTCCGAAAACAAGTACTTTTTTGTTGGCAGTGTTGTACATATTTGTTTCCTCATATTTTCAATAAAAAGTAAGTTGCGGCTGTCATCCTGAGCGGAGCGTCAGCGGAGTCGAAGGATCCTTTCCGTCAGTCGCATCACCCGGCCGCCACTCATTGTTTTCAGAGCCCGCAATACGCCGCAAAACACGCCAGCGTGGTTATTATGGTGAACACGGCCACTACTTTCGGTTCCGACCAGCCGCAAAGCTCAAAATGATGATGTATCGGCGCCATTTTAAACAGCCTTTTTCCCCGGGTCTTTTTAAAGTATCCGACCTGGAGCACAACCGATATGAGCTCGACGGCATAAATAATACCTATAATCGGGATAAAAAGCGGCATGTTTAAGATATATGCCATACCGGCCACGAATCCGCCGAGCGCCAGCGACCCCGTATCTCCCATGAAAACCTTTGCCGGAAATACATTGTATAAAAGAAATCCCATAAGGCCGCCAAGCACCGCACAGGCCGCAGGCTCGACTCCGGCCTGCTTTGCCACGGCCGCGGCCATGAAAAATCCGGCAACTACTATTGTTACGCTTGAAGCAAGTCCGTCCAGCCCGTCCGTAAAATTCACGCCGTTTACCGTCGCCAGCACCACTATATATACAAGCGGAAAAGCGAAAATGCCGATATCGACCGTTTTTCCGCCCGCAAACGGGAGGATAAGAGCAAGTCCCGTATCGGTGGCATTGCATATATATATGAGAAAAACCGTCGTAACTATAATCTGAAGCAAAAGTTTTTGCTTCGGGTAAAGTCCGTCCGAATGTTTTTTTACTACTTTGAGATAGTCGTCTATAAAACCGATAATCCCGAACCCGAGAGTGAGCAGCATGACCGGGACGACCTTCGGGCAAACGCCCGCAAATACAAATGTCCCGACCGCCGAAGATATCAGAAAGGCGATCCCGCCCATCGTCGGGGTTCCCGTTTTTTTAAGATGCGTTTTGACGCCCTCCTCTCTGACGGTCTGTCCGAATTTCATTCGTCTCAGCACCGGAATCAGGATCGGAGTTATGACGGCCGCTATCGCGAACGAAATCAGCAGCGGCAGTATTATGGTATTCATTGGTATTCTCCTTTCGTTCGTGTTTGGATATCCGAGATGGAACGCGCACGCACCGCGGAGCAGAGCTCTCGCGCACCGCGCACGAGA
>CAYMCZ010000016.1:0-25315 GCA_964389285.1 uncultured Lachnospiraceae bacterium | reverse complement strand
ATTGGCAGACGCGCAGGCTTCAGGTGCCTGTGGCAGCAATGTCGTGTGGGTTCAAATCCCATCTCCTGCATTTTTTATTTTTTTGGACTTTTCAGAAACCTGATATTATTATCAAATAATCGTATTTCCATCCTTTATCGTTTAGATATCTTAACGTTCCCAATCAAGTGTTAATGTGAAAATACTGAGAATTCTTCAGAATTTCTTTGCAATAATATTAAAAGTATAATAAAATTATAAGTCAATAATGTCTTATGGAGAACTCATGTAATGAATGGTTTTTTTGAAGAAAATATGGCGCCGGACAAAGAGCCGCATCGTCAATATTTTTACATGGATAAATGCCGGGAGATCATTTCCGGAAAAATACTCGAAAAGGGCAGAAGATTAACTTATGATGTCGAAACTTTCGGCTGTCAGATGAACGCAAGGGATTCGGAAAAGCTGAGAGGTATTTTAGAAGAGATTGGTTATACAAAAGCGGATTCCGAGGATGCGGATTTTGTATTGTATAACACCTGTACGGTGCGCGAAAATGCCAATATAAGAGTTTACGGCAGGTTAGGGCATCTTAGTACACTGAAAAAGGCCAATCCTGAAATGATAATAGCGCTTTGCGGCTGCATGATGCAGGAAGATGAAGTGGTTGAAAAGATAAAAAGCAGCCATCGGCACGTAAACCTGATTTTCGGGACGCATAATGTATATAAACTCGCGGAATTATTATATAAAAGCCTGCAAAGCGATTCCATGGTCATCGAAGTTTTAAAAGAAACGACTGAAATAGTGGAAAAACTGCCGACAGACAGGACATATAAATTCAAGTCCGGAGTCAATATCATGTACGGCTGCGATAACTTTTGCAGCTACTGTATAGTACCTTTTGTCAGAGGCAGGGAACGCAGCAGAAAATCCGAAGATATAATCAACGAAATTGAATCTCTTGCTTCTGACGGTGTAAAAGAAGTTATGCTTCTCGGACAGAATGTAAATTCATACGGCAAAAACACGGAGACGGAGATTTCATTTGCCGAACTGCTTAAGCGGATATGTAAAATAAAAGGTGTTGAGAGAATAAGATTTATGACCTCTCATCCTAAGGATCTTTCGGATGAACTGATAGAAGTAATGGCATCCGAGGAGAAGATCTGTCCGCATCTGCATCTGCCGCTGCAGTCCGGAAGCAGCCGTATCCTTCAAAAGATGAACAGAAAATACGACAAGGAAAAATATATGGAACTTGTCGGAAAGATCAGAACAAAAATGCCGGATATCTCACTTACAACGGATATAATAGTCGGATTTCCACAGGAGACGGAAGAAGATTTTGCCGATACGCTTGACGTGGTTGACAAAGTCGGATTTGACAGCGCTTTCACTTTTATATATTCAAAAAGGACAGGTACGCCCGCTGCAAAAAACCCTGAGCAGGTACCTGACGAAATTGTAAAAACCAGATTTGACAGGCTTTTGTCCCTGGTGCAGGAACGCGCCCGCGCAAGATGCGCCAGATTTGAAGGACAGACTCTGCCGGTTTTGGTGGAGTCGCTTAATCAGCAGGACCCGCAGCTTGTGAGCGGCCGTCTTGCAAACAATCTGACTGTTCATTTTTCCGGAGACGCTTCCATGATCGGAAGCATTATTCCGGTATATTTAAAAGAATGCAAGGGCTTTTATTATATGGGTGAGCCCGCCCGGAGGTAAAAAATTGTCACTGTCACCTATGATGAAACAGTATATGCAGACGAAAGAACAGTATAAAGATACGATAGTCTTTTACAGGCTTGGTGATTTTTATGAGATGTTTTTTGATGATGCGCTGCTTGCTTCACGGGAACTGGAATTAACTCTTACAGGAAGAGAATGCGGACTTGAAGAGAGAGCTCCCATGTGCGGTGTGCCTCATCATGCTGCTGATACGTATATTAAACGCCTTGTGGATAAGGGCTACAAAGTAGCGGTATGTGAGCAGGTAGAGGATCCGAAGACCACAAAAGGCATAGTAAAACGTGAAGTGGTGCGCATAGTAACACCCGGCACCATTATGGACAAGGACAGCCTTGATGAGAGCAGAAATAATTATATCTGCTGCGCGGCTATGATAGGCAGCGATTACGGCCTTGCGTTTGCCGACATTTCGACCGGCAGATGTGTTGTCACGGATATTTCCAAAAAAGAATCTGCAGTCGATGAGATATTAAAGTTTTCACCGGCGGAGATTATCTGCAACGCCACGCTTCTTATGGGAAATATAGATGAAATACTTATTTCAGAAAGACTGAATCTCAATTTTGCGACGCTTCCGGATTTTTATTTTGATGAAGATTCATGTACTAAAATCCTGCTTGAACAGTTTAAGAGCAGTACGCTGGCAGGGCTCGGATTATCTGATTTCCCGTGCGGGACGGCGGCTGCCGGAGCCCTGTTTGCGTATCTGTATGAAACTCAGAAATCCAATCTGGAGCAGATGAATGTCCTTACACCATATATTTCCGGGAAATACATGCTCCTGGACAGCTTTACGCGCCGAAATCTGGAGCTGTTTGAAACCTTGCGCGATAAAAAGAAAAAAGGCTCTTTGATCTGGATACTGGATAATACCGGTACGGCCATGGGCGCAAGGCTCCTCAGAAGTTACGCCGAGCAGCCGCTTACCGATATAGATGAAATAAACGGCAGACTTGACGCTGTTGAGGAATTAAACCTTCATCAGATGGACAGGGATGAGATTCGTGAATATTTGAACAGTATCTATGATCTGGAACGTCTTGTGGGAAAGATTGCCAACCGTTCGGCAAATCCGAGAGATCTGATAGCCTTTAAGACCTCTCTTTTCATGATTCCGCACATTAAACAGCTCCTTTCAGGATTCTCTTCGGCGGAATTAAAAACCATCTGTGATTCGATAGACCCTTGCAGCGATATTTATGAACTGCTCGATGCCGCGATCAATGAAGAAGCACCTGTCCAGGTGCGTGAAGGCAATATAATCAAGGCCGGATTCAATGAAAGGGTTGACGAATATAAAGAAGCCAAAAACAAGGGCAAACAGTGGCTTTCCGAATTAGAAGAAAGAGAACGTGTCAGAACGGGCATAAAGACGCTTAAAATAAAATATAACCGTGTTTTCGGTTATTATCTGGAAGTTACTAATTCTTTTCAACATCTTGTGCCTGAAGACTATACAAGAAAGCAGACCCTTACAAACGCGGAACGTTATACGACGCCCGAACTCAAAGAGCTTGAAGATACGGTGCTCGGAGCAGAAGATAAGCTTATTTCGCTTGAATACGATCTTTTCTGTGAAATAAGAGACACCCTTGCTTCCAATATAGCCAGGATCCAAAAATGCGCGGCTCTTATAGCAAAGACGGACGCCCTTGCTTCTTTGTCGTATGCCGCGGTTAAAAACAAATACGTGCGGCCGATATTGAATACGGATGGTATAATCGAGATAAAAGACGGACGGCATCCGGTTGTTGAAAAGACTATTCCGAACGATATGTTTATACCAAACGACACATATCTGGACGGTGATAATAAAAGAGTAGCCATCATTACGGGTCCGAACATGGCCGGCAAATCAACATACATGAGGCAGAACGCACTTATAGTACTTATGGCCCAAATGGGATCATTTGTGCCTGCTTCGTATGCGAATATAGGAATATGTGACAGAATATTTACAAGAGTCGGAGCCTCCGACGATCTCGCAAGCGGGCAAAGTACTTTTATGGTTGAGATGACGGAAGTTGCCAATATCCTGAGGAACGCGACCGCGGACAGTCTTCTGATACTGGATGAAATAGGCAGGGGGACAAGCACATTTGACGGGCTTTCGATTGCCTGTGCAGTGACCGAATATATAGCCGATAAAAAAATTATAGGAGCAAAAACCCTGTTTGCCACTCATTATCATGAACTTACCGAACTCGAAGGAACTTTGGACGGGGTGCAGAATTTTTGTATTGCCGTTAAAGAAAAAAACGATGATATAGTATTTTTAAGAAAAATAATTCCGGGCGGCGCCGATAAAAGCTACGGTATTCAGGTAGCGAAGCTGGCAGGCGTACCGGACACGGTTCTGAAACGCGCAAAGGAGCTTGTCGGACAGCTTCTGGATGCGGATATAGCCGCGAAAGTAAAAGATATCGCTCAAAGCAAGAGTGCTTCAAATGATGCCTTTGATTTCTCTTTGAATGAATACCGTCAGATGTCTCTTTTTGATGATCCGGGCTCAAAAGAAGTTACTGATGAGATCAGAAAACTGGAGCTGGCAAACATCACGCCGATAGAAGCCTTAAATATCTTATACGATCTTCAGAAAAAACTGGAAAAATAATATTCAGGGATATTTGTTATGGAAAAAAACATTGAAATTCTCGATCAGAATACAATAGATAAAATTGCGGCCGGTGAGGTTGTGGAGCGTCCCGCATCGGTTGCCAAAGAGCTTATCGAAAATGCAATAGATTCGGGAGCGGACGGTATAACGATCGAAATCAAAAACGGCGGAATTGATTTCATCAGAATAACCGATAACGGCTGCGGAATACCCGCGGATCAGGTAAAAACAGCATTCTTAAGGCATGCGACGAGCAAGCTGAGGTCGATTAATGATCTTATCAGGATTTCTTCGCTCGGATTCAGGGGAGAGGCTTTATCCAGCATTTCCGCCGTCTCTAAAGTCGAGATGATTACAAGAACCAGAGAACTGGTAACGGGTGTCAGATACATTATAGAAGGCGGATTTGAAGTCAGTTTTGAAGAAATTGGGGCTCCTTACGGAACAACGGTTATAATGAGGCATCTGTTTTATAATACACCTGCAAGAGCCGCGTTTTTAAAATCAGCGGTTTCGGAACAAAATGCCATAACCGCTTATGTGGAACAGCTGGCGCTGTCACATCCCGAGATTTCTTTTAAATACATTACAAACGGAAAGACCAGACTCTATACAACCGGAAGCGGCGACCTGAAAGACGCAGTATACCAGATTTACGGAAAAGATGCCGCGAAACAGCTTTTTCCGATAGACATTACAACTTCGTTAATGCGTATAAGCGGATATCTGGGTAAGCCCGAAGCTGCCAGAAACACCAGAAGTTTTGAGATATATTTCGTAAACGGGAGATATGTAAAAAGCAGGATTATCGCAAAGGCAGTGGAAGACGCTTACGCGGGAAGCCTTATGCAGCACAGATTTCCTTTTGTGGTTCTGAATCTGGATATCGATAAAACCAAGGTGGACGTAAACGTCCATCCCGCAAAACTGGAGCTGAGGTTTTCGGATCAGGAAGAGATTTATAAACATATATTTGAACATTTAAAGACAGCACTGCTTGAAAACAGAACCGTACCTCAGATCGTTCCCAAAACGGTTGATAATAAAAAAATCGTTGTAAATACTCCCGTTGCCGATAAGTCTGTAATAGACGTAAAAAAACAGCCTGAAGAGCCCAAACCCGAAAAAAAACAGGCGCCGGAACCTTTTGAATACAGCAGAAGAACATCCAAACAGGATATTCCCAAAGTAAAAGAAGAAAAACAGTATAACTTATTTGACAGATCCGCCGAAGCCGCTTCAAAAAAGATATATTACAAAGTAATCGGACAGGTTTTCGAAACATTTTTTATGGTGGAAGCAGACGAAGTATTATACATTATCGATCAGCATGCCGCTCATGAAAAGGTGTTTTATGAGAAATTAATGAAGTCTCTGAAAGAGCAGAAAATATATTCTCAGATGCTGATGCCTGCCGTGATTATTTCACCGCCGCCTTCACAGGCAGATGTTTTACGGGAAAACTTAAAAGAATTCGAGGCTTTCGGCTTTGAGTTGGAAGAATTCGGCGGAAATGATTTTAAGATAACCGCGGTGCCGTCGGATTTTTACGGTGTTGATGTTAACGACCTGTTTTACGAGATATTGAATAATCTCGAAGAACCGAAAGCAGGAGAGCCGAACGTAATTTCGGAAAGGATAGCGCTCAGATCATGCAAAAGCGCGGTCAAAGCAAATATGCGCTTTACGGCAGAAGACGCTAAGATTCTTGTAAACGAGCTTTTTAAATTAGAAGATCCGTATCATTGTCCTCACGGCCGGCCGACCATGATTTCACTGACGCATAACGAGCTGGATCGGAGATTCAAAAGAATACTGTAATATCGAGAAAATATTTATGAATAAAAAGCAATGTATAGTCATAGCCGGACCTACATCCGTCGGAAAAACCGAGATATCATTATCTCTGGCCGAAAGGCTGAACGGAGCTATAGTATCGGCGGATTCGATGCAGGTGTATAAAGGCATGGATATCGGCTCCGCAAAGATTCCCGAAAAAGACAGACGCGGCATACCGCATTATCTGATAGACGTACTGGAGCCGGAGGAGGATTTCCATGTGGTAAAGTTTCAGCAAATGGCAAAAGCCGCCATGAATGATATTTACTCAAAAGGAATGATCCCTGTTATAACCGGAGGCACGGGGTTTTATATTCAGGCCGTTATTAAAGACATTGATTTCACCGAAACGGGACATGTAATGACGCTTCGGGGAGAATATGCCGAAATTGCCCGGATAAAAGGTCCTGAAACCCTTCATGAACTATTAAAAGAAAAAGATCCCGATGCCGCTGAAAGCATACATCCCAACAACATAAAAAGAGTTATAAGAGCGCTGGAGTTTTATGACGAAACAGGGAAAATGATTTCGGGACATAATTCAGAACAAAAAAATAAAATCTCTCCTTATAAATACGGATATTTCGTTTTAAATGACGACAGAGAGCTTTTATACAAAAGGATAAACGAGCGTGTAGATGAGATGATCTCGGAAGGTTTGGAAGATGAGGTGCGCGGTTTATATAACAGAGGCCTTACGGCAGATCATATCTCCATGAAAGGGATAGGATACAGAGAATTTTTCCCTTATTTCGAAGGCAGGATATCTCTTAAAGAAGCGATTGAAATGATCAAACGCGATACCCGGCATTTTGCGAAGCGGCAGGTAACATGGTTTAAACGCGAGAGTGACGCGATATGGTTTGAAAGACAGGCGTTTGATAACAGTAACGAAAAAATAGTTGAAGCCATGATTAAGGAGTGGCGGCGAATAACGGCAGAGGATTGAGATGGGATTACTGAATGAAGTAAAGCATTTATATAAAGAAGCGGGTATTTCGGATGCGGTATATATGTTTGGAGAGAAAGTCTGCGAAAATCTGAAAGAACGCTTTAGCGAGATAGATTCAACAGCCGAATACAACCAGATTAAAGTTTTGCAGGCAATGCGGCGCTCTAAAGTAAGCGAAGCCTGTCTCTATGCCTCAAACGGTTACGGTTACAACGATATCGGCCGCGATACGCTCGAAGAGGTATATGCAAATGTATTTCACACACAGGACGCTCTTGTTAGGCCGCAGATTTCATGCGGCACACATGCTTTGCAGATAGCCCTCCTCGGCAACCTTAAACCCGGTGACGAGCTGCTTTCTCCATGCGGAAAGCCGTATGATACCCTTGAGGAAGTCATAGGCATCAGACCGTCAAGAGGTTCTCTCGCCGAATACGGGATCAGTTACAGGCAGGTAGAGCTCCTGAAAGGCGGCAGTTTCGACTACGAAAACATCCGTAAAACCATCAATGAAAAAACAAAACTCGTCACCATACAGCGCTCAAAAGGATATCAGAGCAGGCCTTCGTTTTCAGTGAGGCAGATAGGAGAACTAATATCATTTGTAAAAAGCGTAAAAGAAGACCTTATATGCATGGTGGACAACTGCTACGGTGAATTTGTCGAAATCATGGAGCCCTCTGATGTCGGCGCGGACATGGTTGTCGGTTCGCTGATAAAAAACCCCGGCGGCGGTCTTGCGCCGGCCGGAGGTTACATAGCGGGAACTGCCGAATGTGTGGCAAACGCCGCCTGTCGTCTGAGCGCCCCGGGGCTGAAAAAAGAGGTCGGCGCATCACTCGGCTTCAACCAGCTCTTTTATCAGGGCTTCTTTCTCTCCCCTAAAGTTACCGCGTCGGCTTTAAAAGGAGCGATATTTGCGGCAAATATTTATGAAAAATTAGGTTTTGACGTTTTGCCCGACTCAAAAGAGAAGCGTACTGACATAATTCAGGCTGTTACCTTCTACAGGCCTGAGGGAATCATGGAATTCTGCAAAGGCATACAGTCTGCCGCTCCGGTGGATTCTTTTGTCACGCCCGAGCCCTGGTCCATGCCGGGTTATGACTGCGACGTTATCATGGCGGCAGGAGCCTTTGTGCAGGGATCTTCGATCGAATTAAGTGCCGACGGTCCGATAAAGCCTCCTTATACTGTGTTTTTTCAGGGAGGGCTGACATGGGAGCATGCAAAATTCGGGATAATGATGACAGTGCAGAAATTTCTGGAAGCCGGGCTTATAAGTGAAGAACAACTCGGAAATGCTTAGGAGTTCAAATGAAAAAAATCGTGATTATCGGAGCGGGAGCTTCAGGAATAATGGCTGCCATTTGGGCCTCGTACGGCGGCGCGCAGGTTACGGTTTTGGAACGAAACCCCAAACCGCTTAAAAAGCTTCTGATGACAGGCAACGGCAGGTGTAATCTTACAAATTTGAATTTCAGCGAATCATCCGTAAGGAGCGGTTCTCCGGAAAAAGTCAGGACCGTACTTGAAAAATTTACGGTTACGGATACGCTGTCGTTTTTCAAAGAAATCGGCGTTGATACAAAAGAACGGGACGGCTGGGTATATCCGGTTACGGACTCCGCCTTAAATGTAGCGGAATTGCTCTTATATGAAGCCGAACGCCTGAAAATAAAAATCAAAACAAATTCAAAGGCAGTCGGAATCTCTTTAAGCAAAAGAGAAAAGTTCAGATTTGTCGTGCACACTGAAGGGTGGAATTATGACGCGGATTCGGTGATTGTCTCATGCGGTACTGCCGCACACGTCAATGAAGAAATATTTGAACTGCCCAAAAAGACCGCCTTGATATTCGGGATAAAACTCTATGATTATCTGCCGGCGCTTGTACCGCTTACCGCCGGCATAAAAGGGCTTTCAAAATGGGCCGGTGTCAGATGCAAAGGTAAAATAAATCTTTATGTCGAAAATGAATTTCGAGAGGAAGCTTATGGCGAGCTGCAGCTCACCAATTACGGCATTTCGGGTATTCCGGTCTTTGAAATCAGCAGATTTGCCGTAAAAGCCCTGCACGAAAACAAAAAGACTGATTTGCTTATCGATTTTCTGCCGGAATACGGTAAAGATGAGATAATAAAATATATTGAGCGACAGCATGCCCGGACGCATTTTAAATCCTTAAAACTTGTGCTGATGGGGCTTATACCCGAAAGACTTGCGGACTTTTTTATTTATAAAACAGGACTTTCTTTTCAGGATGATATGGCGGCGGAGAAATCAGCTCATTTTCTTAAGTCTTTTCAGCTTCCGATATCCGGGCATACGGGATTTGCGAGAGCTCAGGTATCTCAGGGAGGAATTGGTCTTGAAAGCCTTTCCGAAAACATGGAAGCAATCAGCTGTCCGGGGTTGTATTTCACCGGAGAAATGACGGATGCGGACGGCAGCTGCGGCGGATATAATCTGCAGTGGGCGTGGAGCAGCGGAGCGGTTGCGGGTAAGCACTGCGTAACGGATTGATTATTGGAGCATTTATGGTAAGGATTACTCAGATAAAAATACCGATAAACGGATGCAATAAAAAGAAAAGAAAAAACAAGGAGAATCTTCCTGATCTCAGCGATGAGATCTGCATGCTTCTGAAGATCAAAAAAGACAGGCTATTAAACTGGAAAATAATCAGGCGATCCATAGAAGCCAGAAAAAAAGAAGCTCTATCTTATGTATATACCGTATTAGTAGAAGTAAAAAACGAAGCGGCAATATTAAAACAAAATAATAATAAAAGGATTACAAAAGCTGAAGTAAAGAAATACAGGTTTCCGACAGGTGATGAATTCAGAAAAACCATGCGGTACAGACCGGTCATTGCAGGAAGCGGGCCGGCCGGTATGATGTGTGGTTATTTTCTTGCCAAATACGGATACAGGCCGGTAATACTTGAACGGGGTGAAAATATTGAAAACCGTACTGAAAGCGTAAAAAGGTTCTGGGATTCGGGAGAATTAAATATTTCATCCAACGTCCAATTCGGCGAGGGAGGTGCCGGAGCGTTTTCGGACGGTAAATTAAATACCGGCATAAATGACAGATACGGACGGGTCGAAGAAGTTTTAAGGCTGTTTGCCGAAAACGGTGCCCCGAGCGAAATCATGTATGAGGCCATGCCTCATGTAGGCACCGATAAACTGTTTGATGTGGTCAGAAACCTCAGAAAAATTACGGAATCCTATGGCGGGGAATATCGTTTTAACTCATGTTTCAACGCTATTAAAGAAAATAAAGGTTTTATTGAGGGCGTGTATCTTTCGGACGGCGAATTTATTCCCGCGGATGTTTTTGTGCTGGCAATCGGACATTCCGCAAGAGATACCATGCTGATGCTTCACGGCAGCAAAATCAGGATGAAGGCAAAATCATTTGCGGCGGGAGTCAGGATATCCCATCCTCAGGAGCTTATTAACTCGGTTCAGTGGGGAGACGGCTATCCCGAATCGCTCGGAGCGGCAGCATATAAACTCGCGGTGCGCTTAAATGACGGACGCGGTGCTTACACTTTTTGCATGTGCCCGGGCGGCTATGTTGTAAATGCTTCTTCTGAAGATAAGCATCTTGCCGTAAACGGAATGAGTTATTCGGGAAGGGATTCGGGATATGCCAACAGTGCCGTTATAGTAACTCTTGACCCGAAAGATTATTTAAAATATAATAACGTCTTCATGCCTGACGAACTGGGCGCGATCTCTTTTCAGCGAATGCTTGAAAAAAATGCTTTTAATACGGCGTCCGGGGCCATACCGGTACAGCGGTTTGAAGATTTTATTAAAGGTATGCCTACACGTTACAGTCCGCTATTGCCCTGTACAAAAGGCGGATGGGAGTTTTCGGAT
Organism: uncultured Lachnospiraceae bacterium; assembly: GCA_964389285.1. Taxonomy (GTDB): domain Bacteria; phylum Bacillota; class Clostridia; order Lachnospirales; family Lachnospiraceae; genus Alectryocaccobium. The sequence goes on along the minus strand of CAYMCZ010000016.1, from coordinate 14,283 downwards.
GTTTCGGCGGTATTTCCCGATTTTTTGAAGGAAGGTATTTCGGAAGGCATCAGAAAAATGGGGTCAAAGCTGAAAGGCTTTGATATGGCGGACGCTTTATTATATGCCGCTGAAAGCCGCACTTCATCACCTGTAAGGATAGAAAGGGATGATCAGACTATGCAGTCCAATCTGAAAGGATTATATCCGTGCGGGGAAGGCGCAGGATACGCGGGCGGTATTATAAGCGCTGCCGTTGACGGTATTAAAACTGCTGAAAAGATCGCGCTGACCTATAAATCTTATGAACAAAATTCTTTGATTGTTTAGAAGTGGGATTTGTGTTATTATGAAAGTTCAAAAGAGAGAGAACGGAGCATAATTGACAAATAATAATACAATTAAAGAATTGCCGAATGAAGAGCGCCCCTATGAGAGATTTAAAAGATTCGGGCCTGAAGCCATGTCGGATTCGGAACTGCTTGCCGTCATTTTAAGAACGGGAACCAGAGGTTTAAATTCAATGGAACTGGCCAGAAGGGTTTTGATGCTCTGTCCGTTTAACGAAGGACTGTCGGGACTGTATCATCTCAGCCTGAAGCAGCTTCAAAGCCTGCCGGGAGTCGGAGAGGTAAAAGCGATACAGCTTAAATGCATCGGAGAGTTATCCAAAAGGATAGCTCTTCGCAACGCACGAAAAAGCTTAAAGTTCAATGACCCCGGATCCATAGCCGAATTCTATATGGAAAAGCTGAGGCATTGCGAGCAGGAGTTTGTGTTTTGTATGATGCTGGATTCCAAAAACAATTATCTGGGCGACGAATGTATTTCAAAAGGCACCGTAAATTCCTCGTTATTGTCACCGAGGGAACTCTTTTTGAAAGCTTTAAGCTATCATGCCGTTAACATTGTCCTTATACACAATCACCCGAGCGGTGATCCTACACCGAGTGCGGATGATATGGATATCACCGGACGGGTGGCAGAGGGCGGAGAGCTTATAGGCATAAGACTGCTGGATCATATAATAATCGGGGACAACAGATATGTCAGTCTGTTTACGAATCCGAATCATATCAAATAATATGGTTTTTAGATCCGGCAAGATACAGTGGGAGCATTATAATGTCATTTAAACAGGCGTTTGGTATAGATCCCGGTACGGATACAATTAAAATCTATGATTTTAAAGATGATACCATCACAGTAGAAAAAAACCTGATCGCCGTAAAAGACCATAATACCGTACTCTGCGCGGGAGATGACGCTTATGAATTTTACAACAGGGTTTCGGCGGATACCATCGTAACTTCCCCCATGTATATGGGCAGAATAGGAGATGTGCGTTTCGCCGAGGCCATAATTCATTTTTTGCTCAGAAAACAGGGGCATTATATCGGCAGAAGGCCGCTGCTTTATTTTGCGGTTCCCTGTGATATGACAGAGATAGAAAGACGTGCATATACCGCGATAGCCAGACGCGGTAAGCTCAGAAACTGCAGCGTATATCTCATTGAGAAGCCCATATCCGACGCATTGGCGCTCGGTATACCGACTTCAAAATCAAAAGGGTCAATGATGATAAACATAGGAGCGGAGACCACTACGCTTTCTTCTACTGCAGATTCCCACGTGATATTGAACAGGAGCGTACCTTACGGCGGAAAACAGATAAACGAAGGTATCGTATCGATGGTAAGAAGGATAAACCGTCTTCATATAAGCGAAAAAACCGCTGAGGATATTAAGCTTGCCATAACAGGAACTAAAGATCCCGATTTCAGAGGTGTTACGGTTAGCGGCATAGATACAGAAAACGGATTGCCGAGGACAGGCTTTGTTACGAAAACCACCGGACAGAGGGCGGTATATGAATGTATCAGTGCCATTATAAAGGGACTCAATACTTTTATTGAGAGAACACCGCCTCAGATCAGAAAAACCATTTCAGAAGAAGGGATATATCTTACGGGAGGCGGAGCACGTATTCCCGGGATAGACAGAGAACTTTCTTCCGCGCTCGGTTATCCGATACATCTTTCTTCGCTTTATGAATACAGTACGGTCAGCGGTCTCAAAGAAGTTATTAAATTCAGCGGCGCAAATAAACTGGCTTATGACGTTTATGACAACGGCAGGACCCGCAGGAGAAAGAAATGAACAAAAAAAAGAAATCAAGCATTTCAAACAGAAATATATTATTATTACTTACAATAGCCTGCGTCTGTGCCATAGTTTTGACTGTTTCCGAGGTGGTTCCGATTACTCCGCTCAGACAGGCAGCTTCGGTAGTAATCGTTCCTTTTCATAAAGGGCTGAATGCCGCGGCAGACTGGATAAACGAAAAAACCACGGGCTTTCAGAACACTGAAGCTTTGGCTTCCAAAGTCGATGAGCTCGAAGCACAGGTTTCCCGGCTTCAGGAGGAAAACCTTGTGCTCACCGAAAAACTTGAAGAACTTGACAGATTTGAGGCTCTTTACGACACGGACAATACTTATTCGCAGTATGAAAAGATACCGGCCAAAGTAATATCAAAAGGCACCGGAAACCTGTATTCGACTTTTATGATCGACAAAGGCACTGACGACGGCATTGCCGTGGATATGAATGTTATTACTACCGGAGGGCTTGTGGGACTCGTGACGGAAGCCGGCACAAACTGGGCCAATGTACGCTCCATAATAGACGAATCAAGCAGCGTGAGCGCCATGACCCTTATTTCGAGTGACGACTGTATCGTAAACGGCGATTTGAAACTGATGGAAACCGGAACGTTATACTTTGATCAGATGAATACCGATGAAACAATACTTCCCGGCGAAAAACTGATTACCTCTAATATAAGTTCCAAATATCTGCCGGGCATTCTGATCGGCACGATTACGGAAGTAAACGAAGATTCAAATCATCTGACAAAAACGGGATATCTCGTGCCCGGAGTTGATTTCAGGCATATCAGCGAAGTGCTGGTTATCAAGCAGCTCAAATCCACATACGGGCAATAAATTGGTACTAAAATGAAACGCAAACTTATTACACTGTTAATGATAATTGCATGTTGTCTGCTGCAAATATCACTCATAAACATCATTCCCGTTATTTCGGTAAGGGCAAATATTCTGCTTATACTTACCGTTTCCATGGGACTTATGAGGGGGAAACATACAGGACTGTGGGTAGGCTTTATTTCAGGTCTTCTTGTAGATCTGTTTTCCGGATCTGTTTTCGGATTGAACGCGCTTACTTACATGTATATAGGCTATATTAACGGTAAGTTTTATAAAGTGTTTTATGACGATGACATCCGGGTGCCTCTTGTACTTACGGGCATCAGCTGTTTCGCGTATAATATTGTTTCATACATAATTCTGTTTCTTCTGGGACAACGATTTAATTTTCTTACATTTCTCAGATACAGTATATTGCCGGAGATTATTTATACATTAATATTCACGCTTGTTCTATATAAGCTTATCTTTATAATCAATCAAAAGCTTATAGCGAACGAATTGGAGGACAGCGACTCACCTTGGCTTATAAAATAAAGAAAAAACTCAAGCTGATATTTGCTCACAGAGCGGCAGTGGTACTCGCGATATTCTTTCTGCTGAGTATCATTCTTGGCGTGCGCATTTTTCAGCTTCAGATAGTAGAAGGAGAGGAATACGCAAATAATTTTACGATAACAACCACCAAGACCAGAAGGCTTGCGAGCACAAGAGGAAATATTTACGACTGCAACGGAAAGCTTCTGGCCTATAACGAGCTTTCGAACTCTGTTACCCTCGAAGACATCGGGTCATATGAGACAAGAAGAGAGCGAAACCTTTCCCTTAACGGGGAAATATATCGCCTTATTAAAATAATCGAGGGCTGCGGAGATACTATTGACAATGATTTTCATGTCCTTGTAAACGAAAACGGAGACTATGTATATGACATGGAAGAAGGAACTTCCCTGAACAGGTTCCGTGCTGATATATACGGATATCAGTCAATTTCCCAGCTTTCGGAAAGCGAGCTTGCGGCACAGGCGGCCGACATCATGGAAGAACTTTGCGGACCCGACAGGTTCGGCATTGTCAACAACGACAATCCTTATACGGCAGAAGAACTTGCGGCTCATTCTCTTCCTGCGGAAATGTCGCGGGAGGAGATTTTGAAAATTGTTGCGATCAGATACAAATTAAGTCTGACAAGCTATCAGAAATACCTTCAGGTGACTGTCGCATCCGACGTCAGCAACGCGACGGTTGCGGCCATCAGAGAAAACTCGTCGGTACTTAAAGGCGTAGATATAGAAGAGGATTCGCGCAGGATATATAATTATCCTTATGCCACGTCATCTATTATAGGTTATACAGGGAAACCTTCTTCCGATGAGCTGGATTCCCTTCTTACCCAAAGAAGCGACTATACCAGCAATTCCGTAATAGGCAAAACAGGTATAGAACAATATATGGAAACGACCCTGCAGGGCGTTGACGGTTCGGAAGAAGTTGCCGTTGATAACCTCGGAACCGTATTGAGCGTATATGAAGACACTAAGATAGAGCCTCAGAAAGGCAACGATGTCTATCTTACGATAGACGCGGATCTTCAGGTGGCATGTTATGATATATTGGAGCAGCGTATCGCCGGCATACTCATTACCAATATCCGGGACGGACGCACCCTCGAAGAAATAACCGCGGGTATAGTAAAAGAAGATCCCGATGACGATGACGTAATATATATTCCTTCATACGACGTTTATTATGCGCTTATAAACAATTCGGTGATAGACACGGATCATTTTAAGAGCACAAATGCCACTGTTTTCGAGCAGGCGGTATATGCTCAGTTTCTGAACTATCTTTCCTCCGTTACGGCAGATGTCAAAGCTGAGCTTACCGGAACGGCCAGAAGCGCTCTCAACGTAATGTCTGAAGAATACCAGGAATATATGCGTTATATCATAGACGAGATGCTTATAAAACATGAGGTTTTGACCCCTCAGGGCAACTATGAAAATGACGATACTTATATAAGCTGGAAAAACGGAGATTTAAGTCCTTATGATTATTTAATATATGCCATTTCCAAAAACTGGATCAATCTTTCCAGTCTTTATGAAAGCAACGTGTATATGAGTACGACGGAGATACTTAATTCTCTTGCCGACTATGTTACGGACGAGATTCAAACAGATTCGGGATTTTCAAAACTGATATATAAACACATGCTTTTTAATGATGTGATGATTCCCGAGGACGTGATACAGCTTTTATATGAGCAGGGGGTTCTCTCTGCCGACGATGGGGAGTATTCCCGGTTCAGGGAAGGGGCGCTTTCGGCGTACGAACTTATAGTATCAAAGATATCGAGCCTTGAGATTACACCGGCTCAGCTCGCTCTTGATCCGTGTTCCGGTTCAGCGGTAATAACCGATCCCGAAACCGGAAACGTTAAAGCGCTTGTCACTTATCCGGGTTATGACAACAACAGGCTTGCCAACAATATGGACGTCAGATATTATAAAAAACTGTATTCTGATTTATCGACGCCTTTCTATAACAAAGCCACTCTGCAGTTGACTGCTCCGGGTTCGACTTTTAAGCCGGTAATGGCGGCTGCCGCGCTGAACGAGGGCGTTATAGACACTGTTTCCACGGTGCATTGTTCGGGTCTTTTCGGAGAGGGGCTTGTGGAGCCGAGCAACCAGCTTCACTGCTGGGCTAAAAAAGGTCACGGTGATGTTAATATAGTCGAAGCCATACAGAATTCATGCAACGTATTTTTCTGTACCATGGCTTACAGGCTCGGTCTGACTGAAGACGGAATATTCTCATATTCAAAGTCCCTCGAAAAAGTGCGCGAATACGCATCGGTTTTCAATCTCGATACAAAAACAAATATACAGATAAACGAATCGAATCCAAATGTTACAAACAGCATGCCGATCCCCTCTTCAATCGGACAGGGAACGCATCTTTACACGACAACCCAGCTTGCAAGATATGCCGCTACGCTTTCCAACAGCGGGACGAGCTATGATCTTAATCTGCTATCAAAGGTTACGGATTCGAATGGCAATCTTTTACAGGAGTTTGCTCCGAATGTCTCAAAGACAGTGGATTTTGACGACACTATCTGGGACGTTATACACGAAGGCATGAGACGTGTGGTGGAGATTAACACCACTTTTGAGAATTTTCCGGTTTATCTTTCCGGTAAAACCGGTACGGCCGAGGAATCAAAGCTGCGGCCGAATCACGCTCTGTTTATAGGTTATTCAAATTACGAGACAAACGACGATATCGCTTTTGCCATACGTATCGCTTACGGATATTCATCCACGAATGCGTGTACGGTCGCAAAAGACATTCTTACTTATTATTACGGACTCAGCGACAGTTCGCAGATCATTACCGGAACATCTGCCACAGAAGGACTTTCAAGCACCGTAACGGATTAAGCAAGGAGTTATAATGTTCAGACAATATAAATTAAGAGAATATAATTTTGTTTTGCTGGCGTTATTGGTCGCAATATGCACCATAGGTGTGCTCCTTGTCGGTTCCGCCGAGCAGACGCTGCAGACAAAACAGCTTCAGGGCTGCATAGCCGGATTTGTCATAATGATCATAATTTCTTTTATAGATTACAGTTGGGTTTTGAATTTTTACTGGATAATCTATATATTTAACCTGGCTATGCTTGTATTCGTATATGTCGCGGGTCATAACGCAAACGGAGCGGCAAGATGGCTTCAGATAGGCAGCTTTCAGTTTCAGCCGACAGAGTTGTCCAAAATTCTGCTTGTTTTATTCTTTTCCATGTACTTTATGAAACATGAAAGGGACCTGAATACATTTAAGACGATATTAAAAGCCGTTATTTTGCTTCTGCTGCCGCTTATACTGATACTCCGCCAGCCGGATCTTAAAAACACAATTACGATCATGCTGCTTTTCTGCATTATGATATATGTTTCGGGGCTGAGTTATAAGATAATAGGAAGGATACTGCTGGTAGTTATTCCGGTTATGGTAGTCCTGCTTTTGCTTATAACAAAAACAGATCTGAAGATCATCGATGATTATCAGAAAGAAAGGATAATGACCTTCCTTGAGCCTGATAATGACGAATACTCGGATTCAAAAATCCAGCAGAACAATTCCATCACGGCTATCGGAAGCGGCCGTCTTACCGGTAAGGGACTTAACAACAACGAAGTAAGCTCATCCAACAAAGGCAACTTTGTTGCCGAGATTCAGACGGACTTTATCTTTGCCGTAGCCGGAGAGGAATTGGGATTTATCGGCTGTCTCTGTATCATTATTATTCTGTTTCTGATAGTTTTTATGTGCATAATGACGGGTAGGCGGGCAAAAGACAAATCCGGCATGCTGATTTGCACGGGAATAGCCTCGCTTGTTTCCCTGCAAAGCTTTATTAACATCTGTGTGGCGACCGGAATACTTCCGAATACCGGAACGCCTCTGCCGTTTGTCAGCTATGGTCTGACATCCGTTATCAGTTTATTTATCGGTATGGGATTTGTTTTAAATGTCGGACTCCAATGCAAACGATACGAGGAAAAGCTGATATTAAAGAGATACTCTCCGAAATTCAAAAGATACTGGTAGGATAACCTATGTTAAATGCATTTTCGGGAAAAAGCATATTCAACAGGCTTTTTTATATAGTTTTAATAGCAGTTATCGTGCTTGTGGTGCTGTTTATACTCATTTCATCGGGAAAAGATAAAGCTCTTGATACACGATATCCTTATTTTTCCGAAGCAAAAACCTATGAAGCTTTTTCGAGGGCAGAAACTTTCGCAGAGAACTTGGTGGTATCGGACGCGGATATGCCTCTTGAAGGCGTGCAGCTTAATGAAGACACCGAAATAGGCCTTTTGTTCAACGTGGATTCAAACAAGCCCGTATTTGCCCAGAAAATATATACCAGGGCATATCCCGCAAGCATAACAAAGGTAATGACTGCACTGCTTGTCATGGAATATGGAAATATGGATGAAGTCGTCGTGATGCAGGAGTCTGATTTTGCTCTTGAGGAAGGTTCGCAGAATTCGGGACTCATGCCCGGTGATACCCTCACTATGGAACAGCTTTTTAAGACACTGCTGATATATTCGGCAAATGACGCTGCCATAGCCATAGCAAGAGTGATAGACGGAAGTACGGAAGCCTTTGTGGAGCACATGAATCAAAAGGCAAAATCTCTCGGAATGTTGGACACTCACTTTGCAAATCCTCACGGGCTGCATCAGACGGATCATTACACCTGTGCTTATGATATTTATCTGATGATGAATGAAGCCATGAAATACACCGCTTTTACGGATACTGTCCGAATGAACGTATATACGCTTTATGCCACCCACGCGGACGGCTCAGCGTTTTCACTCAGGCTTGATTCCACTGACAAATTTCTTACGGGAGAAAAACCCGTGCCGCAGGGAGTGGTTCTTTGGGGAGGAAAGACCGGAACAACCGATGAAGCGGGCGCATGTCTTACGCTTATAGCCCAGAACGAGAAAGGGATACCATATATTGCGGTAATTCTGAATGCGTATAATAAAACCGCGCTATATCGTGATATGACCCAATTGCTTACAAAAATCAATACCGAAGCGGCGTTTTAATATTTACTTGAATATTTCAAAGAATTGTCTTATACTCATATATAGAATAAATCAACCGGATTCACTGACATTTAAGGAGGAAAACTGTCATGATTAAACTTATTACGGGAGACAAGGGTAAAGGGAAAACAAGTTACCTGATAAATACGGCAAACGAGGCCGTGACCAAAGCTGAGGGAACGATCGTATATCTTGACAAAAGCTCAAAACACATGTATGACCTCAGCAATAAAGTAAGACTTATTGACCTTTCCAGATTACCTCTTAAAAACACTGATCAGTTTATCGGAGTTGTTTGCGGAATTATTTCTCAGGATCATGACCTTGAGACAGTATACTTTGACAATTTAAAAAAGATTTCCAAATTCAACGGAAACGACGACGAGCTTGACACTCTTATAGAACAGCTCGACTACATCAGCAATTCTTTTAAAGTTGATTTTGTTATTACCGTTTCGACCGAAAAACCTTACGAAGGCAAATTTGCAGACAAAGTCGTTGTATCACTTTGATTATATTTTATATATTTTTGATTCTTTAGAAGCGCCCATGGCCGGAAAAACGGCTGTGTGCGCTTTCGTAAAGATAGAAGAGTGCCATGAAAAAAAACCGTTTCAAACTACAATTTAATATCGGAACGCTGGTCTTCGGCATTATCTTTATCTATCTGATTATCAGTCTTATCATATTTGCGTCCAAAAGACATATAGAGACTTACCAGGTTGTAGAGGGGCCTCTTTCGGGAAATGATACGCATCGCTCTATAGTTGTGCGTGATGAAGAGGCTGTAATTTCACAGACAGACGGATATGTAACTTATTTTCTAAGCAGAACTTCAAAGGTTGCAAAGTCTCAGAATATTTGCTTTATAAGTCCTGAAAAATATATTCAGGAAACAGATGAGCACAGCAGCGAATCATTGGACGCCTTCAGAAAATATGCTTCCCGGGAAGCCAGGTCGTTTGATCCTGATTCATTTGACAGCGTCTATGATTTTCAATACAGTATTTCCGGTCTTTTTCTTAATTCATCTGAACTGAATGAAATGGAAGGCTCCGTTATAGGTTCGTCTTCCGACGGGCTCGTATCTCTTTACACAGACGGTTATGAAGATTTTGACGAAAGTATGCTTTCGGCTGATCTGGGTCAGAACTCCGGTTATCTTAAAACGAGACTCAAAAACGGCTCCCGCGTAAAAGAAGGGACTCCGTTGTACCGGTTGATTAAAACAGAAGACTGGAGCCTGTATTTTTACGTGAGTGATGAGCAGACTCTCGGCCTTTCAAATATGGACAGCATTACCGTCAAATTTCTGAAAGACGATAATACCGAAAATGCTTCGGTTTCATTTGTATCCAACAACGGCAGCCGTTTCTGTAAACTCACATTTGATAACGGTCTTATCCGATATGCGGATGACCGTTTTCTGGATATCGAAATAGTTAACAGTTCACAAACAGGACTTAAAATTCCGGTTTCAGCCATAGTGGAAAAAGAGTTTTATATTATTCCGGAGACGTTTTTAACCTACAGTGATGAAGACGGAGAAACCGGCTTTTTGATTTTAACGGAAAATTCCGACGGTTCGGTTTTAAAGGAATTCAAAGAGACTGTCGTATACGCAAAAGATTTTGACTCAAAACTCAATATGAATGTATATTACGTGGAAAAGGGCGATTTTTCCGAAGGTGAAGTGATTGCCAGCCCTTCTTCGGATGACAGCTATATCGTAAAAGAAACCGGTGCTTTGAAAGGAGTATATTCCACTAACAAAGGGTATGTTGTGTTCAGGACTGTACAGATCCTGAACGAAAATTCGGATTTTGCCATAGTGAGCGAGGGCACGCCCTACGGTATTGCGCTTTATGATTATATCGCGAAAGACGCCGGCTCTGTCAAAGAGGAGGAAATAATTCACTGAGATGCTGAAAGAAAACTATTTGAAAGTCGAAGAAAACATAAAGGCAGCCTGTGAAAGATCGGGCAGAAAAATAGAAGAGATCACGCTTATAGCCGTAAGCAAGACCAGGCCTTATGAAGATATAATCCGGATATATGATGCCGGACAAAGAGACTTCGGTGAAAACAGAGTACAGGAGCTGACACGCAAATTCGAAGAACTTCCGGAAGACATAAGGTGGCATATGATAGGTCATCTTCAGCAAAACAAAGTAAGACAGGTTATAGATAAAACGGTTCTGATTCATTCGGTCGATTCTTTAAGACTGGCAGAAACAATCAGCAAAGAAGCTCAAAAAAAACAGATTATTGTTGATATCCTTATTGAAGTAAATGTAGCCGAAGAAGAGACAAAATTCGGAATTAAGGTCGATGAAACAGTAAAACTCATAGAAAAAATTGCTTCTTTACCCGCAATTAAGATATGCGGACTTATGACGATAGCCCCTTTTGTTGAAAATCCCGAAGAAAACAGGGACGTTTTTAGAAAATTAAAGCAATTAAGTATTGACATTGAAGGCAAAAAAATTGATAATGTTTCTATGAAATGCCTGAGTATGGGTATGACAAATGATTACACAGTAGCGATCGAAGAGGGCGCTACCTGTATACGTGTAGGTACCGCCATTTTCGGGAACAGACACTATATGTAATAAAGGGGACTAATAATGGGTATATTTGACAAGTTCATATCAGCGATCCGGGTAAACAACGACGATGATGATTATGAAGAAGATTTCTTTGACGAAAACGAAGATTTCGACGAGGATGACGAGGATGAATATGATGACAAGCCCAGAAAAGGCTTTTTCAACAGATTCATGAGCAGACGCAAAAAATCCGAAGACGATTACGAGGATTTTGACGATCCTGATGAGGATGAAGAGGACGACTTCACGGCCGATAAGGTTTATCATTCCTCAAAACCGACTTTTACTGCCAGAAAAGAGCCCGCTCCTTCATTTGAGCGCAAATACCAATCTTCAACATCGTCGCCAAAGGTGACGCAGATACATAAACGTCCGGGACATTCCGCGCAGATGGAAGTATGCGTTACCAAGCCCACGAGTATGGATGACGCCAGATATATTGTCACTACTTTACTTGCCGGCACTACGATTGTGCTCAATCTCGAAGGCATCGACGTTGACACCGGCCAGCGTATAATCGACTTTGTCTCAGGAGCATGTTATGCGATAGACGGTTCTATTCAGGAAGTTTCAAGTTATATCTTTGTCATCACTCCGAGAGAAGTGGAGATTTCGGGAGATATCAGAGATATTCTGCATAATACCATCCCTTCCATGCGCAGCAGCTTCTGACATTATTAAAAATACTATTTTAATTTATAATAAGAGCGTCGGAAAAGATTTACTCTCTGATGCTCTTTCTTTTAAATAATATGGCAAAAGTAATTGCATATGATAAGAACAGCAGCAAGACAGGCCCCAAAGTTATGATCGGGATATATGTCAATATTGCCATTCTTGTCATCTTTGATCAGATAACAAAATATATAGCCACGCTTACACTAAAAGACACCGGAGGCATTACCCTGATTGACGGACTTCGTCTTGTATATCTGGAAAACAGAGGCGCCGCGTTCGGTATGCTTCAGAATGCGCAGATTTTTTTCTGGATACTTACCGTTGTTTTCCTGACAGTGATAATCTGGTTTTTCACAAAAGTCCCGAAAAACAGATACTACAGACCTTTAAACATATCACTCATGTTTCTGGCTGCAGGGGCCTTGGGAAATTTTATAGACAGAATAACACGTCGTTATGTCGTGGATTTTATTTATTTCGAAGTTATTGATTTTCCCGTATTCAATGTAGCCGATATTTATGTCAGCGTCTTTATAATAGTCCTGATTCTGCTTTTGATATTTTATTATAAAAGCGGCGATTTTGCGTTTCTTAAAAAGAAAAAAGCCGCCGGTGACGGCATATGAACAAAATTATATTGAACATACCGGCCGAATGTTCCGATATGCGCATAGACAAGTATCTTGCCGCCGAACTGGACGGTTTTTCGAGAACATTCATTCAAAAATGTCTTAAATCCGAAAGTGTTTTTGTTAATGACAAAACCGTAAAACCGAATTATAATTTAAGAGAAGGTGATCATATAGAAATCCGGATTCCCGAAAAACAGGAACTCCTTATCGAAGCGGAAAACATTCCTTTGGATATTCTTTATGAAGACGATTATATTCTTGTTATAAACAAACCCAAGGATATGGTGGTTCATCCGGCCGCCGGGCATTATTCGGGCACACTTGTCAATGCGCTTTTATATCATTGCAGAGATTCTCTCTCCGGGATAAACGGAGTTTTAAGACCGGGCATAGTGCATCGTATAGACAAGGACACAACGGGAGCTTTAGCGGTATGCAAAACAGATAAGGCTCACAGGTCTTTAGCGGCCCAGCTTGCCGTTCACGGTATAAACAGACGTTACAGGGCAATAGTACACGGCGAACTGAAAGAGAGCTCCTATGTGATAGAGAAAACCATAGGGCGTCATCCGGTTGACAGAAAGAAGATGGCCGCTTCCGTAAAAAACGGAAAACATGCCGTTACCGAAGCTAAGGTTCTTGAAGTTCTAAACGGATACACATATATAGAATGCTCTCTAAAGACAGGCCGAACCCATCAGATAAGAGTTCATATGGCGTCCATAGGACATCCTGTGCTTGGAGATACGGTATACGGATATAAAAACCCGCCTGTTAAAGATCTGCAGGGACAGACCCTGCATGCATATACATTAGGGTTCATACATCCGGAAGAAAACAGATATATGGAATTTACGGCTCCTATACCTGAATATTTCAATCAATTGCTGAAAAAGCTTGGATATAAACCATGATACGAAAGGAAGGTATAATATGAATACAATTATTACTATCGGAAGGGAATTCGGAACAGGCGGCCACGAAGTGGGAGTAGAACTTGCCAAACAGATGGGCATTCCGTTTTATGACAAAGAATTGCTTGAAAAAGCGGCAAAGGAAAGCGGATTATGCGAGGAAATATTCGAAGCTCAGGATGAAAAATCAACCGGAAGCTTTTTGTTTTCACTTGTAATGGATACATATTCGACAAACAATTACGCGTCAAACCTCTTTACGGACATGCCTCTTAACCAGAAAATATTTTTAGCGCAGTTTGACGCCATCAAAAAAATCGCGCAGGAAGGTCCCTGCGTTATGATCGGCCGCTGCGCGGACTATGCGCTGGAAAGCGAGCCGAATGTTCTGACTGTGTTTCTGCGCGCAAGTCTTGAAAACCGCATTAAAAGAACGGCGGCGCTTTACGGACTTAAACCCAATAAAGCCAAAGATAAGATAATGAAAGTAGATAAAAGCCGTGCCAGCTATTATAATTATTATACAAGTAAAAAATGGGGTGCCGCGGAAAGCTATGATCTGATTATCGACACGGCGCAATTCGGTATTCAGGGCACTATTGACCTGATAAAAAATGCCGTAGCGATCAAAGAAAGAGGCGGAATAAAGCCTATCTATGAAGAGCCGTTTGCGCCCTCTGCGCTGCCCGGCAACAAATAAGATTATAATAAAGCGGGCTGTCGGATTATACAAAGAGCATGAATATTCATGACAAAGTATAATGGTGTGCAACCCGTCAAGTGGACAGTGAATAATTAAAAAGTTTGGTGCCGCC
>CAYMCZ010000015.1:0-29789 GCA_964389285.1 uncultured Lachnospiraceae bacterium | reverse complement strand
AACACCCCCAAGTAGGTTTTATATTTCAATGTCCTACTTGAGGGTAGCATATCATTTTACGACAGCCCCTCATCTGATATATTTTCGCAAAAAAAGCCGATACTACGCCTCTTTAACTATAACGTCCGCCCTCTGTCCCACGCTGAGCTTCAAACCGAAAGTGAGCTTTCCTCCAACGCCTGACTCAAGACTTCCTATGGAAACACCGTCCACGGTGATCCTGTAAATCGTCTCCTCTTTGAGTTCCATGGTGATCTGAGCGTCTCCGGGTGCTTCAACCGTAAAAGCGGCGCCGTCATCCAACATTTCAAAATTAAAAACATTAGTGCCGGGTACCGACTCATATACAAATGTATCATTTTTTTCAAGACGCGTTATCTCTTTGAAAGTTTTCACTTTATAAAGGTCGCCTTTATGATTAAAATCAGAAAGCTTTGTCTTTGACGGAAGCGAATAATTTCCAAAACTCAAACTGTCATCTGCTTCCGAACGGATCAATTCTGTAATTCCGGCCATAATACTGCCTCCATAAAAAAGATTTTTGTAAAATAGATTATATCATATCGTCAACGGAGACGGTGGGATTCGAACCCACGTGCCGGTTGCCCGACAACCGCATTTCGAGTGCGGCTCGTTATGACCACTTCGATACATCTCCAATTATTTTACTGCTTTAGATACTATACTTATTTTTTTTGCCTTAGTCAATAGCAAGATTATGAGAAATGGAGGGCTGCCGCTTTTATATTTTTGCGGCAGCCCTATATAAAATTGGTGCAGTTGTCGGATTAATGTAATGCAACAGTCAACAGTGCTTCTTCGGAAATCACGACGCAGCCAAGGCAAAAAACAATATCTTTGATTTATCAGTCATCATAAATGCTGTCGAGATCTTTACCGCGTATCGCGCCGGTATTGTAATCTATATCATAGCTGTATTCCGTGTCTCCGTAAATGAATTCCACTTCCCACTCCATGACGCCGTCATCTATATCCGTCGCAAGTTTTGTGATGCTGACATCGCCTTCGGCAAGACCCGCATCCGTAAGCGCTATGCTTTTTGCTTCGGCTTCCGTGATGCCGGTGCTCTGTTGTGCAGGTGCCGTATCAGCCGCAGGTGCCGTGGCAGCCGCAGGAGTCTCGGCAGCTTCCGGCTCTGTCGTTGCTTCAGGCTCCGCAGTTGGTTCAGGAGTTGCCATCTCCTCTGTCGTCTGATTGGTTTCGGTAGTTGTATTTTGCGAACATCCTGTCAGGGCAACCGCAATTGCGATGACGGAAGCTGCAGCAATAAGTTTCTTTTTCACGTCTTTGCCTCCTTAAACATAATACTTTGTACCGCTTTGCGTTATATTTTATTCCTTTATTTTTTAGATTTCAATACTTTTCCCGTGTTTCACAAAAGCTTCTTGCTTTTTTCACAATTGACGAATGTTCCCACAGCCACTATTATGGAAAGTACTTCAAACGAAACGGAAATGTGCCCGACATGACTCATAAACTTCTGACCGTAGGAAAAATAAAAGAAAAATACTTAGCTGACGCCGTCAAGGAATTTAAAAAGCGGCTTGACAGATACTGCAATCTTCAGATAATCCAGGTAAATGACGAAAAAACTCCGGAAAACGCTTCCCTTTCACAGCGCATGCAGATTCTCGACAAAGAGGCTGAGCGGCTGCTGCCTCACATATCAGAGAAAGCTTTTGTCGCAGCTCTTGCTATAGAAGGCAAACAGCTTTCCTCGGAAGAGCTGGCAGCCTTTATGGAAAGATGCGCTCTCGGCGGAAAAAGCGAAATGATCTGGATCATCGGAGGGTCGCTCGGGTTGTCAGATAGAATACTGAATAAAGCGGATCTGAAACTCAGCTTTTCGAAAATGACGTTTCCCCACCAGCTTATGCGTGTTATTTTGCTGGAGCAGCTGTACAGAAGCTTCCGGATTATAAAAAACGAGCCGTATCATAAATGATACGACCCGTTTTTTTATTTGTGGCTCTGATAATAGTTTATCAGGCATCCTTTTGTGATTATTTCTCTTTCGTCATCCGTGAGACTTCCGAGCTCCATTTGAAATTCTTTATAATCTTTATTTACCACATAAGCCTTCACGGTGTCAGCCGCTCCTTCTATCGCTTTTTTTATGCCCGGAATATAGATATAATCCCCGTTTTCAAAAGGCAGCTCTCCCTCGGCGATCACAAACGGAAGCATCCCCCAGTTTATGAGGTTTGAACGATAGCGCTTCGTTGCGTATCCGAAGGCGATATTTGCCCAGCCGCCCAGAACTTTCTGACATGACGCCGCCTGTTCTCTTGCGGAGCCGTCTCCGGGTTTGCGGGCGAAAATCGTGGAGCCTACTCCCAGATTTGTTTTATCGACAGTGCCGCCGTGAGCGTTGACGATATCAACAATATCTTTTATTTCAGGCACTGCGTCCTCGGGGGCTTCCCCGGCTTCTATTGCCTTCTGAGCTTTTTGAACCTCTTTCGCTCTGCCTACATAGGCGGGATCCTTTCTGGAAAGAGCAAACTCCGCAAGACCGAGAGGGTTTGAGCGGTAAGAAGAAGTCTCGCCGGACGGAATAAGCTCGTCGGTAGTGGTCACGGGGTCATGAATCTCCGAAACCACTTTCAGGATCAGATTTTCCGGCAGCGCGGACATCCTGGGCCAGTCTTTGATATTCGGCCCGAATACCACTTCCTGTGCAGGATCGGCTTTGCCTTTGCTGTCGAAAATGCGGTTCGCGTATATCCCGGCATCGAAATGATATGCCGGATTTGTAAACGCTCCGTCAAAAGCCGTCGCCGGAGTCAGATATCCCTTGTTGGCAGCCGTTGCCGCAATTGATCTCGCATCCATGAGCGCAACGGATGAAATCTGACCGTTCTGGATTTTGGATCCTTCGCGGTTGGGGAAGTTTCGCGTTGAATGTCTGATGGAAAATGCGTCATTCGCGGGGGTGTCTCCCGCGCCGAAGCAGGGTCCGCAAAATGCGGTCTTTATTATTGCCCCTGTTTCCATAAGGTCTGCCAAACTTCCGTTTCTGGCCATTTCCATGTAGATAGGCGTACTCGCCGGATATATGCTTAAGGTAAAGGCGTCCGAACCTATGCTCTTTCCTCTTAAAATATCGGCCGCCGCACAGATGTTTTCAAATCCGCCGCCCGCGCAGCCCGCGATAATTCCCTGATCTACAAGCAGTTTCCCGTCCCGGACTTTCTTTTTTAATGAATATTCTATTTTGTTGTCAAGAGATACGGCAGCCCTTTTTTCCACATCGGCAAGCACATCCATAAGGTTGGAATTAACTTCGTCTATAGTATACGCGTTGCTCGGATGGAAAGGCATTGCGATCATAGGTTCGATTTTATCCAGCTCCACGATCACCATGCCGTCATAATATGCGCCGTTTTCAGGCTGCAGCTTTTTATAATCGGCCGCCCTGCCGTGAATTTCGTAAAATTCTTTGATCTTATCGTCGGTACACCATATTGATGAAAGGCATGTAGTCTCAGTAGTCATGACGTCTATCCCAATACGGAAATCGGCACTCAGCTTCTCAACTCCCGGCCCCACAAATTCCATGACTTTGTTTTTCACATAGCCGTTGTCAAACACAGCTTTAATTATTGCAAGCGCGACATCCTGAGGCCCTACGCCTTTTTTCGGCTCGCCCGTCATATAGATGCCGACAACGCCCGGCATGGCTATATCATACGTTTTATTCAGCAGCTGCTTCACAAGCTCCGGGCCCCCCTCGCCCACAGCCATCGTTCCGAGCGCCCCGTAGCGCGTATGCGAATCGGAGCCTAAGATCATGTTGCCGCCGCAGGCAAGCATTTCCCTTGCATACTGGTGAATAACAGCCTGATGCGGAGGCACGTAAACCCCGCCGTATTTTTTGGCACACGAAAGGCCGAACATGTGATCGTCTTCGTTGATTGTCCCGCCAACCGCACAAAGAGAATTGTGACAGTTGGTTAAAACATACGGCATTGGAAATTTTTCAAGGCCTGATGCCCTCGCCGTCTGAATTATCCCCACAAAAGTAATATCGTGTGATGTCAGCTTGTCGAATCTGATCTGAAGCCGTTCCATATCCGCGGAAGTATTGTGGGCTTTAAGGATGCCGTAAGCTAATGTTTTCTGTTTTCCCTCTTCTTTTGTCAGTTCAGATCCTATGTGTTTTTTCAGCAGAGCCGCGGCATCGGCATTGTCTTCTATTACAGTGTTTCCGTTTACCAGAAACGCACCTCCGTCAAGCAGTTTGATCATATATCTCCTCCAAATATCTGTTTTGCGTAAATCAGAAAAATCGCTGTTATAATTATCAGTTTTTAACTATAATAATCTACAGTCTTTTACGAAGCTCTTCACCCTCTTTTTCGTATCCGGGTTTTCCGAGAAGCGCGAACATGTTTTTCTTGTAGCTTTCCACTCCGGGCTGATCAAACGGATTGACCCCGAGAGTGTAACCGCTGACGCCGCAGGCATACATAAAGAAATACAAAAGACTTCCGATACAGTAAGGCGTGGATTCTTTGATGTTCAGAATGAAGTTGGGCACTCCTCCGTCGCAGTGCGCGAGCATGGTCCCGCTCATGGCGAATTTGTTGACCTCGTCTATGGATTTGCCCGCGAGATAATTAAGGCCGTCCGGATTTCCCTCCCACTCTTTTATTATTATTTCCCGTTTAGGCTTTTCTATGCTAATAATAGTCTCAAACATAGTCCTTGGGCCGTCCTGTACAAACTGTCCCATCGAATGAAGGTCCGTCGTAAGATCCAGAGAAGCGGGGAAAATGCCTTTTCCGCCCTTACCTTCGCTTTCACCGTAAAGCTGTTTCCACCACTCGGCGATACAGTGGAGCTTAGGATCATAATTGGCCAGTATCTCGATTCCTTTACCGTTATTGTAGAGATGATTGCGGCAGGCAGCGTATCTTAAGGCGTCATTTTCATCATACGGGGCGTTTATAAGATACTCTCTTTCATCTGCGGCACCCTTAATAAGCTCGTCAATATCTATGCCCGCTGCCGCGATAGGAAGAAGTCCCACTGCCGAAAACACCGAATATCTTCCGCCGATATCATCAGGAACCACAAATGTCTCAAAGCCTTTTTTATCGGCCAGCCCTTTTAAAGCACCTTTTTTCTGATCTGTTGTGGCATATATACGCTCTGCCGCGCCTGCCTCGCCGTATTTTTCCACAAGCAGATCATTGAAGATACGAAATGCCAGCGCAGATTCAGTGGTCGTGCCCGATTTGGAAACAACATTTACGGAAAAATCTATATCTTTTACCATATCGATAACATCCGCGAGATAGGCGCTGCTGATATTGTTGCCCGCGAAATATATCTGTACTCCTCCTGTGGAATTATAAAAGCTGTGGCTCAAAACTTCGATAACGGCCCGGGCTCCCAGATATGAACCCCCGATGCCTATTACCACAAGTGCTTTTGAGTCCCTTTTTATCTTTTCTGCCGCCGCCTTTATCCGGATATATTCGTCTTTATCATAAGCAACGGGCTGATCTATCCACCCCGTGAAATCATTGCCCGGGCCGGATCCTTCCATGAGAGTCTTTTGCGCTTTCAGCACTTCGGCTTCCATTGCCTTTATATCTTCTTCAGATACAAAATCATATGCCTTTGACATATCAAAAAAAACATTTTTCTTCATAAAACCAACTCCCGCTTCTTAAGTTTCATGCGGCATCAGCTGCCGTTTTCGTTTCCATGTCTGAATATTTTTAATCATACCAAACACAGGATAAAACTGCAAGCCGTTTGAAGCCCTGATACTTGACATATATGGACAAATAAGTTAGCTTTTTACATAGATATTCACTTGTTATGAAACGGAGACAGACATGAAACATATAGTACTTACGGGCGGCGGAACTGCCGGACACGTGACCCCTAACATAGCTCTGATCCCGCATCTTCGCAAAGCGGGCTATGATATCTCATATATCGGCTCTTATGACGGAATAGAAAAACAGCTTATCTCGGAGATGGGCATACCTTACTACGGTATTTCATCGGGAAAATTCCGCAGATATTTAAGTGCGAAAAACCTGTCCGACCCGTTTAAGGTCTTAAAAGGAGCCTCAGAAGCCAAAAAGCTGCTTAAGGAGCTGAAACCGAATATAGTTTTTTCAAAGGGAGGCTTCGTCGCCGTGCCTGTGGTCAGGAGCGCGGCAAAACTCGGAATTCCCGTGATCATACATGAATCCGACATGACGCCGGGGCTTGCCAACAAGATGTGCATCCCCGCCGCATCTGCCGTCTGCTGTAACTTCCCGGAGACAAAACAGTATCTTCCCAAAGAAAAAGCGGTCGTGACCGGTACGCCCATTCGCTCCGAGCTCATGAACGGCAACCCGGAAGCGGCCAGAAAACACTGCGGCTTTACGGCCGACAAACCGGTTATCATGGTGATGGGCGGAAGTCTGGGTTCCGTAGTGCTGAACGAAGCCGTAAAAGGAAGCCTTGACAGCCTGCTTAAAGATTTTCAGATAATCCATCTTTGCGGCAAAGACAAAACCGACGAAACCCTGAAAGGAACACCCGGTTACGTCCAGTACGAATACGTAAAAAAAGAGCTCGCGGATATGTTCGCGCTCTCCTCTGTTCTGATATCAAGAGCCGGCGCAAATGCCATTTCGGAAATCTGCGCCCTTTCAAAACCCAACCTGCTTATCCCTCTTTCGGCCAAAGCGAGCCGCGGCGACCAGGTTCTGAACGCCCGTTCATTTGCTAAGCAGGGTTTCAGCGTCGTACTCGAAGAAGAAGAACTCTCGCCCCGGAGCTTTATGCAGGCGGTTACTTCGCTTTATAAAAACAGAGAGTCCTACATAGACGCCATGAACAAAAGCCCGGGCACTGACGCGGCTGCCGTCATAATGGAACTGATAAAAAAACACGAAACCCCGTGAAAACAAACCCCTTTTGTCAAATCAAATACGACAAAAGGGGGGCTTTTTATTCATGAAGCTCTTTATATTCACCCTGCAAAAAATGCACTTTATTGCCGCTCGCATACAGGGAAGAAAACATTCCGCCGGTTATTATCCGCCCGGCCAGAGGGATGTCCTTTATCACGAATCCGGACAGATCCTGTACACCGTGCTCAAATAATACGGGCGCAAGCGGCGTTGCCGGCCCGACCATGACCGTATATGCATCCCGTGTCAGCTCAAGATATCTGGGCAGGGTTTTCTGCACAAGGCTCCCGCAGTTGATAAAAGCGAAATCACACTCAGGCAAAAAATAATCGGCAGCATTTAAAGGATGGTCGCCGTCAATCCCGCCGTCATCCAGTATTATCAAGTCACAGTAAGGCTCAAGCAGGTTTTCCAGATATGGAAAATGACCGACTACGACGACTTTTTTATTTCGCACTTCCCGCTGATAGCTTATAAAGGGATCATTGGTCCGGTCTTCCGAATAGTTTGTTTTTCCAAGGGCAATTCCGTTTTTTTCGCACATTTGAACTGAATTGTAATAACAGTTTATCGCGGCGGCTCCGAGCGCCGCTTCCGGAAGATGCCAGGATTTTATGCATGCGGCAAGATCCTTTAAAGGACAGCCCCGCCAGTCTTTATTAAACAATGTCGTTGCGGAACACACGTCATACACGTTTCCTATCCCGCACGAATCATTCGTAGTAACAAAGCCCCAGTACGGGGTGATACGGACGTCTTCGACCTTTATTTGTTCCGGTATTTCTCCGATCAGATCATCATATATTTTCCACATTTTATTTCATCTCCTTTTCTGAGCTGTTCCCTGACGCTTTGAAGCAGGCCGTCCATTTTTTCTATGTTTTCAAGATCCTTTCGTTCTTTTTGAGTCGTTGTCAGTATTTTATAAATCCCTCCGTTTTTGATAACTATGCGTTTGTCCGCATTAAGCGCCAGAAGGGGATCATGGGTTGACAATAATACTATCTTTTCTTCTTTTGCAAGCAGAGAAATCGCTTCCCGTCTGTTTATTCCCGCATTTTCTGTCTCATCTATCAAAACTATGGGAGATGAGCTCATATATGCCGTATCCGCTATCATCAGAGCCCTTGACTGCCCTCCGGAAAGCTGGGTAATTTTTGTCTCTTTTCCGAAATTCTCTCCCGCAAGTCTGTTTGCGGCTTCAAAACAAAGCTCGACCGTTTTTTTCACGTCTTTATTCAACCTGCATTTTGCGTGCAGAGTCAGAAATTCTTCCACGCTCAGATCCATGACAAAATTCATGTTTTGTGAAAGCTGGGCAACCAGAGCGCTGCCCGCCTCGTATCGCATGACGTCATCCGCAGGTCTGCCATTTACGCAGATAAGGCGCTTTGTAGGTGAATCGCCCCGGGCAAGGCACTCTATATCCTCAAGCAGACGGCTTTTACCCGCCCCGGTAGGCCCTACTATGCTGACTGTCTCTCCTTTTCGGATTTCGAGAGAAATATTTTCCGGTTCTTTATTTTTATTGAGCCCGCCGGTTATTGTGAGAGTATCCACGTTCATGCCCGCAACGGGCCCGTCAAAAGCAACCTCGCTCAGCTGCTGCATTTCTTCGGGCTCTTCATCCACTTCCCGTGAAAAATCCATGGCTTTCAGCATACCGAACTGATGCGCCGATCCGATCCTGATCTCCCCCGTGCAGTATGCGCAGATTGCGGACGGCGTGGTGAAACGCAGCTTTCGTCCCCGGACATTTGCGTTTTGAGAAATCTCAAGTATATAAGCGGAAAGCAGAAAACTCCCCTGCCCGGTTATCCCGTTTACGAAAATGACTCTCGCGTTCGGATTGACGCATTTTATATTATATGCGAAAACTTCGCGTTCCGCCTGAGATACTATATCTCCCTTTGTCACAACGACTATATCCGCGAATTTAAGCATCGGACCGATTTTTTTAGGAGTGTCAACACCTGCCAGATTATCTATCACGCATACCGAGGCAATGCCTTTTATATACGGAGAACAACGGTTGCACAGTCCGGCGCTTTCCGTAAACAGAAAATCAAAACCGTTTTCATTTCCCCATTCCTCAGCCGCTTCTATATTGCTTACGAAATAATGATCAGGGCATATCTTTCCTGAATATCCGACCCTGAAAGGAACGTCGTGTTCTTTATATCTGAACTGGTCAAACGAGGTCAGACAGTCGAATTTCACGACGCCTGCGCGAAGCGATTTTTCTCTGAGATGTTCTATTGTTTTGAGTATTACGGATGTTTTGCCGGATGACGGCGGACCTGCAAAAGTTACTATTTTCATTACCTGTCTCCGTTTTTCTGGATTATCATTTTCATTTCGGCATTATCATAGCATTTTCACGTTGTTCTGGCAACATAAAGCGCGGCCTGTTCTGCCCTAATCTGCCCTAAACAGACCTAAACAGGCCTTTACCCGCATAAAAACGCTGCGTTACAATTCAGATACGGAAACCCGATAACAGTAAAACCGCAGACGGAGGTTAAATGAGCATTTCGTATATTTGTATCCTTATCCTGTGTGCCGGAGCCGCGCTCAGCGACATACTGACATGGAAAATACCGAATTTCTGGCTGCTGATATTCGCGGCCGGCGGCTTAGTTTTCCGGATATTAAATATAGAGAGTCTTGATATATATGACGGAATAACCGGCATGCTGATCCCGCTTGTTTTACTGGGCTGGCTGTTTTATTTCAGGATGATGGGCGCCGCCGATATAAAGCTTCTGTGCGTTTCGGGTTTATGGATCGGCAAAGACGGCATCTGGTATTTTATTCTGGCGACATTTATCACGGCTGCGGTTATGGCGGCGGTAAAAATGCTTGTAAACAGAAACGCCAAAGAGAGGTTTTCGTATCTGGGAAGATATGTTTTTAATTCGATCAGATACCGTCAAAGGACTGAATACAGCTCCGCTCCCGAATCAAAATCGGGGATCCACATGGCGCTGCCCGTCCTGATTTCCGCAATCTTAAAAATCACGGGAGTATATTCATGAAAGGTGTGTTGGCTATCTGCGACCCGGAAAAAGAATACGCCAGAAATCTGATGGTATATCTGAACGGCAAAAAATCTTTCCCGCTTAAGACGGCCGCTTTTTCTTCCAGAGAAAATCTGGAAGAGTATCTGAGCGGCAGGCATGCGGATATCATTCTGATAAACGAGGCACTTATGAAAGAAAACGATAACGGTTTCAGGGATTCCCATACTCTTATCCTTTCCGAGGATCTTTCCGGCCCTCCCTGCGCTTATGACAGAATCTTCAAATATCAGTCGGCCGATGCCATCTTAAACGAGGTCATGAGCTGTTATGACGCGCAGAGGCTTGCCGAAGGCGAAGCCGAGCTCAAAAAAAATCTGGTAATAGGAGTTTTCTCTCCCGTGCCGGACATCAGAAAAAACATTATCGCGCTTGCAATCGCCATGATCTGCTCTGAGCAGAAAAACGTGCTTTATCTGAATCACGGCACTTTCGCTCCTGAAGATAATAATGAAGAAGCGGGGCTTTCAGACCTTATATATTATCTGCGGCGAAACAAAGAACGCATAACCGATAAGCTTCAGGCATTGGCACTTCCTTTCAGGGACGTTGATATTATCCTGCCGGCCTCTTCCATTGGAGATATACAGGGCGTTCGTATTCATGAATGGAAGCAGCTTTATAAGGAAATCCTCAAAAAAAGCAGGTACGACTGTCTTGTGCTGGATATGGGAAGCGAGGTCGCCGGGATAACCGAGCTTCTTTCCGGCTGCGACAGGGTCTTTCTCCCTGATTTCGCGGATCCCTGGAACGCCCGCGCCCTTAATGCATTTAAAAAATCGGCAGCCGCATGCAATCCGGAAATCAATATTATTAATATTCCCGCAGACAAAGAGGTTTTCTTTGAGCCTGTCCTTTCGGGCGAAGAACTGCCGTGGGCGGATATTTGCGAAATGATCTTCGATCAGGTCAGGATGGTGTGCCTTGACGGGATATGACGAAAGACTTCAACACATGAGAAATCTGCTGCTCTGCCGTCTTGAAAACGATCCGGGCGTATCCGATGCTGAAATTCAGGACATTATAGACGAAATAGTACTTGAGCACGGACGGGCCGACGCTCTCGAACTCAAAGAACTTGAAGAATTGAGCCGCGACCTGTTTTATTCGGTCCGCGCCCTGGACGTCCTGCAGGAGCTGATCGATGACATGCATGTGAGCGAGATCATGGTAAACGGATGCAATGACATTTTTTATGAAAAGGCCGGAAAAATCTACCGGTTCGACACGCATTTTTCCGACGAAGAACGGCTTAGGGGCGTGATACAGAAAATTGCCGGTGACTGCAACAAAGCCGTAAACGAACAGTCGCCGATAGCCGACGCCAGACTTAAAAACGGCGACAGGGTAAATATAGTCCTCCCGCCGGTGGCTCTTGACGGACCGGTCCTCACCATAAGACGCTTCCCCGAAGATCCCATTACAATGGACGATCTTATCAGATGGGGCTCTGTCAGCAAACAGGCGGCAGATGATCTCAAGGCTTTGGTGGCCGCAGGCTATACGATCATAGTCAGCGGCGGAACCTCTACCGGAAAAACCACATTTTTAAACGCGCTTTCGGATTTTATCCCTAAAGACGAACGAATAGTGACAATAGAAGACAATGCCGAACTCCAGATAAAAGGGATAGAAAACCTGGTCAGAATGGAAACAAAACCGGCCAACTTAGAGGAAAACACGGAAATTACAATCAGGGATCTGATACGAACGGCACTGCGCATGAGACCTTCCAGGATAATCGTCGGCGAGGTAAGGGGCGCGGAAACCGCCGATTTTCTCACCTGTCTGAACACCGGGCATTCGGGAAGTTTAGGCAGCGTTCACGCCAACAGCGCGAAAGATCTGGTTTCGAGACTTGAGATGATGGTCCGGATGGGTATGGACCTTCCCATTCCTG
Organism: uncultured Lachnospiraceae bacterium; assembly: GCA_964389285.1. GTDB lineage: Bacteria > Bacillota > Clostridia > Lachnospirales > Lachnospiraceae > Alectryocaccobium. The sequence continues at coordinate 17,859 of CAYMCZ010000015.1, read as the reverse complement.
TTATCAGGAGCCAGATAGCGGCCGGAGTAGAAATAATAGTTCAGCTCGCAAGAGACGCCTCCGGCAGCCGGTATGTAAAGCAGATAGCTGAGATTACCGGATATGAAAAAAACGAGATCAGACTCCGAATCCTGTATGAAAGAGACAGAAACGGGGAACTTATAAAAAAAGAGGATTTGTATCATAAAGAAAAGCTGGAAGCCTATAAAGCATATATCAAAAAGAAAACAGACCAATAAGCGCTTTGAGCCTGAGCGGTATGATTATTACAGGTTTTCGGGTTCCGAACTGGCCAAATATATTTCGGCCGGACTGCTTCTGGGCGCGGCCATCTGCTGGCTGTGTTATCACTCTTTATATTTTGCGCCGCTCTGCGCGGTTATTGCATACATTTATCTCAGGCAAAAGCGAAAGGAACTGGCCCGAAAAAAGCAAAAAACGCTGCTTTATCATTTTAAAGACTTTCTGGGAGCCATGTATACGGCGCTCAGATCGGGCTATTCGGTTGAAAACGCTGTGACAAGCGCGACTGAAGACATGAAAGCGCTTTATGGAGAAAACGACATCATCGTGCGGGAGATGAGGCTGATATCGGGAGGCCTGAAATTCAGAAAACCGGTGGAAGAACTCTTTGCCGAGCTCGGAGAAAGAAGCTGCCTGGAAGACGTGAAGCTTTTCGCAGAACTGCTCTCCATAGGGAAACGAATGGGCGGCGGCATGGGAAAAATACTTCAGGACACCAGAAATATTATCTGCGAAAAGATCGGAACGGAACAGGAAATCGATGAACAGCTGGCTTCGAGGAGATACGAACACAAGATAATGAGCATCGTGCCCGCCGCGGTTATTCTTTATCTGAGGCTGACTTTCAGCGGTTTTATAGAACAGCTCTACGGAAACGCGGCCGGAATTATCATAATGACCTGCGCTTTAGCCGTATATGCCGCGGCATATTATTTAGGGGCGTGCATGATAAAGATCGAGGTATGAGTTTTGCAGATATGCATAGCAACAGCGGCGGTCATCCTGATAATGGGGATCGCGAAAATCTGGAAGAGGCGGACTTTTATTTTGCTTATGGCAGGAGCACTGCTTTGCGTCGGAGTTTCGGCGGGCGCCATGTACGGCAAAAGCGGTGTGGATCATATAGATAAAGAGGCGGCGGGAAGCGGCGGCAGAAAATATGAATTTACGGCCGAAGTCGAAGACGAAGAAACGCTTGATATAGAAATAGACGTGCCGGAACAGCGCCTTACCCAAAAAGAAGCTTCAGAATATCTGAAAAAAGAAAAACTGCTTCTTCAGGAAAAAATTCTTGGGAAAAACAGTTCTTTTGAGGAAATCCGCCATGATCTGATACTGCCGGATTCATCCGATGACGGCAGCATAAGCATAAGCTGGTTCAGTTCCGACCCGGAGATATTAAACATTTACGGCGAGATCGGCGGCAGCATCCCAAAAGACGGCACAAAGGTAAAACTATCGGCCCTGCTTTCCATGAACGATACGGCCGAAGATTTTACGGAAAAGGCCGTGTTTGAGCTGTGCGTTTTCCCGAAGGCATCCGAAGGAAATCTGAAAGAAGACATTATAAGAGCCGCGGATGAATTAAATCAGGGCAGCACTGAAGATAAATACCTGCTTCCCGAAAGCGTCAACGGAAAGAGCGTCAAATGGTATCTGAAACAGGGCGCGGAAATCTCAGCCGCTGCGGTCATGATCCTGTTTATCGGCATCTATCTGGCGGTTTCCCGAAAGAAAAAGGCCGATAAGGCGCAAAAAGAGCGAACAGCCGCGCTTACGGCGGATTATCCCGAAATAGTCAGCAGACTTATGCTCATGACAGCCTCCGGCTGTACCGTAAGAAGCGCTTTTGCGCGAATAGCCGCCGCATATAAAAAACAAACACACGCAAAAACAAGGCCGGGTTTTGAAGAAATCGTCTCCTTTTGCCGTGACCTTGACAACGGGATTCCCGAAAGCGCGGCATACGAAAGACTCGCCGAAAGATGCGCCCTTCCTTCTTATAAAACGCTTTGCGTGCTCCTGATACAAAACATCCGAAAAGGCGGCAGTGCTCTTCGCGGCACGCTGGAGCAGGAAGCCGTGATCGCCCTCGCCGAAAGGAAACGACTGGCAAAATTGGCTTCCGACGCGGCCGCGTTAAAGCTGCTCCTTCCGTTAGGCATGATGCTTATGACGGCGCTGGCCCTTATGCTCATACCGGCGCTGATGGCATTGTGATTATTATATAAAAATCCGAAACACGGGAAGGAGGTGAGAAAATGAATGAGATCAAAGCATTTCTGATGAATGAAGACGCAGTATCAACCGTAGAGATCATTCTGATAATCGTGGTGCTTATCGCGCTCGTGGTCATATTTAAAGGCCAGATAACGTCAGTGGTTCAAAACATCATGAACAAGGTCTCAAGGCAAAGCAACTCGGTATAGGGGCTGTCGCAAAATCCGGAAAAAGATTTAATACGGCAGCCCGGAAAGATTTGTGTCGGCGGAAACGGAAGATGTGGCTCACACTCAAAAAAATATAAGGAAAAGATAATATATAATGACAGAAAAAAAGTTTAAAAACTCAAAACAACACATCTCCTTTCCGCTTAAAAAGAAAGGCCTTAAATCCGGAGGCATAAGCGTATATCTGTGTCTCATATTGGGCGTCATGCTGATCCTGATCTTTGTATGCATTGATTCGGTACGCTTCAGCAGCGGAAAAGCGGCGCTCTCCTGTGCCCTTGACGAAAGCCTTTTTTCCGTCTTTTCCAAATACGACAGAACTTTATATGAAAAATACGGCCTTCTGTTTCTGGATGCCGGATACGGAACGGACGCCCTGAATATGGGAAGCCTGATGGATGAACTCGAAGAAAACTGCAAAAAGATTCTAAATCCTCTGAGCACCGATACGACCCCCTCAAAGCTCTACAGAATAAACTTAAACGAAAAGAGCATTACCGGCTATGTGCTGGCAACGGATTCTCTCTATGCCCCACTGAAAGACCAGATTTGTGAGCTTATGAAAGTGAAACTGGGTGCCGACGCAATCAATATACTGTCGGATAAGGTCACTTCCGCTGCCGCGGATATAAATTCATTTTCCAAAAGCGACGAAAAAGATATGGACGCTATGCTGGAGGAATACAAAGCTCAAAAGGCCGCTGCCGCCGAGACCGGCGACGCCTTGCAGGAATCTGCAAAAAGCAATGAGCAAAGCGAAACCGTTGCTCCGGCAGACCCGGGAAAAGTGAGCATCCCGGATGATTTTGAAAACCCGATCGAAACCGTTTCCGAAATGCAAACCCGGAATGTTTACGAGAACACAAAACGCGATCCCTCTTCTCTTTCATATCTGGCACTGGACAAAAATGCGCTTGTTTCACAGAGAAATCTGAAAAAAGGCATGGGGCTTATGCCCGCCGTAACAAAAAGCCTTTATGAAAAGCTGCTTATAGGCGAATATGCGCTGGACTTTTTTCCTGATTATATTACCGGAGACGAAATAAAAGACCGGCTCAGATATCAGACAGAATACATTATAGCGGGGAAAACAAAAGACTGGGACAACCTGAAATCAGTCCTGAACAGGATTTTGCTGATAAGGGAAGGCTTTAATTATATGTATCTGCTCACAAGCCCGTCAAAAATGACGCAGGTACATGAAGCGGCCCTTATTATCAGCAGCATACTCCTAAGCCCCGAGTCGGAAGAAGCGATAGCCCAGCTTGTGACACTGTGCTGGGCATACGGAGAAAGCCTGGCGGATATCAGGGTTTTGCTGAACGGCGGAAAAGAGCCGCTATTTAAGAGCGACTCCACCTGGCAGGTATCCCTGTTCGGGATCAGCCGCCTGGATACAAAAAACAATTCGGAAGGCATGTCTTATCGGGACTATCTGCGCGTCCTGCTTTATACCTCTTCCGGAGAAAAGGTTATCGCCCGAACGGCAGATATGATTGAATACAATAAAAGAATAAGCGACTCGCAGCCGGATTTTTCTCTGGATTCGTGCCTGGCTTCACTTGAAGTTGAACTGCAGGGCACGCTGAGCGGCCATGAGACTTTTGCGCGGGGAAGCTATTCATATACAAGCGAATAGGTTTTATGCCGGAATCGAAAGGAGTCATAAAAGGATACCCTTTTAGAGAGTATTCCCTCATATGAATAAAAAGTGTATTTACCCAGAAAAAAACTCTCTTTTGAAAGAGGAACCATACTCAGGTTTTTTATCTGCCCCGACTGAAAAAACCGAAAAGACTCATAAAAGGGTATCCTTTTGTGACTTGGCCCGCAGGCCCTTGAGAAAAAAAAGACAATCAGCTCTTCTTGCACCGTTCAAAAGAGGAAGCCTGACCGTGGAAGCGGCTTTTGCCCTGCCCCTTATGTTTTTTACGATAATCTGCATTATCAGCATTATGGGGGTATATACCAAAACTCTCGATACAATGGTGTCGCTCAGAAGCAGTGCCGAGACAGCGGCTGCCGCCGCGTCCGTAACCGACGGGGAGATTTGGATCGACCTGCCGGGCAAAGCCCGGCATACTCCGTTTTTCATACCGGCAAATACCGGCGGCTTTAATGTGAGCTGCAAAGGCCTTGCAAGGGCGTGGACCGGAAGAAGCCCCGAAGATGCCGTCAAAGGTTCCGGTTCCCAAAAAGAATATGTCTATGTTGCCGAAAACGCCAGCGTTTATCACACATCTTCGGAATGTACGCATATAGACTTAAGTATTCATCAGATTGCCTCATCCGATGTCGGCTCGATCCGAAACACAGACGGCGGAAAATATCACGCCTGCGAAAGATGTGCCGCAAATCCATCCGCTTTCGGCACCCTATATATAACCGACCACGGAGACAGGTATCATACCTCAATAGAGTGTTCGGGCCTGAAAAGAACGGTAAAAATGGTTGAAAAATCAGAGGCGGAGGATCTGCGCCAATGCAGCAGATGCAGCTTGCGGCATTAGCCGTCATTTTGGTAATGACAGCTAACAGCATACAGGACATACGAAAAAGAGAAATTATACTGATACCTACGGCAGTGGCAGCTGCCGCCGGAATAATTTTAAGGTTTTCGGGAATACTTGAAGTCAGAACGTCCTTTATTTCTTTTATGCCGGCTTTATTCTTGTTTTGTATTTCCCTGTTTACGGGCCGGGCCGGGCTGGGTGACGTACTGATTCTCCTCTTTATGGGAATCTGGCTGGATGCCTATACGGTGATCTTTGCCTTTTCTTTTTCTCTTGCCGCGGCCGCCGGTTTTTCCGCCGTATATGTTTTTATTCTAAAAGATTTCAAAAACAGGGAAATTCCGCTTGTCCCCTTTCTGACAGCAGGAATAATAGTCAGTATCTGCACTCAATTTTGACAGATGAAACGCAACGGAGGATTAATGAAAGAATTTCTGCGAAATAATTCCCTGAAAAGAGCGTCGTTTACCGTGGAAGCCGCGTATATCGTGCCGCTCTGCGCCATAGTAATCGCGCTCCTGATAGGATTTAATTATAATATGCATGAAAAGACACGAAACAAAGCGTTAGCCTATGAGGCCGCCCTGTATGCGGCATCCGGCAGCGAGACGCCTCAGATTGCCGAAGATCGGATAAACAGCGTTATCGAAAACGGCACGGCTTCGGATCCCCTGGGTGTTTCGGTTACGGATATGTCAGCGAGCGTTACCGACGGAAATATTCTGATAAGTTACGGCGGCAGCGTGCTGGCCGATATCTTCGGCGATCTGTTTTCGGATCAGAATACAATCAGCGTGCCCGTGATACACACGGTCAGATTAAAGCGATTTGAATGGGTGGCAAAAAATGCGTTTTGAATTCAGAAAAGATATTAAACATCATTATTTTTCGATTATTCCGGATCTATCAAAGCGGCAGCTCTCCGGCTATAAGATCAAAATGATCCTGAACGGCAGAATACCCGGAACCGCCGCGTGCAGTATTTCCGAAATGGACGGAGAAACAATTTATTCATACGACGTCACAGGCTATATATCCCTGAAAAAGCACCTTGAAACCCATATTGCCGATGCCGCTTTTTTCAGGAGCTTTTCCGCTTCTTATGCTAAAACAGCAGAAAGCGTTTCCGTCTATATGCTCGATGCCCGGGACATATTTTGCGACCCGAACGGAATATTTTTAAGACAGGATGAAAATAAATATAAGTTTCTGTTTATTTGCTGGCCGGAGACGAACAGCGGGACTTCCCAAAGCAAAGCACTAGGCGAATATCTTTTGACAAAGATGAAGCATGACGATAAAGAAACCGTAAACACAGGCTATCGCTTTTATCAGGCTGCGGTAAACGGAGATTTAAACATAAATACACTTTACGAACTGGCTTCTTCCCGCTTTTATCTTCCCCGCGGCAGGACGGATTTCTTTGAAGATACAGACTCCGTCAGAGCCGAACCGTCAAGCGATGGGCAGGATTCTTTTAAAGCCGAAACAGACTATAGCTTTTTATATGAAAGCAGGCCTGCCGAAGAAAAAAAGAAAGGCGAAAGCATACTTAAAAAGCTTCTGAAAAAGATCAAGGGCAATTCAAGCATCCCCAAAAAGATAAAGCCGGAAACAAAAAGCCCTGATCTGCCCGTCATTTCTGACGAAAAAAAAGAGCTGTGCGAAGCGCATGAGACGGTTTTTCTGAACAGAGAAAATAAAAAGCCCGACGCAAGGGCATGGCTGATTCCGGTATCGGGCTTTGAATCAGAGAGCGTGGAATTGCAGAAAGACATTTATCTTATAGGCCGAAAAGTTGCCGGAGCGGATATCGTGTTTGATTCGCCTGCCTTAAGCAGGATACACGCCCGGCTTTCGTGGACCCGTGAAACCTACGCGGTTATGGACATGGGCTCAAGAAACGGCACATATATTAACCGAAAACTTCTCTGCGCGGGCGAGTTGTGCCTTCTGTCGGAAGGGGACGAGATCCTTTTCGGCGATATTGTATTTCGCTATGCTTTAGCAGGTCCTTGACTTTAAAAAGCATGTATTTTACAATTTTTGAAACGACAGTCCGTAATTCGGCGCTGCGAAAAAACGACAGGAGATGATTTTATGAATTGTATATTTTGTAAAATAGCAAAGGGCGAAATACCTTCGGCAACCATTTATGAAGACGGGGATTTCAGGGTGATACTGGATCTGGGCCCCGCAAACAGAGGTCACGCACTTGTGCTTCCCAAAAGTCATTACGCCGATCTTTTTGAAATTCCCGGCGAGCTTGCCGCGAAAGCGCTCCTGCTTGCCAAAAAAATTATGCCTGCCATGAAACAGGCTCTTGAATGTGACGGTTTCCAGCTTGTCCAAAACAACGGCGAAGCGGCAGGCCAGACTGTATTTCATTATCATCTGCATATAATTCCCGCATATAAAAACACCGGACCGGGCGCAAAATGGACTCCGGGAAAACTGTCTGATGAAGACGCTTTAACTCTCCCCGAGTCCATTAAAAAGTTTATGTGATTATATATTATTAAAAACACCTCATTTTATATTTCATATATCCTTTTTTATGATTTCATTTGTTTGTTTATTTTTTTATAATAAAAGAAACATAATTTAGCCACAGATAAGCTATATACTTAGGTCATACAAACAGATAATTATTCTAATACTTTTTCCGATTTTTGAAATCGGACTCCTCCTTCTTCTAAATAACCAATAATAAAGAACGGGACTTCAAATGTTCCCGTTCTTTATTATTGCATTTAATGATTATACCTGTCTCTGATAACGGTATCCGTCAAGCCGCAGCTTTGTCTCATCGGCTATGGCGGCAAATTCCGCCAGTGACAGGGCTTCGCCTCTTATGTTTATGTCCGTCCCCGTGTTTTTCAGTATGTTTTCCCATTCTTCCCGTTTCAAAGAAAAATCTTCGCAGTTTCTGAGACAGTTTACGAGAGTTTTTCGCCTCTTGGAAAAGGCGGCTCTTATAATCCTGAACATAAGACGCTCGTCTTTTACGCTTTGCCTCTGCTCCCTGGCATCCAGTCTGATAACGGCGCTTGCCACGTCCGGTCTCGGTATAAAACAGTTTGGAGGGACATTTGCCGCCAGATACGGAACCGCGTAATACTGCACCGCAAGAGTAAGAGCCCCGTAATCTTTTGTGCCCGGTTTTGCGCTGATTCTCTGCGCCACTTCTTTTTGCACCATTACGGTTATGGATTCGACGGGTATACGGTTTTCAAAAAAGTTCATGATGATCGGCGTCGTAATATAATACGGCAGATTGGCCACAACTTTTATGGGCCGTCCGCCGTTTTTCGTGTCCACGAGCTCTTTTATGTCTGTCTTTAGTATGTCCGCATTAATAACAGATACATTGTCATAGCCTGACAATGTATCCGCAAGTATCGGAATAAGTGTTTTGTCGATCTCAACGCAGACTGCTTCTCTTGCGTGATATGCTATCTGCTGTGTAAGCGTGCCTATCCCCGGCCCGATCTCCAGCACAAAATCATTTGAATCTATACCGGCCGCGGAGATTATCTTTTTAAGAACATGGGGATCTATCAGAAAATTCTGTCCGTATTTTTTTTGAAATCTGAATCCGTATTTTTGAAGCACCTCGATAGTGGCTTTCGGATTCGTCAGAAAAGGTTCGGGTCTGTCAGTCATGTTTAATATTCTCCGCTATCAGCGAGTGAATATCATCAACCGACAGTTTAAGTGAAAATGACAGCTCGGCAAACAACGCACTTTCAGCCTGTCTGAAATATTTCTCATCCGTAGCCGTAACCTTTTTGCCCTGTGCGACCCTTCGCTGTTTTCTTTGGTGCAGATTTTTGATTATCTCTACCAATGCTCTCGGTTCGTTTGAGAGAATCGCGGCTTTGTACTGCTGCTCGCGGGCTTTTTCGTTGACTATCTCAAGCTCTTCTATCCCCGGCATTGCGCTTATAAACGCTTTGGCTTCTTCTTTTGTCATAACCGCCCTGATACGGGCTCTTTCAGCGTCTGCCGGAACAAAAAATTTGGCTCTTTCATCTCTTATGGGAAGCAAAACATAAAAAGCCTTTTCTCCGCCCCCCAGATTCATCATCTCAATGGACGCAATCCTGCAGATTCCCGTATTTGGTTTAATTACAAAATCACCGATACTATGCATGCGTCACCCTCCCGGTTCTTAAACCGAACAGAACAATAATCACCAATCGTATTATATCATTTTTTTGCGCGGATTGTAAGTATCAATTGCAATCTTATTCGGTTTTTTACTGTTTTAATCTATATATTATCAAAAATGAAAGGAGTAACTAATAGAAATGATTGTTATAACAACGGCGGCAGAAACCAACATATTTCTGCCGCCGTGATATTTTTATAGAACCCTGTCGCTTCGGGTTATAGAATTAAAATGTAACCATCTTATCCGCCCATTCCACTACGGCAAGGCAGTCTTTCATCGTACTTATCGGACAGGTCTTCGCGTCTTCCATCCCGCGTGATTCCATACATGTCCCGCATGCGTACAAAACGCCTCCCATATCCACGTATTCCTGAAGTTTGTTTGCCGCGTCGTATACCGGATGATCTGTCTTAGCCGCTTCAACTCCCTCGCTCATCAAAAAAACCTTAACTTCATGACCCGCGTTTTTCGCCGTGATGGCAAAGCGCATTCCGTTCCACGCCTTTTCCGGCTCTTTCGTTTCAATAATAATGCCTATCTTCATTATGGATTCTCCTCGTTTAAGAAAAGAACCCTGCCGCTTTAACAAGGTTCTCTTTGTATGTTTTGAAAATTATCTGACTACACGCCTTACCGCTATAATCGGTCTGTATGCTGCGTTGTAGCTGATCTTGATGCCTGTCCTTTCGTCGCTGGCATGTACGATAGCACCGCCGCCGAGATACAGTGCGCAGTGGCCGCTGTAGCAGATGATATCGCCCGGCTGAGCTTCCGAATACGAAACGCCGTAACCTGCGCCGGGCATTGCCGCCGAAGATCTGGGTACGCTGTATCCGAATGAAGCATAAATCAGGTGTACGAAGCCAGAGCAGTCTGTCCCGTTTGTGAGGCTGTTTCCGCCCCATACGTAAGGGCATCCCACAAACTGAAGTGCGTAATCAACTATGGCCTGTCCCGAGCCGCTGCTTGAAGGAGCCGAGTATGACGACTCTGAGGAACCGCCCGAGTATCCGCTGTAATCCGAGCCGGCACTGTAGTCAACTCCGGCCGCCTGAGCCTGAGCTGCTGCCGCTTCTGCCGCTGCCTGTGCCGCTGCTGCCTGTGCCGCCGCATCCTGATCCGCTGCCGCCGCTGCTGCCGCTGCCTGTGCCGCAGCCGCTTCAGCTGCCGCCTGTGCCGCCGCTGCCGCTTCTGCTTCGCGTCTCTGCTGCTCTATGAGAATAGCCATCTGTTCGTTCTGGTCCGCAATAAGCTGACGGTACTGATCCGCAAGGCTCTGTGCCGCCGCAAGCTGCTGATCATAATTATCTGATGTGATCTGCATTTCGGCAAGCATGTTTTCCAGATTTTGCTGGTTCATCTCCTGCTCGTTTTTCATGGATAAGAGCTCGGCCTGCTCCTGTTCCTGGAGGGCTTTAAGGTTTGTAACCTCCTGTACCGTAGCCGCGTATTCTTCGAGGCACTGTCTGTCGTAGTCATACATCTGCTGGGTGTATTCTACCTGATTCAGCAGTTCGGTTATATCCTGTTCTTCCAGAAGAAATGTGGCCCAGCCCGCGTTTCCGCCGTTTTCGTAGAGGTATTGTATCCTCTTTTTCATGGCTTCATACTCAACGGCTTTTCTTTCCTCTGCCACGCCCAGCTCTGCCTGAGTCTGAACGATCTCGGCATTTTTCTGGTTGATCTGATAGTTGAGGGAATCTATTGAAGCTATAGTCATGACAAGCTCGGAGCTTTTTTCGTCCATGTCCTGCATGAGTATGGCTTTTTCTTCTTCGATTGAGTCGATGTTGCTGTTGACCTGTGAAAGGTCTGCCTCTGTTTCAGCCTGCTGCTGCTTAAGTTCATCTATAGTGGATGCGGATACCGTAGCGAAACTTCCGAAAGCCAGAACCGCAGTCAGTACAATAGCTGTAAGCTTCTTTCTGTGCATTATTATCATCTCCGTTTTATGATTGCTTATTAAGACAAAACCACGAATGCTTGTTTGCATTCGCGAAATATTAATGTAATAAATTCTTAACACATTTTAGCACAGGTCATTAGCATTGACAACCGTCTTTTTGTAAAGATTTTGTGAAATGTTTGTGCTGAAATTTGGTAAAAATCACAAAATAATATTATTTCTTTAAAGCGATCCATTTGAGATACGCATTTATAAAGGGGTCGATATCGCCGTCCAGAACGGCGTTTACCTGCCCCCGCTCTTCTTCTGTCCTGTGATCCTTGACCATGGTATAAGGCTGCATAACATATGAGCGGATCTGGTTGCCCCAGGCAATATCCGTTACCTCTCCTCTTATGCCGGACAGCTTGGCTGCCTGTTCCTCCTGCGCCAGCATATAGAGCTTGGCTTTCAGCATCTGCATGGCCTTGTCCCTGTTCATATGCTGAGAACGTTCGTTCTGACATGTAACGACTATACCGGTAGGAAAATGAGTTATGCGGATAGCCGATGAGGTTTTGTTGATATGCTGTCCGCCGGCACCGCTCGAACGGTATGTATCCACACGGATATCTTCATCTTTTATTTCGATGTCGATATCGTCTTCTATATCCGGCATGACGTCGCATGATACGAAAGAGGTCTGGCGTTTGCCGTTGGCATTAAAAGGGGAAATGCGGACAAGCCGGTGAACGCCCTTTTCGGATTTCAGATATCCGTAGGCGTTCATGCCATTGACCTGAAAGGTTACGGATTTGATTCCGGCCTCATCTCCCTCCAGATAATCTATCTCCTCAAGCGAATATCCTTTCTTTTCAGCCCATCTCGTATACATTCGGTAAAGCATGGCGCACCAGTCCATGGCCTCCGTGCCCCCCGCTCCCGCGTTCAGTTTGACTATTGCGCTGTTTTTATCGTATTCGCCGGAAAGCAGGGTTTTAATGCGGATCATTTCAAAATCCGCTTTAAATGATTCCATCATATCCCGAATTTCGGGAATAAGCGAAGCGTCATTTTCCTCATAACCCATTTCAATAAGGGTTTCCATGTCTTCTTTTTCGGCAATGAGCTTGTTGAAAACATCCCTGTCTTCTTTAAGGCTGCCCAGCTCTTTCATCATTTCCTGGGCTTTTTCCGGAACATCCCAGAAATCGGGTTCTTCCATTTTGCGCTCAAGTTCTTCGATACGCTGCTCTTTTGCGTCCAGATTCAGCGAATCTCTGACCTCCGACAGCGGTTCTTCCCAAGTATTTAATTCCGCCTTGAACTGATCAAGTTCAACCATAACAAAACCTCTTTTGAAACATTAATTCTTTCTGCCGCAGCACTGCTTGTATTTTTTGCCGCTGCCGCAGGGACACGGATCGTTCGGATATACCTTTTTTTCTGCTCTTTGCTGAGGCTTCCTTGGACCGGAGTCGTCTCTGTTGGTTCCGGTAACTTTTGCGACCGGCTCTCTTTCGACGCTTTCCTGAATCCTGATGTGATGCATCAGCCTGACCGTTTCGTGGCGGATGCTGTCCGTCATTTCATTGAACATCTCGTAGGCCTGCATCTTATATTCGATCCTCGGATCTCTCTGCCCGTATGCCTGAAGTCCGATACCTTCGCGAAGCTGCTGCATATCATCGATGTGATCCATCCATTTTCTGTCGATAACCTTAAGAAGAACAACCCTTTCAAGCTCTCTCATCTTCTCGGGAGACGGGAATTCCTGCTCTTTTTCTTTGTAAAGATTATGTGAATCCTCTTTAAGTCTGTCTTTGAGCTCGTCTCTCGAAAAACCCTTTAATTCTTCGTAGTTAAAGCTCTTAAACGGGATCAGCGAACCGATAATCCTGTGCAGCTCGGCAAAATCGGCCTTTCTGTCCTGCGAGTCATCCGTGATGCACATGTCAACATATTCATCTATGGTATCATCATTCATCTTGAGAATAACGTCATGCATGTCGTCGCCGTCAAGGACATGACGCCTCTCCTCATAAATGATTTCTCTTTGTTCGTTGTTGACGATATCATAATCCAGCAGGTTTTTACGGATACCGTAGTTGTTCGTCTCGATTTTTTCCTGGGCTCTTTCAATCGCGGAGGAAAGCATTTTGTGCTCTATCTGTTCGTCGGGCTTAACTCCGAGAGTCTTAAAAACGCCCATGAGTTTTTCCGATCCGAAAAGTCTCATGAGATCGTCTTCAAGCGAGATAAAGAATCTGGACTCACCGGGATCTCCCTGTCTGCCCGCACGTCCCCGGAGCTGATTGTCGATACGCCTTGACTCATGCCTTTCCGTGCCGATGATCTTAAGTCCGCCGAGAGATACGGCTTCTTCGTCAAGCTTGATATCAGTACCTCGACCGGCCATGTTGGTGGCGATGGTGATTGTGCCGGCTTCCCCGGCGTGAGATACGATCTCCGCCTCTTTTTCATGGAATTTGGCATTCAGCACCTGATGCGGTACGCCCTGTTTTTTGAGCATATTGCTAAGGAGCTCGGAGGTCTCGATGGTGATGGTACCCACGAGTACCGGCTGTCTCTTCTGATATGCCTCTTTGATCTCTCTGACTACGGCCTTGAACTTTTCTTCTTTGCTCATATATACCGCGTCATTGAAGTCTTTTCGGATGACGGGTACGTTCGTAGGGATTACCACAACATCCATCCCGTAGATATCACGGAATTCCTGCTCCTCCGTTTGTGCGGTACCTGTCATGCCGCAGAGCTTTTTGTATTTATTAAAATAATTCTGAAACGTAATTGTGGCCAGCGTTTTGCTCTCACGACGCACATCTGCGTTTTCTTTGGCCTCAATCGCCTGATGAAGTCCGTCGGAATATCTTCGCCCGGGCATAATACGACCCGTAAATTCATCAACGATCAGGATCTCTCCTTCTTTTACGACATAGTCCTGATCCCTGAACATGAGATTATGCGCTCTTAAGGCAAGAATAATATTGTGCTGGATTTCCAAATGCTCCGGATCAGAAAGATTGTTGATATGAAAATACTTTTCGACTTTTTTTATGCCTTCGGCGGTAAGCGTAACGACCTTGTCTTTTTCGTTTACGATAAAATCGCCCGTCTCGACGATTTCCTCGCCCATAATAGCCGTCATCTTTGTCACTTCGCCCGAAGCTTCTCCCCTTTCAAGCAGCGTTGCCAGATAGTTGCACTGCTCATAGAGTTTTGTGGATTTTCCGCTCTGTCCGGAAATGATGAGAGGAGTCCTGGCCTCGTCTATAAGAACAGAGTCCACCTCATCGACAATGGCATAAACCAGGTCTCTTTGAACAAGCTGCTCTTTGTATGTGACCATATTGTCCCTTAAGTAGTCAAAGCCCACTTCGTTGTTGGTAACATATGTGATGTCACATGCATAAGCTTCCCGCCGCTCGTCGTTTTTCATGGTATTTAAGACAACGCCTACGCTGAGTCCCAGAAACTCATGAACCTTGCCCATCCAGTCCCTGTCTCGGTTTGCCAGATAGTCGTTTACCGTGACTATGTGTACGCCTTCGCCCGTCAGGGCGTTTAAGTAAGCCGGAAGAGTGGAAACAAGCGTTTTGCCTTCGCCGGTCTTCATCTCGGCGATACGCCCCTGATGCAGAATGATCCCGCCCAAAAGCTGAACCCTGTAATGCTCCATGCCGAGCACGCGGCGCGCGGCTTCTCTGTTTACCGCAAACGCTTCAGGAAGGAGATCGTCGAGACTCTCTCCTTCCGCATAACGGTTTTTAAATTCCACTGTTTTATCCCTGAGCTGCTCATCTGTCATGGCCATCATTTCGGGCCTGAGCGCTTCGATTTTGTCTGCCAGCGGATATATTCTTTTTAGTTCCCTGTCACTGTGTGTGCCAAACAGTTTTTCTGAAAGTTTCATTATGTTATTGGATTTTCCTCCTATCAGATCTGATCATCCTCATCAAAAGGATCACCACACTGCGGACAGAATTTCGGAAGATTGGCAGGATCTTCCGGCGTCCAGCCGCATTTATTGCATTTAAAAGAAGGATCAGCGGGACGCGGCTTTCCGCATTCCGTGCAGAACTTGCCGGTATTTACAGCACCGCATTCGCATGTCCACGAAGCCGGATCAGCCGGTTTTGATTTGCCGCATTCCGTACAGAATTTGCCGGTATTTACGCTTCCGCAGTCACATTTCCAGCCGTCCGCCGCCTGAGCGGGCGCTGCGCCCTGCGCCGTCTGCTGCTGTCCCATGGCATAAAGGTTCTGAACATTCATTCCTCCGGCCTGCTGAGCCATTCCCATTCCCATAAAGCCCATCATGGCTCCGTTGGGGTTTGTCGCCGCAGCTTTCATAGCCTCTGCCTGAGCACCTGCGATATTTGCGGCCGCCATAGTGGGATCTCTGTAAATAGCCGTCTTCTGGGCATTTTTGATGATCTCGCTGTCTTCTTCGGACAATGTGATCGGATTCATGGCTATCGAAACAACCGCGATTCCCCTAAGCTCGCTCCATTTCTTGGTAAGGGCCTCATTCATGGCGTCGGAAAGCTCTTCCGCGTGAGCCGGCAGCTCATTCGGTCTGATTTCCATAGAAGAAAGCTTTGCGAATGCCGGCTGGAGCGCGCTGATAAATTCTGTTTTCAGCTGTTCCTCGAGCTCGGAGCGCTTATACGCCGCAGAAACATTTCCGCATACATTTGTATAGAATAAAAGCGGATCTACTATTTTATAAGAATAAACGCCGCTGCACCTTACGGACACGTCTATATCCAGGTTGATGTTTTTGTCAACCACCCTGAACGGGATAGGGTTTGGCGTCCCGAATTTGTTTTCTACCAGCTCTTTTATATTGAAATAGTAAACCCTCTGGTCTTTTCCTGCTTCACCGCCGTAAGCAAATCTTTTTCCGATGGTTTTGAAAGTATTGATAATGCCCTGCCCGAGACCGCCTGTAAACAGACTCGGCTCGGAAGACGTATCGTAAGTAAACTCTCCCGGCTCCGCGCACACTTCGACTATCTTGCCCTGCTCCACTATGATCATACACTGCCCGTCGGCAACGGCGATGCCGCTCCCGTTGGAAATGATGTTGTCATCACCGTGGACATTTGAAGACCTGCTCCCGGCACGTTTTTTGCCTTTTACGACCAGAGTTTCCTTGTCTAGAGAATCACAGTAAAAAAATTCTTTCCACTGGTCAGCCAGTGTGCCGCCTGCCGCGCCTAAAATCGCTTTAATAAGACCCATAACTATTCTCCTTATCTTCCCTTTAAAAAGGACTTAATCTGAATGATTGATAACAAACCGTAATGTTATTATAACGTGTTTCGAATCTTTCTTCAACAGCCTTTTGTCTTAACCGCTTCGCACAGCCAGCCGAGCAGGGGTTCGAATTTTACTCCATACCAGTGTTCGGGATCCCCGAACGTGTTTTCTATGCATTTGAAAGTATAGTCGGCGGCCAGCTTTGCCGCATCATAAAGATCAAAACCGTTTAAAAGAGCTCCGGTAAATGCGGACGCATACACATCACCCGTTCCGTGAGAGCCTTTCGGAATCCGTTCGTGTTCATAATATCCGCGAATACCTCCCGCGGAAACCGCAACCCCGGTAAAACCCTCTCTGAGGCTCACCCCCGTCAGGACAATGTTAGCCGCTCCGGCATTTTCAAGCTTTTGAAGCAATTCGTCAATATAATCCCTGTCGGGCTTTTCTATGTATGGCGTATCCGTAAGAAAGCAGGCTTCCGTGATATTAGGCAAAATATAATCTGCCGAAAAAACAAGGTCTTTCATGGCTTCCACAAATTCGCCGTCAAATAAAACATAAAGTTTTCCGTTGTCCGCCATCGCGGGATCCACTATTGATACGGTGCCTTCTTTTCCCCTGGTCCGCATGATTTCCTTTACCATGCCTATCTGGCGTTTGCTCCCCAGATATCCCGAATATACGGCATCGAATCTGATCCCTTCCTTTTCCCAGTGGCGTACTATTTGGGGCATATCATCAGTAAGATCCCTGAACGTAAAATCCTGAAAAGCCGTATGTGTGGAAAGCACTGCCGACGGAAGAATGCAGGTTTCTACGCCGCATGCCGATATTATCGGAAGCGCCACCGTCAAAGAGCATTGTCCGACGCAGGAAATATCCTGTATTGTCAAAACCTTTTTATAAGACATATATTCTCCTATAAAAAAGGGGCGTCGCATTATAAAACCGCGACAACCCCTTTTGATGGGCTAAATGATCAGCGTCCTAAGAAATCATTTATCTGAGCTACAAGCTCATCGGCATTGATTCCGTGAACCACGGCAGCTTCCTCAATAGTCTCAGCCTGAGCCGAAGGACATCCGACACAATGCATGCCTGCTCTCATAAGAACAGCTGCAACATTTCTGTCTACCTGAAGAAGGTTGCCGATAGTCATATCTTTTGTTATTTTTGTCATTAATATATACCTCCGATACTGTTTAGTTATATAAGTCAGGTTTCTTCATGTGAAAGAGATTATAATCTTTTTTTCGTGATAGTGCAAGCAAAATCATTTTTCTCTTCCGAAAAAAAGACAATCATCCTCACGAAAGATGATTGCCTTTTTTAGCATGAAGCATCGGGGGTTCGAACCCCGGACAACTTGATTAAAAGTCAAGTGCTCTACCAACTGAGCTAATGCTCCATCTCGTGCGCGAGTAACGTGCGCGTTCCTCGTCTCAAAATCTTTTTCTAAAAAGAAGTGCCCAGTTCCGGAATCGAACCAGAGACACGAGGATTTTCAGTCCTCTGCTCTAC
>CAYMCZ010000014.1:0-35656 GCA_964389285.1 uncultured Lachnospiraceae bacterium | reverse complement strand
AACACCCCCAAGTAGGTTTTATATTTCAATGTCCTACTTGAGGGTAGCATATCAAAAAGCGGCAGCCTTTTTTATCTTAAAAAAATCTTGACAGGCGCGGTTTCGGGTGATATATTCTGAATAATTCCTACTAAAATAGTAGGAATTAACCCGGTCAGCAAAACGGAGTTGGTTTTAAGACTGAGGTAAAACAGAGGTGATTTTAATTGAAGATATCGACGAAGGGACGCTACGGGCTGAGGGCCATAATCGACCTGGCGGTGCATCAGGAGCAGGACGCGGTCTCGATAATGAGCATTTCACAGCGGCAGGGCGTTTCGGAAAATTATCTTGAACAGATTTTCAGGCTGCTTAAAAAAGGCGGGCTGATAAGCTCGGTAAGAGGAGCCGGCGGAGGATACAGGCTTGCAAAGGATCCCCGGGAGGTTTCCGTGGGAGAGGTACTGCGGACACTTGAGGGCGATCTTGAGCCGGTTTCCTGCGGGGCGCTGGAAGGAGAAGGCGGCTGCGAGGGAGCCGACAGCTGTGTGACTAAATACGTATGGAAAAAAATGAATGACGCCATACAGTCGGCGGTGGACTCCATCATGCTGAGCGAGCTCATAGAGGAAAGCAAAAAGAAAGAAGCCGAAAAAAATCGGTATGTGCGTACATGCGGAAACTGAAAAAACATAAGGGATTTGACGTTTCTCGCCGATACGCTTACGGGAGGAAGAAAATGATTTATCTGGATAACGCGGCGACAACAATGACGGATCCCGCGGTGGTTGAGGCCATGCTGCCTTATTTTTCAAATAATTACGGCAATCCGTCCGGTATATATTCGTTTGCGGCAGAAAATAAAGAAGCCGTAAACGAAAGCAGGAAAAACATAGCGCGCCTTATAGGCGCGAAGCCGGAGGAGATATATTTTACGGCGGGCGGCACGGAGGCCGACAACTGGGCTTTGAAAGCCACGTTTGACTTTCTGCAAAAAAAAGGAAAACACATAATCACTTCAAAAATAGAACATCACGCCGTTTTGCATACCTGCGAATATCTGGAAAAATACCGGGGCGCGCAGGTGACATACATAGATGTGGATGAAAACGGCGTCATAGATTTGGATCAGCTTAGGGCGGCCATCCGTCCGGAGACGATTCTTATCTCGGTTATGTTCGCAAATAACGAGATCGGCACCATCCAGCCGGTAAAAGAAATCGGATCCATAGCCAGGGAAAACGGGATATTTTTCCATACGGACGCGGTGCAGGCGTTCGGTCAGATTCCGATAAACGTGGATGAGATGAATATCGACATGCTCAGCTCAAGCGCCCACAAGGCAGGCGGCCCGAAAGGCATAGGCTTTTTATATATAAGAAAGGGCGTAAAAATAAAATCCTTTATTCACGGGGGAGCCCAGGAGAGAAACCGCCGCGCCGGGACCGAAAATGTTCCGGGAATAGTCGGATACGGAACGGCGGCGCGGATAGCGGCCGATACTCTTGAAGAAAGGATGGCGAAAGAGACAGAGCTTCGGGATTATCTGATTAAAAGAATCCAAAATGAGATCCCGCACGCAAAACTCAACGGACACCCGGAAAACAGATTGCCGAACAACGTGAATTTCTGTTTTGAATTTATAGAGGGCGAATCTCTTTTGATGATGCTGGAAATGAAGGGTATCTGCGCTTCGAGCGGGTCGGCATGTACTTCGGGTTCGCTTGATCCGTCGCATGTGCTGCTCGCCATAGGGCTGCCGCACGAGATCGCGCACGGCTCACTCAGGCTCTCGCTTTCGGCGAATCTGACGAAAGAGGATATGGATTATACCGTTGACAACCTGAAAGAAATTATCGAAAAGCTGCGGTCCATGAGTCCTTTATATGAGGATTTTAAAACAGGAAAGACCAAGGCCATTATAGAATAAAATGCCGGTGCGGCAGACAGAGAGGAAAGAAAGATGTACAGCGAAAAAGTAATGGATCATTTTACAAACCCGAGAAACATGGGTGAAATAGAAAATGCCAGCGGAGTGGGAACGGTCGGAAATGCCAAATGCGGCGATATAATGAGGATATATCTGGATATAAGCGACGACGGCATAATACGCGACTGCAAATTTAAAACATTCGGCTGCGGAGCCGCAGTTGCCTCAAGCAGTATGGCGACCGAGCTTTTAAAAGGAAAGTCCATACAGGAGGCACTTGAGCTCACAAATCAGGCCGTTATGGAAGCGCTTGACGGGTTGCCGGCCCTGAAAGTGCATTGTTCGGTGCTGGCGGAGGAGGCCATACACGCGGCTCTCTGGGATTATGCCGAGAAAAACGGCATTGAGATAAAGGGCCTTAAAAAGCCCAAAACCGATATAGGTGAACATCACGAGGATGAGATCCCGAAAGAAGAATACTGATATCCAAAGGAGAAGCGATGATTTCAGATACGCATGTACACACAAGATACTCTTCCGACAGCGTGGAAGAGCCGGAGGCGTATGTTATACGGGCGATGGAGCTCGGCATGAAGCAGATCTGCTTTGCGGATCATTATGATATGGACTTTCCGGACGGCCGGTTTGTGTTTGATGCGGATGAGTATTTCAGAGAGCTGGGTTTATTGCGTGAAAAATACAAAGGCCGTCTGGATATTAAGATAGGCATAGAGCTTGGTTTAGAGCCGAAGATGAACGAAAGGCTTGCGGAGCTTATCCGGAGATATCCTTTTGATCTGGTTATCGGCTCTGTACATATGGTGGATGGAAAAGATTCCTTTGAGAGGGATCTCTTTATCATGACCGACAGAGAGCTTTTCAGGAGGTACTTTGAGGTCTGCCTTGAGTGCGTAAAAAGCTGCGACTGCTTCGACACCTTAGGTCATTTTGACTATATCGTAAGATACGGTTACAACAAGGACGCCGAATACTCTTATCCCGAAAATGCCGATCTGACGGACGAGATACTTAAAATCCTTATAGAAAAAGATATCGCTCTCGAGATAAACACCGCCGGTCTCAAAAAGGGACTGGCGCATATTCACCCCTATCCCGAAATATTAAAAAGATACCGCGAACTCGGCGGAAGCTCCATAACCGTAGGTTCTGACGCACATACGGCGCAGGATCTCGGATATTTTTTCAAAGAAATAACGGCATATCTGAAAAAATTCGGCTTTTCCAAAAAAGACATAAAAAGCTTCAGACAGTGATACGCATATTCTTTTCATATGAAAATTCACAAAAATTACAAAGTTTAAGAGATTTAAACCTATTGCATTTGACGCATAAAGTGGTACAATAAAAGCTGCACAAAAAGGCAAAGTGTGCCCAATTGCAAAACGAACCCGACAATCCTGATGTAAAGGTGAAAGTATTTTTATAGAAGGAATCTGGACATATGAAACAAAAGCTTGATCTCTTATCCAAAAAACTATTCAGTTTTCTTTTATGCGTGATCCTGATCGCGTCGATTGCCGTACCCGCAAATGTTATGGCCGGGAGCGTGGAAAGCTCTGAAAGCAGTGTAGAGACGGGATCGGAATCCGACACATGGGAAGATGACCCCGGGACCGGGGAAAGCGGCGAAAATGAAGAAGAGGCTCAGACGGACGGCGGAAGCGATGAAGCTTCCGAAAGCGAAGCCTCCGAAGATGATCCGCAGGACGCCCCCGTGCAGGATATTACGGGAGAGGATGTTCCGGAAATTGTTACCGCTCCGTTTGACGAAAGCAGGATCATCGACGGCGTGGAAATAAAAGTTACGGCTCCGGACGGAGTCTTTCCGGAAGGCGCGTCTCTCAGCGTTCAAAAAGTTACGGCTGCGGCCGAGCAGAGCGAGGTGGATGCCGCCATTGAGGAAGAGCGCGAAACAAACGTAAATGTCGCTGTTTCATATACTTATGACATAAAGATATCAGATGCGGATGGAACCGAGATCCAGCCAAACGGAGAGGTCAGCATCTCTTTCTCCATGCCCGAAAACACAAATACGAACCTCGATACCGCGGTTTATCACATAGACGACGATATGAACGCCACCGCCATGGACGTGGAGGTGGTCAGTGATGTGGCAACGGTCACATCCGACAGCTTCTCCTACTACACCGTGGAGTTCACTTATGACGAAAAGGAATACGTGCTTCAGGGCGGAGACGTGATCCTGCTCAAAGATCTCCTGGGCCTGATTGGTCTCACCGGCGAAGTGAGCGCTTGGGAGGTAAGCAATAATGAACTGTTCGACATCTACCGTGCCGATGAAAAAGAGGGCCTTTGGTATGATTACATCGATGAGATGGAAGTGCCCAGGGACAATGCGAACGGTACGATATTATATTTCGTATCCCTCAAACCCTTCGACACACAAGAATGGCTGAAGGTCACCATAGAAGATATCACGTATGAGATCGTCGTGACCGACGGTATCATTATCAACGATGTGGATGTCGGAGATATCGAAGGCATTGAGCAGGGTCCCGATGCGACCAACTTTACACAGAATATCCCGATCGCCACTATTTGGATCGATGAAACCAGGATCAACATGTCCCGCCAGTCAAGAGACAAGGGCTATGTTGACGGCGGATTAACAGCCTATGCCAAAGCCACCTACGGAGATGATTTTCTGGAGGGGATCAACAATGTCGCTGGCGCTACCGCTTCGGGCGCGGGCACTTATCTTGGTGACAACTTTGTGGCGGTCAACATGAACAAGGCCGACGGCCTGCCCATGGGCGGGAGAAAAAAATATCCTGGCGATATTGCGGAGTTCGTTTATAAAGGCGCAGCAAAAGACGCAAACGGCACGGTATTGGATGTCTATATCACATACAGCAATCTGGAACTGTATTTCCAGAAGAATATTACTGCGGAAAATTGGAACGATATGATCGACAACATGGCGCTCACGCTCTGGTCCGGAAATATGGCAGACATCAACGGCATGAAGCTGAATGATGATAAGGATGGTGTTGTATGGGCAAATGCCGGAACCGGAGGAAAAAACCAGAGGGTAGGCGCGGTATGGGATACGCTGGTACAGGTGAAATATCCTGTTGATTATCCGGATCCCGATCTGGCAGGAAAGGCTGTTGAAGGCACCTTCTACTTCCCTATGGTGGACATTGATGTCAACAGAGCCGACAATGCGAATTTCGGCCAGCTCAACAGCGCTGAAAATCACAATAATTTTTCCGAAGAGACATTTATTTATAGAGAGTCTATCGATCCTTCCAGTAAGATTTATATTCCGGGAGCGGACACTTCTTCCGGATTTCCAAGTTATTCTACCCTTATTGACACAAGCAATCCTGACGGATGGAGGTTTTATCCCAGCGGGCGAACGCTCCCCTCGGCATGGGACAAATCATTCTACTCGGGATTCATTTCGCTGATCGATAACAATGTAGGTCTTAAAACCACGAACCAGTTTGGCGGAACAGGAACTGCACCGGTAGAAATGTATTTCATTGTCGGCGCGGAACCGATCCAGTTCATGTTAAAATCTTCAACAACGACTTACGATAAGGACGGCCAGCGCATCGGCGGCAAGAATGACGGCGGTCCCGAAGGAACGGTCGGCGGCAGGATACAGACAACTCAGTACGGAAATAAAGACGGCACACTGTTTGACGACAGCACGGTCATAGATGAATCGACCGTGGCAACGGTAGTCGGTCAGAAAGTGAAATATACCATGACCCCGGAGCCGGGTTATGAAATAAAGGGCAAGGTGATCGTAAATCAGGGCAGCCTGAATTATAACGACGCCACCGGCACCGTTCCGGTTAAGACAGATCCCAATACAGGTGCAGTTACAAGATATAATGAGCGCATGGAGATAGACCCTGAGCCTGTTTATGACTCTCACGGTAATCTTATGTATTATACTTATGAGTTCTGGCAGTACTCAGGGATCAACGAGAACAACTCCATTCACGTGGAAATGGAAACCGACAACATTAAAGATCAAAAAAAGCGTCCAGGACGTCGGACACAGGGTGAACGATACCTTTAAGTTCAGGATCAAAGTGTGGGATTCCCGCGAGATCGATCCGAACACTTATCAGGTCGCCGCTTATAAAGAATACCCCAATCCCGAAACCACTAAATATACATATACCTTTGAGGAAGTGACGAATCCCGACGTCGGCGGAGAGTATTATATGTTCGATCCCAACGGCAACTTCATGAAGTGGGATGCGGCGAATGACATCTGGATACGAAACAATGATATATCTGATCCGGATACCTATACGGAGACCAACACTACCGGCACGCCGCCGATATCGGGCGACTATTTATTCACATACAATACTGTCGACAATATTGAAACCGCAGACGGGCTCCGCGTGATGCAGAGCAAAGGAGTTGACTACCCCCTCTACGCGTTGGTTGCCGCGCCATATTTAGATACAAGCAAATATTGGACTTACTGGCCGGCCGCCGCGAATCACAAGATCGCATGGGAATACGGCTTTAATACCAGGGATGGAGGAGCAAGTCAGGCAGCGCCCGAGGAGTACTACTATACGAATCTTTACGGAATCGTCAACCCGGATGACGGCGTACATACTCCTGCAGTCCGGGGCGAACATGTCAAATTCTACAAAATGAACGTAAGTGTAGTGACCGAAAGAGAGCATCCTGAATGGACACACACCGAGGTGGTCACCAAGTATAACTTCTCGCCGGTAGCTTCCAATGCCTTGCAGCAAGGAAAGAAATATGTCATGGAAGACGGCACCGGTTTTATCATGGGCTGGGATGATGACGCGGATACTTTCATCAGGAAGACTGTGGATCTCACCAACGGAACTACGGATTTTTCGGATATCAATTATTACGCATTTGTATATCCGGGCAGCGGCAACAGGGTGCAGTGGGGAGTCAACAAAGAGTACCTGTATCATGAGACCGGCAACAACGACAAATTGAGAGTCGGCCCGCCGGGCGGTTACTATGCCGATGTAAACACATGGGGTGTTCGCTATGACGCCGCTAACAGCAGATATATAGCGTCATCCAGCGCGGGAGGCACTTACAAAAAGATCAACTTCTATGAAATCACAGAGGAACAGATAGAAACACAGGTTTATGATAACTACCACAGGGAATACTATAACTTTGCTGACCCGAATCCGCTTGATCCGGAGGTCAGCGGTCTTGACGACTACACGATAACGCCCAAAGATACAAACAATAATTACTTCATATTTGAAGCTCCGCACGGAAGCAGCAGCCCGGAAGATATCTTAAAGTCGCAGCTGAAGGTGGAAGACGGTTGGATCGTGGAGATCAGGCAGACCGGCGGCACAGAACAGTATGATATAGACAGTAAGTTACAGGCAGCAGGCATGAAGCCGGTAAAAGACAGTTCCGGACAGGTCGTTCCTGATACTTATGAGTTTGAGATTAAGACCAAAACAGACAGCACCCATAACTACGATAATTATTTGGAACTGGACGGCATCGTTCCTTTAGGATGGAATTATGATATCGTCGAGATCGGTGAAGACGGGAGCGAGAAGATCGGAACCCGTGAGGGCTGGGAGTTCGTAAGCAAGACGTCCAATGCAACGGTCAGAGGCTTTGACGGTGAAGAAGAAGTAAAAATTGTAAACAAGATCAACGACTATGACCTGAAGGTGGAGAAGAATACCGTTGACGATAAAGAAGGCACCTTTGAATATAAGGTGAAGGTCTGGATCGACGGCGAAACCGGACCGGAATACATGAACCTGTCTCGCTACGGCGGAACGCCGGTCGGCGACGGCAGTTATATATTCAAGATAAAGAATGGTGAGAGCTTCACTATCGACAGTATTCTTGGCGGGCACAAGTACGAGGTCCAGGAACTGATAGCAGGAAGATGGAAACTGGTGGCCGCCGACGGCTCGGAAACGGTGAGCAACAAACTGAACAAACCGGGCTCTTATAAGATCGTAGTGGATGAAAGCGATCCTCCGACGCCGGAAGAAGATCTGACCAATACGCCCATATTGGACAACCATAAGATCGCTTTCCATTACAGAGAGTACGAAGATCATACACCGAGTATCGTGCTGGATGACTCCGGTGAAAAAGAGTTTGTTTTACAGTATTTTGATCAGGACACGACAAGTACATCCGAAAGTAAATATACGGGCAAATCCATGGACAACCTCACCATGGTAGACATTCTGGATGCCGACATCACATGGGATGATCCCGTCGATACAAGCACCACTGGCACAGGAATCTTCAAAGTGCAGGAAAAGAATGGCGGAACCACATACACGGTCGCGGCAAAGGTAACAAGGGAGTGGATTCCTTACGCGGACAACGCGTATGATACCACACAGTTCGTCCCGAAGGTTGCGGATCTGTCCACCATGACCCCGATCGTAAGGATGAACGGACATGTATTAAAGACCTCCGGACAAACGGGAGATCTTTTCCAGTTGGAAGGCGACAACACCAGACTGCGTACAGGCACTTGGGGTGAGGTGGCACGATTTACCGAGACCAATCGGACGGTTTCTTATCCGATTGACCCTTCCGAAAGAGATATTCCGGACGGTATTCATGATACAGGCCAGTATCCCAGAGGCTTGGTAACATACACCTATCCAAACGCCATAGAGGTCGAGGAGGGAGTGTTCAAGGATGTCGTCGTTCGTGTCTGGACGGCAAGCATCACCATCCCGGATAATGCAACATACATGAGCAATAACTGTAAACCGGCCATATTCAACACCCAGGCCGGCCCTCAGGTATTCGGAAGGATCATGGGAGGCAGCAACCAGACTCCGGCTTCATATACGCTTTATGAAGATATCAATGTCTTTATCGCGGATGAGAACGGCTATGCTTATGAGTTCCCGGCGAATACGGAGCTGATCTATGGCGGCAATAATATAGAGAAACAGCAAACCGGTGACGGCTGGTTCTTCAATTTTGACACCACAATCAGCGGTATTGATTATACCGGCTCCGGCAAGATGATCGATATCCGGAACAAAGGATATTATGTCATCACTTCAGATACTTTCTATATAAATAAAGCTGTTGAGGACGAAACAAAGCAGGTAACGAAAGACGGCAGCACCTACACATTCACTTTGGAGGCCAACGAATCATTTACCATTCCGGACGGTGTGGATTTCACGGCATACAAATGGGATGAAGATGCCGAAGAATATGTGCCGATGAAGGATACCGTCGTTGATATGGAAGCGGCCAAGGTGTCCGGCAAGGTCAAAGAAGATATAACGGTTTCATTCCAAAATGAAGTGAAGCCCGTTGTTGTCGAGAAAACCTGGATAGATGATGATGATTTTGAGCATCTCAGACCTTCTGCGTTAGAGATTAAAGTCGTGACCGATGTTCCGGCCACTACGGCTCCCGCATATGTTGTTCAGTCGAACATGGATATTTCCAGCAGTTCTCCTGTTGTCCTGTATTATAATTCTCTGCCATCGGACGATAAGACAGCAGTTGCTCCTGATGATATCGTATGGGGCAGTTACGGTCCCGTAACGATAGAGGATGGCGACACCCTTGAGATGTTCGAGTACACTTTGGGTGATAATACATTTCTCGTTCTTGTGTCTGTTACAGGTGAAGATCCGGATACGGTTACCCAATTCTTTGTGGTTGAAAAAGGAACCAAACCGGTTGCGGCCACGACCCATGAATATACGCAGGATGATGCCGAGCTCGTTAAGGCCGGCAATAAGTGGACCTATACATTTAATGAGATTCCCGGCGCGGAGACGGTCAAGTCCGTTTCTGAGACGGTGCCGGAGGAGTATACACAGACCAAGGCACCAACTTATAATCCGGATACAGATAAGTGGGAGATGGAAAATACTCTCAAGAAGTTTGATCTGACAATCAAAAAAGAGACAGACTTCATTGACACCGATGAAGAGTTTGAGTTCAGGATCAGGGTATGGAAAGAACAGCCGGAAACAGAAGCATTTGCAGTCTATGACAGCGCAGACCACAGTCTGGTCCTGTTCAGGGATGAGCCGGGAAAATATACGGATAAACAGGTTGTCGGAACCAAGACATATTACGCAGGATTAGAGGAAGAAAGCTATCATGGGGGCTGGCCTCAGGGCGGCTGGAGAATTCAGTCAGTAGAAATACAGGATATTATTAAGCCGAAGTCAACTGCGACCTGGTTCTGCGAAGTTGCCGCCACAACGATCGAAGGATTAGATAAACTGGATACTTCCGAATGCACGGACATGCATTATATGTTTACTGAGAGTTACCTGTTAACATCTCTTGATGTCAGTCATTTTGATACGAGTAAAGTTACGAATATGTATCAGATGTTCTGGGGGTGCTCGGGTTTAACGAGTCTGGATCTGTCTCATTTTGACACATCAAAGCTTGAAAGATCTTCAATGATGTTTGGCGCATGTGTCAATCTGACGGCAACATTAAATGTGATGCACATGCCGAGTGATTACAGCGGTATGTGCGGATCGGCTGCCAGAGACAGCGGACTGTTGACGCTGAAATACATTGATCCCGTAACCAGCGAAAACATTGATACTTTAGTGGGAACTGCTTCCGCCGGCGGCGGTAATGCCGTAAACGGCGGAGAGGGAACATTCACCCCGCCGGATGTACCGTCAGGGACCAAATATTATGATCTTTCCAACGTTCCGGGAATGACAAAGATCGAAGGTCAGGAAGTATATAAGTTTACGTTAAAGAAAGACGGAACCATCACCGTTCCCGATATTCCGTACGGATATCAGTACGAAGTCTGGGAAGTGGACAAGGATCAGAGCAAAGTCAATGTCGGCAGTGAGTTCAAGGTGACGGGGGACTCTCCTTACACATGGAAGCTCAAATCCGCGACCGACACGACCGGGACGCTTACGTCTTCGGACATTACCTCCGTATTCAAAAATGAAGTCAAAAAGGGCGCCTTGGAAGTGGTGAAGAAGATCGCGGCCGGCAGCCCGGACGAAACCTTTAAGTTCCGTGTGAAGTTCACTATGGAAAATCCGCCTGTCATCCCGGATCCGCCGGCAGGACAGAAGAAGAACAGCTTCGGCTTTGACTTCTCGTCAATTGACGCAACCCTGGTTGACGACGATACGTGGGAAGTATCCATAACCACTTCAAACCGGGAAGGAAGTAAGCTGTTCGAGAACATTCCGGTGGGTCTGAATTATGAAGCATGGGAAGTCACGGCAGATGGAACGCTTGTACCTGTCTACGGTTCGCCAATGGATAAATGGAAACTGACCCAGAAGGAGAATGCAGAAGGACGTATCGCAGCTATTCCTGAAGGAAAAACGACCGGAACGACCGCGACATTTACTAACCGGAAATTTGTTGACCTGACCGTTTCCAAGACCATTGGCGGCAACATGGGCTCCAAAGAACAGTTCTTCAAGTTTAAGATCGATATCATTTCGCTCCCGGATACGGTGTTTACGCTGGATATGTCGCAAGCCGTAACGACATTTGGCAGCGCGGACGGAAGTCTACCTCCGAACGGCTCCACCAAATATACGCGCGGCGTGATTCTTAACGGAGACGGAACCGAAGGCGGAAATACCCGTGATGACCTTCCGGGCGATGCGCCCTCGGGAACACCCGGCCAGAATATCGTTTGTGACTCGGAAGGCAAGGCAACGGTATATGTTTACCTGCAGCATAATAATCAGGCCGTACTTAAAGGTCTGCCGGCCGGTTCGACCTATACCGTTACGGAGCTTGACGGCAATACCGAGGGTTACTCTACCAAGGTGGACGGCGCAAGCGGCGCGACTACCGGACAAAAGACTCTCACCAATGATAAGGAACATGGTTTCACAAACACCCGCGGCGGCGTTATCCCGACGGAGATATTCTTTAACTGGTGGATCTGGGCAGTGCTCTTTGGAGTTGTCGGTGCATTTATTTTCATCAGAAAAACAGGATAATTAAAAAATTAGTATTAAAGGAGATGGCATATGTTTAATAAAAAAACGGTTGACGACATTAATGCGGCAGGGAAAAGAGTATTGGTAAGGTGTGATTTCAACGTACCTCTTAAAGACGGCGTGATCACCGACGAAAACAGACTGACGGCAGCCCTGCCTACGATCAAAAAGCTGATAGACGACGGCGGAAAGGTTATTCTCTGTTCGCATCTGGGCAAACCCAAAGGCGAGCCCAAGCCCGAACTTTCCCTTGCTCCCGTGGCGGTAAGGCTCAGCGAGCTTCTCGGACAGGAGGTTGTTTTCGCGGCGGATGACGAGGTTGTCGGGCCCAATGCGAAAGAGGCGGTTGCGGCCATGAAGGACGGGGATGTTGTGCTCCTTCAGAATACACGCTACAGAGCCGAAGAAACCAAATGCGGCGAAGACCTTTCAAAAGAGCTCGCTTCTCTTTGCGACATATATGTTGACGACGCTTTCGGCACGGCTCACAGGGCTCATTCCTCAAATGTTGGCGTTACAAAATACGTCGATACAAACGTAGTTGGTTATCTTGTGGAAAAAGAGATCAATTTCCTCGGCAATGCCGTTGAAAAACCGGTTCGTCCTTTCGTGGCGGTGCTCGGCGGAGCAAAGATAGCCGATAAACTCAATGTTATTTCCAATCTTATCGAAAAATGCGACAAGGTTATCATCGGCGGCGGTATGGCGTACACATTCTTGAAAGGAATGGGAAAAGAGATCGGCACTTCTCTCGTGGATGACGAAAAGATCGATTACTGTATGGACATGATCGAAAAAGCAAAGACCTTAGGCAAAGAACTTCTGCTTCCGACGGACGTGGTTGCGGCGAAAGCCTTCCCGGATCCGATTGACGCCGAAATAGATGTTCAGGTTCTCTCGGTGGATGAGATTCCCGCCGATATGCAGGGGCTTGATATAGGACCGAAAACCGCAGAAATGTATGCGGATGCCGTAAAAGGAGCTAAAACCGTGGTTTGGAACGGCCCCATGGGAGTGTTTGAGAATCCCGTTCTCGCAAAGGGGACCCTTGCCGTTGCCCGGGCCATGGCGGACACGGACGCGGTAACGATAATAGGCGGCGGCGATTCGGCTGCAGCCGTAAACCAGATGGGTCTCGGCGACAAGATGAGCCATGTTTCGACAGGCGGAGGCGCTTCTCTGGAATTCCTTGAGGGCAAGGAGCTTCCGGGCGTGGCGGCTGCCGACGACAAATAATAATTCAGGAGAAAAATATGTCAAGAAAGATAATCGCTGCGGGAAACTGGAAAATGAACAAGACCCCCAAAGAAGCGGTGGCGCTTGTCGAAGCGTTGAAGCCCCTTGTTCAAAACGATGAGGTTGACGTGGTATTCGCAGTTCCCGCTATAGATATTATACCTGTAGTAAGGGCGTGTGAGGGCACTGATATAAAAGTAGGCGCGCAGAACATGCATTTCGAAGAAAAAGGTGCTTTTACCGGAGAGATATCCGGTAAAATGCTTGCCGATGCCGGAGTTTCGTATGTGATACTCGGACACTCCGAAAGAAGGGAGTATTTCGGTGAGACAAGCGAGGACGTGAATAAAAAAATCCTTGCGGCATTCAGATACGGACTCATTCCGATCATGTGCTGCGGCGAAACCCTTGAGCAGAGAGAAAAGGGCGTGACGATGGAGCACGTGCGTCAGCAGGTTAAGATCGGATTTCAGGACGTTGCCGCGGACATGGCAAAACAGGTCGTGATCGCCTATGAGCCTATCTGGGCTATCGGCACCGGAAAGACGGCAACAAACGAGCAGGCCCAGGAGGTCTGCAAAGGCATAAGGGATTGTATTGCCGAGCTTTACGGAAGCGAAGTTGCGAACGAAATCCGTATTCAGTACGGCGGGTCGGTTAACGCCGGCAACGCGGCCGAACTTTTCGCCATGCCCGATATCGACGGGGGACTTGTGGGCGGAGCTTCATTAAAAGAGGATTTCGGCAGCATCGTAAATTATAACAGGTGACGGCTTCGGAATTTCCGGCATAAAACGCAGTAAATACAGATAAATAGAGGTCGGCGTAATGAAAAACGCGATTCAGGACTTTGTCGATTATTTGCATGAAGACAAAAAGGTCTCTTACAACACGGAGATTTCTTATGAGAGAGATCTGAAACAAGCGGACGAATACCTCAAAGCCAAAGGAGTTAAGGAGCTTTCCCGTGCTTCATCGGATGATCTGAAAGAATATGTGAATTATCTTAATAACGAAAACCTCTCTCCCGCAACCATATCCCGCAGGATAGTGGCGTTAAGAACATTTTACAGATATTGTTTAAACGGGGGCGTTTTAAAAAGCGATCCCATGCAGGGGATAGATCTCCCCAAAGTTGAAAAAAAACTTGCAAAGGGCATGAGCCCCGAAGAGATAGATTATCTGCTCGAACAGCCCGACAAAAAGACGCTGAAAGGCATCAGGGACAAAGCCATGCTTGAGCTTATGTGCGCGACGGGCATAAGGGTCAGCGAACTTATAAACCTTAAAATATCCGATCTGGATATAAAGAGAAGCATCCTCATATGCGGAGACGGAGAAAAAGAAAGACGTATACCCTTTGGCGGCAGAGCCGGACAGGCACTCAAAATTTATCTTAAGCATGCAAGAGGCGCATTTATAAAATCAGAAGAGAAAGAAATCCTTTTTACGAATTTTCAGGGCGAGCCCATGAGTCGCCAGGGTTTCTGGAAAATGCTGAAAGGCTACGTCGAGGCGGCGGGTATTTCGGAAGATATAACCCCTCATTCCCTCAGACATTCGTTTGCCGTGCGCCAGATAGAAAGCGGCGTGGACTTAAAAAAAGTTCAGGCCATGCTGGGCCATTCCGAGGTATCCACCACGGCCCTGTATATGGAAAACTAAAGCGGTGTAAACATTATAACAGTACGGAAACGGGCTGCCGCAATATACATTATCATGAATATTCTTCCAGGAACCGCTCGCGCTTAGTCCTCGCGTAGCAGTTCTAACCTCACGTTGCGCTTATGCTTGCGTTCGCTAAGAACTGACGCTGCGGATGTTCCCTCCAGAATATTCATGCTCTTTGTATATCGCGACAGCACGTTTTGTTTCATATGATTTGCATATGTTGACTTCAGCGCTTTTACGTGCTACAGTATCAGGGCTGAGTTAGGATTTTTATCCAAAATCGGCGTTAAAACATGCAAACCGAAAGGAAAGTTTTATGATAATAGCAGAACTGCTGGAAAAGAATGCCCGTCTGTACGGAGGAGACGTGGCGCTCGCGGAGCTCAATCCGAATCCGGACCATAAAAGCACAAGCACGCCGTGGAAAGAAGCCGGACTTATCGAAAACGCGGATGAAAACGCTCCCATACGAAGGGAGCTTACCTGGAGCGAATTTGACAGGGAGGCAAACAAACTTGCAAACCTTTTGCTGAGCCGGGGCATAGAAAGAGATACAAAGGTCGGGATCCTCATGATGAACTGCCTGGAATGGCTGCCGATATATTTCGGCATATTAAAGGCGGGCTGCATAGCGGTTCCCATGAATTTCAGATATTCCGCCGAGGAGATCAAATACTGCTCGAATCTGGCGGATGTCAGCGTACTAATTTTCGGACCGGAGTTCGTCGAAAGAGTAAGCAGCGTTTATGATGAAATGAGCGGCATAGATTTCTGCTTCTTTATCGGAGATCCGTGTGAAATGCCTTCGTATGCCGAAAACTGCTGGAGGCTGATGGGCTTTTGCGTGCCTTTGGCACCGCCGGTGGATGTAAGGGAAGACGACGATGCCGCGATATATTTTTCATCCGGCACAACGGGCTTTCCGAAAGCCATACTTCATAAACACAGCGCATTATACGCTTCCTGCCTGACGGAGCAAAAGCATCACGGGCAGACAAAAGAGGATGTATTTCTTTGCATTCCGCCGCTTTATCACACGGGCGCGAAAATGCATTGGTTCGGCAGTCTTTTATCCGCCGGAAAAGCCGTGCTGCTGAGGGGCATAACCCCGGAGATCATTCTATGGGCAGTAAGCCGCGAACGCTGTACGCTTGTCTGGCTGCTGGTTCCGTGGGCGCAGGATATCCTTGACGCAATAGACTCCGGCAGGATCGATCTTTCCGAATATCGTTTAAAGCAGTGGAGACTCATGCATATAGGAGCCCAGCCTGTTCCGCCCAGCCTTATCCAGAGATGGAAAAAAGTTTTTCCGGATCATGACTATGATACAAACTACGGTTTAAGCGAATCTTTGGGACCCGGCTGCGTGCATCTGGGAGTTGAAAACATAGAAAAGGTAGGAGCCATAGGAAAGGCCGGATATCTTTGGGAGACAAAGATTATAGACGAAAACGGCGGAGAGGTTGCCGCAGGAGAGATCGGAGAGCTTGCGGTAAAAGGCCCGGGAGTCATGATCTGTTATTATAAAAATCCCGAAGCCACGGATGAGATATTAAAAGACGGCTGGCTTTACACGGGAGATATGGCAAAAGAAGATGAGGACGGATTTATTTATCTTGTGGATCGCAAAAAAGACGTTGTCATCACCGGAGGCGAAAACATTTATCCCGTTCAGATAGAAGATTTTTTAAGGACAAACGACAAGATAAAGGACGTGGCCGTTATCGGCCTGCCTGACGCGAGGCTTGGCGAGATCGCGGCGGCTATAATAGAGTTAAAAGACGGCTGCGAATCTTCCGAAGAGGAAATGCAGCAGTTCTGCAAAGAGCTTCCCAGATACAAAAGACCCAGGAAATATATCTTTGACAGGGTACCGAGGAACCCTACGGGCAAGATCGAAAAGCCCGTGCTCAGAAAAAGATATTTTGACGGACGGCTTGTGGAAGCGCAGATAACCGGCTGAAAAGCCGAAAAAAGGGAGAAAAAGATGAAAAAACTTATGCTTGGCAACGAAGCTGTTGCAAGGGGACTATATGAAGCCGGGTGCAGTTTTGTATCGAGTTATCCCGGAACTCCGAGCACGGAAATAACTGAGATAGCGGCAAAATATCCCGAAATATACGCCGAGTGGGCCCCGAATGAAAAAGTGGCCATGGAGTCGGCGTTCGGAGCCAGCTTCGCCGGACACAGAAGCTTTTGCGGCATGAAGCACGTGGGCTTAAATGTGGCGGCGGATCCGCTTTTTACCATATCATATACCGGGGTAAACGCAGGCATGCTGATCGGCGTAGCGGACGACCCCGGCATGCACAGTTCGCAGAACGAACAGGATTCCAGAAGATATGCCATTGCGGCAAAGGTTCCCATGCTGGAACCGGCTGATTCGGCGGAGTCGCTCGAATTTACAAAGCTCGGTTTCGAGCTCTCCGAAAAATTCGACACGCCGGTTATCATCAGGATGTGTACGAGGATAGCGCATTCCCAGAGTCTCGCGGAAGAGGGTGTGCGTGCCGAAAAGGCTCCCGTACCTTATGAAAAAAACATTCAGAAATATGTAATGATGCCGGGCATGGCAAAGAAACGGCATCCGATAGTGGAGCAGAGAACGTTGGATTTGCGTACCTTTGCCGAAGAATCGGATATAAACAGAATAGAAGAAGGCCGCGATAAAAGCAAAGGCATAATCACTTCTTCAACGAGTTATCAGTATGTCAAAGAGGTGCTGGGAGACACTTATCCGGTGCTTAAATTAGGCATGATAAATCCGCTTCCGGTTGAAAAGATCAAAAAATTCGCCGAAAGCGTTGAAAAGGTAATTGTGGTGGAAGAGCTGGACGGCGTGATAGAAGAGCATTGCAGATGCATAGGACTTGACGTTGCCGGAAAAGAAATGTTCAGCTGTATCGGCGAGTTCAGCCAGAACCTTATAGCCGAAAAATTCGGAATACCGACACAAAGCGGATTTGAGTTAAAAGACGAAATCCCGCAGCGTCCTCCGGTCATGTGCGCGGGCTGTCCGCACAGGGGGCTTTTCCATACCTTGAAAAAGAATAAGGTTACGGTACTCGGAGATATCGGATGCTATACGCTCGGGGCTGTGCAGCCTCTTTCCGCTATGGAATACACTATCTGCATGGGTGCTTCCGTCTCCGGCGTTCACGGTTTCAACAAATCAAACGAAAATAAAACCGCGGCAAATACGGTCGGCGTCATAGGAGATTCGACTTTTATTCATTCCGGCGTGACCGGACTTATAAATATCGCCTACAACGAGTCGGCATCCACGGTCATTATCCTGGACAACTCCATAACGGGAATGACCGGCCATCAGCAAAACCCGACCACCGGGAAAAACCTTAAAGGCGATCCCGCCGCTAAAATAGATCTGGAAGCCCTTTGCCGGGCAGCGGGCATCAAAAGAGTAAGGGTCGTGGATCCTTATGATCTGGCGGAGTGCGACAAAGTATTAAAAGAAGAACTTCAGGCGCCGGAGGCATCGGTCATCATTTCGCGCCGTCCCTGCGCTCTTCTCAAATACGTAAAGCATCCCGGCCCCGTTTCGCCGGATTTGGACAAATGCACGGGCTGCCGCTCCTGCATGCAGATCGGCTGTCCCGCTATAAGCGTCACCGGGAAAAAAGTTGTTATCGACAATACGCTGTGTACGGGCTGTAATGTCTGCGCGCAGCTTTGCGGCTTCGGCGCGCTTAAGCGCGTTTAAGGAGGGCTTGGTATGAGAACGAAAAACATCATGATCGTAGGCGTGGGCGGTCAGGGAACTCTCCTTGCGAGCAAACTGCTGGGACGCATACTTATCACAAAAGGATATGACGTAAAGGTGAGCGAGGTTCACGGCATGAGCCAGAGGGGCGGAAACGTCGTAACTTACGTGAGATACGGCGAACACGTATATTCGCCGATTATAGATCAGGGCGAGGCCGACATCATATTGTCGTTCGAGCTTTTGGAAGCGGCCAGATGGACAAAGTACCTGCGTGAAGACGGCGTGATTATCACAAATTCACAGCAGATAAACCCCATTCCCGTTATCACCGGGGCGAAAAAATACCCCGAAGATCTGGCGGCGAAAATGAGCGGCGCGGGCATAAAGGTGGATGTATTTGACGCGCTTGCGATCGCGAACGAGATAGGCAACATCAAAGTGGTAAACATGGCTCTGATGGGACGCCTTTCAAAATATTTTGATTTTCCCGAAGAACTCTGGATCGAAACAATCGAAAAGTCGGTTCCGCCGAAATTCGTCGAGATCAACAAACAGGCTTTTGAAATGGGCAGAAACGCGCAGTGCTGAGAAAGGAGCGGATCCGTGGAACAGTATTATCAAAGAGAAATAGAATGTGCCTCGCCGCAGCAGATAAAGGCTTGGCAGGATGAAAGGCTCGTGAAACAGGTAAAACATGTCTGGGACAACGTGCCTTACTACAGAAAGAAAATGCAGGAGGCGCATGTCACCCCCGACGACATTAAATATTCAGACGATCTTTATAAACTGCCGTTTTTATCTAAAGCGGATCTGCGCGACACCTATCCGGACGGCTTTCTGGCCGTACCCGGATCGGAAGTGGTGCGTATACATTCCACTTCAGGGACAACGGGAAAACGCGTAATAGCGTATTATACAGAAAAAGACATGGATATCTGGGATGAATGTACGGCAAGAGCCGTTGTGGCGGCGGGCGGAACGAAAGACGATATCTGCCACATCTGCTACGGATACGGGCTGTTTACGGGGGGGCTCGGGCTCGACGGCGGCAGCAGAAAAGTCGGCTGCATGACGATGCCCATGTCCTCCGGCAACACCGACCGACAGCTCCAGTTTATGGTGGATCTGGGTTCGACCATTTTATGCTGTACGCCTTCTTACGCGGCTTATCTGGCCGAGAGCGTAAATGAAAGAGGGCTGCGCGACAAGATAAAGCTGAAAGCGGGCATTTTCGGTGCGGAAGCCTGGAGCGAAGAAATGCGGCGTGATATCGAAAAGCAGCTCGGAATAAAGGCTTTTGATATATACGGGCTGACCGAAAGCAGCGGCCCCGGAGTCGCGTACGAATGCAGCGAACAGACGGGAATGCATATAAACGAAGATCATTTTATCGCTGAGATAATAGATCCGGAAACCGGAGAGGTGCTTCCGGAGGGCTCAAAAGGCGAGCTGGTATTTACATCCATAACAAAAGAAGCTTTCCCGCTTTTGCGTTACAGAACCCGCGACATCTGCGTGCTTTCGAGAGAGAAATGCTCATGCGGACGTACGTTTATAAAAATGGCTAAGCCCATGGGAAGAAGCGACGACATGCTGATCGTAAAAGGCGTAAACGTTTTCCCTTCGCAGATCGAATCCGTACTCGTGGAATCGGGATATACTTCGCATTATCAGATCATAGTGGACCGTATAAAGACAACGGATACGATAGAGGTGCTTGTCGAAATGACGCCGGAGATCTTCTCCGACAATCTCGGAAAAATTTCAGACATGGAGAAAAACCTTGTATCGGAGCTCAAATCGATGCTGGGGATAGCCGTAAAAGTAAAATTAGTGGCTCCGAAAACCATAGAAAGAAGCACCGGAAAGGCGGTGCGCGTAATAGACCGCCGCAAGATCTGATCGCAAAGGCGGGCAGGAAAGGAGAGATTCAAATGATTATAAAGCAGATTTCGGTATTTCTGGAAAACCGCTCGGGGCAGATTTCCGCGCTGGCAAAGATATTCAGAGACAACGACATTGACATAAAGGCTTTAAATATCGCCGAGGCTTCCGAGTACGGCATTATCAGGCTTGCGGTCACACAGACACAGCGGGCGTATGATCTCTTAAAAGCGGAGGGTTATATCGCCATGATCTCTGAGGTGGCGGCGGTGGCCGTGCCGGATCGCCCGGGAGGGATGTATGAGGTTATGAGCATCCTTGAAAAAGAAAACATAAATATCGAATACATGTATTCGGTTCTCGGCATCATAGAAGGCATGGCTTATATGATAATGAAGGTCGATGATTGCGAGAAACTTGACAATATTTTAAAAGAACACGGATTTATTGATGCTGTCTGAAAGGCGGCATCTTTTTTTGCGGTTGCCTATTGTTGATTATTTAGGTATAATACTATATCAGGGTTAATGGGATAGTTATTGAAAACACCTGATTTGAGGAACAAAATGGCAAAAACCGGGAAAAAACGCAAAAAAAACCGCAAGATCATCATAGCGCCTGTTATTATAGCGGCGCTCGTCATCCTGCTGGCGGTGGGTGTGTTCGGTGAAAACACCTCCCCGATCAGCTCGGAAGAATATTTCGGCAGCGTTTCAAATGGTGAAGCCGCCGTCATGATAAACGGCAAGATTTCGAAAGAGTGCGGCGTCATAAAAGAGGGGGAATACTACATCCCTTACGATGCGCTGGAGGAAAATCTTACAAGCGGTTTTTATCTGGACGCGCAGGAGGGGGTGCTCTATAAGACCACCGAATATTCCCCAAAGACATGGCAGGTTTCCGACGGGACGGGCGCGTTGATTTATGAAGACCGGAAATACTATATTAACGCCGACTGCGTTTCCGAAAACACCTCTCTTGCCGTAAATACTTTCGAGGCTCCGGACAGGATTATAATCACCGGAGATTTTAAAGACGGCGAATCCGCAGTTATGACAAAAGACGCAAATGTGCATTACAGGGCGGATAAGCGCAGCCGGCTTGTGACAAAGGCAAAAAGCGGTGATCATGTGCGTGTGATTGAGGATGCCGGCGACTGGAGCCTTATATGCACAGACGACGGATACGGCGGATACATAAAAAAAGATTCATATGATATAATCGAAAACACTGAAGCCGAAACGTCCGAAGAGCGCGAATTTATCTTAAAATCCACGGGTCAGCTCGTGAAAATGGTCTGGTTCTACTCTGATAATTATGAGACGAATGACCTGCTCGAAGAGATGATGTCCGGTGTAAAGGATGTAAACATCATTTGCCCCACCTGGTACTGCGTAGCCGATACGGGCGGAAACATCACCGACTGCGGTCAGGCCTCTTTTGTGGAGAGGGCGCACGGCATGGGTCTTGATGTCTGGATCATGCTGAGCGATTATTCGGCAGGAGATCATACCACGGGAGAGATCCTCGAATCATCCGAAAGCCGAAAGAATCTCGTGGAACAGGTTATAAATTCCGCCGTATCTTACGGCGCGGACGGGATCAATGTTGACTTTGAAGTCATAAGACAGGATAATATAAAGGCATATCTGCAGTTTTTGAGGGAGCTGACGCTTGAGGCGCACGCAAACAATCTGATCGTTTCGACGGATAATTACGTTCCGACCTATACTTTATACTATGACAGGGCGGAACAGGCAAAAATCGCGGATTATATTGTCGTGATGGCTTATGATGAACACACTTCTTCATCAGGCGAAGCGGGTTCCGTTGCATCTCTTTCATTTGTGAGGGACGGTATAGAAGCCACCCTGAAAGAAGGTCCGAACAGTCAGCTCATACTCGGAGTTCCTTTCTATACGAGAGGCTGGGTCGACCGCGGCGGAGTGGACGGACTTGAATCCTCTGCCATGTCCATGGCCGACGGCGCGGCTTTCGCAAAGGAGCACGGAATAGAGCTTGTCTGGGACGAAGACGCCGGGCAATATACGGGCAGCGCGTCCGACTCGGAGGCGGTTTACAGCATCTGGCTTGAAGATAAGGACTCCATTGAAGCCAAGCTGATGCTGGTATCCGAATACGATCTGGCGGGAGCTTCGGGATGGCGGCTCGGAAAAGAAACAGACGATATCTGGGAAACATGGGCCAGGTGTCTGAAATAGATTTAAGGCGGCGCAAGACCGCAAATGCTGTTTATAAGAAATCGGAAAGGGGAATATTATGTTCGAGATCAAAATTGACGA
Organism: uncultured Lachnospiraceae bacterium; assembly: GCA_964389285.1. GTDB lineage: Bacteria > Bacillota > Clostridia > Lachnospirales > Lachnospiraceae > Alectryocaccobium. The sequence goes on along the minus strand of CAYMCZ010000014.1, from coordinate 12,931 downwards.
AACAGAAGGAACCATGATGGAAGAAATTAAAATCGGCGAAATCAGCGAAGATGCAACAAAGGTGATCGACAGCGAAGAAATCATTGAAGCGGAGCAGGCTATCGAAGAAACCGACGAAGCCGCGCCTGCGGATGAGGCACAGGACAGCTTCGCGGAAGAAACCGCCGGGGAAACCTTTAAAACCACTTTGATGGGCGGATATGACAAAGAAGACGTCCAGAGACGGTTTAAAGAGGCAAAGGCTGCCGCAGAGGAAAAAGAAGCGGCGCTGCAGCAGACAATCGTAAAAAAAGACAAAGAGATCGCCAGATTAAAACAGGAGATCGAACTCATCAGATCGCAGATGAGCGACATGGATAACGTAGAAGAAAAATACCGGACTTATGTGGACAATGTGGACATTATCGGGCGCATTATCGCAGACAGCCGCATCCAATACGAGCAGACGATAAAAGAGGCCGACAGCCGTAAAACCGATATCATCTCAAAGGCAGAGGCTCAGGCTGCTTCCACGGTTCAGGATGCCGAAAAACGTGCGGAAAGAAAGATTGCCGAAGCGAACTCAAGAGCAAACGATATGATAATGGGCGCGCAGAGCAAATCCGACGATATGTTAAACGGCGCACAGGCAAAGGCTGAGGCCATGATAGCCGCTGCAAACGAAAGCGTAAACGAAAAGCTTCAGGAAGGCGCGGGCAAATATATTACAATTCAGGAAGAGGTTGGCTCTCTCGTATCTTTCGCGAACAAGATACAAAAAGAATTTATGCAGTCGATCAAAAAAATCAACGAGATTTCCGACAGCATGAACGTAAGCATTGACACGGACAGTGATTTCGACGAAAACTGAGCTTTGCGAAATGGAAGCCAGAATCGTAATCATGGATGAAAACAGGCCTGACGAGGCGGCCATCAGATATGCCGGCCGCCTTATTCGTATGGGAAAACTTGTGGCATTTCCCACGGAGACGGTATACGGCCTGGGCGTAAACGCGCTTGATGAAAAAGCGGCGATTAAGGTTTACGAAGCCAAAGGCAGGCCCGAAAACAAGGCGCTGACCGTACACATTGCCGATATGGAGGCTCTGTTTGAAATAGCGTCGGATGTGCCGGAAGCGGCAATTCGTCTTGCGGAAAAATTCTGGCCCGGGCCGCTGACCATGATACTTAAAAAAAATAAAAAAGTACCGGCTGCCGTGACCGCAAATCTGGACACGGTAGGGGTAAGGATGCCCTCGAACGAGATCGCAAAACGTCTGATAAAGGCCGCGGGAGGCTTTGTGGCCGCACCCAGCGCCAATATTTCCGGCAAAGCCGCGCCTGTTTCTGCCGGCCCGGTCATAAAGGATTTCTCGGATCGCGTGGATATGATAATAGACGGCGGAAAGACGCGGTTTTCGGAGGCATCCACGATTGTAGACATGACAAAAGAAACGCCGGAGGTGCTTCGCAAGGGGTGTTATGACCCTGAAAAGCTGAAGAGATCCTTCGACTCCGCTGACGCTCCGCTCAGGATGACAAGTCAGCTCAGGATGACAATAAAATAATATTACAGGAGATACACACATGATAGCTCTCGGCTGTGACCACGGCGGATATGCGCTGATGCAGGAAGTGAAAAAGCATCTTGAAAAAAGGGGTCTTAAATACAAGGACTTCGGGACATACGGCACCGAATCGGTGGATTATCCGGAATACGCGAAAAAAGTCGCGCAGGCCGTTCAGAACGGCGAATGTGAAAAAGGCATACTGATCTGCGGAACCGGCGTAGGCGTTTCGGTGACGGCAAATAAATTCAAAGGTATCCGCGCCGCGCTTTGCTGCGACTGCTTTACCGCGCAGGCCACGCGTGAGCACAACGATTCCAACATACTGGCAATGGGCGGCAGGGTCACGGGAGTCGGACTTGCGCTTAAAATAACCGACATCTTTCTGGATACGCCGTTTTCAAACGACGAAAGGCATATCAGAAGGATAGCTCAGATAGAAGATTGAAACAGAAATTGATTATTATAATATAAAACGGGAGAGCCTTATGAAAGGAAAACGCAGAGACTATATTTCGTGGGACGAATATTTTATGGCAATCGCCAAATTGGCGGGCATGCGTTCCAAAGATCCGAATACGCAGGTGGGTGCCTGCATCGTAAGTCAGGACAACAAAATCCTTTCCATAGGATATAACGGCTTTCCGGTCGGATGCTCCGACGATGATTTTCCGTGGGAAAGAGAGAGCGACAACCCTCTCGATACCAAATATTATTATGTGACACACTCCGAGCTGAACGCAATTTTGAATTTCAGAGGTACGACGCTGGAAGGCTCGAAGCTGTATGTCTCTTTATTTCCCTGCAACGAATGTGCCAAGGCCATCATCCAGAGCGGTATCAGGGAGATCGTTTACGAGACTGACAAATACGCGAACACTTTGGAGGTCATGGCCTCAAAGAAAATGCTGACCGCGGCGGGCGTAAAGATGCGGCAATATGCCGCCGGAGGCAGGGAGCTTGTGATAAGGGTGTAGAGAGGCTCTGATACCGGAGCGTTTATCAATTAAAGATTCAGGAGGAAAAACGGTGAAAATATACGAAGAACTGGTGGCGCGCGGCCTGATCGCGCAGGTAACGGACGAGGCGGAAATAAGAGACCTCGTAAACGAAGGGAAAGCCGTATTTTATATAGGATTTGATCCTACGGCCGACAGCCTTCACGTAGGTCATTTCATGGCGCTTTGTCTTATGAAACGTCTGCAGATGGCGGGAAATAAACCCGTAGCCCTGATAGGCGGCGGGACGGCCATGATCGGAGATCCTTCGGGGCGCACCGACATGCGCAGCATGATGACAAAAGAGATGATACGTCATAACGTGGAATGTTTTAAAAAACAGATGAGCCGTTTTATCGAATTCGGGGATGACAAAGCGATACTGGTTGATAACGCGGACTGGCTCCTAAAGCTGAATTACGTCGAATTTATCAGGGATATCGGCCCCTGCTTTTCGGTCAACAACATGCTTCGCGCCGAATGCTACAAACAGCGCCTTGAAAAAGGCCTGAGCTTTTTGGAGTTCAACTACATGCTCATGCAAAGCTATGACTTTTTGGAGCTGTTCAAAAGATACGGCTGCAACATGCAGTTCGGCGGCGACGATCAGTGGAGCAATATGCTGGGCGGTACCGAGCTCATCAGAAAAAAATTAGGGAAAAACGCATACGCCATGACACAGACTCTGCTCACCACTTCCGACGGCAAAAAGATGGGCAAGACCGCGGGCAACGCGGTATGGCTGGATCCCGAAAAAACCTCCCCGTATGATTTTTACCAGTACTGGAGAAATGTGGACGACGCCGACGTGCTTCGCTGCATCAGGATGCTCACTTTCCTGCCGCTCGAGCAGATAGACGAGATGGACGAATGGGAAGGCAGCCGCTTAAATACGGCCAAAGAAATACTGGCTTATGAGCTGACGGCTCTTGTACACGGCGAAGAAGAGGCAAAAAAGGCACAGAACGCGGCAAGAGCGCTTTTCGGAGGCGGCGGTGACGACGAAAACACCCCCACTACCCTGATTTCCGAATCTGATTTAAAGGACGGAGGGATCGATCTGATTTCCGTTCTTGTGATCTCCGAACTCGTTAAGACGAGATCCGAAGGAAGACGCACCATAGAGCAGGGCGGTGCTTCTATAGACGGAGAAAAGATCACCGATATCAGATATATCATAGACGCTTCCCGCTTAAAAGGAGAAGGCATCCTTGTCAGAAGGGGAAAGAAGCACTACAGAAGAATAAAGACCCGATAAAACCGGCTGGAGACAAAGATGAAAAAATACGGCGTAAATGAACTCAGAAAGATGTTTCTGGATTATTTTGAGTCCAAGGGACATCTCATCATGAAAAGCTTTTCGCTCGTGCCCAGGAACGACGCGAGCATACTTCTGATAAACGCGGGGATGACTCCGCTTAAACCTTATTTTACCGGAGCGGAGATACCGCCAAGCAAAAGAGTGGCGACCTGCCAGAAATGCATAAGGACGGGCGACATAGACAACGTAGGCAAAACTGCCCGTCACGGCACTTTTTTTGAGATGCTCGGAAATTTTTCTTTCGGGGACTATTTCAAAAAAGAGGCTATCGGGTGGTCGTGGGAATTTTTGACGGAAGTTGTAGGGCTTGATCCAAAAAGACTGTATCCGTCCGTATATAAAGATGATGATGAAGCCTTTAATATATGGCGTGATGAAATAGGCATTCCGGAAGAAAAGATCAAAAAATTCGGAAAAGAAGATAATTTTTGGGAGCACGGCAGCGGCCCCTGCGGCCCCTGTTCGGAGATATATTATGACAGGGGAGAAAAATACGGCTGCGGCAGTCCGTCATGCGGCGTTGGCTGCGACTGTGACCGCTACATGGAGGTCTGGAACAACGTATTTACCCAGTTTGAAAACGACGGAAAAGGCAATTATACGGAACTGACTTCCAAAAACATAGATACAGGCATGGGGCTTGAGCGTCTTGCCGTCATAGTTCAGGACGTTGATTCCATATTCGATGTGGATACAATACGCTCTCTGAGGGACGAAGTCTGCTCTGTTTCGGATAAAAAATACAATCAGAACCCTCAGGATGACATATCCATAAGGCTTATAACGGATCATATCAGATCGGCGACGTTTATGATTTCCGACGGCATCATGCCCACAAACGAGGGCAGGGGATATGTGCTTAGAAGGCTTATAAGAAGGGCGGCGAGACACGGCCGCATATTAAATATAGACGGCATGTTCCTTTCGGATCTGGCAAAAACGGTCATATCCGGGAGCAGGGACGCTTATCCCGAGCTGGGCGAAAAAGAAGAATTTATTTTAAGGGTTCTGGACAACGAAGAAAGCCAGTTCAACAAGACGATAGACAACGGACTTCATATACTGGCGGATATCAGGGAACGTCTTATCGCAAGCGGTGATAAAATGCTTTCGGGCGAGGACGCTTTCCGTCTTTACGATACGTACGGATTTCCCATGGATCTGACCCGCGAAATCATGGAAGAAAAAGGCTTCTCCATAGATGAAGAAGGCTTTAAGGCCGCCATGAAAGAGCAGCAGGAAAAGGCGAGGACGGCCAGGGGAGAGACCAACTATATGGGCGCGCAGGCCACGGTTTATGACGAGATCGACACCGCGCTTACGACCGAATTCGTCGGTTATGAAAATCTGTCCTGTACTTCAAAGATAACCGTGCTTACATACAGAAAAGAGGGCGAGGAAACCGACTCCGAGATCCGCGCCTTGCTGAAAGAAAAAGACAGGGGTACGGTAATCACCGAAAAATCGCCGTTTTACGGAACCATGGGCGGACAGGAAGGCGACACCGGAGAGATAAAGACGAAAACCGGGCTTTTCAAGGTGACGGATACCCTTCATTTAAGAGGCGGGCGCATAGCCCATATCGGCTTTGTGAGGTCGGGCGTGATAAACGCCGGCGACGAGGCCGAGCTTATTGTGGACGCATACAAAAGGCGGGATACCTGCCGCAACCATACGGCCACTCACCTGCTTCACGCGGCGTTAAAAGAGGTGCTCGGAGCCCATGTAGAGCAGAAAGGATCGCTTGTTTCACCCGAAAAGCTGCGATTTGATTTTTCGCATTTTCAGGCCATGACCCATGACGAGATCAGGCAGGTGGAAAAGCTTGTAAACTTCACAATCAACCGCGAACTGGATGTCAAGACCGATCTCATGAGCCTTGAGGAAGCCAAAAAGACCGGCGCAACGGCGCTTTTCGGTGAAAAATACGGCGACGAAGTGAGAGTTGTTTCCATTGGAGATTATTCAGCGGAGCTCTGCGGCGGGACACATGTAAAAAATACCGCCCAGATCGGGCCGTTTAAAATATTGTCCGAATCCGGTATCGCGTCCGGCGTGCGCAGGATAGAGGCCCTGACCGGACAGAATGTGCTTCAGCATTACGAAGAAATGGAGGGCATACTGAAAAAAGGAGCCGAGCTTTTAAAGGCTTCCGGCGAAGATATCGGCAGCAGGATAATGCACATGCTGCAGGAAAATAAAGCCCTTAAAGCCGAAAACGAGGCGCTGAAGTCCAAACTGGCGAAAAGCGCCGCTTCGGATATCATGGATTCGGTAACGGAGGTTAAAGGGGTTAGGCTCCTGTCCGCAGCGGTTCCCGAGATGGATATGAACGCCCTGCGCGGCATGGGCGACGAGCTTAAAGAAAGATTAGGTGAAGGAGTGGTTGTGCTGGCTTCCGCCAAAGACGGAAAGGTAAGTCTTTGCGCGATGGCCACTGACGGAGCCGTCAGCCGGGGCGCGCATGCCGGAAATATCGTAAAGGCAGCGGCGCAGGTAGTAGGCGGAGGCGGAGGCGGACGGCCTAACATGGCTTCGGCCGGAGGCAGGGATGCGTCCAAAATACCCGATGCCGTATCCGCGGTTTCTTCCATACTTGAGGGGATGTTGAAATGACACAGAAAAGGGAAATCCGAAAGGTCAGAACCATCTGGAAAGAGAGGGAAGTGCCGTCGGTACAGATGGGCGCCAAAAGGATTGACGGCCGTTTAAAAGGCAGGATGGATAACTGGCTCAACCAGTACGAGGACTCATACAAGCAGCTTATGGCATACTACAGGTGCGCCATCATGGAGATGGCGACCAAATTCAATGTTTTAAGCGAGGAGCTGTCCCTGAAATTTGACCGAAATCCCATTGAGAGCATCAAGACCAGGCTGAAATCGCCTGAAAGCATCATGGAAAAGCTGGCCCGCAAAGATTTTCCTCTCAGCATAGAAAGCATACAGAGAAATCTGACCGATGTGGCGGGCATAAGGGTTATCTGCTCATTTCCCTCGGACATATACAGGCTGGCCGATACGCTCCTGTCGCAGGACGACGTGGTTCTGATAGAAAAAAAAGATTATATCAAAGACCCCAAACCGAACGGCTACAGGAGCCTGCATCTGATCGTGTCGGTGCCGATTTTCCTGCACGACCATAAAAAGCACATGACCGTGGAAGTGCAGTTCAGGACGATAGCCATGGACTGGTGGGCGAGCCTTGAGCATAAGATCATGTACAAAAAAGATATCCCGCAGACGGATGAGTTCAAAGAATCTCTCCTGCGCTGCGCCCAGAGAGGATATTATCTGGACATGGAAATGGAAAATATTTATTATATGGCGGTTGATTACAGCGAACATGAAAAGCCCCTTTTCAATGAAAACAGGGGAAATGACGAGGAATAAAAATGGCGGATGAACTTGACAACATCAAAGACGAAACCGCAGCTGAAAATGCGGGGCCGGCTGATGACAATACGGATGAATATGAAAAAGTCTGCATGGTATGCCGCAGAACGGAAAGCGTGGCCGGAAAGATGATCAATTTCGGCGGCAGCATGTATGTATGCGCCGACTGTCTGCAGAAAAGCATGGATACCATGAAAAACATGCCCATGGATCTCTCGGAGATTTTTTCAAATATGCCGCTGAATGTCACCGAAATGTTCGGGCAGGTAAACATCCCGAAAAGCCAGCAGCTTAAAAAGAAAAAGCCAAAAGAGAAAAAGGAAGTGCCGAAACTTTCGTTTGAGGATATTCCGGCGCCGCACAGGATAAAGGCCCGGCTGGACGACTATGTGATAGGCCAGGATCAGGCAAAGAAAGTCATTTCGGTGGCTGTTTACAATCATTACAAAAGGATTCTTTCGGAAAACGCGAAAGACGTCGAGATTCAGAAATCAAACATGCTGATGATAGGCCCGACCGGAAGCGGCAAGACCTATCTGGTTCAGATGCTTGCGAGAATCTTAAACGTGCCTCTCGCCATAGCCGACGCCACGTCGCTTACCGAAGCCGGTTACATAGGCGATGACGTGGAAAGCGTGATAAGCAAGCTGCTTGCCGCAGCGGGCAATGACGTCGAGAGATGTCAGCAGGGTATCGTTTTCATAGACGAAATAGACAAGATAGCCAAAAAGAAAAACATGAATCAAAGGGATGTCAGCGGCGAAGCCGTGCAGCAGGGGCTGTTAAAGCTGCTTGAAGGCAGCGAAATAGAAGTGCCTGTGGGGGCTACCAGCAAAAACGCCATGGTGCCCATGACGACCGTAGATACGAAAAACATTTTATTTATTGTCGGCGGAGCCTTTTCGGGGCTGGACGAGATCGTGAAAGAACGCCTGAACAAACGGGCTTCGATAGGTTTTCAGAGCGATCTTAAAGACAGATATGACGATGACAAAGACATTCTCCAAAAAGCCACCTGGCAGGATCTCCGTAAATTCGGCATGATACCCGAATTTCTGGGAAGGCTTCCCATCCTGACCTCTCTGCAGAACCTGAACGCCGAAATGCTGGTCAGAATATTAAAAGAACCCAGAAACGCCATCCTCAAACAGTATGAAAAGCTTCTCGAATTGGACAATGTGAAACTGACCTTTGAGGATGAAGCGCTCTACCTGATAGCCGAAAAGGCGCTCGAAGTGGACACCGGAGCCAGGGCGCTCAGGACCATCCTTGAGGAATACATGCTGGACATCATGTACGAGCTTCCGAAAGATCCGAACATAGGACAGGTTATTATTACAAAAGATTATATCGAAAAAACGGGTGGACCGAAAGTAATCATGCGCGGGCAGTCAGAAAGCTGACTGCTCTTTTTTTCGTTTTTTTCTTGCATTTTGCGAAGCTCTGATGTATTATATGGGGGTAAGTGGAGCAAAGTGGAGCAAAGTGGGAGAAAATGCCGTATGTTCATGGGTGAATACAGTCATTCGATTGACGAAAAAGGCAGATTGATCATTCCGTCCAAGTTCAGGGAAGAGTTGGGGGACTCTTTTGTTCTGACAAGGGGATTGGACGGGTGTCTTTTTGTGTACCCTAAAACAGAATGGGATATTCTCGAAACAAAGCTGCGCAGCCTTCCTCTTACAAATAAAAACGCTCGAATGATCACGAGATTTCTTGTTTCGGGCGCGGCGACGTGCGAGCTGGACAAACAGGGGAGAATACTTGTCCCGTCGGCACTTCGTGAATACGCGCATCTCGAAAAAGAAGTTGTACTTACGGGAAACCTCGAGCGTATAGAGATCTGGGACAAAGAAAGATGGACAGGGATCTCCAGCTATGACGACATGGACGCTATAGCAGACAACCTGCAGGACTGTGGAGTTTTGATTTGAGCGTGACGGAATATAAACACATACCGGTTTTGCTGAATGAATGTATCGAAAACCTGAAAATAAAACCGGACGGCGTTTATGTGGACGGAACCCTCGGAGGAGGAGGCCACTCTCTTGCGATTTGTTCTCTGCTCGGAGAAAGAGGACATCTCTTTTGTTTCGATCAGGATGAAGCAGCGATCAAAGCCGCGGCCGAAAGGCTCAAAGGCTTTAAAGACCGCGTGGACATCATCCGCAGCAACTTTTGCAACATGGCTGATGAGCTTGGAAAAAGGGGAATTTCAGGCATTGACGGCATCCTGCTTGATCTGGGTGTATCGTCAAATCAGCTCGATGACGCCAAAAGGGGTTTTTCATACCGCTTCGACGCGCCGCTTGACATGCGTATGGACAGGTCGGCCAAAGAGTCGGCGGCGGATGTGGTAAACACCCGGACGGAAGACGAATTATTTCGTGTCATTAAAGAATACGGAGAAGAACGGTACGCCGCGAGGATCGCGAAAAACATCTGCCGTGCGAGGCAGACAAAGCCCATTGAAACCACTTCTCAGCTGGTTGAGATAATAAGGGGATCGATACCGGCAAAGAACAAGCGTGAGGGCGGACATCCGGCAAAGAGGACGTTTCAGGCCATCCGAATAGAAGTAAACCGCGAGCTGGAAGTGCTTCGCGGCTCTCTGGAAAGCATGATCGATCTTCTTGCAGACGGCGGCAGGCTTTGTGTTATCACTTTTCATTCTTTAGAGGACAGGATCGTTAAGTCCGAATTCAAAAGAAATGAAAACCCGTGTACCTGCCCTCCGGATTTTCCGGTGTGCGTATGCGGAAAAAAACCGAAAGGTATCGTGATAAGCAGAAAACCGATTCTGCCTTCGGAAGATGAGATTAAAGAAAATATGCGCTCACACAGCGCGAAGCTTCGGGTGTTCGAACGCAGAGCCGTATAAATACGGAAATGAATTCAAACAGGCGAAGCTTATGCGGTGAAAAGCATAAAGACGACGGATATCTCAGCTTTTGATTTTTTGAGGTGAGAAATGGCACAAAAAAAACGAAGGGTAAATAACAGTGTTCGGACAGCAGGGTATTACGGCATGGAAAACGGCAATGCGGCCAGAGTGCTTGACATACCCGGGCAGGAAACAGAAGGAAAAAAACGCAGAAAAAAAAGAACGCATGCCGCAGCAGGGAAAGGCATCATGGCACGCTCTTTCGGAAGAGGGTTTGCTTTATTTCTTTCCGTTGTTTGTGTTGCGATGCTGGCGCTCTGTGTGGTTTACCTGCAAAAAAAGGCTACTTTAACAACTCAGTACGAAAGCATAGCCGTGCTTGAAAGCCGGTACAATGAGCTTAAAAACGACAATGACGCAAGATACAACCAGGTTGTAGACTCCGTCAGTCTTGAAAAGATCAAAGACGCGGCGTTGAACAGGCTGGGTATGCATTATGCCACGTCGGATCAGATAATGTACTATGATCTGGACGAAAACAGTTATGTCAGACAGTATAAAGACGTTCCCGGTGAGGGGTAGGCGGATGTCCGGCATACGGCAGGTAGAATATGAGCAATAAAAAAAGAATCAGGATAAAAAGATATCCTGTTAAAAAGATAAATAAGCAGATCAGCAAAAAGCTGGCAGGACTGCTGTTTGCGGCCTTGCTGGCTTTAGTCGGTTTATCGCTGAGAATAGCATATATAAATGCCGCGTCCGGCGAAACGTACAGACGCATGGCGCTTCAAAATTCTCAGCAGCAGTACGCGAATAAAACCATGCCTTTTAAAAGAGGCGATATTCTGGACCGAAACGGCACCATACTGGCGACAAGCGAGCGAGTCTATAATCTTGTACTCGACTGCAAGGTAATAAACACGGAAAAAAAAGATGAAAACGGAAATACTATACAGCCTTACGTGGAGCCTACCGTGGAGCTTGCCGTTGAGATGTTCGGTATTGACGAAGAAGACATCAGGAACAGAATTACTTCCGAGGAGACAAAAGAAAGCCAGTATCAGATAATAAAGAAAAACGTCACCATGGAAGAAAAAGAGGCCTATGAGGCCCGGACAAATACCGAAGACGAAAGCCTTACGGACGAAGAAATAAACGAAAGAATAAATTACAGAGGCCTTTGGTTTGAGGAGACATATAAAAGGGTATATCCGCAGAACTCCCTGGCGTGCGACCTGATCGGATTTTGCAGCGGTTTGAACAATGCCTCCTATGGCATAGAAGGATATTATAACGACATCCTGAACGGGACAAACGGGCGTATCTTCGGATATTTTAACGCCGATTCGGACGTGGAGCAGACCATAATCCCCGCAACGGAAGGCAGCAACGTGGTTTCGACCATAGACGTAAATGTACAGGAGATAATCAGAAAGGCCATAGAAAATTATCAGGGTCATTTCGAAGACGGGCCAAACGGAGCGGCAGCTGCCGAAAATATAGCCGTGATAGTAATGGATCCCAAAAGCGGGGAAATTCTCGGCATGGACTCAAGCGACTGGTACGATCTGAACAATCCCCGCGACTTAAGCCGTATAAAAGACCAGGAAAAACTGGAAAATATGGAAGAAAGCGAGCGGCTGGCCTCGGTCTGGAGAAATTTCTGCACATCGGATACATTTGAGCCCGGCTCGACTTTTAAACCTTTTACGATAGCTGCGGCACTCGAAACCGACTCCATAAAAAAAGACGACACCTTTGTGTGCGACGGCTATGAATTTATAAAGGAAATACTCATACGCTGCGCCGTATTTCCGGATTATCACGGGGAAATGACAACGGAAGGCGTAATTATCAACTCCTGCAACGACGCCATGATGCAGGTCGTATTTAAACTCGGAGCCGAAAACTTTTTGAAATATCAGAGTATTTTCGGGTTCGGTAAAAAAACGGGCATAGATCTTCCGGCGGAGAGCAAGGGCATTTTATACAGTCTTGATAATTTGGGAGCCGTGGAACTCGCCACATCTTCTTTCGGACAGGGCTTTACCTGTACAATGATACAGGAAGCGGCGGCTATGTCTTCGCTTATAAACGGCGGATATTATTACATTCCGCATGTCGTGAAAAGCATTACGGATAGCAGCGGAAACCTGATCGAAACAAAAGAAGCCGTGACCGAGAGACAGACGGTTTCCGAAGACACGGGAACTTACTTAAAATACGCCATGCAAAAAGCCATGATATCCGGAACGGGTCAATATGCAAAGGTGGATGGATATACGATGGGCGGAAAGACCGGAACGGCCCAGAAAATCCCGAGGGACAGCGGAAATTATCTGATATCGTTTATCGGCTTTGCCCCGGTTGCCGACCCGCAGGTGCTGGTATATGTGGTTATTGACCAGCCGAATGTGGCGGATCAGGACGAATCCCTGCTCGCGCAGCTTCTGGCAAAGCAGATTTTTCAGGAGCTTCTGCCGTATATGAATATTTTCCCGGACGAAGAATATACGGGTGCGCGGGAATATGAGGATGTTTATTCAATCTATTATGAAGTCATGGGAATAACCGAAGACGCGGCGGAGGAACCGGCGATTACCGAAGGTGTACAGGAAGCGGCGGCCGTGGAGGAAAATGCGGCAGATGCTGAAGAAACCCCGGTGCCGGAGGAGACGGCGGAAGCACAGGCGGAGGAGCCTTGACGCGGCATCCGATGGCGAAACGGAACGGATCCATCTCGTGCGCGTTCCATCTCGTGCGCGGTGCGCGAGAGCTCTGCTCCG
>CAYMCZ010000013.1:0-51782 GCA_964389285.1 uncultured Lachnospiraceae bacterium | reverse complement strand
CTGGCGGCACCAAACTTTTTAATTATTCACTGTCCACTTGACGGGTTGCACACCAAAATGCAAACGTAAGGCATATTACGGCAGCCGTTCTTTACATCGAAAGGGATAAATATGGCAAAAGAAAAAAAGAGCATATTTTTCTGTCAGAACTGCGGATATGAGTCCGCGAAATGGATGGGGCAGTGTCCGAAATGCCGCAGCTGGAACTCTATGGTGGAGGAAAAGGTGACGGCAAAATCCTCAGGTCTTAAAACTGCGGGCAAAGAAAAGACAAAACCCGTGAGGCTTTCGGAAATACCTGAAGCTCAACAGCCGCGTGAGAGTACGGGCATGGAAGAGCTGGATCGGGTACTGGGCGGAGGAATAGTTCCCGGGGCTTTGATGCTCGTGGGAGGTGATCCGGGTATAGGCAAATCCACACTTTTACTGCAGCTTTGTAAAAGCTTTTCCGATACGGGTAAGGCGGTGTTGTATGTTTCGGGAGAAGAGTCGCTCAGGCAGATAAAAATGCGTGCGGACAGAATAGGCGAGTTCTCAGACTCATTGAAACTTATGTGTGAGACAAACATGGAGGATGTGTTATCCGCTGTCGAAAAAGAAGAGCCTTCGCTTGTTATTATAGATTCCATACAGACCATGTATTGCGAAGAAGTATCTTCATCTCCGGGAAGCGTTTCACAGGTCAGGGAATCCACGGGCGCATTGCTGAAGATGGCAAAGACAAGTCAGATTCCCGTATTTATAGTTGGACATGTCACAAAAGACGGCAGCGTCGCGGGGCCGAGGGTCTTGGAGCACATGGTGGATACGGTACTGTATTTTGAAGGAGACCGTCACGCTTCATACCGGATCCTGCGTGCCGTAAAAAACAGGTTCGGCTCCACAAATGAGATCGGTGTTTTTGAAATGCGGCAAAGCGGGCTGGTCGAAGTTCCGAATCCGTCGGAATATATGCTGGAGGGCAGGCCCAAGGATGCCGCCGGGTCTGTTGTAGCCTGCTCCATGGAAGGCACACGGCCGGTCATGATAGAGATACAGGCTCTTGTCTGCAAGACCAATTTCGGATTTCCCAGAAGGACGGCCAACGGAACGGATTACAATAAAGTCAATCTTCTGATGGCGGTGATAGAAAAACGCGGCAGGGTAAATCTGTCGGACTGCGATGCCTATATCAATATAACCGGCGGTATCAGGATGACCGAGCCGGCTGTGGATCTGGGCATTGTAAGCGCGATTATTTCCGCTCATAAGGATAAAATAATTGATTCGGGAACGGTTGTTTTCGGAGAAGTGGGCTTAAGCGGTGAGATAAGATCGGTCAGCATGGCCGAGCAGCGCATAAAAGAAGCCGAAAAACTGGGATTTGAAACGGTTATTCTCCCGCGCAGCAACATGCGCGCCTTAAAAGAAAAGACGCCCACCGGGATAAAAATCATCCCGGTAGGGGACATCAAAGAGCTTATTTCGTATATAAAGTAAAAATGAAAACGGGGCTGCTCTCATTGAAATGCACGCTGACGTTGCAGGTCATTTCCTCAATCTTCGCATTGACAAAAGCTTTTTCCTTTACTTCCGGCTTGCGTAATAATGTGTTCGCGCTTTTTCATTAAAACCGTTTTCGAACTCAATATTTCCATAATCATTGAAAATGGTATCGTATGGCGGATCCAAAAACATAAAATCGTTCTTCTTTGCCGGTAGTGTCAAACCTGACACCACATTTTTATAGTTAAATCCTTTATTTCAGGGAGATATAATAAAAATGAGCATTCACCTCCCTTTTTGGTATAAAGTTGTTGACCAAAACTAAAGTCCCTACTACTCAAAACAACAGAGATAGTCCCAATTACTTCTCCGATGGATTTTAGGTCAATCCCTCATTGATAATAATTATCATTCTCATAGTCATCACTTTATAATCCAATATCCAGATCTTGCAGAGCCTTCTCTTTCTATATATCCTTTTTCACGCAATGAATCGAATGCTCTTTGAACAGTTCTTGGCGTTTTCGATATTTTCGTCGCAATCTCAACCTTCGTAATATGCGGATTTTGGCAAATCAGTTGGTACACCACTTTTTCTGTTGGCCTCAGCATTTCATCATCGGGGACATTATCAGGGACAGTGATGTCCCCGATGCGGTGGAAGATAAACTTAAATCCAAGATCACTGTTTTCATAAGAATACCGCACTCCGGCATCTTTACATAGACTGTCAATTCTCTTAAATCCGCTGCCAAATTGCTCTATGGAGTGATTCAAGTACAAAGTCTTTGCAATTAGCTCGTTTCTTATAACGGAAGCGATGTTCTTCTTAACATAATCCTCTGGTCTGTTGCTGTTGGCAAAAGGTCCGGGGTTATAGATTGTCACAATGTTTGGATGAATGCATATTTCATGATATGTATTTGATGTATAGACTGCATGAGCAAAGCTATTAGCAATAACTTCTCTTACCGCTTCCTCTGGAATCTCTGGCGTTTCCTCTCGTCTCATCCCTACAATATCAGCTCGCCATCTGATGTTTTTCATAATATATTTCTCTGCCTTTATAAGAAGATTGATAATATTATCTTCCTCAGAAACAATGTCAAGAAATGTGAGCTTTTCGTCTGTGGCAAAAATAGCCATCTTCAGTGCAAGTGCGTTTTTCTTTGAAAATAGCAATGCTCCTGCATTATTAAGCGTATCTCCATCCATGAGTCCAAGCCTGCGCAGGATATTCATATCTGCTTTTGTAGCACTCGGTAATCTTCCTGCATTAATCGCATTTGTAACAAATAGTTTTAATGCTTTCCTATCAACATCCTTGACTGAATGGTTTGATAAAGCTTGTTCCCAGTCTGTGAAAGAGGCATTTTCAAGAAAGTATTTTTTAAGTTGCGTCGAACTCATTTCCTTATCTGTATCTGCAACCCGGAGATAGTATCTGCCCATAGCGGAATAAGGTCTTTCGCTGCCATTAAACGCAACCTTTATCACGCTGTGTCCATCAAGTTCTTCTTTTATAACAACCGGATAGATTTGAGGTTTTACAGATTGAGAGATTTTTTGGGAAACATCTCGAAGTGTCTTTTCTGATACATCCTGACCAATTATATCACCATTGTTCTTAATGCCGAAATACAAAGTTCCAATACCGTGTTTATTCAAAATAGCACTGATTGAGATACAAGCTTCGTTCAGTTCAGCTGTTGTCTTTTTGTATTCCAGAGTTTCTGTTTCAATTCCGATATTCATAACGGCTCTCCATTCAATTTGTTCTCTCACATTATACATCATCGGGGACATTGATGTCACCGAAAATGTCCCCGAAATGTCCTCGATAATGTCCCTAAACTATTTTAACCCGGTACCGCTGTCTTTAGCATCTTTTCTGGCATACTACTCGTCCGTCATAGAAAGGAAACCAGGCCTATCGAACCTGGTTCCGCTTACTCCATCATATGACTTATCGCTCATCATCTCTGGAAAGACGCTCATAGAGAGCAGTTATTTTGACTTTGCTAATAGAATAATACTCCTATCTCCGTATGTACGGTGTTAGCAGGCATATTCTACATGACAATGTCTAGTAAAATTACTCTTTGAGCATATTACTCCCTGCATTTGTTTAAATTTATATACGCGAGATGACCCTTGAATATATTTTTTCAATGAGCTCCGATATCAGCTGCCGTGTTTCCGGCAGAATATCATCAAAGCTTACAAGCTTTTTAACGCTTTTATCGCGGGTGGAAAGTTCAACATTTCCGTCCGCAAGGTTTTTGGGGCCTACGGTGACGCGCACCGGAACACCGAGCAGGTCAGCGTCTGCGAACATAGCACCGGCACGGACGTCGCGGTCGTCGTAAATGACTTCGATACCGGCATTTAAAAGATCATTGTAAATCTTATCTCCGGCTTCTTTACATTCCGGTTTGTCTGCGCGCATACAGCAAAGATGAACCTGCCACGGCGCGATCGTGATCGGCCAGATCGGGCCGTAGTCATCGTGAAATACTTCGCAGACAGAGGCGGCAAGACGCCCCACGCCTATTCCGTAACAGCCCATCACCGGAGTTTTTGCTTCTCCGTCTTCATCGGTATATGTCATTCCCATCGATTTTGAGTATTTTGTTCCGAGCTGGAAAATGTTTCCCACCTCGATGCCACGGCTGATTCTGATTGAATGTTTGCCGCATACGGGACAGATACCACCCGTCTTTATTTTTGACACATCAGTATATTTTACGTCACCTACATCCCGTTTGATATTGAGACCCGTATAGTGATAATCCGTTTCATTTGCGCCCGCGCACAGGGATTCGATGCCGATAAGGGAGACGTCGTAAATGACGGTGCAGTCGGCATTTTGGTTATACGGGCCGCAGAACCCCGCCACTATACCGCTTTCTTCGGTTATGTCGGCAGGATGCACCTTATCGCCCAGATAATTCGTAAGCTTTGTCTCGTTAACTTCATAATCGCCGCGCAGAAATACTATTACATATTCATCTGTCATGTTTTTCTGATAAATGACAGCCTTGCAGGATTCTTTCACATCGCTTCCGAGGAAGCTGCATACGTCTTCGATGGTTTTACAATGAGGAGTCAGGACTTTTTTAAGCTCGCCGGCAGGCGCGCAGCCGGAGTTGTCCACCTGTGTTTCGGCTGCTTCCATATTTGCGGAAAAGCCGCATTCATCACAAAGCACGATGGAGTCCTCGCCCGCCTCCGCCAGCAGCATAAATTCGTGGGAAACGCTTCCGCCGATCATGCCCGAGTCGGATTTGACGGAGATAACGTCCGGAATACCGGCCCGTTGGAAAATGCGGTAATAAGCGTTTTCCATTACATCATAGTATTTGTCGAGATCTTCCTGTGAGGTGTGAAATGAATAAGCATCCTTCATGGTGAATTCGCGAACACGGATAAGGCCTGCCCGGGGGCGCGCTTCGTCCCTGAATTTGGTCTGAATCTGATATACGGAAAAAGGATATTTGGTATAAGTCTGGCCGTATTCTTTTACAAGCTGGACACAGGCTTCTTCGTGAGTCATCCCCAGAACCATTTTCGAGCCGTTTCTGTCGGTAAAACGCAGAAGCTCGTCGCCTACGCTTTCAAAGCGTCCGGACTCTTCCCACAAAGAAGCGGGAAGCACGACTGGAAAAAGAACTTCCTGGCTGCCGGCCGCATCCATCTCTTCCCTGATGATGTTTTCAATTTTTGCCGTGATTTTTTTCATGGGCGGATAAAGCGAATAAATGCCGTTCGCCACATATTTGATATAGCCGCCCCTTACCGTAAAGGCGTGACTGTCTATAACGCAGTCCGACGGACGTTCTTTAAAACGGTCGCCTACCAGATTTTTTAATTTCATAGTCCTTGCTCGTCTCCTTGATATCGGTTGATTATACAGAGGCATTATATCATGTGTTGTCAAGGGATGACAACCTGCGCTCTCGACTAAAAATTAATAATGTGTTATTATTTTAAACAATACATTTATGAAAAGGCGGAAAAAATGAGAAGTTCTGAATTGCGGCTTGTAATAGCGTTTCATACAACGGCTGACGCGATGGCGATTGATAGTGCCTGCCGGGGAAAAAAACAGCTCGGAAAAATGATTCCAGTACCGAGACAGATATCCGCCGGCTGCGGGCTGGCCTGGAGTGCCGATCTTTCGGCAAGGACTCAATTGGAAGAAATATTGGAAAGAGAAGGCGTGCAGCCCGAGGGGATATTTGAATTAAAGATATAAGAAAGCATCTGGTGATGAGTTTGTTATAAGACAATACAATCATAGAAAATCTTTATAGATAATTTATAAACTATTTGTAAACTCCATTTCACTTACTCCTCCTTTAATATTAGAATATAAGCAGTAATACTTTATTGAAGGAGGAGTAAAAAATGGCAAGATCCAAGAAATTATTAATTCTTGCCGGTGCTGTTTGCGGCGCTATGGCCGCACTGCTGGCTTTTTTCGGAAACCCGGCAAATATGGCTTTCTGTATTGCCTGTTTTGTACGTGACATGGCAGGTTCAATGGGATTTCATTCGGCGGCACCAGTACAGTACATGAGGCCGGAGATCATCGGTCTCGTGCTTGGAGCGTTCATTATCTCGCTCGCTACAAGAGAATTTAAATCAACGGGCGGTTCATCCCCTATGATCAGATTCGTACTCGGTATGATCATTATGATAGGATCGCTGGTTTTTCTCGGATGTCCGCTTCGTATGGTGCTGCGCATGTCCGCCGGAGACGCAAATGCATGGATCGCGCTTATCGGATTTGTCGGCGGAGTTGCTACCGGCGTATTTGCCCTCAAGAGAGGTTTTTCGCTCGGTAAAAGCCAGCCTACACAAAAAGCAAGCGGCTTTGTATTCCCTATCATCATGGTGCTTATGCTCATAGCCATGGCAACACCGCTTCTTATTTTCAGTGAGACAGGGCCGGGAAGCATTCATGCACCGATTATTCTTTCGCTGGTTTGCGGTATCGTGTTCGGTATTTTTGCTCAAAGATCAAGAATGTGTTTTGCCGGAGGCATTCGTGACGTAATTCTCATGAAGGATTTCAGCCTGCTGCTTGTAATTATCGGTCTGTTCATAGTTATGCTCATTTACAACATAGCGACCGGCCATTTTGTATTTGCCATGAACACGCCCGGGATAATAGCTCATTCAGATACGCTCTGGAATATTCTGGGAATGTATGCGGTCGGTTTTGCGGCAGTTCTTGCGGGTGGCTGTCCTCTGCGTCAGCTTATCCTGACAGGCCAGGGCGGATCGGATGCGGGCGTTACGGTTCTCGGACTTTTCGCAGGCGCGGCAATTGCTCATAATTTCGGCCTTGCTTCAAGCGGAACGGCCATTAACGCCGAAACCAAAGAGCTGGTACTTGGCGGCGCAACATTTAACGGAAAGATAGCGGTAATCATCTGCATAGCGGTGCTTTTCATAATCACGTTTACATGCAAAAGAAAATCCGCAAAGCAAAAATAATAAAAGGAGATAACGCATAATGACAGAAGTAGATGCAAGAGGACTTTCGTGTCCCGAGCCGGTTGTGCTTGCCACGGAGGCTGTTAAGTCTGCCAACGGCCCGGTAAAAGTTCTGGTGGATGAAAAACATCAGAGAGATAATATTTTAAAACTTGCCGACACTCTAAAAAAGAAAGCGACCGTTACGGAAGCTGACGGAGAATATGTTATAGTACTGGAATGAGAAAAATCGCCCGGAGATGTTAAATCATTTGACATACCCGGGCGAAAATGATATAGTCAAAACACTTTTAATGACAACAGATGATTGATAGAGGTTGCGTTGACATCAGTAGGCCGCCGGACGATCCGGTTATCGCGTGAAAGCGGCCGAAAGGGGAAAACGCCGAAGGACAGGTGCGCCGGGCACCTTATCCTGGGCATGAATCAAACAGGTTCATGACTGTCATCGTAAAGATGGAGTGCTATCGGGAAACATATCAAATATGATTTTCAGGCACCCTCAAAACAGGTGCCTTTTTCATTTATAAGCTTCGGACGGAGACGGGAAAGGCGCAAAAGATTTTCAGGAGGAAGAAAGAAATGGCAATTTTCAAAGGAGCATGTACGGCGCTGGTAACACCGATGAAACAAAACGGGGAAGTTGATTACAAAAAGCTGGACGAACTGATCGAAATGCAGATCGCGGGCGGAATAGACGCCCTTTGCATCTGCGGTACCACCGGCGAAGCGTCCACGCTGAGTCACGAAGAACATCTGGACGTTATAGCCCATGCGGTTAAAACGATTAATAAAAGGGTTCCGGTAATAGCCGGAGCGGGTTCAAACAGCACCGAGACGGCGGTATATCTGTCCGTGGAAGCGGAAAAATCGGGCGCGGATGCCCTTTTGCACGTTTCGCCGTATTACAACAAGGCGACACAGCAGGGGCTTATTAAGCATTTTACCGCTGTGGCGGATGCGGTTAAGATCCCGGTAATCCTCTATAATGTTCCGGGGCGCACGGGATGCAATATAAAGCCGGAAACACAGGCGTATCTCATGAAAAACGTATCCAACATAGTGGCAGTGAAAGAAGCCGGCGGCGACATTTCCGCAATAGCGAAAGTAAAGCAGCTGGTGGGAGATGCGGGGGATGTTTATTCGGGCAATGACGATCAGATAGTTCCGATTCTCTCCCTCGGCGGTATCGGAGTTATTTCGGTGCTTTCAAACGTGGTTCCCGAATATACGCATAACATGGTAATGAATTATCTGAACGGAGACGTTAAAGAAAGCTGCAGGATGCAGCTCGAATCCCTTGACTTGATAGACGCGCTTTTCTGCGAGGTAAATCCCATACCCGTAAAGGTGGCTATGAATATTCTGGGATATGAAGCAGGACCTTTAAGGAGCCCTCTTTGCGAGATGGAGCCGGGAAACGAAGCGAGACTTAGAAAGGCACTTGAAGACTTCGGGTTAAAGTGCAAAAAATAATTATCAGTCGTAAAACCATTTGCCTTATTATAAAGAAACGGAGTAAAAAATATGGTAAAAATAATAATGCACGGCAGCAACGGCCGTATGGGCCGCACGATCAGTGAAATGGTTAAAAATGATGAAGCCTGTGAAATAGCAGCGGGAATAAACATCGACGGGGAAGACTGCGGGTTCGGATATCCGGTGTTCAGCAGCCTTGACGAGTGTGATATTGAGGCCGACGTAATGATCGATTTTTCCTCTTATCTGGCTGCGGATGCGGTGATAGATTATTGTCTGAAAAAGAAGCTTCCTCTTATCGAGTGCACCACCGGTTTGAATGAAGATCAGCTTGCAAGGCTTAAAGAGGCCGGAAAAGAAATCGCGGTGCTCAGATCGGCAAATATGTCGCTCGGTATTAACATGCTGTATAAGCTTGTTGCGGATGCTGCGAAGCTCCTTGCTCCGGCGGGCTTTGACATCGAACTGGTTGAGCGTCATCATAATCTTAAAAAAGATTCGCCCAGCGGAACGGCCATAGTGCTGGCGGAAAAAATAAATGAGGCCTGTGACAATGAATATTCTTTTGTTTATGACAGGAGCACACGCCACGAGTCCAGACGGGCGAAGGAAATAGGTATTTCGGCTGTCAGAGGCGGCTCGATCGTGGGAGACCATGAAGTCATCTTTGCAGGGCCCGACGAAGTGATAGAATTCAAGCATACGGCATACTCAAAAGCCGTTTTCGGAAAAGGGGCCGTGGAAGCCGCCAAATTCCTGGCCGGCAAACCCGCCGGCATGTATGATATGCAGGATGTTGTGTAGATTTTGGTTGTTTATAGAGGCTGTTGCATTATGCCAACCGAATGAATATTCATGAGAAAGCATAGTGCTGCAGCCTCAAATTACGAAAGTTTTTTCTTTATGCGTATGTCTTCACCGAACAGATACAGTCTCTGATAATGACTCATTATGCGGGAAAAGAGTCTGTCCGAATAAGCCTCCCGCAGGCCGGCGACAGACATGTTTGTGGAAATAATAACGCTTTTTTTTGTAAGGATTCTTTCATTAATGCAGTTGAAAAGCTGGGCGGAAACAAAACTGTTGTTTGTGTTTGCGCCCAGATCGTCTATTATCAGGAGATCGCAGTCAAAAATCATTTTTGCGTTTTCCCTTGAGGTTTCGCTCTGGTGAAAAGCGTTTTCCTCGAAAATGCTTATGAGCTCGAAAGCGGTCAGATACAGCACGCTTTTGCCTGCATCCAGCAGGGCCTTGGCTATGCAATGCGTCAGAAACGTTTTGCCGACGCCGGTTTCTCCGAAAAGACAGATATTGTTATATTCGTCAAAATGTTCGGTGAAATATTTTGCGTAATCAAGGGCGCGTTCCGCCGTCTGGCGCGAAGTCATGCCTGTGGCGGGGTTGATGAGCGTGTCGGAATAATAATCCAGAGAAAACGTATCGAAATTTTCGGATTCCAGAATATCGGTTAAGCGGGACTGGGCATAGACCAGCTTTACGGCGGCCTGTTTGAAGCAGGCGCACTTTTCGTTATCGATATATCCGGTATCACGGCAGGCCGGGCAGTCATAATCGGGCTCTGCCATGCCTCCTTTAAACCCGGCCGCATTAAGCAGGGCACCGCGCTCGGCGGAAAGCGCCGAAATCGCGGCGTCCAGATCAAAATCCGCTCCGGAATCCTCGCCTAAGGATATACGGAGTTTTTTCATGCCAAGCGAAGAAACCTCGTCGTCTATTTCGGACAGGCGGGGATATTTTTCATATGCATCCGACAGCTTTTTTTGAAAGATATGTTCGTTATGCAGGCGGCGTTTTTCATATCCGCGCATTATCTCGTCATACTGTTCGTTTGTAAGAGCCATGAATAGCCTCCGTCAATTAAAAGTATCATTATCAAAAAGCTGATTGTCGAGCTGTTTTTCCAGTTCATCGAAATCGATGTCGCGCTGTTTGAAGTTATGAAAACTGTTTTTGCTTTTTGTTTCGGAAGAAGAATCCGAAAAGGCGGCCTGCTGCTGTTTGAAAAGCTGTTCGGCCTGCCGGGCCTCATCAGGGGTTTTTATGCCTGCTTCGCGCCAGCGTTCCAGTATTCTGTCGGCATATTTGAACCCGGCTTTTTTCATTACGGCCTTTTGCGCGGCGTCTGTCACCATTTCAAGAGAAAAACCGTATTCGCCGATCCATTTATCTATATAATTTTTCTCGGGTGAAATGGGGTCGCGTCCGCTGATGCCGAAAGCTTTAAGCACGGCAAAATAATTGACCGCGGCCGTATCGGCTTTTGCGTCTTCGAGAGTTCTGAACCCCTTTTTGTGCCAGCCGAGCCCCACTTTTTCCATGTACCGGATGCTCTTTTTGCCGCGCTCCAGACAGTATTCCACCAGATATTCGCACAGATCCAGCGGAAACTTTAACGTGTCCAGAAAATAAAGCAAAGTACCCGTTTCCACCGAACTGAGCGGCTTGCCCATATACTGCTCCGCGACGAAAACAAGGGTTTTGGCGTCCTCGTTTTCCGATAAAAGCTGTTTGACTTTCGCGCCGGAAAGCCTGTGGGAGCTTTTTTCCGCCTCAGTGCTCAGACGAAGCCTGATGCCTGTGATCTCGTCGTTTTTATAAAAGACATCCAGAAGCTTATAGCGTTCCCAGTATTTGAGGGCGGCGGCGACTTCGTCTCTTGTCTGTGAGAGGGTGTCGCCGATGATATCAAAAGAAGGCGCGGCGTCGTTTCTGTGAGAGAGCATGAGCAGGAAAAGATACACTTTTATGTATTCGCCCGGAGCACCCGGAAGATATTTCATTATAAAAGAATCAGGCACGAGCGTAACAGCCGGCGTGCCTTCCCATTCCACGGAAAACATATCAGACCTCCCCGAGCAGATGCTCGCCTATTTTATAAACGTCTCCGGCTCCCATGGTGATAACGAGATCGCCGGGAGAAATTCTTTCTTTGAGAAAATCTTCGATTTCTTCGAATGTTTCATAATACGAGACGGGAGTGCCGCCCTGAGCTATGATTTCTGCCACGTCGGAAGATGAGATGTTCAGATTGTCGGTCTCCCTTGCGGCATAAATCTTTGCAAGAACGACTTCGTCGGCCAGCGAGAGAGCGTCTGAAAAATCCCGGAGAAATGCCGCCGTCCTGCTGTATGTATGAGGCTGGAAAATGCACCACAGTTTTTTATGAGGGCAGTTTTTCGCCGTGTTGAGGGTAGCCCTTATTTCCGTAGGATGATGCGCGTAATCGTCAATGATTTTGGCGCCGCCGAAGTCACCTTTGACCTGAAAGCGTCTGTCGGTGCCGGTAAAGGCCGAAAGACCTTTTCGCACAGCTTCCGTATCAAGAGATAAGGCTATTCCCACAGCCACTGAGGCAAGGGCGTTTGAGACATTATGAAGTCCCGGTACGCTTAAAGTAAAGCGCCCCAGATCCTGTCCTTTGTAAACGGCATTAAACGAAGGCATGGCAAAATCATCAAAGGTGATGCCGGAAGCCGTCAGATCGGCTTCTTTTTCGATGGAATAAGAGATGCCGGTGCATTTGAGATCTTCGGTAAAGAACTCGTATTGATCAATGTCGGCATTTATGATGAGCGTGCCGTTTTCGGGAAGCAGACCGCAGAAATTTTTGAAAGAATTCCTGATATCGGACATGTCCTTAAAAAAATCCATGTGGTCTTCTTCGATATTTAAGATCACGTTTACCGTAGGATGAAGATCCAGAAAACTGTTGGTATATTCGCAGGCTTCGGTCAGAAAATATTCAGATCTGCCTATGCGGATATTTCCGTCTATATCCGGCAAAATACCTCCTATGCTTATGGTGGGATCGGTTTTTGCCGCCATAAGGACATGTGCGATCATGCCGGTCGTGGTCGTCTTTCCGTGCGTGCCCGCCACTGCTATGGAAGAACTATAGTTCGTCATAAGCTGCCCTAAAAGCTCCGCCCTTGTGAGGGTCGGAATCTTTTTTGCGAAAGCTTCTTTAAGTTCGGGATTGTCGGGACGGATAGCGGCGGTGTATACCACAAGATCGCAGTCTTCGGCTATATTTGATTTGTCGTGGGCCGAAAAAATGATCGCGCCTTTTTCAGAGAGGTGCTCCGTAAGTTCATTTACGGCCCGGTCCGATCCGGACACCTTAAAGCCGCGGTCAAGCAGTATTTCTGCAAGTCCGCTCATGCTGATGCCGCCTATCCCTATAAAGAAAACATGGACGGGCCTGTTAAAATCTATCTGATACATTAAAGCTCCTGATTATTCTGTCTTTTGAAAACAATGTCATAGCCGTCGCTGCCGTAAATAAGCGAACGGTTTACGCGGCTTATTGTGGCGGTAGATGCACCGGTTTTTTCCGAAATGTCGAGATACGTACAGCCGTCTCTGAGCATTTTGGCAACTTCAAACCTCTGTGAAAACGAAAGTATCTCGTTTATGGTGCATACGTCTTCAAAAAAAGCATAGCACTCTTCTTTTGTTTTAAGACAGAGAACAGCGTCAAAGAAATGGTCAACTGCTTCCGTATGTATACTTTTGCTCATATATGCGCATCTCCTGTAATTGATCTTTGGTTTTAAGATTAATGATTATTATATCCTCTTTTTTGACAGATTGCAATGAAACTAATTAAGATGTATAATAACGCAAACAATAAAAAAATACTATCTTTTATTATTAAATACCAACTTAAAACGGAGATATAATATGAGGATCAGGGATTTACTGGATTCAAAAACACCGATGCTTTCGTTTGAGGTATTTCCGCCTAAAACCATAGACAGATACGAAACAGTATCCGCGGCCGCCGAAGAAATTGCGGCACTTAAGCCGTCTTTTATGAGCGTGACCTACGGAGCGGGCGGCGGAACAAGCGCGTATACACTCGATATAGCAAAAAAAATCAAAGAAAAATACGGCGTTCCGTCTCTTGCGCACCTCACCTGCGTTTCATCCACGAAACAGACTGTCCGCGACAGGATCAGGGATATCAGAAATGCGGGCATAGAAAACGTAATGGCTTTAAGGGGAGATATCCCGCAGGAGCTTATTGATGCCGACAGAAGCGGATGGGACTATCAGCATGCCATAGATCTGATAATCGAATTAAAGGAATCGGGCGCTGATTTCTGTCTCGGAGGAGCCTGCTACCCGGAAGTACATCCTGAAAGCCCGAATCAAAAACAGGACATTTATTATATAAAAGAAAAAGTAAATGCGGGCATAGACTTCCTTACGACGCAGATGTTTTTCGACAACAATCTTTTTTATAATTTCATGTACAAATTAAGGGAGGCGGGCGTGACGGTTCCGGTTGTACCGGGGATAATGCCCATCACAAATGCGGTTCAGGTCAAACGCGCCGTGGAGATGTCGGGTTCTTTCATGCCGCAGAGATTTAAAGCTCTCGTTGACAAATTCGGCGAAAACCCGGAGACAATGAAGCAGGCCGGAATTATTTACGCAACCGATCAGATCATAGATCTGTATGCCAACGGCATTACAAATGTACATGTCTATTCCATGAACAAACCGGATATAGCGCAGAAGATACAGAGCAACGTATCAAAGATAATCGGAAAATGAACGGTGTTAATAATTTAATGATCATGCCGGAAATGCCGGTAAACGAAAAAGAGATCATGAGATACGCAGGGTGCAGAACCGCGGATGCGGCGGTCGAATCCCTGCTTTTGGAATGTCTTGCCGAGGCGCGTCCGGCACTGACCTATAAGGTCGTGTGGCGGAGACTTCCGCTTAAAATAAGCGGCGGCATCTGCGATTTTTCGGATATAACCGTAAACTCGCCGGCACTGTCCGAAACGCTTGAGGGCTGTGAGGAGGCGGTGCTTTTCGCGGCGACCGTCGGTGCGCCTCTGGATCGGCTTATAGCCAAATATTCCAGAATCTCCCCGGCCAAGGCGCTTATGATGCAGGCCATCGGCACGGAAAGAATCGAAGCACTCTGTGACGCTTTCTGCTCCCAGCTGGAAAAAACGACAGAAAAAGCACTCACGCCGAGATTTTCGCCCGGATATAAAGATCTCGACCTGTCGGTGCAAAGGGATATATGCGCTTTGCTGAGTTGTGAAAAAAGGATCGGAGTCTGTTTAAACGACAGCCTGCTTATGTCTCCGTCAAAGTCCGTCACGGCTTTCGCGGGGCTGTGCGGCGATCCGTCCGGGCCGGCAGGGGACAAATGTAAAAGATGCAGAAAAACCGATTGTGAATACAGAAGGTAAAAAATGGAGTTCAGAGAATTTTTAAAAAACAATATAGTAAGACTTGACGGCGGCATGGGGACGCTCCTGCAGGAAAGAGGGCTTCGTCCGGGAGAATACCCGGAGAGCTGGAACCTGACGCACCGGGACATACTGGTATCCGTCCACAAGGCTTATTACGATGCGGGCAGCAACGTAGTCACCGCAAATACATTCGGAGCAAATCTTCTTAAATTTAAAGAAGACGAACTTGCCCGGACAATAAAAGCCGCCGTGGAAAACGTGCGCAGAGCCAAAGAAGAGAGTGCCGCTCCGCAGGAAAAATATATCGCTCTTGACATAGGGCCCTCCGGAAAGCTTTTGGCACCGCTTGGCGATCTGGCCTTTGAAGACGCGGTAGAGCTTTTTGCCGCGACGGTAAGAGAGGGCGTAAAATGCGGAGTCGATCTTATCATAATCGAAACCATGAACGACAGCTATGAAACAAAGGCGGCTCTGCTTGCCGCAAAGGAAAACAGCGATCTTCCGGTTATCGTTTCAAACGCTTACGGAGAAGATGAAAAACTCATGACGGGCGCCTCCCCCGAAGCCATGACGGCCATGCTCGAAGGCATGGGAGCGGACGTGATAGGCGCGAACTGCTCTTTCGGTCCGGCTCGGCTTTCACCCGTTATCAGGAGGATGCTGGATTCCGCTTCGGTGCCGGTGATGCTGATGCCTAACGCGGGGCTTCCGAAGTCGGAAAACGGGAAAACCTTATATGACGTATCACCACGGGAATTTGCCGAAGAAGTGGCCTCTCTCATCAAAGAAGGCGTCCGTGTGGTCGGAGGATGCTGCGGCACAACGCCGGAGTACATAAAAGAGCTTACCGAAAAGACGCTGGCACTTAAACCGGTTGCCATAGTTCCGAAAGAGCGGACGGTCGTTTCGTCTTACACACATGCGGTCGGGTTCGCAAACGAGCCTGTTCTCATAGGAGAGCGCATAAATCCGACGGGGAAAAAGCGTTTCAAGCAGGCGTTGCTTGAAAATGACATAAATTATATTCTGAACGAAGGAGCAAGTCAGCAGGAGCGGGGCGTACATATTTTGGATGTAAACGTGGGACTGCCGGACATAGACGAAGCAGAGATGATGAAGACCGTTGTATGCGAGCTTCAGACTATCACAAACCTGCCGCTCCAGATAGATACTTCCGATCCTAAGGCCATGGAGGCGGCGCTTCGCCTGTATAACGGAAAAGCCATGGTAAATTCCGTAAACGGCAAAAAAGAAAGCATGGATGCCGTTTTTCCACTCGTAAAGAAATACGGCGGGCTTGTCGTGGCGCTTACGCTGGATGAAAGCGGCATTCCGCAGGAGGCCGAAGGGCGTGTTGAGATAGCAAAAAAAATAATAAAAAGGGCGGCAGAGTACGGGATTGCCAAAAAAGATCTGATTTTCGATACTCTTGCAATGGCGGTTAGTGCCGACCCGAATGCCGCGAAAGTGACTGTCGAATCCCTGAGACGTATCAGGGAAGAGCTGGGCTGCAGGACGTCACTCGGGGTTTCGAATATTTCTTTCGGTCTTCCGAACAGGGACGCCATAAACGGCACATTTTTCGCCATGGCACTGGAAAACGGCCTCTCGGCGGCTATCATGAATCCGTTTTCCGTCGATATGATGAGAACATATTATACCTATAACGCCCTCAAAGGTTATGACGCCA
Organism: uncultured Lachnospiraceae bacterium; assembly: GCA_964389285.1. Taxonomy (GTDB): domain Bacteria; phylum Bacillota; class Clostridia; order Lachnospirales; family Lachnospiraceae; genus Alectryocaccobium. The sequence goes on along the minus strand of CAYMCZ010000013.1, from coordinate 35,381 downwards.
ATTTCGAAAGATATATAGCAAATGCCGGTTCATTTGCAGCCGCAGCCGCGCCTGAAAGCGCAGCTTCAAAGAGCGGCGAGGCATCCGAAGGCTTTGCTTCCGAACTGCAAAGAGCCGTTATTAAAGGCTTCAAGGACAGGGCGGCGCATCTGACGGACGAATTGCTGAAAAGCGTTCCGCCCCTTGAGATAGTAAACAACGAAATAATACCGGCGCTGGACATAGTCGGAGCCGGATTTGAACAAAAAAAGGTTTATCTGCCGCAGCTTCTTATGAGTGCCGAAGCGGCCAAGAGCGCGTTTGAAAAAATAAAACAGAGCATGCCCGCGGAAAAAACAAATACATCGGGGCGGCCTGTGATTGTAATTGCCACGGTTCACGGGGATATTCATGATATAGGCAAAAACATAGTGAAACTTCTGCTGGAAAACTACGGGTTTGAGGTTTATGATCTGGGCAAAGACGTCCCCGCCGAAAAGATAGCCGAGGCGGTTATAAGGACGAAGGCACCCGTCGCGGGACTTTCGGCGCTGATGACTACGACGGTTCCGGCCATGGAAGAAACGATTAAACTGTTGAAAGAGAAAGCCCCGTGGTGCAAGGTAGTTGTCGGAGGCGCGGTTCTGACGAAAGAATATGCCGAAAAAATAGGGGCCGGGTACTACGCAAAAGACGCAATGGAGACTGTCAGATACGCGGAAAAAACGGCGGGAGAAGGGAAATAACGCATGAATCTGATAAAATTTGCAGCCAATGTTTCGAATGAAAGCAGTTTTTCGGAAAAAACGATTGATATATTCCTCAACATAGGATTCGGTATCGCTTTCGTTCTTATTTTGCTGAAAGTAAAAAAAGTTATTTTCAGGCGGGCCCAGGAGAAAAACGAAGGACTTCATCTGCTGTTTTTTGACCGGATTTTCACGGCAATCATCATATTAGCAGGCGTGATTCTCACGATTTCAACTTTCGGCGGAATCGGAGATTTATGGAAGACGCTGCTGGGAGGAACCGCCGTTACCAGCGCGGTCATTGCCTTTGCGGCGCAGGACGTTTTAAAAGACATACTGGGCGGACTTATGATAAGCGTACATAAGCCCTTTGAAAAAGGCAACAGGATCGAGCTGGATGACGGAACCGCGGGGATAGTAGAGGATATGAATACCAGACATATCGTTATTAAAAAGATAGATTCCCTTCGCGTTGTGGTTCCGAACAGCAAGATAGCCACCATGAAGATTATCAATTACAGCTACAGTCGGGAAGACCGCGCTATTCATTTTAATTTTAACGTCGGATATGACAGCGATATGGAAAAGGTAAAAGAGATTATAGATGCCGCCGTAAAAGAAAGCGAGTATTCGATACCGGGCAAAGAAAATGAAGACGGGACAAAGACATATCCGCCGGTTTATTTTCTGCAATTTGCCGACAGTGCCCTCGTTGTTGGGGTTACGGTTTATTATACCTCCGACAACCCGACGGAAATAGTAAAAGATGATATAAATACAAGGGTAAGGGAAGCCCTTATCAGAAACGGAATAGAGATACCGTATCCGCATGTTACTGTTGAGCACTCTTAAAAGGCAAAAGCATCTATTGACAATAATCGAACGATCGTTTATTATAGAGTTCAAACAGAACGGCAGGGAGGAGTTCGATGAGGCGTAAGGACGAAGATAAGGAAAGGCGTATAAAAGAAGCGGTGATCGGGCTTATCCTGGAGCAGGGCTTTGAAGGCGCTTCCATGTCGAAGATCGCAAAAGCTGCGGGAGTTTCTCCTTCCACGGTATATGTATATTTCGAAAACAAAGACCAGATGCTGTACAGTATCTACCGGGAGTATTCGATAAACGTATATCAGTATCTCATCGGACAGGTTAACTGCGGTATGGAAGGAGACGAACTTGTCAGCGCTCTTATGCACGGATATTACCGGTATATACGCAATAATTACGAAATATTCCGGTTTATCGAGCAATGTGAGCATTGTCCGACGCTTTGCGGTTCTGTAAAGGAGCATGATGTTTGCTGTACATATTCCGTTTTTGACAGGATGCGTGAAAAGGGAGTGTTTCGCGACTGCAGTCCCGAAAGTCTTACCACGGTGATGTTTACTCCCGTAAAAGCGATAGCGCAGATGTACCCTGAGGAAGCCGCGAAACAGATGCTGGATGAGGTGATAAAGCTGATTCAGTCGGCGGTGCTCGTATAAAACAGCTCGGAATTATTTAAGGGGCTGGAGCAGTATGCAAACTGAATGAATATTCTGGAGGGAACATCCGCAACGCCGGTACTTAACGAACGCAAGCCTAAGCGCAGCGTGAGTTTAGTTCCGCTGCGTGAGGACTAAGCGCGAGCGGTTCCCGGAAGAATATTCATGAAAATGCATATGCGACAGCCCTAAGATCAAAGAATTTATTAAACGAACATTCGATTAAAAAGGAAGGTGTGTAATATGATAATACCCGTATACGGCAGAATAATAGTACCTGATTCAGATGTATATTTTCAGGCGGATGAATTTATAAAACTGGCCGGAAAGGCCGCGGTCAATGACAAGATAATTATACTGATAAAAAAAGAAAATCAAAAGCAGGCAGAGCTGACCGGGGAAAGCTTTTATCCCGTAGGGATTTTGGGATACATAAAAGAAATCATCCCCGAAGGCTATGTCGTGGTTCGCGCAGCAAACAGGGTAAGTCTGGATGAGATAAGCGTGAATCCGGATAAAAAAATAGAGGTGAGCGTCCGGAAAAGAACGGATATTAAAGATATTTCGGATGAAGAAATAAAGGAGAGAACCGGAAAGCTCAAGGATGCGGTAAAGGAATTCGCTTCCCGCTTTCCATGGGGAGCGGCGACGGCTCAGTATGTGGATCCGCTTGATACAATAGGCTCCGTGGCGGCATTTTTAAGCATTTGGATGGATATTGACGGAGAATATATTTTCGGACTGCTGAACGAAGACAGCGTAAAGGCAAGGACGGAAAGTCTTGAAAAGACGTTTTATGAATTTCTGGAAGTGGCCAAGGTGACAAACGACGCAAATATTGCCCAGCAGAAAGAATACCGCGACATCTACCGTGAATCCGCGATCAAAAAACAGATGGAATATCTTCAGAAAGAGCTGGATGAAATGCATCCCGAAAAAGTCAGCGACGTTCGCCGTCTGGAGTTGAAGATCGAAGAATCGGGGATGAACGATACCGCAAGAGCCGAAGCGGACAAAGTGCTGAACCGCCTCAAACAGGAAGGCAAAAACTCGCCGGAGGCGGGCATGCTGCATGACTATCTGGATTTTCTGACTTCGCTGAACTGGAAAAAAGAGGAAGCTGAATTCATAGATCTGAACGAAGCCGAAAAGATTCTGGACGAAGATCATTTCGGCCTGAAAAAAGTCAAGAAACGCATACTTCAGCAGATAGCGGTAATGAATTTAAAGAAAGAGCAGTCGGGCTCGATTCTTCTGTTTGTGGGAGCACCGGGTACGGGAAAAACGAGTATCGGCAAGAGTATAGCAAGGGCGCTTAACAGGGAATATGTAAGAGTGAGTCTCGGCGGCGTGCGCGACGAAGCGGATATCCGGGGACACAGAAGAACATATATCGGCGCCATGCCGGGCCGCATTATGGACGGAATCCAAAAGAGCGGCGTTTCAAATCCGGTAATGGTGCTGGATGAAGTGGATAAGATAGTGTCATCGTATCACGGAGACCCCGCAAGCGCGCTTCTGGAGGTGCTGGACCCGGAGCAGAACAATACCTTTACGGATCACTATATGAATGTTCCGTATGATCTTTCCGATGTATTGTTCGTATGTACGGCAAATACCGTCGATACCATTCCCGAGCCTCTTTTAAACCGTATGGAGGTTATTTATTTTGAAGGATATACCCATACGGAAAAGTTCTCTATAGCAAGAGAACATCTGATTCCCAAATCTTTGAAGCAAATGGGAATTAAGGAAGAACAGATAGATATTTCGGACGAGGTGCTGAATGCGGTTATCGGCGAATATACCAGAGAGGCCGGCGTAAGAGGCTTAAGAAAACGCATTGACGCGCTTTGCCGCGCCGCTGCGGTTGATATCACCAGGGAGCCGGATAAGGTGTTTGTTCTGAATCCGGAGGATTTAAGAGAAAAACTGGATATGCGGCCCGTACGGTATGAAAAACTCGGAGACGGAAAAACACCGGGAGTCGTAACCGGTCTTGCGTGGACAGCCGCCGGCGGGGAGATACTGTTTGTGGAAGCTTTGCAGACAAGAGGAAAAGGAGGACTTATAATAACGGGACAGCTTGGAGACGTTATGAAGGAATCTGCGCAGATAGCCGTAAGTCTTGTGAAATCCATGTTTCCCGAGAATGCAAAATTCTTTTCGTCGAATGACCTGCATATCCATGTGCCTGCGGGCGCGGTTCCCAAAGACGGACCTTCAGCGGGCATAACGCTTGTGACGGCGATAGCATCGCTTGTGACGGGCAAGGCCGTTTCTCCCAAAATCGCAATGACCGGAGAGGTGTCGCTCAGAGGCGTAGTCACGGCCATAGGCGGGCTTCCCGAAAAACTTCTGGCGGCCGTGAGAGCCGGGGTTGAAAAAGTTTTTATACCCGAGGAAAATATGGAAGACCTGAAGGATGCTGCCGAAGAAGTAAAAGCCGCGCTGGAGATAGTGCCCGTCTCGGAAGTAGGGCAGGTGCTGGAAGGCTGCGGTATTTTGGAAAAGGTTTCGCAAAAAAGCGCTGTCTGAGATCTGTTGAGCTGTGCACCGGCAAGAGATGTTACGAAAGCAGCATCTTTTTTGCATTACACATCTACTCGAAAAAAACTTGAATTAGATGAATTTTTCGAGTAGAATACTTGAGGAGGGATATCGGATGATTATTAAAAGACCACTATATCTGGATAAGCTAAAAAGATACAAGGACAGGGAGCTAATTAAGGTTATAACCGGTGTCAGAAGATCCGGTAAATCGGTGTTGTTGTTTGATATTTTCTATAAGTATTTGTTGAAGGAAGGTGTAGAAAAAAACTGCATAATAAAAATCAATCTTGAAAATGAAGAAGAAAAACATCTTCGAGACAGCTCCAGCCTATACGATGAGATCAACAAAAGGCGTAAGGGCAATAAGCGACATTACGTCTTCATAGATGAGATTCAATATGTGGATGGATTTGAAGACCTGGTAAATAGTCTCAAAAACAACAACTTTGATGTATATATCACGGGATCCAATTCTAAAATGCTGTCTGGTGATATTTCCACTGCGCTTCGTGGGAGAAGCATAGAGATAAAAGTCTATCCATTATCCTTTGCAGAATACTATGCGCATGTTAAAGGAGATAAAAGGGAAGCTTGGAATGATTATATGAAATATGGGGGATTTCCATATATTGCTACAGAGGAAGACGAGCAGACAAAGGTAGAGTATCTATATATGCTTGAAAACACAATCGCCACCAAGGATATCATCGATCGATACAATCTTCGCCACCCGGAATTGTTCAATGCAGTATATGATTTCCTATGCTCGAATATAGGCTCAAGTGTAAGTGCCAAGAAAATTGCGGATACACTGAAGAGCAATGGCTACAAAACCGTGACCGCTGACACGGTGGGAAACTATTTGACGTATTTATGTGAATCATTCTTATTCTATAAAGCCTATCGATATGACATCAAAGGGAAAGCGTATTTAAAAACCTTAAATAAATACTACATTTCGGACATGGGACTTAGAAATGCACATTTGAATTACAGCCAGATTGAAGTCACTCACGCACTAGAGAATATCATTTATTTGGATTTGATCAGACGCGGCTATATTGTCGATATCGGAAAGAACAAAGAAAAGGAAATAGATTTCATAGCACGTAATAGCAATGATACCTACTATATACAGGTATCGTACAATATGACAGATCCAGATGTAATGAAAAGAGAAATCAGCTCTTTTCAAAAGATAGATGACGGATATAAAAAGATTGTGATTACAATGGATGATGATCCTTTTGTATTGCTGGAAAAGGGATACAAAAAACTGAACGCTCTGAATTTTCTGCTAAACGAAAGTGCGTTAGAAGAAATATAGGAGAGCGGACCCATGAATAAAAAAGCATTGGATATATTAGCTGATGCCATCTCCGACGTCGGCACCTAGCAATGTATTTGCAGTGTTTTTAGACAACCTTGATGAAGACACTGTAAGACCTTGGTATGAGCGGTTTTATGATGATGAGATTCCGGCCCTTGAGTGTGATGCATATGAAACGGAATTCAATAATCCGGAATATGCGCAGGAAGTGTATGATGCGTACATGCTCTCTCTCAAGACGCATAAAATCACGCAAAAAGCCGCATTTTACGGCATAAATTGTTCCGGAAAGGAGTTTAAGACATGATAAAAATACTATTCGTATGCCACGGCAATATATGCAGAAGCCCGATGGCTCAGTCCGTGTTCGCGCACATGGCTGCGCAGAAGGGCCTTTCGGATCGGATCGATGTCGATTCCGCAGCCGTAAGCCGTGAGGAGATCGGAAATGAGCCGCATTACGGCACGGCAGATAAATTAAGGGAAAAGAATATACCGCTGATACCGCACAAGGCGAGACGCATGACCGAAAAAGATTATGAAGAATATGATTATCTGATAGGCATGGACAGTTCAAATATCCGTATCATGCAGCGTATCGCCGGAGGGGATCCGCAAAAAAAGATATATAAGATGATGTATTTTGCCGGCAGTGATAAGGATGTGGCCGATCCCTGGTACACCGGGAATTTCGACGAGACATACAGGGATATCTCCGAAGGGCTGAACGGCCTGATGGAGCATATAATGCGGGAGGATCCGCGTTTATAAACGCCTGTGAGGCCGGGACCTTTCCGAAAGTTGAAGCTTGAAAAACACATTAAATTATAGTAGAATCAAAAAACAGCATGACACGAAGGGTCTGTCGCATTGACGGCACCGAAGCAGAGCTTTCGAAAGGAGCAGTATTTTATGGAAAGACGCGTAGGTTTTATCGGGCTTGGAAATATGGGCTATCATATGGCCGAACATCTTATGAATAAACCGGAGAGGCTTATTGTTTACAATCGCACCGCGTCAAAGTGCGATGCGTTTGTGGAGGGCGGTGCATCCATGGCCAAATCCTTAAAAGAGATGGCTGAAATGGCCGATGTTATGTTTATTTCGATGCCCGGACCGCCTCAGGTGGATGAAGTTGCGAAGGCTCTTTTTGAGCATGGAAGAGCAGGACAGATAATACTTGATACAAGTACGGTTTCTCCCATGCAGAATATTAACTGGGCAAAAAAATTCGAAGAAAAAGATATGATATATATTGATATGCCTATATCGGGAGGCGTTGCGGGCGCAACAAGAGCAACGTTATCAATGCTTGTAGGAGCTGCGGAGGATGAATTTTATCAACTGGGACTTAGGGAATATACCGATTTAATCGGTGATAAATACTTCTATATGAAACAAAGAGGCGGGGGAAGCGCTATTAAGCTTATCAATAACTTTATGGCTTTTACGACTCAGGTAATCAATGCCGAAGCTATTGCAATGGCAGATGCGCTTGGAATATCGCTTGATGATTTCTTTAAAGTTACGACACGTTCCACGGGCAACAATCATCTTTTAAGTACAAAAATGGACAAAATAAAAAGCGGAATATTCAGACCCGATTTTACGACGGATCTTGTTGTAAAAGATTTAGAACTTGCGCGCCAGTTGTGCCAGGATTATAAGGTTCCCAACTTTTCACTTAATAATGCAGTACAATTTTATCGACTTGCACAGGGAAAAGGCCATGGCAAAGAAGATTCAAGCAGCGTAGTATCGGTTATCCGTAAGAGCTATGAAAAAGAAGAAGTTTATTGAAGCAGATATAGCGGTAACCGCTTTGAAAGATGGAGAAGCCTATGTGGTTTTTTAATTCAAACCTTTCGCTCGAAACCGTTCTTACAAGACTCATTTCAATAGCCGTTATAGTAGTGCTCATACTTCCCATGCACGAATACGCCCATGCAAAAACGGCATACAGACTGGGAGATCCGACGGCCAAAAATCAGGGCAGGATGACGATTAACCCTTTAAAGCATATTGACATTATCGGCGCGCTTTTTATGTTTCTGTTCGGTTTCGGATGGGCGAAGGCCGTACCTGTCAATGCGAGATATTTTAAAAACCCCAAAAAAGGCATGGCGATAACCGCGCTTGCCGGCCCGCTTGTAAATCTGCTGGCGGGTCTTGTATGCTGTTTTTTGGAAAATCTGGTCATGTATCTGTATTACGGGGGAATGATACCTTATGATCCGGCGGTATGGCTTTTAAGTTTTATTTATTTCTTCGGTGTGATAAACATCGGGCTTGCGATTTTCAACCTTCTCCCGATACCGCCGCTGGACGGTTCGAGGATTGTGGCCGCGTTTCTGCCGGACAACATGGTAAACGCTTATTACAGATATCAGAGAATTCTCGTGCTGATAGTTTTTGTGCTTATCTATGTCGGCGTGCTCAGCGTGCCTATCCTGGCGGCCCGAAATGCGATCTATGACGCCTTTATGTCAATTACCGGAATGCCTTTTGGATTTTAAAATAATGAACGGAATACTGTATTTGTGCGCGACGCCGGTCGGCAACATGGAAGACATCACTTTAAGGGCGCTGCGCGTCTTAAAAGAAGTCGATCTGATCGCGGCGGAAGATACCAGAAACAGCAGGAAGCTGCTGAATCATTATGATATTCATACTAAGCTTACGAGCTATCACGAGCATAACAAATGGGATAAGGGCAAAGCTCTCATCCAAAACCTGAAAGAAGGCCTGAATATAGCGCTTATCTCGGATGCGGGCATGCCTCTGATTTCCGATCCCGGATATGAGCTCGTGAAGATGTGCGCGGAAGAAAACATAACCGTGACCGTCCTTCCCGGAGCAAATGCTGCCCTTGCCGCCCTCGTGCTCTCGGCGATGCCGACAGACAGATTTGTTTTCGAAGGGTTTTTGCCGGCGGATTCAAAAAACAGAAATCTCCGGCTGGAAAAGCTGAAAAACGAGGACAGAACGCTTGTTTTTTATGAAGCGCCCCACAGGCTTACAAAAACGCTCGAAGCGCTTACGCATACGTTCGGAAACGAAAGAGAGGCGGCGGTGGTACGCGAAATCACCAAAAAACATGAATGTGTTGCAAGAGGCAGTCTCGCAAAGCTGCGCTCTTTTTATGCGGAAAACGACCCCAAAGGGGAGTGCGTAATAGTGGTAAAAGGCAGGGATGCGGAAGAGATTATAAGGGAATCTCAGGCCGAATGGAATGAGATAAGCGTTAAAGAACATTATGATATGTATTTGGCCGCCGGGCTTGACAGGACAGAGGCCATGAAAAGGGTCGCAAAAGACCGGGGCGCGGCCAAGCGCGAGATATATAGGGAGCTGCTTGCGGATGAATCTTGATATAAGAGAGCTTGAGGCCGGATATCGCAGGGAATTTCTGGAAGTATGGAAAGAAGCCTTCGGCGACGAGCCTGAAGTCTATGATTCCATGGAAAAATGCTTTAAAGATGAAATGCAAAGTTTTGCGGGAATCTCCGAAGGACAGCTTGTCTGTGAACTGACGACATATCTTATGGGCAGCCTTTCGTCAAAGAAAAGCGTGGCAAAAAGCGTATATGCAAGCTATGCGATATGCACTAAAAAAGAACATCGGAAAAAAGGGTTCGGCGCGGCGGTTACGCTTTTTGCCGGAAATCTTATTAAAAATAAAGGCGGAATCTCGGTGTTGTCTCCGGCGTCAAAAAAGCTGGAAGACTTTTATTTTGCCCTCGGATACAGAGCGGCTTTTTACGCGGATGAATATTGGATAAATGAAGCTGACGCAAATATCGGCGAATACGGCGTTTCAGGCTTAGACCCCGAAAGATACGGCAAAATCAGAGAAAAGCTTCTGGCGGGCAGGACACATGTCGCCCTTTCAAAGCGTACAATGGAGTGGGCGGCTCGGACTTCAAACGGCTTATATGAGGTGAATGTCCGCATAAATAAAGAAAGAGAGCCGATAAAGGTTTCGGGAATACTTGCCGCGGGGGAGATATCCGGGGACGGAACGCTTTTAATCCCCGAACTGCTTGTTGATACGACGCAAAGCAGTTGCGGCCCGGCAGAGGCTGCCGCCATACTGGCCGGGTGTTTCGCATTTAAATATATGGACAGAGAAAAAGTCGGAAAATGCCGTTACCGAACCCCGGCGTATGAAGGCGCGGGGGAGGGACGCTATGTTCAGGCCATGATTTTCGGAGATTTGCAAACCGGTTTTTTGAGCGGCGGGGAACTGCCCTATTTCGGTTTTACTTTTGAATAACAGATTGGAAAATATTATGATTGAATTCAGGCAGGTCTCGTTAAGGGACCGCTTAAAGGTGTTAAACATTGTAAGGGCCGCGGGATGCTACGGGGCCGATTATAATTTCGCGAATATCTTTATCTGGCGCGATTTCTATAAACCGGAAATATATTTTACCGAAACGCGCATGCTTATGCGTGTCAAAAAATTTGATTTTTATGCCTATCCTAAAGGAGAGGGCGAAATCAAAGAGCCGGAGGAGCTTTTACTTAAAGATGCGCATGAGCGCGGCAGAAAGCTGGTTTTGGGCGGCCTTACGGAACATTCCCTTGAGGAATTTCTGCCGGTTTACGGGGAGCGGTTCAATATCCGTGAACACAGGGACAATGCCGACTACATATATGATGCCGAAAAACTGTGCAGCCTGCCCGGGCGCAAACTGTCATCAAAGAGGAACCACATAAATCATTTCATGAGAAACGGCGACTGGCATTTTGAAAGGGTAACGTCCGAAAACCTGAAAAGCGCCGAGGACTTTGTGCGAAAATTTTATGAAATAAAAAACGATCCCGAACTCGAAGCGGAAAAAGAAGCCATGAGGCAGATGTTCGGAAATTATCGGGAGTTGGGCTTCCACGGCGGGCTGTTGTATCAGTTTGGCGAGCCGGTGGCTTTTACGGCGGGAACGCTGATGGCGCCCGAAATGTTCGACGTGCATTTTGAAAAGGCCCTGCCGGATGCGGACGGAGCCTATACAATGGTCAATATGCAGTTTGCAAACATGATAAAATCGGTGTATCCGGAGGTAACCTTCATAAACCGCGAAGAAGATCTCGGGATTGAAGGTCTGAGACGTTCAAAGCTGAGCTACCACCCGGATATACTTCTGATGAAATACGTTGCCGAAGAAAAATGACGGTTATTCGACGCTCTTTAGTGATTCGATCATATCTATTTTTTTAAAGCTCCTGTACATGATCAGGTTGATTATTACGGAAAACGCGAATGAAATGACCGCGCATATCACATAGCTCGGCACGGTTATTTCACGTCCGAACATCATAAGGTCAACTTCCACCGTCAAAATGGTGAATCTGTGCAGGAATTTTCCTATAAAGACGCCTGCCGCGATGCCGATTATCGTCAGGATGATATTTTCCCGGTATACATACATTGCCACCTCCGGGTCATAAAAGCCGAGAACTTTTAATGTTGCCAGCTCCCTGCGGCGCTCCATCATGCTTATGCTGTTCAGGTTAAACAGGACGACGAAGGCCAGCAGGGCGGCAGTAAATATAAGCACCCAAATAACTATATCCAGAGCCTTCAGCATATCCAGAATCATATCTTCCAAATCAGTGGTGTAAGAGATTCCCGAACATGACTCGTTATCCAGAAGCGTCATGCCGAGGGTTTTCTGATATTCGTCCGAAGTGTCGTTATATTTCATGTAAATATAATTGATCTCCGGCTCTTCTCCGAATGTTTTCCCGTACTGGACGGCATTCATGAAAATATAATGTTGCACATAGTTTTCGACTATCAAAGAGACCCGTATTTCATGTTCGGGCTCTGTGTCGCCTTTCTGTACGGTGATGGTATCGCCGGCCTTAACATTTAACATATCGGCCGTTTTTTCCGAAAGAACACAGCCGGTTTCGGGGAATTCATATATTTCTTTTGAGATGCGGTCCCTGAAACGGACGAAATCGTCGAAATTATAGAGAGTTTCGGGGACATAGAGTATAGCCGACCTCTCGGTGCCGTTTGCTTTTAAAGTCACGCTCTGCTGCATTACTTCCATGGTGTCGTAAATGCCGTCATAGTTTTCTATCATATGGTACAGGGCGTCGATATGCTCTTTATCCGCCTGGGGGTCTATCGTGACGGAGGCTTCCTGCCTGAAAATGTCTATATACTGATTTTGAGCGACTACGGTTATCGAATCTCTGATTCCGAAACCGACAAGCATAAGGCCCATGCAGCCGCCTATGCCGATGATCGTCATGATAAAACGCTTCTTATATCTGAAAAGATTTCGAATCGTCGCCTTGTATGTAAAAGAAAGCCGGGACCAGATAAAAGAGATATTCTCCAGGAATACTTTTTTGCCGCTCTTAGGCGCTTCGGGGCGCATAAGCTGCGCTGCGCACGAATTAAGCTGAACGCGGCAGGCCGCATATGCGGCAAATCCGGTACACGCAGCGGATATTATTACTGCTAGGAAGCCCTGCAAAAAGTTGGGCGGCGTGAAAAACCGCGGCACACCCACATATAAAGTATCTATATAGGCCCACATTATGACATAGGGGAAGATGATTTCGCCGATTATAACCCCGCATACGGCGCCCGTCAGGGTGGCGAGCAGTGCATAGCTGACATATTTGCCGGCTATAACGGAGTTGTCGTAGCCGAGAGCCTTTAAGGTGACGGTCTGCTGGCGCTGTTCTTCTACCATCCTTGTCATGGCGGTAAGGCTCACAAGTGCGGCAACAATAAAGAACAATACCGGGAATACGTTTCCGAGACTGTCCATCCTCTCGGCGTCGATACCGAAAGATGCGACCGACTGTATTTTATCCCTGTCCAGAACATACCATTTGGGGATTTCCAGCTTCACAAGTTTTGTTTTTGCGTCCTCAAGCTCGGCTTTTGCTTCATCTATTTTTTCAAGGGCTTCGTCGATGGAATCGTCATATTCGGCTTTTCCGTCCTGCCATTTTTTAAGTCCGTCGTTATATTCGGCCAGTCCGTCATTATGTTTTTTTACCCCGTCCCCGTATTCGGACAGGCCGTTTTCGTATTCAAGTCTGCCGTCTTCAAACCGGGAAACGCCTTCGTCGTATTCGGCTTTTCCGGCGTTCAGCTCAGCTTCGGAAGAATTCAGGGTTTCTTTTCCGGCTTCAAGTTCCGAAAAGCCTTCATCTATCTGCTGCTGCGCGGCGGCTATTGCGGCGGCGCCTTCATCTGCCTGGGCGTACGCGGCATCCAGCTCGGTTTCTTTTTGGGCCAGAATTTCTTTTGCGGCCGAAATTTCAGCGGCTCCTGCATCCAGCCGGGCTTTTGCTTCGGCAATTGCGGCTTCTCCGGCGGCGATGCCTTCTTCCGTTTTAGTTATGGAGGCGTCGAGAACATCGAGGGATTCTTTGAGAGCGGCGGCCTTTGCGAGCAGTTCGGGATTATCGGGATCCGTTTCGAGCATAGCGAGAACCCCGGCATAAGCGGCCGCGACTTCCAGACGCTTTGCTTTCAGATCTTCAAGCACTGCCCTGGTCTCTTCTATTAGAGCCTGCTGTTCTTCAATCTGCGCATATCCGGCGGCGATCTCGGCGCTTTTTGCGTCAAGTTCGGCATAAGCGGCGGCGATCTCGGCGCGGCCCGCGGCTATGGAGGCATAAGCTTCATTCAGTTCGGCGCGTTTTTCGTCGAGCTGACGCTGTCCCAGGATCAGTTTTTCTTCATTTTCGGCCAGTTCGGCTTTTGAGGCTTCGATCCGGGCGAAGCCTTCGTCAAGCTGTCTTTTCGCATCGGAGAGTTTTTGAGAATTTTCTTCTATAAGGATAAGAGCTTCATCCAGCTCTTTTTTTGCGTCTGCTAATTTTTTTTCGGCTTCATCCAGCTCTTTTTTTCCGTCGACAAGTTCTGTTTCGGCGTCGTCAAGTTCTTTTTTCGCGTCGGCCAATTTCTTTTCGGCATCAGCTATTTCTTTTTCTCCGTCAGATATCGCCTCTTTCGAATCTTCCATGATTTCGTTATATCTGCGAACGGTCGCCTTATCCGAAATTTCTTCGATTCTTTTGGAAACAGCCGCGCAAAGATCTGTATATTCGTCCGAATAAGAAGAAAGCTTTTCGGCGCCTTCTACCGAAACATAAGCCTCGGTAAATACATCCGTATCAAATACTTCCGGCTGAATGAGGATGAAGCCCGAGAGCTGCCCGTCACCTATACTGCCGGTGCCCCTTGTCAGATCCAGATAATACGGAAGGCTTGCCGTGCCGACTATTTTAAATTCAGTCTGCTTTAAAGAGTCGCTTAAAGGCTCGTCCGTTCCGGGAATAAGAGCTATGGTGTCTCCTATTTTATATCCGGCCGTTTCAAAAAAAACATCGTCGATCAGACATTCCGAAGGAGAAGCGATATCCCGGCCTTCGTATATCGTGGGCAGATTGATATCATACGTTTCGCCTATAATTTTGATGGAGTATTCGTCCGTGGCGGTAGTTACGAGAGCTTCCGAGGCATAGCCGCCGATCACTCTTTCGACGCCTTCGACCTCAGAGATATCCGAAATATCTTCATCCGTAAGTCCGAGGGTGGAAAGCACACGGATATCCATCATTTTTACGTCATCAAAAAAAACATCGGCGGAATATTTCATGTCGCCCCCGGCGGAGCGTATTCCTGAAAAAAGCGCAGCGCCAAGAAGGACGATAAAGAAAATAGATAAAAACCGTCCTTTGCTTTTTTTGATCTCACGTATAAAATCTTTCAGCAAAACATTTTTCATATATCAAAGCTACCATTCGATATCATCTATGCTGCAGGGATTCTCCTGTATGACGGTTTTGGCGACCCGTCCGTTTCGTATATGTATGACCCTGTCAGCCATAGGTGTCAGGGCAGTATTATGAGTGATTACTATAACGGTCATTCCCTTTTGACGGCATGTATCCTGCAGAAGTTTCAGGATCTGTTTACCGGTCATGTAATCGAGGGCGCCCGTAGGCTCGTCGCACAAAAGCAGTTTGGGGTTTTTGGCAAGTGCTCTTGCAATGGATACTCTCTGCTGTTCGCCGCCTGAGAGTTGGGCGGGGAAATTGTCTGCCCGCTCGGAAAGACCGACTTCAGACAGCACGTCTTTTGCGCTTAAGGGATCCTTGCAAATCTGCAGAGCGAGCTCCACGTTTTCAAGGGCGGTCAGATTCTGCATCAGATTATAAAACTGAAATACAAAACCTATATCCTCACGTCTGTACTGAATGAGCCGTTTGTTCCGGTACGCGGCGATATTTTCGCCGTCCACGATTACTTCGCCGCTTGTCGCGATGTCCATACCGCCCAGTATATTAAGCACGGTGGTCTTGCCCGCGCCCGAGGGACCGACTATTATTGCGAATTCGCCTTTGTTTATTTCAAAATCGATACCGTCGCAGGCGCTGATCTCGACCTCGCCCATTTTATATATTTTTTTAACATCTTTTAAAGAAACAAATGCAGACATTGAAAAACCTCTCTTAAAGAGCTAAAATCATAAACAGCTAAAGAAATATGCAATATAATTTTATCTGTTTTGATTTTTTGCGTCAACAAAAAGCCTGCGTTTGTTTGGGAAATGTTTTATCCGGAGAGAAATATGACAGAATACAACCGGCCTCTCAACGGCCTTCATTTAAAAATAATCGCGGTTGCAAGCATGCTGACGGATCATGCGTGCGGCTCGCTTTTCAGATCGGAACCGGCCGCCGCTGCGCTCAGGCTTACAATCGGAAGAATAGCCTTTCCCGTATTTGCCTTTCTTTTGGTAGAGGGGTTTTTTCATACAAGAAGCCGGATGAGATATGCCTTAAGCATACTGATAACGGCAGTGATTACGGAAGTATTCTATGACCTTGCGATGCATGACGGGATTTTATACCTGAAAAATCAGAACATCTGCTTTACCCTTTTTACGGGGCTTATTATGTTCTGTGTTATGGACAGGATATATTATGCAGCCGCAAACCTGATGGCGGATGCGGTCATTTTTCTCCAACTTGCGGCCGGGGCGGCGTTTTGTCTGGTTTTTTATTTTCAGAAGCTGGACTATTCGTATAAGGCGGGCATTTTATTCATGCTTTTATATTTTTTATACCGGCAGAAAGATTTTGTCAGGATTGTCATCCCGATTGCCGTCTTTGCCGTGCTTATGCAGACTGCGGGAGCATTGCTGGCGGCGGTTCCGCTCCTTATGTATAACGGAAGCAGAGGTCCGATCACTAAGCCGTTAAAATGGTTTTTTTATGCGATATATCCGCTGCAGTTCGTAGTGCTGTATCTGATACGGATAATATTCAGGATTTGATTCCCCGGATTTTGTTAGTGAAAACTAATTTTTACAAATATTGTTGACAGTTAAATAATTATATGTTAATAATAGTAATGGTTACTAATATTGATAAAGGAGGCATGATGGCAAAACAAAAATACAGCCGTCAGCGAGAATCGATCCGCGAAAACCTGAAGCAGCGAAACGATCATCCGACTGCTGATATGGTGTATTCAGATATACGTTTGATTTTCCCCAATATCAGTTTAGGAACTGTCTACAGAAATCTGTCCCTGCTGGCAGATAATCAGGAAATCTGCAAAATAACGGACAGGGACGGGGTTATTCATTATGATTTCGATACCAAACCGCACAGTCACTTTATCTGCAAAAACTGCGGAAGCGTGATTGATATGCCCGTCACATTTTGCGATACGGCAAAAAAGATGGCAGAAGGTTTTGTTGACGGATCATTTGAAGGCAGGATAGACGAGTGCAGCATCGTGTTTTCCGGATTATGTAAAAATTGCTGCGGTAATCAAAAGGCCGAGAGGCATTAAATCAAAAAGCCGAAAGGCATTATTTCAGGGAGGTAATTTAAAATGGCAAAATTTGTATGTTCAGTATGTGGGTATGTTCATGAAGGCGACGCCGCTCCGGCTATCTGTCCGGTATGCAAGGTTACTGCTGATAAGTTTATCAAGCAGGGCGGCGATATGACATGGGCGGCAGAGCATGTCGTAGGCGTAGCGGCGGATGTTCCAGAGGATATCAAGGCGGATCTCAGAGCCAACTTCGAAGGCGAATGTTCGGAAGTAGGCATGTATCTGGCGATGGCGCGTGTTGCGCACAGGGAAGGCTATCCCGAGATCGGTCTTTACTGGGAAAAAGCGGCTTATGAGGAAGCGGAGCATGCGGCTAAATTTGCTGAGCTTTTGGGTGAAGTGTTAACATCCAGCACAAAGAAAAACCTTGAGATGCGTGTGGAAGCAGAAAACGGCGCTACCGCAGGCAAGACTGACCTTGCAAAACGCGCTAAAGCCGCAAACCTTGACGCTATCCACGATACCGTTCATGAAATGGCCCGTGACGAGGCTCGCCACGGAAAAGCTTTCAAGGGACTGCTTGAGAGATATTTTGGTTAAGCAAAGTACTGTTTGATCAGGTTAAAAAAACAAAAAAATGAAAAACCGGCGGGATCACTCCTGCCGGTTTTATTTTGGGAGGAGATATTTATAGAAAAAAGCTATAAAAACGGGAAGTGTTATAAAAACTTAAAATTTGCATATCCGTATATACGGGTGATAGAATCTCTCTGGCATGATTTAGTTGAATCAAAATATTCAATTAGCGTGCCGATTCGGTTCGCAAAGATACGACAGGCGGCGGGGGGATTGACGTGATCGAAATAAAGAATCTCAGAAAGACCTGGGAATCAGACGGAGTTGACGTTCTTAAAAATATAAATCTGCGTATAGAGGACGGCGACATTTATGCCCTTGTCGGACGGAGCGGAGCCGGTAAATCCACGCTTTTGAGATGCATAAATGGGCTTACCTCTTATCAGGAAGGCTCGCTTAAGGTAGACGGTCAGGAGATAAAAGACATGTCTGAGCGCGAGCTGAGAGAATTCCGCAGGCATGTCGGAATGATATTCCAGCAGTTTTCTCTGCTTGAACGGGAGAATGTTTACCGGAATGTGGCGCTTCCCATGAAGTGCTGGAAATATTCAAAAGAAGAAACGGACAGAAAAGTAAGGGAGCTTCTGGAACTTGTGGGTTTAAGCGATAAAATGCAGGCAAAGCCCAGAAACTTAAGCGGCGGTCAAAAGCAGCGTGTGGCAATAGCAAGGGCACTGACAATGGAGCCGAAGTATCTTTTGTGTGATGAGGCCACTTCTGCGCTTGACCCGAAGACAACGAATTCGATCTTAGAGCTGCTGCTTGAGATAAACAAAAAGATAGGCATAACGATTATTATCGTGACGCATCAGATGGAAGTGGTCCGCAAAGCCTGCAACAAGGCATGTATACTTGAACACGGCCTTATTGTGGATGAAGGCTCTACAAAAGAAATCTTCATTCGTCAGCCGGCTTCGCTTAAGCGTCTTCTCGGAGATGAAAAAATGAGGCTTCCGGATACGGGGCACAACATTCAGATCGCGCATATGATAAATGATATTGAACAGGGGACCTTCTTCGGAAGGATGGCAAAAGATCTGGATTACATCTTTCCTATTTTGAGCGGACAGATACTCGAATATCAGAAAGACAATATGGGTATATTCGTCGTAAACGTGGATGACGAACATCTGGATGCTGTTACAAAATATCTTGACGATCATAAGATGAGCTGGCACGAGATTAAAAACAACCCGGCGGAAGCGCAGGAGGAAGGCTGATGGCATTAAAGAATTATTCGTTTTGGCAGATATGTGAAATGCTTGTCCTTCCGGCATTGCTGGCAACATTAAAGATGTTGCTTATAGCAGGCATTCTGTCAACAATTTTCGGCTTTTTCATCGGAGTTCTGCTTGTTCTTACCGAAAAAGGCGGGCTGAAACCGAATATTGTGCTAAACCGCGTAGTGGATTTTATCGTAAATACCATACGTTCGTTCCCGTTTATAATACTTATGATATCCATTATTCCGCTTACAAGGCTTATAGTGGGAAGTTCCATAGGAGACACGGCGGCACTGGTTCCGCTGACTGTCGCCTGCACTCCTTTTATGGGGCGTATATTTCAGAACGCCTTTAAGGAGGTTGATCCCGCGCTTATCGAAGCGGCCCAGTCTTTCGGAGCGTCCACAGGGCAGATCGTTTTCAAGGTCATGCTGAAGGAATCCGTTCCCGCGGTTATTTCGGGTGTCTGCCTTGCCATAATAAATCTTCTCGGATGTACGGCCATGGCGGGAGCTATCGGCGCAGGCGGGCTCGGAGCCATTGCCCTTACCTACGGATATCAGAATTTTAACCAGACCATAATGTATTCAATCTGCGCGATACTCGTGGTTCTCGTAGCGGTTATTCAGTATTTCGGTGACTGGATATACAAAAAGCTGAAATAAAGGCTTTTGGGCTTTTATATATAAAAATCATACAGAATATATGGAGGAAATTATGAAAAAAAGAGTATTGGGAACATTGTTTGCCGCAATGATGGCAACAGTGGTAATGGCGGGATGCGCAAGCTCGGGAGGCGGTGAAGCGGAAGTATCTGTTTCCGAAGCTTCTTCTTACGGTTCTGAACTGCAGGTGGTTAAGATAGGAGTGCGCGCCGATCTTGTCGATACGACGGACGCTATTAAAGACGCGGCCGCGGCAGCGGGATATGAGCTGGATGTGACCGTGTTTGACGATTCCATACAGCCCAACGTGGCTCTCGAAGAAGGAAGCATTGACATTAACTTCTATCAGCATGAGCCGTATCTTCTGAGTTATAACGCGGAAAACGGCACGGATTTCGTTATGGTCGAGCCCAAGACATACATGCCGCTTTTCGCGATGTATTCAAGCAAATGGACTGCAATAGACGAAATCCCAGAAGGAGCGACTATCGGACTTTGCAATGACGCCACCAATCAGGCAAGAGGACTTAAGCTTCTTCAGTCACAGGGGCTTATCACGCTTGACGATTCAGTGGATGTTCCGACGCAGTATGACGTAAAAGACAATCCGAAAAATCTGAAATTCATCGAAGCCGAGATGTCGGTGCTTCCTCAGTCTATCGAGGACGTTGACGCCATTTGTCTCGCGGGTACGCATATGGTAAATGCCGGCATGGATGCATCGGGATATATCTGCACATCAGATGATATGGAAGACTACGGCGTAGGCTTTGTGGTAAGGGCAGAGGATGCCGATGCTCAGTGGGCAAAGGATATCGCTAAAGCGGCTCAGTGCGATGAGCTTGCGGACGTACTCGAGGCAGACAAACAGGGAACCATGCTTCCCATGTGGAAATAAAAATATTTTTTTACGGTATTCAAACTGACAATGGAACTTGCGCTGGTAACTCTAAACAAAACGACAGTAATGGCGATACTCGCCATGATCGGCGTTCTCTGTTACAGAAGAAAAATAGTTAATAAAGAGCAGAATTCGATGCTGTCGGAGCTTGTTCTGAAAGTATTTACGCCCGCGCTTTTGTTTACCTCATTTCAGAAAGAATACTCTGATGATATATTGCGCGGACTGCTGTTTGCCGCGCTTTTTTCTTTTGTTTCTTTTATAATAATATGGATTATACTTAAAATAGTCGTTCGTTCGCAGACGGAAGACAATGCCTGTGTCGAGCTTATCGCGCTTATGTATTCCAACTGCGGATTTATAGGAATACCGATGGCACAGGGGCTTTTCGGAAGCGACGGAGTCATGTATATGACGGCTATGGTAGCGGTGGCCAATTTCCTTTTATGGACTCACGGGGTCATAGCCATGTCCGGGAAAAAGGATCTGAGGGCGGTCGGCAGAGTATTTATTTCGCCGGTAATAATAGCCATTATCGCCGGAGTGCTCTTTTTCTTGTTTCGCATTCAGGTTCCGCAGATTATAGAAGAACCCCTTGCGATGGTGGCAAACGTAAATACGCCTATGGCCATGTTCGTAGCCGGAGCAAACATAGCCCAGGCGGATATAAGAAGTACATTTAAAAAGACGAGGGTATATCGGCTCAGCGCGGTCAAGCTTTTATTAATACCCGGCGCAATAGCGCTGCTGTTTCACATTATACCCGTGGATCCGCCCGTCAGGGCCGTAATGGTGCTTGCGGCGGCGTGTCCGGTAGGAGTGACGGGAAGCCTTTTCGCACTGAAGTTCAACAAAGACGCTGTTTACGCTTCCGAGCTTTTTGCCATGACCACTGTTTTTTCGGTGATAACCGTTCCTTTGATGATGATATTTTCCTGACGGAGGTTAATTATGAAGCTGATAAGACCCGAGATGACGCCAAAGGAAAGAGCGTTGGCCTATGCAAAAGGAGAAGAGGTTGACAGGATCCCCGCCACATTAAGTGCCGGAGAAACCATATCCCCGCTGTATGGGATCTCAATGCTGGATTATTATTTCTCCGCAGACACGATGGTGGAGGTGCAATCCAGGATAGCGGAAGATTTCTGCGCCGACAATATGGGTATAGGCCTTGGCCTCCGAACGCTTATAGAAGCGCTCGGCACAAAACTCAGCTATAAGGAAAATGACGTTTCTACAATAGAAAAGCCTGCCTTTGAGAATATAGACGAGCTGGAAAACAGAGGGCTTGTTGACGTGGAAAAAGACGGACGGCTTCCGATAATTACGGAGGCTTTTGAAAGACTTATGGAAAAATACGGCGACGAACGTAATCTGGGCAGCGGAATGGCCGGGCCGCTTACTACGGCGGCAGGACTTATAGGCACCGTGAAGTTTCTGAAGGGAACCGTAAAGGACAAAGAGGGAATACATAGGCTCATGCAGTACAGCACCGACAATGTGGTGAAATGCGCCCGTGATCTTCATAAAAAGCTCGGCATAAAGTTTATGCTTTCGGAGCCTCTTGCGTCTAAAAACCTGATCAGCAAAAAGCAGTTCAATGAGTTTTTCCTGCCGTATCTGATACAGTCGGTCGAAAGGATGAATGAGTTTCAGGGCGGTACGGGGATACATATCTGCGGCGTTACTCACGACAGGTGGCAGGAGGTAGTGGATGCCGGGATAAACAGCTTTTGGGTAGATAATTGCGAGAGTATGGAAGAACTGAAAAATCTGTACGGCAGAAGGATTGCCGTAAGCGGAAACGTGGTTCCTGTTGAAGTGCTCAGGAACGGGACCAAAGAAAGCATAGAGGCCGACGTCAGAAGGTGCCTTAAAGAAGCTGCGGACAATCCCTGCGGTTTCACGCTGACTCCCGGATGTACAACGCCGGTCGGCACGCCCAAAGAAAATATGATCGCATACATGAACGCGGCCTGCATTTATGGAAAAGGCGCGAGGAAAGGGCATATGCCTCGCGGTATGCAGGAATATATTTAAACGGGGCTGACGCATTAAGCATTTAAATTAAACAGTCTTACATGCTTAATGTGACAGCCCCTGTTATGCGGTTTATATAAACCTGACTGCAGTTCCGGTCGCTATAAGCTCAGCACCGCCCTGCGTAATATCAGACGAGGTAAAACGAATTGCCACTATGGCGTCAGCCCCGAGCCTTTCGGCCTGCTCTATCATGTGTTCGATGGTTTTGTTCTTTGAGCTCTCAAGAAGCTCTGTGTATGCTTTCATCTCGCCGCCGGCCAGATTTCTCAGTCCTGCGCCGATATCCTTGCCGATGTTTCTCGTCATCACGCTGCATCCGGTAACAAGTGACAAAAGCTCATAGCTTTTTCCGGGTACGTTTTCAGTAGTTGTAAGCAACATATATATTCCTCCGTTTTTATAATTTTTCCACCAGAGGCTGGTGTTCCTGCTGCGGGATTCGCTAAATAAATTTAGTTTATTATAACACTTGTACTTAAACGTTTCAATAATCAATGACGGGCGCGGGGAAGGCGGATTTTCGTAAACGGATATAGGATTTTTTTATGATACGGGGCAGATATATCGGGTTATTTTATAATGATTGACAAATGTTTTCTGCTCAAACGATAATTAAACAGTTAAGTGTTTTTCGGATGCTTTCAGAGGATGGGGATATTGGATAAGATACAGGATTACAGATGCGAATACGCGGATGCCGTCGTTGATATAAACCGTGCGGCAAGGCGGTACGGCCTTCCGTTTCCGGATATTTATCTTTATGCCGATGCCATGGTCAGACTGGCGAATATTATCTGTGATCAGCAAAACAGCAGCCTTTGTGAAATGCCTTTTTGCCACACGGTGGAAGCTGAGGCTCTCGGAGGCAAAGTAACGCCGGGCGACGAGCGCGCCGGTCCGCGGGCAAAAGAGTATCTGACATCAGATATAAGAGATATTGCGGAGCTGCCCGCTATAGATTTTTCAAAAGGCAGGATCAGGGAGGTACTGCTTGCCTGTCAGACGCTTCAGAATCAGGGCAGGCATGTAGTTCTAGATATTTCCGGGCCGTTTACCGTGATGGATGCGCTTATCGAGCCCCGGCATATATACAGATGTCTGAGAAAAGATCCTCCCCTTGCAAAGAAAGTAATGGAGCGGCTGGGAGAAGAAGCGCTTTGCTATGCCAAAGAAGCCCTGAAATACGGAATAAAAATGATAAGCTATGCCGATTCTTCCGCCGGAGTCAATATACTCGGACCCAAAATGGCCGTACAGGTGGCAAAAGACTTCACATGCGGCTTTTTGGAAGAGCTGGTCAGCATAACGAAAGGCAGAGCCCTTGTGGTGCTTTGTCCGAAAACCACGCTTGCGCTCTCAGGTATAAAAAAAGCGTATCTCCGCGATTTTCAGCTTTCGCGTGAAATGTCTTATGCCGAAGGCTGTATCGAAACGGTGGGCAAGATCGCCATGTCGGGCGAAACGTGTCTGAAAAGAAAAGACTATATATTGAAAGATGGCATTATCAAAGAAGTTGTGCTTATATAAGCGGCACTTTGTTTTTATAAGGAACAGGAAAATATGGCTGGATCAAAAGAAGAACTGCTTGAAAAACTGGCGGAATGTGTAGTTGAAATGAAAGACGAAGAAGTTGTCGAAACGGCTGGCGAATACCTCGATGCGGGTTATGACGCTTATGACGGCGTGATAGACGGCCTTGTCGCGGGCATGAATATAACCTCGGATCTTTATGACCGGGAAGAGTATTTCGTTACGGATCTTCTGCTTTGTTCAGACGCTCTTTATGCCGGACTGGATGTGCTTAAGCCTCACATCGGTGCTGACCGCAGCGACAAAAAAAGCAAAAAAGCCGTTATCGGAGTTGTCGAGGGAGATACTCATGATATCGGCAAAAATCTTGTTAAAATAATGCTCGAAACGGCAGGTTTTGAAATGTACGACCTTGGACGCGATGTTCCGCTTGACGCTTTTGTGGAAAAAGCCAAAGAGGTAGATGCCGATCTCATCTGTCTTTCAACTCTTATGACGACGACCATGGACGGAATGAGGGTCGTCATCGAAAAGCTCAAGGAAGCGGGTTTAAGAGACCGTGTCAAGGTCATGATAGGCGGGAGCCCGATTTCTCCCAAATTCGCAAAAGAGATAGGCGCGGAAGGCTATTCCGTAAACGCTGCCGATGCCGTAAAGGTTGCCAAAAAGCTTACGGGAATGTCCTGAAAGGAAGGCTATGACGGATAAAGAAAGATTAAACGCGGTTATGCACGGGCGGATAGCCGACAGGGCTCCTGTAATATGTCCCGGCGGAATGATGAATATGATAACCACTGAGCTTATGGACGAAGCGGACATAAGCTGGCCGGAAGCTCATTCGGATGCCGAAAAAATGGCCGATCTGGCTTTTGCCAATTACGCAAACGGCTGCTTTGAGAATGTAGGCGTGCCGTTTTGCATGACCGTCGAATCCGAAGCAATGGGAGCGCGGGTCGCGATGGGTTCCAGGATATATGAACCCCACGTTACGGCTTACGCCATCGAGACGGTCTCGGATCGGAAAAAAATTTCTCCCATGGAGCTTGACAAGGGACGCGCAAAAGTTGTGCTTGACGCCATTCACATTCTGAAAACCAAGGCTGAGGATATTCCTATAATAGGCAACATAACCGGCCCGATCAGCACTGCCGCCTCTGTCATGGAGCCTGTAATCTTTTACAGAGAGCTCCGCAAAAAGAAAGAAGAAGCACATGATTTTATGTCGTTTATAGCTGACGAATGTACAAGATTCGCAAAGGCCCAGCTGGAAGCCGGAGCCGACATAATAGCGATTTCAGATCCGAGCGGGACGGGTGAGATATTAGGCCCTAAGCTGTTTGAAGAATTTACGGTCAAATATCTGAATCGGATAATAGATTCGGTAAAAGATCAGGCCATGGGAACCATAGTACACATCTGCGGCCAAATGAAAAATGTGTACGCGCAGGCAAACCTCATCCGTTCGGACGTACTCAGCTTTGATTCCTGCGTATCCATGGCGGAGGCAAAGGAATGTCTTCCCGGCAGAGTACTTATGGGAAACGTAAGCACTTGGGCGTTGGAGTTCGGATCCGAAGAAAAGGTCATAGCGCTTACTCAGGCATGCATAAAAAACGGGTCAGGCATACTTGCGCCGGCCTGCGGACTGGGTGCCAGATCTCCGCTTGTTAACATAAAAGCAATCCGAAAGGGCGTGCTGAAATCAGCCGCCGGAGAATGAAATATGTCAAAAATAAAGCTTGTGCCGTCAGGAAGAACATATGAGTATTCAGAAGGCGAAACCCTTTTGAATATTCTGGTATCCGAAAAAATTTTTGTGGATAATCCATGCAACGGCAAAGGAACCTGCGGAAAATGCAAGGTGAAAATACTGTCGGGTTCTTGCGCACCTCTGACTGAAACCGAAAGGAAATATATAAAAGAAGACGAAGCCGCTGCGGGAGTAAGGCTTTCATGCCTTGTTTTTCCCGAAGGCGATCTTGAGATAGAACTGCTTCAAAAAGAAAGAGCGCACAGGGTTCTCACGACAGGCTATATGCCTGATTTCCGTAAAGATCCCGATATAACCAAAAAGACCGTGTCCATATGCCGTCCCTCTCTCAAAGATCAGACTTCATTTGAAGATCAGCTTAAGAACCAGCTTGCGGATACGGATGTGTCTTTTGAGGTTTTAAAAGACCTGTATTTTGAGGAAGGCATATATACCGCCGTGATCCACGAAGACGCGAACGGGCGAAAAACCGTCACGGATATAGAGCGCGGAGACACTGCCGGCGTGATGTTCGGCGCTGCCATCGATATCGGCACCACAACGGTAGTTACCTCCCTCATAGACATGAATACCGGAGAGGAGGCCGCGAGCTCATCCCGGATCAACGCCCAAAAGCATTTCGGTCTTGATGTGCTTACCCGTATTACATATGAGCTCGAAAACAGAGACGAAGGTATTCAAAAGCTTCAGACTGTTATAGTCGATTCCATAAATGAAATGATAGAAGACACCTGCAGTCAGGCAGGTATTCATAAAGAAAATATTTACGGGATTGCCGTTTCCGCAAACTGCACGATGATGCACATGCTTCTGGGCATAGACGCGACGGCTATCGGGAAAGCCCCTTATGCGCCCGTTTTTGTTTGCTCAAAAGACATTCCCGCTTTAAGCATAGGGCTTAAGGCGGCCCGGGGTGCAAGGCTGTACTGCCTGCCATCGGTATCCGCATTTATAGGAGCGGACATCGTTGCGGGAGCATATGTCTGTGAGCTTCAAAAATCGAAAGAGAATATTCTGTTCATAGATATCGGCACAAACGGAGAGATAGTCTTTTCGGATCGCGGGAAGCTGATAAGCTGCTCCTGCGCCGCCGGCCCTGCGCTCGAAGGAATGAATATAAGCTCGGGAATGAGGGCTGCAAACGGAGCCGTAGAAGACGTTCTCATAACAAAAGAAGGTGTGAAACTAAAGGTGATAGGAGACGCCGAACCTGTCGGTATCTGCGGAAGCGGTATCCTTGCGGTTGTAAAGGAACTCGTGAAGCACGGCCTTGTGACAAAGCGCGGTGTTTTCCAAAAACCGGAAAATCTTCCCGAAAATGACTTCAGACTTGCCATGCTGAGAACAAACGGGCAAAAACGGGAATTTATCTTGGTGTCCGGGCCTGAAGAGCTTTTGATAACGCAGCGGGATATACGTCAGGTTCAGCTCGCCAAAGGCGCTGTTCTTTCAGGTTTTTTTGCCCTGCTGAAAAAGGCCGGAAAATCCATTGAAGAACTGGATAAGGTCATGGTTGCGGGTCAGTTCGGCGCCCACCTTCCCGCCGAAAGCCTTATCGGCGCGGGGATTCTGCCCGAAGCAGTCAAAGACAGGCTGGTTTATGTAGGCAACACTTCAAAAACAGGAGCTTATATGGCTCTTCTTTCCAAAACAGTAAAAAGAGAGCTGGAAGAGCTGGCCCGGCGTATGGACTATATGGAACTGAGTGCTGCAGAGGGGTATGAAAGACTGTTTGCGGACTGCCTGATGTTTCCGGATATTTAAAGACTCTGCGTTGCCTGAAAGCTGAATACAAGTTAAAAAAAGACACTATAACAAGGAGTTGATTTATGGAGCTTAAAAAAGACCTGCCGGAGATTTTTGATGATTTCGCGGAAAGCCGCAGAAACGCTTTTTTAAAAGTAAAGAACATCAAAGATAGGAATATACCCGTTATAGGGATTTTCTGTACGTTTTTCCCAAAGGAGCTTGCGGTGGCCATGAATGCGTCCGTGGTGTCGCTTTGCTCTACGTCAGATGAGACAATACCCGCCGCGGAGGCGGATCTTCCTAAAAACCTTTGCCCTCTGATAAAAGCCAGTTACGGTTTCGGCAAAACGGATAAATGCCCGTTCTTTTATTTTTCGGATCTGATAGTGGGAGAGACGACCTGCGACGGAAAAAAGAAAATGTATGAATATATGGCTGAATTTAAACCCGTGCATATAATGGAGCTGCCCAACAGAGTATCGGAAGAAGGCGTTGCGTTTTACCGTTCGGAGATCATACGCATGAAGGAAGCTCTGGAGGATATGTTCGGCGTCACCATAACCGAAAACGACATACGCCGCGGCATCAGAATCATGAACGGGGAACGCTCCGCCATAAAAAGGCTCTACGGCGTAATGAAAGCCGATCCCGCGCCGATGAACGGGCTTGATCTGTTAAACGTGCTCGTCGGAACTTCGTTTGAGTTCGATAAAGAGGCCATCCCCGCGCAGATGGATGCCCTTTCCGAAAAGATCATAAACGAAGGAGCTCCGGTTTCCGGGAAAAAGCGCATTCTTATTACCGGTTGTCCCATGGGCGGCGCGACTCTTAAGATAGTAAGACTTATAGAAGAAAACGGCGGAGTTGTAGTCGGATTTGAAAACTGCACCGGCGCGAAGGCCAGGGAAGAAAACGTGGACGAGACGATTGACGATGTATATGAAGCCCTGGCCCGAAAATACATGAATATCGGATGCTCTGTCATGAGTCCGAACAACAGACGCTTTGAGCTTCTCGGAAGAATGATAGACGAATACAGAGCCGATGCCGTGGTAGAAATGGATCTTTCGGCCTGTCATACGTACGCTATCGAGACAAGAGCCGTGAAAAAATTCGTGGAAAGCAAAGGAATTCCGTACATGGCTCTTGAAACGGATTATTCCGCCTCCGATATCGGGCAGCTTACCACCCGTATAGCTGCCTTTATCGAGATGCTGTAATACCGAAGAGTGTCCCCTAACGGTGAGATGTATATCCGTTGCGGGACACTCTTCGCTGTTTTTGAACTTAACGCTCCCGTTGCGCGCATACGCACGTTCACATTCTGTCTTTCAGATAGGCGCTTACGAATTTGGCCGCCAGCGTGGAGGGCTTCATATTTTCCTCGACCTCTTCGGGTGAAAACCAGGCAAATGAATCCACCTCGTCATTCAGCCTGATCCCGTCGGCATTGTCCACATAAGCCGTAAAGTTGCACATCAGGGTATTTGAGGGCTCAAAAAAGCGGGTTCTGTTGAAATGCAGCCTCGTGACGTTCAGAGCGGTTTCTTCTTTCAGTTCCCTGACGACGGCCTCCTCGGCCGATTCTCCTTTATTGATATATCCCGCGACAAGTATATAATAAGGTTTGCCGTACTGGCGGATTAAAAGAATCCGGCCGGTTTTTTCGTCTATGGTTATGATGCTTACGGCCATGTTATACAGCGGGAAAATGTGCTTGCCGCAGCTTTGGCAAAAAGGAACGCCGATTTCGGGACCGTCGTCTTTTTCGATAAGCTTTGTTCCGCAGTCCGGACAGTATTTTGACATGAGGATCTCCTTTTATGGTATTATGAATAAGTATAACACGTTCCGGAAAGATAAAAAGCAATATTTGCAAATGTTTTGAGGTTCTTCGGGCTTGTAATTATTCCCGGAACATTTATAATCAGTTATAGAGTTGTTTGCCGCGTGTTAAAAACATTTTCAGTCCGCGGACACGGAAAGGATTATTTATGAAATGGTTTGTTTTATCTGATCTGCACGGATCGGCGTATTATTGCAGGCGGGCACTCGAAGCTTTTGACGCGGAGGGAGCCGACAGGATACTGCTGCTCGGAGACGTGCTTTACCACGGTCCCAGAAACGAGCTTCCGGGATGCTATGAGCCGAAAAGCGTTACCGAACTTTTGAATGAACGTAAAAACAGCATATCCTGCGTGCGCGGGAACTGTGACGCCGAAGTGGATCAGATGGTGCTGGATTTTCCCATAATGGCAGACTACGCCCTGATCGATTTGGGGAATCGGATCATGTACGCTACGCACGGGCATATTTTTAATATAAACAATCCTCTTCCGATAGAAAAAGGAGATGTGCTTATATACGGACACACTCATGTTCCCCTTTTCGAAGAAAGGGACGGCGTATTTTATATGAATCCCGGCTCGTTGACCATGCCGAAGATGGGAAGTTATCACGGATACATGTTAATCGAAGGCAGCCGTTTTATCTGGAAAGACATAGACGGCAGCATAAAAGACGAGCATATCTTATAAACCGGACATCACGGGCTATATCGGGAGGCAGATAATATGAATGATTACGCAGGCAATCGCTGGTACAAATGCGACCTTCACCTTCATACCGCAAGCAGCAAATGTTATATGCAAAGCACGGATACCGCAAAGCAGTGGATTGAAAGAGCCGCCGAACAGGGGCTGAATGTTGTGGCGGTCACCGATCATAACGATTACCGCGGCATCAGCGCGGTGATGGAAGAAGGCGAAAAATGCGGCATAGCCGTATTTCCGGGAGTTGAAATAACCTGCGACTCCAGCAAAATCCATATGATAATTCTGTTTGACACGAACAAAAAAGCCGAAAATGTCCGCGATTTTCTGAACAGGTGCGACATAGACAGCGATCGGGTGGGAGAGCCGGACGGCACGAGCCTGAGTGTTTTCGAGGTCTGCGAGATTGCCAAAAAGCGCGGCGCAATCGTGATCGCCGCCCATATCGACGAATTTAATTCCGTAAGCTCCATGAACACCGCAAATCTGGAAAAGCTCTTTGCGGGCGGATACATAGACGCCGTGCAGGTGTCAAACGTGCCGACATGGCGAAAACTGGAAAATGACAACGATCTCGAAGCGGCACAGAAAGTGCTTGCTGAAAAATACGGTGCGGACGCTACGCCCCAGATCACGGAACGCTGGAGAAAGTGCTATAACCGCGCCAGACAGATGAAAATCCCGATGCTGGCTTTTTCGGACAATCCGGAGGGCCCGGTTGCCGCCAGACACGGCCTTTGGGGCATCGGTTCCGTATATACATGGATTCAGATGGATGATGTCATTGATTTGGAAAGCATCAGGCAGTCGCTGCTTACCAGCGAAAGCCGTATCAGGATGATGTATGACAGCGAAGACGAACCCAGGACGGAACCGGATTTCTGGCTGAAATCTTTGGAAGTGAGACATTCGGAGCTGAATCCGCACAAGCCTATCAGGCTTACTTTTCATCCCCAGCTGAACTGCATAATAGGCGGAAAAGGCAGCGGAAAATCGTCGATAGTAAGGATAATGCTCGGTGTGTACAGGCAGCTTTCAGGCAGACTGCTGAAAAACACATTTGAACAGCAGAAAAGCTTTTACGCACAGAGAAGCGACGAAAGCTACGGAGTTTTCAATGAAAAATCGGAGATTGAGATATGTTATAATCTGTACGGCAGCAGATACAGGATGCTCGTTACGGATATAAAGAGCATGTCCGATCAGAAATATACATTTTACAGGCTGGATCCCGTGACAAACAAAGAAGTTATACAGGGCCGTGCCGAACTGCTTTTCTCCGCGCTTTTCTGCGCCCAGGTGTTCGCGCAGCGGAAGATCAACGAGATGACGGAAACGCCGGGAGCGCTTCTTGCCTGCGTGGATCACTCCATCTGCGACATGCACATTTTTCAGGCAAAAAAAGAATATTATCTCGAAGAGCTTTTGAGCCTTTCGGCGCGTTATCATGCGGCGAAAAAATTTCTGGAGATCGGAGTAAGGGCAGGTGCGGAGCTTGAATGGTTTGAAAAAATGGAGAAATCCGAAAGCATATCCGAAGAGCTGCGCGTGCGTTTCCCCGAAATGATAAAGATGCGCAGGGCTTCTTTGAAAAAGTTTGCGGCCTGCGAAAAAGATATCGAAAAAATCAAAAAACAAAAAACGGAGCTGCTCAAAAAATACGAAAATTGCTTCGATGAAATCAGGAAGGCGCGTCAGGACTTTATCGCCAGGGTGTTTGAGGACGACGAAAATTACAAAATAGAACTTCTGCCCATGGCGAGCCGTTCGTCGTTTAAATCCATGCTCATTGAAACATTGAACGGCGACGAAGCGCTCATGGAAGCGGATATTAAGCAGCTTGAAAATATCCTGTTTTCAAAAAATGACGGTCTTAAAAGCTTTCAGGAAATGCTGATTTCGATAAGAGACAAAAACAACGGCGGAGGCAAATCCGGCGATAATCTTTCAGCGTATTTCATTCATCTTATCAGGCAGATAGATGATGAAAGCTTTGAACGCATGCTGCTGTTCCGTCCCGAAGACGAGCTTGTAATGTATTATCATCCAAACGGCGTAAAACGCTTTTTCCCGATGACGACGGCTTCTTCGGGCGAGATGGCCGCAGCATTGTTTTCATTTGTCTTGTCCTCAAATACCACGCCGCTGATAATAGACCAGCCCGAGGACGGTATGGACAACCGCGTGATTTTCGAGGAGGTAATCAAAAAGCTGAAAAAAGCGAAGCAGAGGAGGCAGCTTATCGTCATCACTCATAACGCGAACATTACCACAAACGCGGATCCCGAGATGATAATTTCCATGGATTCATGGAGCAAATTTGTGCGGGTAAACAAGCAGGGAAGCGTGGATAACGAGGAAATAAGGCGCGAGATCTGCGATGTGCTCGAGGGTACCGAGGAAGCTTTTGTGAAGCGGGCGAAGAAATATAATATAGAGTGATGTCATCCCGAGCGCAGTCGAGGGATTCAGGCACGAACCGAAAGGGATCCTTCGACTCCGCTTACGCTTCGCTCAGGATGACAGAAAAGCACACCGCATGTCATCCCGTGCGCGGTGCGCGAGAGCTCTGCTCCGCGGTGCGTGCGCGTTCAATACGGAGAAAACACTTACACAGACAGGTAAAAATACATGAGATTACGAAACGTCCCCGGCGCGGAGGAAGCAATAGAAAACAGCAGATTCTGCATTACGCAGCCCGAGCGCTTTAAGGGGAAATGGCACGAATGTTTCGGCAATGACAATCCGATACATTTGGAAATAGGAATGGGAAAGGGCAGGTTTCTGATGAATCTGGCCCGGCAAAATGCGGATATAAACTATCTCGGCATAGAGATGTACAGTTCCGTGATGATAAGGGCGCTCTCCCGCGCCGAAGAACTGGAAAGGCTCGGCGAAAACCGCGGAAACTTTTTCTTTGTCAGGATGGACGCAAGGCACCTGTCCGAGGCATTTGCGCCGGGTGAAGTGAAAAAGATATATCTGAATTTTTCGGATCCCTGGCCCAAGGCACGTCACGCCAAACGCAGGCTTACGTCGGTCCGGTTTCTGAAAAGATACGAAGCGGTGATGCCGAAAGGCGGCGAAGTGGAATTCAAAACGGACAATGCCGATCTGTTTGATTTTTCGCTTGCGCAGGCAAAGGCCGCCGGCTGGGAAATATGCGGATTCACGACAGAGCTTCACAAGGATAAGGTCATGAACGAAGGCAACATAATGACGGAATACGAAGAAAGGTTTGCCGCACAAGGCGTGCCGATATGCAAAATGATCATTAAAAACAACGCTGAAAACAGAGGAATTGAAACATGAATAAAGAAGAACTGATTAGCGCGGCAAAGAAACACGGATTTACTTACGCATCCGAAATACCGGTTTCTTCCCTGGTGTTTGATTCCGGTTTCAGAAAATACTGCGAAAAAAACGACTGCGGGAAATACGGAAAGATGTATTCATGTCCGCCGCTTTGCGGCTCGCCCGAAGAACTGAAAAAAAGAGCTCTCGGATATAAAAACGCTCTCATCCTTTCCACGCACAGGACAGGTATCGATCCTTTCGATAAAAATGCCATGCTTGAATTTAAAAAAGAACATGATATCAGGATGCACGCTTTTTTGGATGAGGAAATAAATAAAGAAAACCTTCCGAATGACGGGCTTCGCATACCGGCGGGGCAGTGTATTTTGTGCGGGGAATGTGCTTTGGAAAAGGGCGAGCCCTGCAAAAACGAAGAAAAAAGAGGAGTAAGTCTTTCCGGATACTGTATAGATGTTATGAAGATGGCAAAGGAGGCCGGAATCCCTCTTTCGTGGGAAAAATATCAGGCCAGCTTCTTAAGCGCTTTTCTGTATTGAGGACGGGATATGAACGGTATTTTATATCATTATACAAACTATATGGCCTTTAACGGCATTATCGTTGGAAACGAACTGCGGCTCAACAAT
The DNA here is from genome assembly GCA_964389285.1 of uncultured Lachnospiraceae bacterium. GTDB lineage: Bacteria > Bacillota > Clostridia > Lachnospirales > Lachnospiraceae > Alectryocaccobium. The sequence continues at coordinate 1,441 of CAYMCZ010000013.1, read as the reverse complement.
GTGCTTAACATGAACGATGCTTCCGAAATGAAGTATTTCATGGACACCTTATGCAAAGAAATAATCGAGCAGTTAAACATTGACGGCAAAAGAGGCCTCAGCGGCTATGTCACCGAAATGTTTCGGAACGAGACCGAAAATGTTTTCGGATACTCGGCCTACGCCGCCTGTTTTTCCGAATACGGTGATGACGCGGCGCAGTGGGAAAGATACGGCAACCGCGGAAAGGGAGTATGCATCGGATTTGATGAAAAACTGTTAAAAAAAATGACGGGCGGCCCGCTTTCGTTAAACAAGGTAAAATACACAAAAGATGTAAAAGAGCGCAGGCTTGTGGAAAAGTTTGTCGCCCTGCTGCACGAATACGACGAAGTCGGAGAAGATTTACAGGACAACTGGGAACTTTTCGGAAAAAGCTTTTCTGAGCTTATGCGTCAGGCGTGGTCATATTCCGCCGCCTACAAACATCCCTCTTTCAGAAGCGAGGAGGAGGTTCGCCTGGTGCTTTCGCCTCACGGCGTGGATTATTTTAATATAGAGCCGCTGTATCATGTCAGTCAGGATCGAATAAAAAAATACTATCCGCTGGATATCCGAAAAATGTGCGAAGTAGCGGGAATAAATCACAGGGAGCTGATAGTCAGCATCAGAACGGGGCCGGAGACAAAACAGTCGACGTCGATCCTGAAAGATTATCTGGGCGACAACGGCTGCCGGCATCTCGTGGACAGGATTTTGATCTCTGAGTGCCCTTTGCGGACAAAGCCGCTGGACTGAAAATTTTATTGATCTTTTTAACGGGAGGTATTTTTAAATGAAAGAGAAGATCGATTACAGAGACTACGCCAAGCATATCATCGAAGCGCTGCCTGCCGGAATTCTATTAAATACAAACGGAGATAAGTTCAATACCATGGTTATAGGCTGGGGCCTTATCGGAATCGTATGGAGAAAACCCGCGTTTACGGTCTATGTAAGAGAAGGCCGCTATACCAAAGCCATGATAGACAAGACGGGCGAATTTACGATAAGCGCTCCGCTGTCCGGGCCCTCGGAGCTGATAAATAAAGTCTGCGGCCTGCAGTCGGGCCGGGATATCGACAAAGTCAAAGAAGCCTCGCTTACGCTTGCAGAGCCGGAGGTGATAAATACTCCCGGAATAAAAGAATATCCGCTGACGCTGGAGTGCCGGGTACGGTATTCGCAAAAACAGGATCCCAATGCCATTCCGGACGACATAAAAAAACTGACGTATCCTCAGGATGTGCCGGAGACCTATCCTCTGGCAAACAGGGACTTTCACACGGTATATTCCGGCGAAATAGTGGCGGCTTATATCATCAGATAAAAGGTTGCGGAAATAACAACAATAGGGTTGTCGTGAAAAATGGTGTGCAACCCGTCAAGTGGACAGTGAATAATTAAAAAGTTTGGTGCCGCC
>CAYMCZ010000012.1:0-65631 GCA_964389285.1 uncultured Lachnospiraceae bacterium | reverse complement strand
ACCCCCAAGTAGGTTTTATATTTCAATGTCCTACTTGAGGGTAGCATATCATAATTCGACAGCCCTTTTTTAATTATGTGTTATATGCGCGGGTTTACGCGCTTAGGCCATTTTGGCATGTTTCCGTTGATTATGGCTGAGAAAAAGCGCTCTCTGACGCCCGGAAAATCTCTGTTAAGGTCATTGACGAGGTTTTTGACGTATTCGCGCTTTGTGATGCCGTCTGCGGGACAGGCGTTTTTTACTATGGGGATATTATATTTGTTAGTGAAGCCGGTTATGTCCGTTTCTTTGACAAACATAAGCGGTCTTATTACAAAAAGATCAGTCCTGTCCAGATAGGTTTTTGGCGGAAAACAATAAAAATGTCCTTCAAATATAAGAGACATCATCATCGTTTCCACTATATCGTCCCTGTGATGCGCATAGGCTATTTTATTGCATCCCATCTCTTTGGCTTTTTCGTTTAAGGCGCCTTTGCGCATTTTCGCACATAAAGAACAGGGATTTTTTTCTTTTCGGATATCAAAAATAATCTGAGATATCTGAGTTTTTATGACAGTATGTCTGATACCTTCTTTTTGACATAATTCCGTAATGGAAGAGAAATCCATTTCTTTATATCCGAGATCTATCGTAAGTGCTTCTATTTCGAATTTTTTGGGATAAAACTGCTTTAAACCGTTGAGCGCAAGCAGAAGAGCGGAAGAATCCTTTCCGCCTGAAACGCCTACGGCTATACGGTCTCCTTCGTCTATCATTTTGTATTCATCTATGGCTTTTCTGACAGGACTCATCAATTGTTGTAATTTCATCGTTATTTCCTAAGAGTAATATGAATTCATGGAAGCGTCTATAGACCTTATATCCGCATTTTGGCCGCAGACGCGGCAGCCGGATGCCGCTCTCGGAATATTGGCGATTCTGGAATTCATGGCAAGCGCGTCGAATTCAAACATTTTGCCCGTAAGAAGCCTGCCCGTGCCTGTCAGATACTTAAGAGCTTCCGAAGCCTGCAGGGAACCTATAACGCCGCATACGGGGCCCAAAACTCCGACCTCGGCGCATTTGGGAACGCTGCCTTTTTCGGGTATTTCCTCAAATATACATCTTAAACACGGCCCATTTCCTGGAAGACAGGTCATTGTCTGACCGTTAAAACGTATTACTCCAGCATAGCTGAAAGGCTTTTTTAAAAGGACACAGGCATCGTTAATAAGGAATTTCGTTTCGAAATTATCGGTTGCGTCGATGATAAAATCATATTCCGAAAAAATCTCCTTAACATTTTCAGCCATAAGCATATACGGATAAGCTTTAATTATGACATCATCGGTAAGCCTTCTTAAAGCTTTTTTTGCTGATTTGGCTTTGTTTATGCCTATATCTGAAGAGTCATGAATAATCTGTCTGTGCAGATTGGTTTCGCTTACATCATCGGCATCGATAATACCTATAGTGCCTACTCCGGCACCGGCCAGATAAGGAAGAGAAGCGGAGCCCAATCCGCCCGCGCCGACAACGAGAACACTGCCGTTGCGGAGTTTTTTCTGTCCCTCAACGCCTATTTCCGATAGCCGTATCTGTCGAATATATTTTTCAAATCCTTTTACCATGAAAAAACCTCCTGATAAGATCATGCGCGTTTCATGTAAGCGGACATCATGCAGACGCCCGAAGCGCCGTTTTCAATGCAAAGGTGTAAATTTGTTTCGTTAATACCGCCGAGAGCATATACGGGAATATGAACCGAGCGGCAGATTTTATTTAAAAAATAAAGCCCTTTTGGTTTAAGAACACTTTTACACTCGGTTTCAAAAATATGACTTGCCGTAATATATGATGCAAAATTGGATTCCGCCAAAAGCGCCTCTTTTATTGAATGTGTCGAGGCTCCAATTACCTTGAAAAATTCTTTTTCTTTATCGGTCAGGTTAAGCAGGTCATGCAATGACAGATGAATATAAGGCCAGTTAAGTTCGTAAGCGGCATCCTTAAAAGTATGCAGGATGAGACTTTTGTTATAATCAGCGCAAAGTCTCATGATTTTTTCGGCAAGTTTGATATATTCACGTACGGTCAGATCTTTTTCGCGCAGAATTATCATATCCGCATCCGATGATAATGCGGATATGATGCGGTTTTCATATTCGTTTCCGGCCAGATGCCGGTTGGTAATACAGATTTTTTTAAACATAGACATAATCGTTTAGAACAGGCTGCAGGCCTTCGTCCGAAATATCGTTATACATCTGTTCGAAGCTTCTGTCATCCGCAATTTCAAACTGTTCGTCACCGGAATCGGGCACGGCTTCTCCGCCGTATTTTTCTTTATGGTCTCCTATACCCGTAGATACTCCCGCCGAAACCTTGGTTGCGGCAATTTTTATGATACCGTCCCGAAATGTTTTTGATTCTCTTGATGAAACGGTAATTCCGGCATAGGGCAAAAATATCCGGTAGGCACATATTATCTGACAGAGTTCTTTTTCATGCACATTTGAAGGATTGATCCTATCGTTATTTATAATGGGACGCAGTCTCGGGCAGGAAAGCGAATACTCGGCATGAGGATATTTTCTTTGAAGATAATATACATGAAGCGCCGTTGCAAAAGCGTCTTTTCTGAAATCGGAAAGACCTAAAAGCGCAGAAAATCCCACTCCACGCATTCCTCCCATAAGGGCCCGTTCCTGGGCTTCAAACCTGTATGGCCAAATACGTTTATGACCCGCAAGATGCAGCTCCTCATATCTGTCGGAATCATATGTCTCCTGAAACACGGTAATATAATCGGCTCCGCACCCGCGCAGGAAATTGTATTCATCCGTATTCATGGGATATACTTCAAGCCCCACGTTTCTGAAATATTCCGAAGCCGCACGGCATGCCTCGCCAATGTATTCAACGGAACTCATAGAGCGGCTTTCGCCGGTAAGAATAAGAATTTCTTCTATGCCGGAGTCGGCGATTATCTTCATTTCTTTTTTTATTTCTTCGATAGAGAGCTTTTTTCTGGAAATATCATTGTAGCAGTTAAATCCGCAGTAAACGCAGTAATTTTCACAGTAGTTTGCTATATAAAGCGGCGTAAAAATATAGACCGTATTGCCGAAATGCCTGCCGGTCTCAAGTTGCGCCTTTTGAGCCATTTCCTCTAAAAAAGGCGCGGCGGCAGGAGATAAGAGGGCTTTAAGATTTTCAATTGAACATCTTTCGGATGAAAGAGCCCTTTTGACGTCATCTTCAGTATAAATGCCATAGTCATATTCTTTCATCTGATTTATGACTTTTCCCATTATATCCGAATCTATTCTTTCCATATCCTTCATATATTTCATATGATCGGATCTGGCGGAGGGGTCACGCTCTATTCTGTGTTTTTTTTCAATAGCAGCAAGACTTAAATTGTCGGAATCCACAAAAAAATGATTATCGATCATTATATATTTCCTTTAAAAAAACAGGAATAATTATTTCAGTCACGTAAAAAACCGGTAAGCGGATCCGAAGCGGAAGCGCCGCGTTCGAGGACACGTCCGAGACCCGAAAGATAAGCTTCCCGGCCGGCTTCTATGGCTTTTTTGAAAGCAGAAGCCATAAGAGGGATGTTGCCGGCAGTTGCAACAGCGGTGTTGCACATAACTGCAGCGCAGCCCATTTCCATGGCCTCACATGCCTGGGAAGGTTTGCCTATACCGGCATCGACTATTATCGGAAGGTCGATTTCGTCAATCAGAATCTGAATGAAATCTTTGGCAGAGAGGCCTCTGTTGGAACCTATGGGAGAGGCAAGAGGCATAACAGCGGCTGCGCCGGCGTTTTGAAGATCACGCGCCGTGTAGAGATCCGCAAACATATAAGGAAGCACCACAAAGCCGTCGTTTGCAAGTTCTTCCGTGGCTTTGACAGTTTCGATATTATCCGGCAAAAGATATTTGCTGTCTTTCATTATCTCGATCTTTATGAAGTTGCCGCATCCGAGCTCCCTTGCCATTTTCGCTATCCTGACGGCTTCTTTGGCGTCTCTGGCGCCGGAAGTGTTTGGCAGGAGAGTTATGTTTTCGGGAATATAGTCGAGAATGTTTTCGGATGTCTTTGTATTTGTACGCCTTACGGCAAGAGTAATAATCTCAGCGCCTGCGTTTTCAACGGCGGCTTTAATAAGATCCAGAGAGTATTTTCCGGAGCCCAATATAAATCTGGAGTTAAATTCTTTCCCGCCGAGTATAAATTTGTCTGTTTGCATTTGTTTCTCCCAAAATATTTTGCAGTTAATACTGTATGGTTTTCAGCCGCCGCCAACGAAGCTGACGATCTCAATAACATCACCTGACTTCAGGATAAAGCCGTCAAAGTCGGATTTCGGTATAATTTCTTCGTTGCATTCCACGGCAATGGTTTTGATATTATATCCGTTTTCTTTTAAAAAATCCAAAAGAGCTATTTTATCATAATCAAAGTATTCTCCGTTTACTTTTATCATGAGCGGCCTCCCTAATTAATGCTGTTTTATATAGAAAACCTTTAAATCAAAACAATGTAAGCCACACTCTTTGAGTTAAAGGTTTTATCAAAAATATTATCGTTTAATAACAGGTGTTTGTCAAGGATTTTCATAATCTTGACATTATATATTCAAAAATGTATAATTTTAAAAAATTATAAAGAGGGGAGCTTGTGAAACAGGCTGAGAGGGAGCAAAAGCTTCGACGCTGAACCTGATTTGGATAATGCCTACGTAGGGAAAATGATTGCGCTTAAACCGGGCTGTTGCATTATTTATTTCCGTATATAATGCAGCGCCCGTTTTTGATGAAATGCCGGGTTTTTATGAAAATAAATAAATCTCAATTCTTGCTGTATGCGATAACCGACCGCGGCCTGTTAAAAGACTTATCTCTTTCTGAAGCGGTTAAAGGAGCCGTAAAAGGCGGTGCGGACATTATACAGTTAAGAGAAAAAAAACTTAATGAAGAAGATTTTCTGAATGAGGCTCTTATTATCAGAGAGCTGTGTGCAGGTTTCAGGGTTCCGCTTATCATAAATGACAATATCAATATCGCGCTCAAAGCTGATGCTGACGGAGTGCATTTAGGGCAGAAAGATCTGGACGTATCAAAGGCACGCAGGATTTTGGGGGCCGATAAGATAATCGGCGTTTCGGCTCACAGCGTGGAAGAAGCCTTAAAGGCCGAAGCCGAAGGGGCCGACTATCTCGGATGCGGAGCGGTATTTGCGACGGGATCAAAAAAAGACGCGGCCGTCATCGACCATAATGTGCTTAAAGAAATCTGTGCTTCCGTACAGATTCCGGTAGTTGCAATCGGAGGTATTACAAAAGATAATATTAAAAATCTTTCAGGTACGGGAATCAGCGGAATTGCCGTGATCAGTGCGATTTTCGCGCAGGAAGACATAGAAGGATCAGCTGTATTGCTAAAAAGATCAATTAAGAGAGTGCTTAAAGATGATTAAAGGCTTTGTTTTTGACGTTGACGGCACATTGCTGGATACCATGTGGATGTGGGCGGATATAGGCGACAGATATCTGAAAGCAAACGGCAGAACGCCCGAAACAAACTTTTCAAAACTCATATACAGCATGACACTTAATCAGTTTGCGCAGCATATCAGGGAGCATTATCGGATCGATAAAGAGGTCGAAACGATTATAGATGAAATTTGCGAAATGGTTTCTGATTTTTATGAATATAATGCCGAACCTAAAAAAGGAGTTCCCGAATTTCTCGAAGTCTTATATAAAAACAATATTCCGATGACGGTTGCTACATCCAGCGACAAAAGCTATATACAAAAAGCTTTTAAAAGATTGGATATGAACAAATATTTTAAGGCGGTTTTTACCTGCAGAGAAGAAAAAACCTCTAAGCATGAACCGGATATTTATCTGAAAGCGGCAAAAGCGCTAAACTGTGAACCGGATAAAATATATGTATTCGAAGATATGCTTCACGCGATTAAAACGGCAAAGAACGCCGGATTTAAGGTCGCTGCGGTTTATGACGCCGAAGCTGAAAAAGACATCTCAGAAATACTGGAGATCTGTGATCTGTTTATAAATGATTATTCTGAACTTGATGTTTCGTTTTATCCGGATAAAGACGCGATATTAAACATATCAGGAGGCTGAAAAATGAGCAAACCCGTATCGACTCAAATAATCGAAGCAAGCCGCGTTATATGGGATGAGCTTTTTGAGCATCCGTTTGTCGTATCCATAGCAGACGGGACACTCGGCATGGATCAGTTCAGACATTTCATGATTCAGGATTATCTTTACCTCTTGGAATACGCGAGAGTTTTTTCCATAGGAGCCGGAAAAGCATCCGACCCGGTTGTAATGAATTCTTTTTATGAATATGTTTCAAATATTTTTAACGGAGAGCTTGAGATACACAGGTCATATATGAAAAAGCTGGGGATAGATAAGACCGAAGCCGAAACGGCGTACGTTTCGCAGGACAATCTGAGCTACACAAGCTATATGCTGCGTATAGCTTATGAGTACGGGCCTGCCGAAATCTGCGCCGCGATACTTCCGTGCGCGATAAGTTATGAAGTCATATCCAAAAGAATGATTTCAAAAAACCCTGCCTGTGCGGAACATCCTTTTTTCGGTGAATGGATAAAAGGATATGCTTCGGATGAATACCACAATGAAAATGAAAAACTGAAAAAGCTGACCGACAGGGCGGCGTCAGGCTATGGTGAGTTTCAGACAAAACGCCTTTCGGAAATAGGCATCAGATCAAGTATTTATGAAAAGTCTTTTTGGGATATGGCATGGGAGATGCGTAAATAATTTATGCTGACTTTTGAAAATGTAAGCTTTGCTTATAACAACACTGCACCGGTTTTGGAAAATGTTTCTTTTAAAATAGAAGCGGGTTCGTTTGTGAGTCTTGTCGGAGCAAGCGGAAGCGGCAAATCGACCGTATTCAGACTTATAAATAATTTGGAAAAGCCTTCATCGGGAAAAATCAAATTAAATAATAAAGATCTTAACGAATATGAACATATTGCAGGATATATGCCTCAGCAGGATCTGCTTTTTCCGTGGAGAACAATTAAAAAAAATGTGATGCTTCCCATGGAGATAAAAACGATTCCGAAAGCCGAAGCCGAAAAAGCCGCTGCGCGTATGCTTGAAATAACGGGTCTTTCAGGATGGGAGGACAAATACCCTAAAGAACTGTCCGGCGGGATGAGACAAAGGGTCAGCTTTGCCAGAGCGCTCTGTACCGGAGCGGATTTACTGCTTTTGGATGAACCATTCAGCGCCCTTGACGCCATTACGAGGAAAAAACTTCAGGAATGGATCAGAGAGCAGTGGAACGCGCTGAAAAAAACCATTTTGCTTATCACCCATGATGTGGATGAAGCCGTTTTTCTTTCGGACAAAATCCTCTTGCTTACGGGAAACCCCGTAACTTCAATACGGGAGTTTGAGGTTCCTTTGCCGAAAGAACGCGAAAGGAAAATGATGCAGGAAGAAGAAGCGCTGAGGCTCAAAGAAACACTATTAAATATACTTGGAGACGAGGCTGTCCATGAGTCTTAAAAAACAAAAGGCCGCAGGAATTGCTTTCGCCCTGATACTTTTATTATTCTGGCAGACAGCGGCTTTAATCATTGGAAAAGCATATATTTTGCCCGGGCCTGCAGATGTTATAGTTGAAATAATTGCAAACAGCCGCGAGCTTTTTCTGATTCATTTTCCGGCTACAATGAAAATATTTTTTACCGGGTTCATGTTTGCTTTTGCAAGCGGGTTGTTTTTCGCTGTGTTAATGGATTTAAACAAACATTTGGAAAAAGCGGTTTATCCGATTCTGACCGTTACACAGACGATTCCCGTAATCTGCGTTGCTCCGGTTTTTATTCTCTGGTTCGGATATTCTTTCGGAATGAGGGTTTTAGTTGTTGTTCTCGCTAATTTTTTTACCTTTGCGATAAATATTTTTGACGGATTCAGATCCGCAAACAAAGAACGGCTTGAACTGCTTTCCACATACGGGGCGAAGCGTTCTCAAATATATAGTTTTTTAAAATTTCCTTCGGCTCTGCCTGATTTATTTACGGCAATAAAAGTCTGTATTCCGTGGAGCGTCACGGCCGCGGCCGTTTCGGAATGGCTCGGCGCCTCGGCGGGACTCGGTACATACAGCCGCATAAGCATGATGAATCTGAACCCTGCCGGAGTTATAGCTCCCGTAGTAATACTTACGGCAGTTGCGCTGATACTGAGTAAAGTCATAAGCATTATTGAAAATAAAGTTGTTTTTTGGGTTGGTGAGACATGAATATTCATAAAAACAGCATTTCGGAGATTAACAGAAAGGCAGAAGAGTACCTGAAAGATCAGACGGAACTTTTGCTGGAATACGCGTCTTTTGACAGCGAGACTCATTTTATCGAAGGCAATAAAAAAGCAGCAGCTTTAACTAAAAGCCGCTTAAAACCGCTTAACGCTTCCGTTAAAGAGATATTCTTCGAAGATGTCGGCACACATGTTTTTGCAAGAATAAATCCCGGAAATTCTAATGGAAGAATTATTCTGAATGCGCATTTGGATACTGTTTTTCCGGTGGGATATGCAGCGAAGCATCCGCCGAGAATTGAGGGCGACCGATTATTCGGACTCGGTGTGCTTGACTGCAAAGGAGGTATTGCGGTAAGTATATATGCCCTCAGAATTCTGTATGATCTGGGGCTGCTTCCCGATATTGAAATCGATCTTTTATATACCTGCGATGAGGAACAGGGTTCCGAAACAGGAAGAAAACTTTATGAAAAATATGTTCCGGGTGCAGATGCCGCTTTTATCTTTGAAAGCGGATACAGTGACAACGATGTTATAAAAGTATTGACAAGCCGTCAGGGAGTGATACTGGGCAATCTGGATATAACGGGGTTTGAGGCGCATGCAGGCTGCGATTATTCAAAGGGAAGAAGCGCGAATAAAGAACTTGCAAACAAGATACTTGAGCTTTACGGATTAAATGACTATGAAAAAGGCATTTTTTATAATGCCGCGCCCGTAAGCGGCGGAAGACCAAACGGAGTTGTTTCCGGCGAGGCAAATATGCAGTTTTGCGCAGCGGGCATACCTGATATGGCCGCTTATAAAGAGTGTGAAGGAAAGCTGGATTTACTGGGAAGCAGACCTTTTGATCCTGACTGCAGGCTTGACCTCACTTATAAAATGCTTTTTCCGCCTCAGGAAAGACACCCTGATACCGGACGTTATATATCTTTGCTCGAAAAGGCAGCCGCTTTTTCGGGGGTTTCAATCATGGAAGACGGCGTAAATAAAAACGGCGAAGATGTATACGCCGCCACAGACGCAAATTATTTTGCCGCACATGGTATTCCGGCACTGGACGGATTCGGACCTGAAGGAGAGGGTATGCACAGAACGGATGAGTATATATATATATCCTCACTGCTAAAAAAAACACGGCTTTTCGCAACTTTTTTATATCTTATGTAATTTTAAATTTTAAGGAATATTATCTTATGAAAATAAAAACCGCTGTTCTGGCAACCATCTTTGCTTTCTCGGGTCTTTTTGCCGGATGCGCCGATACGGGCGGGATGTCCGCCGATAAAACAGTTTTGGAATCAGAGCTTAGTTCAGAGCAAAATGAAATAAATATCATTCTCGACTGGTATCCCAACGCGATTCATGCTTTTCTTTACGATGCCGCCGCCAAAGGATATTTTGAGGAAGAAGGACTGAATATAAATATCATTACTCCTGCCGAAACCATAGAGGCCATTAATTTTACCGCATTGGGTAAAGCCGATATAGGTTTTACATATCAGGTTGAAATAATACAGGCAGCAGAAAAAGGAATGCCGGTAAAAGCTCTTGCCTCAGTATGTTCACAGCAGCTTGACTGCCTTGTCTCGCTGAAAAGAAACACATCTGTCACATCCGATATGGCTTCTCTCAGAGGCAAAACGATAGGATACTCCGGATCGGCTCTTTCTGAAGCCACCATAAAAACCATAGCCGCCAATTCAGGATTAAATGATAACGATTACGAACTCTTAAACGTCGGTTTCGATTTGGTGACAAGTCTTATTACAGAAAACGTGGATATTGTTGTCGGTGCCTTTATCAATGATGAAATTGTCACTATGGAGTTGGCAGGATATGAGCTAAATACATACTTTGAACAGGATTACGGATTTCCTGAAATGTACGGTCTTGTAATGGCTGTAAATACAGAGGCTTATGATAGTGACCCAGAGAAATATCAGCGGTTTTTAAGCGCCTGTAAAAAAGGATTTGAAGATATAAAAGCAGATGAAGAGGCCGCAATCGAATTAATAATGAATGAAATGGATACGGCGGACAATCCTTTGGATAAAAAACAGCAGGAGAGAAGCTATGAAATTCTTATGAAAAAGATGGAAAGTGATGACGAAGCCTTTTTGGAAATGACGGATTCAAAGTGGCTGAACATAAAAGACTGGATGAAAGAAGCGGGACTGATAAAGTCCGATATAGGACTTTCTGATATTATTATTCAATACAATAATGAATCATAAAAGAAACATAATTAAAGAACACCTGCCTGCCATAATTGCAATAACAGTTATATTTGTCATATGGTTTACAGCAGCGGAACTGATTAACGCAAAGAATATTTTTCCATCTCCTGTGGATATCATTATAAAAATATGGGAATTGCGGGAACCTTTGTTCCTGCATCATCTTCCCGCAACAATGCTGACATTTGCCGCCGGATGGTCTATTGCAATACTCGTCGGAGTAACACTTGCAGTGCTGATGCGTTTTTCGGAATATGCCAAGGCAATGCTTTTTCCTGCTATGACTGTTACCCAGGGAGTGCCTGTTATGTGCATAAGTCCGCTTTTGGTTCTCTGGCTGGGTTATACGATCCGAGCCCGTCTTTTGGTAGTGGTATTAAGCACATTTTTCGTTATTGCGTTAAATACCTATAAAGGTCTAAAAAGTGTCAGTATAAAAAAAAGAGATTGGCTTTATACCTGCGGCGCAAACAAAATACAGGTTTTTTCTTTCCTCGAAATACCTTCTGCGCTGCCGGATTTCTTTACCGCTTTAAAACTGACGCTGCCTTGGGCGCTCATAGATGCGGCAGTCGCGGAATGGCTCGGAGCCACTGAGGGTTTGGGATATTTAAGCAAACGTATGGTAAGCAAACTGGACGGAGCTGCCGTACTCGCACCGATAATGATTTTAAGTATAATTGCCCTTGTCGGGATGGCAGTACTGAAACATATAGATCATAAATACATTGCATGGAGAAACGAGGTTTGAATATGAAAACAGCATTATCCATAGCGGGAAGCGATTGCAGCGGAGGCGCCGGAATACAGGCTGATATTAAAACCATGCTTGCAAACGGAGTATATGCAATGACTGTAATTACCGCGCTGACCGCGCAAAATACAACCGGGGTTTTCGCAGTCATGAATACAACCCGAGAATTTCTCTCAGCTCAGATGGAGGCCGTTTTTACCGATATTTTCCCGGACGCCGTAAAGATAGGTATGGTATCTTCCGCGGAGCTTATTGATGTAATCTCCGAAAAGCTGACGGAATACAGAGCTGATCACATAGTGTTGGATCCTGTTATGGTGTCCACTTCCGGCTCAAAACTTTTAAGGGATGACGCGCTTAAAGCATTGACAGAAAAACTTATACCTTTATCTGAGATCATCACTCCGAATATTCCGGAAGCTGCAATACTTTCGGGAGCAGAAATAAAAACGGCTGAAGATATGCGTACAGCGGCAAAAACTATTTATGAAAAGTACGGCTGTACGGTTCTTTTAAAAGGCGGTCACTCCATAAGTGACGCAAACGATCTTTTATATCATGCATCCGGAGAAGAGTGGTTTTACGGAGTGCATATAGACAATCCGAATACGCACGGGACAGGCTGTACGCTTTCAAGCGCAATAGCGTCAAATCTGGCAAAGGGATATGCGATAAATGATTCCGTAAAGGCCGCAAAGGACTATATATCCGGAGCTCTTTCCGCTATGTTAAATCTCGGCAAAGGACCGGGCCCTTTGGATCACGGATATGCTTTTAACAAAACATGAAACATGCATGAAGTTACCATAGACTAACATATTGTTTTTTGTTAAAATCCAAATAAAAGAAATCTTTATTTTAGGGAGGTAGAGAAATGAAGATATTGATTCTAAACGGAAGTCCCCGTAAAAAAGGCAACACTGCCGCATTAACCGAGGCATTTGCAAAAGGAGCGACAGGTGCGGGTCATGAAGTAACCGAGGTGTTTGTTGCTTCAAAAGATATCAAAGCCTGCCTTGCTTGCGAATATTGTCATACCAAAGGAGAGGGTGCCTGCATCCAGAAAGACGATATGCAGGAAATATATCCGCTTCTTAAAGAAACGGACATGATTGTATTTGCATCTCCCATACATTATTTCGGTTTCAGCGGTCAGCTTCAGAGCGCATTGTCCAGATTTTATGCTCCTTTAAATCCGCAGGTTAAAAAATATGCGATGATCTTAAGCTCCGGCTCACCGGGCGTATATGACGGGATTGAGGCACAGTATAAGGTAATGGTCGGATTCTTTGGAGCGGAAGACCTTGGAATAAAAGAAGTAGTAGGAGAGAACAACAAAACAGAAGCCGCGCTTGCGGAGCTTGAGGCTTTCGGGGCTTCGATCACATAATTTTAGAACAGAGATAACATAACGGAGCTGTCGGGTTATGCATTTTCATGAATATTCTTCCGGGAACCGTTCGCACTTAGTCCTCACGCAGCGGTACTAAGCTCACGCTTCGCAAGCTTGCGTTCGCTAAGTGCCGGCGTTGCGGATGTTCCCTCCAGAATATTCATTCAGTTAGCATAACTTGACAGCTCCGTTTTATATGAGTAAATATACGATTCAAGCTATGTATCCTCACGCAGGGTAACGGCGTTTGCCGCCTTGCGCCTTCTCATATCAGACATTGCTGCATAATGGCGTTTTGTTGTATTAACGTCTTTATGGCCGAGCACATCCGCAACCAGATAGATATCACCTGTTTCCTGATAAAGAGCAGTACCGTAAGTGCTTCGCAGCTTATGCGGCGTGATTTTTTTGGTTGACGTAATCTGTGATGAAAATTTTTTCACAAGATTTTCGACCGCCTTTACGGAAATGCGTTTTTTTTGAGACGAAAGAAAGAGCGCGTTTTCGGAGCCGGCGGCAGCCGGAATGTTTTTCCTTTCTTCTATATAGGCAGACAAGGCTTTTTCAACTTCAACCCCAAAATATACAAGCATCTCATTGCCGCCTTTTCGAACAACCTTTATCGCGCCGTTGTTGAAATCCACATCTGTTATGTCAAGTCCGACACATTCGGAAACGCGTATTCCGGTACCGAGCAGAAGAGTAATGAGCGCAAGATCTCTTGTTCTTGTCTTGTTCAGATATTTTTTCTGATGCTCAGACATTTTTCCTTCGCCGGATTCGATAAGATCCAAAAGAGAAGCTACTTCATCGGCATCAAGCCTTATTATTTCTTTTTCGTGCAGTTTTGGCATTTCTATAAGCAATGTAGGGTTGGTATTAATCAGTTCGCGCTTGTAAAAATAAGCGTAGAAAGCACGCAGAGCGCTCATTTTTCGTTTTATGCCTTTTTCGCCGTTAGTTATATATTCATCTGAATCAGAGGATTTATAGGCCTTTAAATAATCCATATATTCTTCGAGATCAAGAGGCGTGATCTTATCCAGTATATCGATTTTATAATCCGTTACAGGAATTCCTTTATATATAGGATTGTTTTCGGACAAAAATTGAAAAAAGATCCTTATGTCATAGGCATATTTTATACGAGTGCTTGTTGAAGTTGTATTTGCAACACCGCGAAAATAATCCGCCGCAAAGCGGGGCAGGGTAGCAACAACCTCGCGCAGCTGAAGGGTATTTTTTATATCAATTTGATCTTTATAAGTTTTGTTTGTCTTATTCATGCTGTAATAATACAGCAAAGCTCGAAGATTTTCAATATTCACTGTTAATTCACAAATAAGACTCTTGATTTTTATTTCTGTTAGTGAGTATAATAACAAATGGTTTTTAAATGTCAGGAAGGATCGTATATAGAGCAAAATGGCAGATACAGAGGTAAAAGAAACGAACGAGCAGGCAACAGATCTTTCGGAAAAATCCGGAGAGACCATAGATGATGTTATAGACGGATTAATTAAACAAAACGAAAAAAAGCCCGGGATAATCCGCAATAAAAAACTGTTAGCCGGGATAATCGCTGCGGCTGCCGCAATAATTTATATCCCCGGAGTCTTACATTATAAAGATTTCTTTTCATTAAATACCTATATTTCCGAAGAAAATGTTTCCGAAACGGAAATCGATGTCTATGTTGATGAATATAACCAAAAATATCCTGATGAAATCACGCTGCATGAAAGAGACGGCAGCGAAATCACCGTGCCTTTAAAAGGTATGGTAACAAACCATGACCTGAATGAGCTTGCTCATAACGAAAAAAATGCTTCATGGCTTTGGATTTTCAGATCTTTTATTACTAAAAATTACAATCTGAGCAATGAACTCGATCTGGACCGGGAAGCATTTCTGAATGAGCTTGAAGGTATTATAAAAAACGATGAAAGAAAAGCTCCCGAAAACGCTTATTTTGATTCTGAACTGCTTGAGATAGTTCCGGAAAAAGACGGGACAATGATAGATTCTGAGAAATTAGCCGATTCAATAGAAGAAGCTCTCAGAAACGAAAAGACTGATCTTGAATTAAAAGAAGAGTACGTCATTGCGGATATAACTTCCGAAGACGAAAGCCTCCAAAACATTGTCACTGAGATGAAAGAATTTCTTCCTTCCGACGGGATAACGCTATTTTTAACGGCTGATGTTAAAAAGACTATTACGCCCGATGAAATGAAAGGATGGCTGATTTATGAAGACGGAGAATTCAGCTACGATAATGAAAAAATACAGGAGTATGCCGTAAAATTAGACGCTAAATATTCTACAGACGATACAAAAAGAAAATTCGTTACTTCAGGGGGCGCTGCGATCGAAGTAGGCGGCAATGCCCATGATAATTATCAGGGATATATCCTAAACACGGATGAGACCGCCGAAAACATATTAAACGCTGTTTACGACGGAAAAGACACGGCGGAATGTGTCTGGGACAAAACCGGCTATTCAATGGATGAAAACGGCGGAGATATCGGAGGGACGTATATTGAAATCAGCATAGATGCTCAGCATATGTGGTTTTATAAGGATTATAAGCTGGTTTTGGATACTGATGTTGTGACAGGGTTATTAAGCGTTCCCGAGAGAAATACGCCACGCGGGCTGTTCTGCGTATTGGAAATGAGAAGCCCTTATGTAATGCACGGTTCATACGGTTCGCAGCCCTGCGAATATTTTATCCGTGTAACCTGGGACGGAGTTGCCATACATGACGCGGACTGGCAGTCATCCTTTGGCGGAAATATATATACTTACAGAGGATCCCACGGGTGTATAAACACACCTCATTATATAGTCGATCAGCTTTGGGTGGAACTTGATTCGCTCGATAACAACCATGTACCTGTTATCATATATTAATGCTGATATATTTGATTTATAATAACGAATAAGGCTTTAACATTAAAGAACCCCAACTATGCGAAAAACCTGCGTTTTCCGCATAGTTGGGGCTTCTTTATTTATAATGCTTTTATAATGCTTGCTATTCTTCCTGCCGCATATAATGGAATATTCGTCACGCTTACACAAATCGGAACGAAAAAAGTGGATTTAGCACATTTTTCGGAACGAAAATAGCGTTAAAACTATATATATTAATCTTTTCCTACGCCAATCTCATTCAAATAACCGGCAGTTATAATACCTGCAGGTAAAGCAACTATGGCTATTCCCATAACAGATGAAACCATCGTAACGATTTTTCCGGCAGTTGATACAGGGTAAATGTCTCCATATCCTACAGTTGTTAATGAAACAGTTGCCCAATATATTGCATCAAAAAAGTTGTCGAATGTTTCGGGTTCTATATTAAAAACAATTAATGAAGCAATCAGAATATAACCGCCCGCAAGAATACAGACAATAATTAGCGGCTCTTTTTGTTTATTGAATACATTTTTTATACGTTTAATGTTTTTTGAATATCTAAAAGCCTTAAAGACTCGAAACACTCGAAATGTTTTGAAAAGGCGAAATACCCTTAATAAACGGAAACTATTATTAACGTACGCGATTGAAGGTAAAACAGATAAGATGTCGATAATTGCCATAAATGTAAAGGGATATCTGATAAATGAAATCTTTCCCTTACCAAGTTTTAAATCAGATGTTATTAAGCGCAAAATATAATCTAAAATAAAAACAATGGTTGCAAAAATTTCTATTATATCAAATAATGGCCAATTATGCTTAAATGCTAATGGAAATAAGCTAAGAATGATGGTAATCATCATGAAAACATCATATACTCTGCTCAATGTATCATTTTCATCTGCTACTTCAATAATTTCAAAAATTCTTATCCTGATATTCATAAGAGTATTTTAGTATTATTACCTTTCATGATTGTTTTATAATGAAGTATAAGTAAAAACCCGGTACAACCCGGGCTTTTATTATTAAATCTTTTTTTGTAATAAGAAAATAATTCAATGCTCTTCGTTACTGCGGATTAGTATCTCCACGACATTATTGAATACACTCACTACCCCATCACCAATCTCCGTAAAGTAGTCTTTATTGTCTATTCGGTATTGAAGCTGTCCGCTTTTCAGGGCTCCGATCAAGGGTGTGTGGTTGGAAAGTATGCCGTATCCGCCGTCGGTTAAAGGCAGATGGACATAATTGACATACTCGTCCAGCAGTATGCCGTTGTTTGAAGTTATCTTCAGATGTATCTTATTTTCCATAGGTTAATCACCCGTTTTTCCATTTGGTAAACACATCGTCGATGGTTCCGGCCATGAGAAAGAGGCCTTCGGGGATTTCATCACAATCTCCGCCCAAAATAGCCTGAAAACCTTTGATTGTGTCTTCCAAACGAACGTAAGCTCCGGGAATGCCGGTAAATACTTCGGCAACATGGAAAGGCTGTGAAAGAAATCTTTGAATCCTGCGGGCTCTGTTTACGGTCTGTTTGTCTTCGTAACTGAGCTCGTCCATACCCAGAACCGCAATAATATCCTGAAGGTCTTTATATTTCTGGAGGACCTGCTGAACGGCTCTTGAGGTCTCATAATGCTCTTTTCCAACAATTGAAGGTTCAAGAATACGGGAAGTGGAATCCAGCGGATCCACGGCGGGATATATACCCAGCTCAACAATACTTCTGTTTAGTACCGTAGTGGCGTCAAGATGCGAAAATGTAGTAGCCGGAGCCGGATCGGTAAGGTCGTCGGCAGGCACATAAATAGCCTGAACCGAAGTGATGGATCCCGTTCTGGTGGAGGTGATTCTCTCCTGCAGCCTGCCCATTTCGGTAGCGAGCGTGGGCTGATAACCAACGGCCGAAGGCATACGCCCCAAAAGCGCGGAAACTTCCGAGCCGGCCTGCGTAAACCTGTAGATATTATCGATAAATAAAAGGACATCCTGTCCGCTGTTGTCACGAAAATATTCCGCAATGCTGAGACCGGAAAGAGGAACCCGAAGCCTTGCACCCGGAGGTCGTTCATCTGACCGAAAACGAGTGCCGTCTTTTCGATAACTCCTGATTCGGTCATCTCACACCAGAGATCGTTTCCTTCCCTGGAGCGCTCTCCTACCCCCGCAAAAACAGAGTAACCGCCGTGTTCATAAGCTACGTTTCTGATTAATTCCTGTATAAGAACCGTTTTGCCTACGCCTGCGCCTCCAAAAAGGCCTACTTTTCCGCCTTTTGAATATGGCGCAAGAAGATCGACGACTTTGATGCCTGTTTCAAGTATTTCAGTAGAGGGTTCGATATCAATAAACTCAGGCGCCGGTCTGTGTATAGGAAGAAAAACATCGGTTTCGACGGGACCTTTTCCGTCAATGGTTTCGCCCATTACATTAAACATGCGTCCCAATGTCGCTTCACCTACAGGCATCATGATACATGATCCCGTATCTACCGCCCTGATGCCTCTCGATATGCCGTCCGTTGACATAAGCGCAATACATCTTACGCAGTCATTGCCAAGATGCTGAACGATTTCCAATACAACTTTTCTGTCTTCTAATTTGATTTCGACAGCATTGTTTATTTCAGGCAGTTTGCCCGAGGGAAACCTGACATCCACTACCGGGCCTATAACTCTTGTAACTATGCCTGTTTGCATCCGTACCACCTCTGTTTTACTTATTTGTAAGTGCGGCCGCACCGCTTACTATTTCTATAATTTCGTTTGTAATCAGGCTTTGACGCGCTCTGTTATACATAAGACCAAGTTTAGCTAAAAGTTCCTTGGTGCTGTCTGTAGCGGCTGTCATGGCCGTCATACGTGAGCTGTGCTCTCCCATTTTGGCCTCAAGAATGATATTGTAAACCAAATTGTCGGTATAAAGTCTTATAATATGCTCCATAATAGTGTTTTTATCGGGTAAAAACATTACTTCTTTTGAGTCATATTTTTTGTTATCGTCGGAATGATCTTCCGTTTCCGTATTCAGAGGAAAAAGCTGCCTGGTTTTGGGAACCTGTCTTAAGGCGGAGACAAACGACATATATACCAGATTGACTTCGTCAAATTCGCCGGATAAATATAATTCTTTAAGATGATCGGCCAGTTTTACGGCATCTTCTTCCTGTGGAGTATCTCCTATAGTGGAAATCTGTTCGCGTACAGGCAGGCCGCTGCGCTTAATAATCTCTTTACCCCATTTGCCGACAATTATCACTTCAAAGTCCCGTTTCTCCTGCTCGGCGATAGTTGTCATTTGTTTAAGAGCCGTATTGTTATATACGCCGCAAAGCCCCCTGTTTCCTAAAAAAAGCACGTAACATACTTTTTTAATAACGTCTCTGGAGTTAACCATATCATCATTGTACGAAACTCCGTCGTTAAGCAGTGTATTTAAAATATTATGACAGGACGCCTGCACATCTTTCATGTTCTGTACGTTGTTTTGTACGATACGAAGCTTTGAAGCAGCCACCATTTTCATAGCTTTAGTGATCTTTTCCGTACTTTTTATGCTTTTAATCTGAGTACGTATAGCTCTTACATTAGCCATGTCCGGTATCTCTCCCGTCTAATAGTTATATATAAGTCTGCATAAATGATTTGACAGTCTCATCCAGTTTATCCAGATGCTCTTTCGAGAGTTTATCACCGGAATTGATGAGTTCGGTAAGCTCCGGATATTGAATGTGTACATAGTTGATAACATCTCTTTCGAAATCCTGCATTTTTTCGAGAGGGATTTCGTCGGAATAACCCTGATTTACCGCATAAATAGCGATAACCTGATCAGCGACATCCATACCGCTGCTCTGCTTTTGTTTGAGAATCTCGGTCAGATGTTCACCTCTTGTTATCGTTTGGAGCGTAGATTTATCCAGATCCGAGCCGAACTGTGCAAATGCCTCAAGCTCCCTGTATTGAGCAAGATCCATACGGAGACGTCCCGAAATCTGTTTCATGGCTTTACGCTGTGCCGCGCCGCCTACACGGGATACGGAAAGACCTACGTTAATAGCGGGTCTGATTCCGGAATGGAAAAGATCGGTCTCCAGGAAAATCTGTCCGTCAGTAATAGAAATAACGTTTGTGGGAATATATGCGCTTATATCGCCTGCCTGAGTCTCGATAATAGGCAGGGCTGTTATGCTGCCGCCGCCTTTTTCTTCGGAAAGTCTCGTTGCTCTCTCAAGCAGTCTTGAATGAAGATAGAAAATATCTCCCGGATAAGCTTCACGTCCCGGCGGTCTTTTAAGCAGGAGCGAAAGCTCACGGTAAGCCACTGCCTGTTTGGAAAGATCATCGTAAATTATAAGGACGTCTTTTCCCTGATACATAAAATATTCGGCCATGGCCGCGCCTGCGTAAGGTGCAATATAAATCATGGGAGCCGGATCAGATGCCGTCGCACATACAACAATGGAATAATCCATAGCGCCCGCCTGTCGAAGTTTTTCTACAACAGCGGCAACGGTGGACTCTTTCTGTCCGATAGCTACATAGATACAGATAACATCTTTGCCTTTTTGATTGATAATTGTATCTATTCCGATAGTTGTTTTACCGGTCTGACGGTCTCCGATGATAAGCTCTCTTTGTCCTCTGCCTATGGGAACAAGGGCATCAATCGCTTTGATACCGGTCTCAAGAGGTACGGAAACACTCTTGCGGTCGATGACGCTCGGCGAAGGACTTTCAACCGGCCTTGTGGCGGATTCTTTGATAGAGCCTTTTCCGTCTAAAGGCGCTCCGAGTGCGTCAACAACCCGGCCAAGCAAAGCTTCTCCGACGGGAACCTCAAGAATTCGTCCTGTTCTTCGAACCTGATCGCCCTCTTCCACAAGTGAAAATTCACCCAAAAGCACAGCTCCTACGTGCTCCGTATCAAGATCGAGTACCATGCCGACAACGCCTTTTTCGAAATCCAGCATCTCACCGGCCATTACATCACTCAATCCGGATATACGGCAAATACCGTCGTTAACGGAGACAACTTTTCCGCACTGGTAAATATCTATTTCGCTGTCGGAAACATCCAGGTTTTTATATATGCTTTCTTTGATATCGTTATACTGAAGATCATTTTTAAGTGTATTTGCGCGAACGTCTCTGGTAAGCTTTTCGAGCTGGTTGTCAAGAGAGCCGGCATAGACGGTATCTCCGACCTGCATGCGCATACCGCCGATAAGCGAATCGTCTATTTCGTTCTGACAGGAAATAAAGGTGTCAAAGATAATATCTTTGAGCCTCAGCATTTCTTCGTCGGAAAGCGGTTCAACACTTGTAATATTTATGTTTAGTTTCTTTAAATCATTCATAGTCGTTATGTCACTGGGCAGGGCCCTGATTCTGTCTTTTAACTGTTCTATAAATTTGTCATTAAGAAGCTGTTTTGATTCGTTGAAATATCCTTTGGAAAGAACTATACGCGTACGGGCTGTAATGTCATCGATAG
This sequence comes from uncultured Lachnospiraceae bacterium, assembly GCA_964389285.1. GTDB lineage: Bacteria > Bacillota > Clostridia > Lachnospirales > Lachnospiraceae > Alectryocaccobium. Next base: position 44,458 of record CAYMCZ010000012.1, on the reverse strand, counting down.
CATCGGCAGCCACACTGCTCAACATTTGTTTCCTAAGGAAAAATTCGCTTTCGGTAACATTATTAATGATATTTAAAGCCTCAGCCTTGCCGCTTGAGTCGATTATTTCTGCTCTTGATTTGGCATACTGGTTAGCGTTTTCCAAAATACCGGATTTTTCTTTTTCGGCATCAATAACTGCTTTTTCAATATCCCTTTCAATTTCAGCGGCTTTTTGTACTGCTTCTTCACTGAGCTTTACTTCTTCGGCTGTTTTTTCACGATGGTTTCTAAAGATCCTGGGGATAAGTTTTCGGCAAATGAATGCTATTGCGCCAAATAAAATGACAAAGTGTAAAATCCTATAAATGGTCACTTAAGCATACTCCCCTTTCTGCAGATTTCTGTAATAAAACTTCACTCTTCATGAACATCAGATAAATATTCATTTACAAGAGACATATCGATCGAATCCTCTTTCAAAAGAAGTTTGTTCGCGAGTTTGCAAACAAATTCAGACATATTTTCCTCAACGGTATGCTGAGCCTCTGTCTCTTCTTTGGAAATGCGTGTGCTGATATCACGGCGGATATCAACTGCCTGCTCGCGGGCGTTTTTGATGGTGTCGATTTTCTGTTTCTCCGCGGCTGAACGCGATTCGTCGATTAGTACCCTTGCTTCATCGTGCAACGCCGTTATTTCGCTGTTAAGCCTTTCGGTGGTCTCTGCCATTTTAAGCTCTGCATCATGACCGATTTTCAGACCATCGTCCACTAATTTACGACGTTCGTCCATGTTTTTAAGGACGGGTTTAAAGAGCAGTTTGTTTAACAGAAACATAAGAAGGAAGAAGTTAATGATAGTCCATATAACTGTCGGTATTGATATCTCAAGTCCCACAATATCTATAACCACTTATATTTCCTCCCGTTGTCTGTTTAATTTAATAAAATAATTATATCTTTCCTATAAGCATGAAAGCGATAAGCAGACCGTAGATTGCAAGCGCTTCCATAAGACCCATGGCAAGAATCATTGTGGTACGAAGATTACCCATCTGTTCCGGCTGACGCGCCATGGACTCCACGGTTGCAGCGGCTGCTTTTCCCTGACCCAGACCTGCACCAAGAGCGATTAATCCGATTGCAAGAGCTGCTGCCAAAGCGATAAAACCTATTTCCATAATAAAATCCTCCTAAATAAATATATGAAATAATTCTAATTAATGGCCTGTTGTTTGTTTTTCTTTTCTTTTTTCTTTTTCGGTTTCTTTTCGTGTACTTCCTCTTCTTCAATGGCTTCTTCTATAAAAATAGCAAGCAGCATAGTGAAGATCATAGCCTGTATCAGGCAGAATAAAAGGCTGAGCACATGCATTATAAGAGGCAAACCTATGGGCAGAATTTCATAGAGGGAATCCAGAATCCTCTCCTCTCCGTACATGTTGCCGTAAAGCCTCAGTGTCATTGACAATGGTCTTACAAACTGTTCCAGTAATGTAAGCGGAAGTAATGCGGCAACGGGTTTTAAAAAAGATTTGAGATAGCCCAGAAATCCTTTTTTTCTGAAACCATAGGTGTGGATGGTAATAAATGCTATGATTCCGAGTGCCGCGGGTACCGCAAGAACGGTTGTCGGCACGGTAAAGCCTTCTCCGGATCCGGGCAGCTCGCCGCAATAGTTACATACGACAATAAAGATGAAGCAGGTTCCCAATAAAGGGAAATAACGCCGCGCGGTTTTAACGCCGATGATACCCGATAAGAAATCAAGCAGTTTTCCTACCGCCATTTCACCTATGTTTTGAAGCTTGCCCGGAATGGTTTTCATATTTCGGGTTACTATTATTGAGAATATAACAATAACTGCAATTATGACCCATTCAGTTATAATAACTCGGTTAGGCATAAAAAAATTGTTAATTATGTCATTCAAAATAAACATCCCCTTCCGGTTTACTTACTATTTGTCAGCTTCATCAATGGCAGTCTGGGACTGCTGTTCTTTTAATAATCGATTCATGGAAAGTTTCAAAAAAAGCATTCCGAAAATGCTAAGGCCCAACGCAATAGGCAGCAATACGGCTAAAAGAGAAAGATTTAAAGCCTTGCATACAAAATATCCGGCCGCCAGTGCGCCTGCATCTATGATAATTCGAATCAGATTTCCAATCATGGCTTTGGAAACCTGCGGATTTTTGGCAAACTTTACTGAAATCCGGGATGTAATAAAACCTACGAGCGTACCGAAAGCAAGACCGCAGATTACGCATATTACAGTAGTCGTATCCATAAAAGTCATCCCTCAGGTTATATATTATATTTAGCAATTATAAATAACGGATTCAAAACAAAATTTATGTTTATTTTACTATATCAGCATAAAATTTGCAACAAAAACAGGAGCGTATCCTTGTAAGGTTTTATATAATATGGCTTTTTTTAAGGATTATATTCAGACGCTTTGTGAGAATGCCTCCCAGCAGTCCGATTACGGCGCCCGCGCCGAGTCCGGCGAACCAGAGTATTACCATGTAATAGGCCAGACTTGTGGTTTGCAGGAGGGCCATAGCAACGAGTATCTGGCCGGTGTTATGGCAGATCCCTCCTATTATGCTGACGGTAATGATATTCAGCTTTTCAGTCCTTTTAAGCAATATCATTACCGTAGTGCTGAGCATGCCGCCTGCAAGAGAATATAAAATACTGATGCCGTTTCCGAAAAGAAAACCTACAAGTAGTATTCTGGCTGCGTTTATAACAAGCGCGCTTTTGGGGCCTATGCAGTACAAAGCGATCAGCACCACAAGATTGGTAAGTCCCAATTTCATACCCGGTGTGGCAAAAAATACAGGGGTCTGTCTTTCCACCCAACTTAAGATAAGAGCCAGCGCGACAAGTATTCCGTTAAGAGCCACAACTTTGGCCTTGTTATCTCTCATAAACCAACTCCTGTTATCCCGTGACAAAATCAACTGCGGGGGTTTTTTTGCCGTCATCTGAAATAATCTCTACCACTACCCTGTTTGGCAGACATATAACGGATTCACCCACATTTGAAATTCGTCCCATTTTTATGCATAGTTCGTCAGGGCATGAGGCTTCCGAGACAAACGCTTCGCCGTCTTTAATAATCAAAAGATTTTGCCCGCCGTTCGCGCCTTGAATCATGTATTCGGTATCGGTGTTTAAATCAAATTCTCTGACAACTTCGCTGTCTACCCTTACCTGCACATAAGTACCGCTTTTTTTGGACATAAAAAGCACAAGAGCCATGACTGCTCCTGCTGCGATTATAAGTAATATTATTATTATATCATATTTATGCTTCTTTTTTTCCTTCACAGAGGAAACTCCTTATTTGAACGACGTATCAGTTTTTCAAGCTCAAAGGCCAGCAGGGCAATTTTCACTTTTTCATCTAACTTTGAAAACGCATTAAAGCTTCTCGGTTCCCATGTGTGGCTGTCCAGATTGTCAGCCGCGTAAAAATAATGAAAATGCTCAGTATTCCGAAAAGCACACATTGCGGCAATTGCCGAACATTCCATGTCAACGCATACGGCCCCCATTTCTTTTCTGGAGGCTATCTTTTTTGGCGTTTCCCGATAAAACGCGTCCGTAGTCCATGTGACGCCTTCGGTGTAAGAATAACCGTGCGTATCAAGCAGGGATTTAAACTCGTTTCGATACAAGAGATTGACATCAGCCATATCGGACGACGGCATATAATGATAACTGGTGCCTTCGTCACGAATCGCAGCCGTGGGTATAATAATGCTGCAATCCTTAACTTTCTGATCCAAAACCCCGCAGTTTCCCAGAGTAATAATACGCCCGGCTCCCATTGAGATGCATTTTTCAAAAGCGCATACACATGCGGGAGCGCCAAGTCTTGCTTTTGTTACGGCAACTTCTATGCCTTCGTAAAAGACTTTCCATATCGGCCATATTCCGTCGATATCTTTTAAACATGCAATTTCTTTTGCCTTTAATAGAAAAATAATCTCTTCAAGCAAAACATCGGAAAAAATACCTATGACGGTTGTTGGCATTTCCGGAACTTTTTTTGCAATCATCTCCGGTTCTATTACGGCTTTTTTGTCTTTATCGAACTGTTCCAGAATCATAAAACTCTCCGACGGTCTTTTTATTTCCTGAAAAAATCTATATCCGTGCTTTTTCCGTCTCGCCAGATTCGCTCCAGATCATAAAACAGCCTGTTTTCTTCATCAAATATATGGATGATAATATCGCCGTAATCCATGAGAATCCAGTTTGCGGTCGCGTAACCTTCGATATGTTTTGGTTCAAAGCCTGCTTTTCCGAGGCGTTCCTCCGTCTCATCGGCAAGCGCCTGAACCTGGTTTTTGTTTTTTCCGCTTGTAATAATAAAGTAATCGGCGATTGTGGATATGTGTTCGATATCTATTATTTTAATGTCAACTGCTTTTTTTTCTTCTAATGCTTCGATAGTAAGGGCTGTCTTTTTCTTTGATTCCGTCATCTGGATACTCCTTTTTCGGTTACAAGTTTTTTATAGTAATTATAAGCCTCTTCTGAGGTTGTGTCGATTGGTCTGCCTGTTTCTTTCAGATATTTAAAGACAGCCTCGTATATGAGCAGGGTGCACAGATCGGGGTCTTCAAATGCGGTTTTTCTGATAACTTCAAGCCCTTCAAAAGGTTTCCTGTTGGGTTCGATAAAATCCGCGATAAATACTGTCTGTTCTAAAACTGACATCCCTGCCCTGCCTCTGGTATGATGTTCTATGGCACGACATATTTCGGGATCCGTGACATCGTAAAGGCTTTTTGAATAATATGCGCCAAGCTTTCCGTGTATAAGGTGGGGATTTTCTCTTTCGAATTCAGTAAGACTTATGCCGAGCATGTCGCACTCTTTTGCGATTATTTCATTGGAAACGGTTTTAGCGCAGTCGTGAAGAAGTCCGGCTGTCTGTGCAGTTAAAAGATCGGTGCCGTATTTCATGGCAAGGGCAGCCGACGTATACATAACCCCTAAGGTGTGATTAAACCTGGACGGCTTTTGTATTTTTGACAATTTATTCTGTATATCAATCAGTTTCAGATAATCCATTATTATTAAACAACATCTTTTTTGATTTAAATTTCAGTAAGATACATTTATTGGGACATTCGTGAACGCATTTCCCGCATCTGATACATTCCGTGGAGTTTTGGATTTTGACCGGGTCAACATCCATGGGACAAACGGAGGCACATTTACCGCATGAAATACAGGCTTCGGCTTCATATCGCATATGAAAAACGCTTATTTTATTTAAGAGAGCATATATCGTGCCCAGAGGACACAGTACTTTGCAGAAAAATCTCTCTGCAATGATACAGAGTATTATGGTTGCGCAAAGTATCAAAACCTTAAAAGAAAAAAGGGTTCCTATGATATCTCTGAGAGCTGCGTTGCTTAACAGCAAAGGCAGACCGGCTTCAAGAGTGCCGGCAGGACATATGAATTTACAAAATGCTGCCGTTCCGACTCCCGCAGAGTTTGTATAGGCAACCGGAATTAAAAGCACAAATATTACGAGAAGAATGTATTTTATATATCTGAACACTTTTTTGATCCGGATATGCTTTATCGGGAAGGGGATTTTGTATATAAGCTCCTGAACAAGCCCGAAAGGACATATAAAACCGCATATACCCCTTCCGAAAAGAATTCCTGCCGCCAGGACAAACCCGACTACATAAAAACTTAAAAGATTTCCGGGAGACTTCCCGATCATCTGCATCGCGCCTATCGGGCAGGAAAGGGTTGCCGCCGGACAGGAATAACAGTTCAGACCCGGATTGCAGAAATTTTTCCAGCTTCCTTTATATATTTTTCCGGATGCGAAATTCTGTATCTGGGAATTGGAAAAACCAAAGGCTATAAACTGTATTATTTTGCGTTTAAGATCGAACTTCATATTTATCCCAAACCCATGCAATCAAGGCAAATGTTAACGGCAGAATTAAATATAGTTATCAATTCGTTTCTGAAAATGCCGATTATTATAAAAGCCGCAGCGGCAAAAAGTATTAAAAGCTGTAGTATTCTTTTGGTTTTATAGTTCATTTAAATAGTTCTCTGCTGCTTCTTTGTAAGCGTCAAATTGGGCTCCTATAATGGGTCCGCCAACAACATTTCCGTCTTTATCCACCAATATTGTGGTCGGAACGGCATATAAGTTTATCATAAATTCTTCGAAAGCGTTTTTATATAATACATTCGGATATGTAATGCCGGCTGATTCGATGATGGATTTTGCATGCGCGAATTCGGCCTGGGTTTCGGTTCCGCAGTCCGTGAGCACACCGAGCACCTGAATTCTTTTATCTTCTTTAGCCCAGGCTTCAAGTTCCGGCATCTCGTCTATGCAGTAACCGCAGTAAGTGGCCCAGAAGTTTATCACGGTAAGGTCAGCTTGTGAAAAATATTCCTGGGTTAAAGTAGTTCCGTCAAGAGCAGTCACGCTGAATTCCCCGACTGAATCCGGATAACCGCTTTTATTCTTTTCTTCATATGAGGACTTTTCCTCTGTTTTCACGTAAGAATCTTCGCTTTGACCGGTATCGGGAGCCTGACAGGCCGCACATACAAAGCAAAGAATGGCTGCTGCCGTTAATGCAGTTATTTTTTTCAAAATCATAATACCTCATTTTGAATGTTTTTATACAGGTCGTTTTCAATTATATAATCATTAACTGTTTCAGGCAGATAGTATTTAGAAGACAAGCCCCTGCTTATTCTCTCCCTTATCTCTCTGGAGGAAACATCTATAACAGGCGTATCTATTAAAATAAACGCGTTATTAAATTCCTCGTTACGTAACTTTATGATATTATGAATATCTTCATCTGAAAAACCCTGTCTCTCTCCAATTACCAAACGGCACATTTTAGAAATCAGATGAGGGTTTTTCCATTGCGGAAATGCTATCAGAGAGTCTCCGCCCGCAATAAAAAAATATTCATTTTCGGGATGGAGTTCTTTGAGTTTTTGGATGGTTTTATATGTATATGAATAACCTTCTGACTCATATTCTATCAGCTCCAATTCAAAACGCGGGTCATCTTCTATAGCGAGTCTCGTCATTTCAAGCCGTTGCTCATTTGCGGCGCCGCCGTATCTTAAGCGCTTATGGGGCGGGTTTGCGGAAATCATAAAATATACTTTTTCCAGATTTAAAATCTCATAAGCTGACTGCGCAAGTATCAGATGACCAATATGAACAGGATCAAAGGTGCCGCCTAATATTCCTATTCTGTGCTTTATCATATTATCCATTTCCACACCGTTACCTGATTTTTTTGTTTTCTTTGTAGAGAACTATCTTTTTTCCGATTACATGTACGACTTCCGAGCCTGTGCGCTCTGCTATCATTTCGGCAATTTCCCGTGGATCATCGGCACAATTTTGAAGAACCGATATTTTGATAAGTTCCCTTGTATTAAAAGCCTCACTGATTGATGCCGTAAATTCCGGAGAAATACTGCCTTTTCCAATTTGAAAAATGGGACTGATATTTGTTGCAAGGCTTTTCAAATGAGCTCTTTCTTTGCTTGTCATAGATACCTCTTGATCATGGATTGTGAAAGTGCGAAGTAGTTTTTATAATACTATTTATGATAATCAAATACAAGACCATACATTCTGACGGTATCGCCTTCCTGTATGCCTTTTTCAACAAGTTCATCTAAAATACCGGTTTCTTTAAGAAAATTCTGGAAAAACAAAAAGCCTTTTTCGGACTCCAGATTTGTATAACCGAGCATTCTTTCTATTTTAGGACCTTCTACTATATATTCGTTAGAGTCACGGTCATATTCCACGGTATAAGGCAGATTTTCCCTGACAAATGCCTCTTCCGGAAAGAATTCCTGTTTGAATACGGTAGTATCTGATGTGAGTTTGTTTAATTCATTCTGGACATAATAAAGAAGCTCTTTTATGCCTTTTCCCGTTGCCGCCGAAACAGGGAAAACCTCTATTCCGTTTGGTGAAAATTCATCTTTTAAACGTTTGATGCAATTATTTAATTCTTCTTCGGTGATAAAGAGATCTGTTTTGTTAGCGGCTATAACCTGCGGTTTGCGTTCGAGATCCGAATCATATTTTTTTAATTCGCTGTTAATCAGATATATGTCTTCGATAGGATCGCGTCCCTCTAAAGCCGATGCATCCACCATATGTATAATAAATCTGGTACGTTCAATGTGACGAAGAAACTGATGTCCGAGACCCGCTCCATCCGAAGCGCCTTCTATAAGTCCCGGAATATCGGCTATTACAAAACCTGAACAGCCTTCCATATCTACAACGCCGAGATTCGGCTGAAGGGTTGTGAAATGATAATCAGCGATTCGAGGCTTGGCATTGCTGACTTTTGATAAAAATGATGATTTTCCGACATTTGGAAAGCCGACCAGACCTACATCCGCGATAAGCTTCAGTTCAAGGATTACTTCAAGCTCACGTGCATCCTGTCCGGGCTGAGCAAATTTGGGTGCCTGCATGGTCGAGGTGGCAAAGTTCATATTTCCACGACCGCCGCGACCGCCTTTGAGTATTACCGTTCTTTTGTTATCATTTGACATATCGGCAATAACTTTTCCGCTTTCGGCATCCTTTATTACTGTGCCTTCGGGGACTTTTAATATTATGTCTTCACCGTTTTTTCCATGACATCTTTTTTTTCCGCCTTCTTCACCGTCCGAAGCGGAAAATTTACGTTTATGTCTGAAATTAATAAGTGTATTAAGTCCCTGATCTATTTCGGCTATCACGCTTCCGCCGTCACCGCCGTCACCGCCGTCCGGACCGCCGTTTGGAACATACTTTTCCCTGCGAAAGCTTACATGTCCGTCGCCGCCTTTACCGGAACGAATTATGATTTTTGTTCTGTCTACGAACATAAGTTTTCCTCTTAATATAGCAAATCTGCTGTATATAAAAACAAATAGTAAAAAAAGGCTGACGCAGTATGCAAATTGCGACAGCCCTTAATTAAAGTCAATTAATGTTCTGCTACAGGAAGAACGGAAACCTGTTTTTTGTCTCTTCCTTTTCTATGATAATGTACGACACCGTCCGCAAGAGCAAACAATGTATCATCTCTTCCGAGTCCTACATTAACACCTGGATGAATTCTTGTTCCACGCTGTCTGTAAAGGATATTTCCAGCCTTAACAAACTGTCCGTCCGCTCTTTTGGCTCCTAATCTTTTTGACTCGGAATCGCGGCCGTTCTTTGTTGAACCTACACCTTTTTTATGAGCGAAGAACTGAAGGTTCATTTTTAACATGATTTATACCTCCTCGTAATTTACGCTTATATATTCGCTGGCGCCTTCCATAGCCTCGATATTTGTAAGGCCTAAGGCAAGTGATCTGATAAGAAGAATAGCGTCTTTTCCCGGAACATCATCAAACGAAACTTTAATGTGCGCTTCGTCCTCCGTTGCTTCGACTTCCATTTTTTCTTCCGTCAAAGCGTCAATTGAATTAACGGTATTGATAATAAGCGCGGAAAGCGCGGAGCATACCACGTCCTCTCCCGCTTCTCCGAAACCGGCGTGACCGTTAACTTCAAAACCGATATATCCGCCGCCATCTTTTTTTCTGAAAAAAGTAATCTTAGTCATAAATTAAGCCTTGATCGAATCGATTTTAACTTCGGTGAAAAGCTGTCTGTGGCCCTGTTTTTTATGATAGCCTTTTTTGCTCTTGAATTTATATACGATGATCTTTTTAGCTTTGCCGTTATTTACCACGGTAGCCGAAACATTTGCGGAAGCTGCGTCCGCGCCGGTCTTTAACGCTTCATCATCGCGCAATGCAAGAACCTGATCAAACACAACGGTTTCGCCGACTTCCTTACCGAGCTTTTCAACTCTGATAACGTCGCCTTCAGAAACCTTATACTGTTTCCCTCCGGTTGCAATAATTGCGTACATAGGCACCTCCTATTACATTACTCGCCAATTTACGGTGGTGTAAAAACACGCTTATACCTCATTGAGCGGCACTTTTATTAGTTTACCAAAATACCTGATGCTTGTCAAACACTATATTGTGTAATATTGACTTCGGAAAAATGCAAGGTTTACCGCAAAAGCAAAAAGAAAAACGGCATTTTTACCAAAAAGACACCGTTATTTTAAGTTATATTTTTATTTTTGTTTGATTTTTTAGGCAATATCTTATTTTCTTTATAATTTACTCACTCAAAACAGACCACCTATGCAGTCGTTCTCATTTGGTATTAATTTTAATATTTTTTTATTAAACTATCCTACGCCTGCAAGCATAAGCTCTTGCGTAAATAGGTCGTCAGAACATTTACCGCTGAATAGGGCACGGGGATAAGAATTAATCCAATCTTCTATACGTTGGATTTTCGTCCGGCATATCAGCCCTATATCTGTGCCCTTTGGAATAAACCGGCGGATGAGGCGGTTTTGATTTTCGTTGCTGCCTCTCTCAAAAGAACTGTATGGGTGACAATAATATACTTTCGTCCGTTGCTTTTTTGAGCGTTTAGATTTTTCTATTCCTTGATAATCTGCAAACTCACTTCCATTATCTACAGTTATTGAGCGAAAAATCTTTTTAAATATCGATTCACCAAATCTCCGCTCGATGCTATCTATAGCAGTAACTACGGCGGTAGATGTAGCAGAAGATAATTTTACAATCAGTTCTTTTCGTGTCTTTCGTTCCGTAAGCACAAGCAAGGCTCGTTTACTTCCTTTTCGCTTTCCGACAACTGTGTCCATTTCCCAGTGACCGAATTCGTTTCTATTTTCGATATGCTCCGGACGTTCTTCTATGCATGTACTTCTTGTAGGCCTTTTTTGGACTCTCCTATAACCTCGCTTTCTTCGTTTTTTTTACACGGAAGATCCGCTAACTGCAAAGCCGGAAAATAGCCTTTATATAAATAGTTATAAATGCTTGATTCACATAGTACCATTCCAAACTCTTTTTCCTTTTCTTTTAATTTCTCAGCGACCGCATACGGAGAGTATTGTTCGTTTACCATTAATTTTTCTATATATTCAAGCATTGCTTTATTATTAATGGCTTTTGGTTTAGTTCCTCGATTTTTAACGGTTTTTTCCCAAACTGCCTGTCCTTTATCGGCACTGTAAGTCTCGACCTCTTTCCAGTCTGATGTCAGCTTTTTATATGCGCCTCTTTTTAGTTCTCGGATGATAGTGGTATGACTGCGCCCAAGTTGTCTTGCTATTTGCGAAGCGTTCAGTCCGGCATCATTTAGGCTTTCGATTTTTAATCTTTCTGTCCAAGATAGTTTTTTTACTGCCATATAGTATCTCCATGACATTTAGTATTCGTATTCTTCGTCTTTTTCGGTTTTTACTTCTACATCGTTCTGCAATTCTTTGAGTTGAGTTTTAAAATCTTTTAAATCGTTCCTGTCAAAAATAATGTCGTTGTGGTTAATATCAGCCAGAAAGTCTTTTCTGCTTGTATCTCTTTCAATATTATCAATCGTCATGTCTTTAGCAAGAACAACTTCATTAATTGGCTGCAATAAATCATATTGTTTATCTATAACTGTCAAATAAATGCTTTTTAGAGAAGACACAAACCACGGATTATCCACTGCAAATTTCAAAACCGGACTCATCGCTTGAACTTTTGTAACGGGTGAGATTGTATGATAACCAGAATATTGCACATGTTCATATCCATGTTTTATTAAAAAATTTCCAATTTTTTTATATGCCTTTGAACGGCTCATTTTACAATCATGTTCCAAAATACGTGTGTCTAAATCAAAATTCAAAGAGTATTTTCTTGGCTCAGATGTTTTATACTGCCGCTTTCCCAAATGCAACACCTTCTTCTTTCATTTCAAGCATAATATCGTCGATTTCTGTATCTGATATTACCTTACACTCTTTGATCATTTGTCTTATCTTTTCTTCTGACATCATTTGAATTACAGGAAAATATATACTCCCCATATCCGAATCCCCATCTCGCCCTTTATAAATCCCCTTTCCGATTTCTGTACAGCCATATACAGAAAACAACTTTTTAACATAACTCCATACGTGTTCTTCCGTATAACCCTCTTGCAGTATTCTCTCTTTGTCGAAGTCGATTTTAGCCGTAAATCTTGATTCTCTCATTTATTACATCCTCCAAATCTATATATTGTTTCTTTTGTTTAATATTCAAATGTTTTCAGCTTAATATAGTATAACTAATTTTCCTATACTTTAAGAAATTTTTCAATAATCATTCTATAAAATTTATATTATTTTTTCTTCTTTTCTTCTCTCGAATCAAAGAGCTTTTACTGATTCCGGTTTGACTTGCCACTGAATTATAAGACTCGGTTTCCAGTAATTCCATGGCGTGATCCATCCGGGCTTTATCTATTCTCGGTCTGCCCTCTTTAAAACCCGGCTTTAGCTTTGCTATTGCTTTTCCCTCCTGGGTTCGTTCAATAATCATATCTCGCTCAAACTCGGCAAAACCTAAAAAAATAGTTCTGATAAGTTTTCCTGTTGGAGAATTATCAATAATACCTATGTTTAAGATGTGAACGCTCACGCCCTTTTCAAGCAGGTCATTTACAACTTTAATCCCCTCGTAGGCAGTTCTTGCCATGCGGTCAAGTTTTGTGACAATGATACTGTCGCCATCGTCAACCGCTTTAAGCAGTTTTTTAAGCTGCGGACGCTCTATCTTTTTCCCGGTGAAAACATCCTTAAAAATCTTTTCGGCTCCGGCTTCCTTTAGCTGTTTTTCCTGTCCCTCAAGACTGTTTCCGTCTTTCGCCTGTCCCTTTGTTGACACTCGAATATAACCATATTTCATCAAAATTCACCTGTTTTCTACGAATATAAGTATTGACACCTCTGAACACCCTTATTTTACAGGGTTTTTCAGTAAGTGTCAATACTTTTGAGTTTTGAATAAATCACACACAAGAACTCATCAATATATTAATATTCGTATTCTTAGTCTTTATACGCTTCTTTCTGCTAATTTTTGATTTAGCACTTGGAGATGCTTTTCAATTTCTTCCTTTTTAAGCATAATTTAACACCTTTTTAGAACGTCTTCACCATAAAACAAATTTCTCATTCTATATTCCGGTAAAGATGTTTCCTCTAAAAAAATCTGATAATTCTTATTCATTGTATCAAAAGCATATTTTTTTTGCTTTAAGGTGAATTTACTATCAAACACCCAAGGCGGCGGCATCAGCCCAAACAAGTTAGACAACCTGTGTACAGCACATGCCAATTCTGCCATATATGCAGGATCAGATTGTATATATATCGGTTGTTCTATGATCATCATCTCTTTTTCTTTCGAATCAGCCTTTATAAATTCATCAATAAATTCACAAAAAAGCAGCCTTTTGTCATTTGTTGAAGCTAATTCAGATACTTTTTTAATTGTTAATGTTTTCATATCGCACCCTATTTGACATATTTTCGAATTATTTCCTGGCGTAGTTCCTCTGAGGATTTTTCGCCCTTTCCAACTTTTATCATCTCTTCCAAAAATTCTTTACTAAAAAACATGTTCTCTATCGCCATTGTTGCTACTACAGCTTTTAGTTCTCTGTTTTCTTTTGTGTTTTCAACTATCATAATATCCTCCGATTATTTGTCCTATCGTTCATATATAAGCACCTTATCTCTATTTACAAGTTTTTTTAACCGTTCATTAGATTCAATTTCATCCGTAGTAAGAACATCTATTCTCTTTTTAAAAATGAGTTCAAATTTGTCATATATTGAATACACTTCCCAACCTACAATTCTGTTCAGTTCAAGGAGCACATCGATGTCACTTTCTTCTTTCGCTTCGCCTCTGGCGTATGACCCAAAAAGATATGCCTTTTCAATATAGTCCTCTTCTGCAAAAACAGGGCGGCTTTTGCTTTTTATTTCTTCAATAGAATAAATGCACATAATATCAGCCTCCTTTAATATTCGTATTCTTCATCTTTTATGGTTTTTGTATCTCTCGGCTCATTCTGCAATTCTTTGAGTTGAGTTCTGAAATCCTTTTCCGTTACTTCGTTTTCATAGTCTCGATGCAGTGTTGGCTCAATTAATAACTCCATTCGCAACTGTGTTGTTTGTTTTATCAATTCTTTGTTCGCTGCGCTGCATACAACAAATGAATCATAAGTTTCAGGAACATCATCTATGAAGCTTTCTATTTCTGTTTTTCTTTCTGAATACAAATTTACTATCTTCTGAACGCTTTCTTTTAAATCTTCAATATTCAACGCCAAAAGGTCTTTTGCAAATAGTTCTTTGTCTTGGTAAATATATGCCGTTCTCGTTGTATCGATACTTTGTGAAAGCCTAGTAGGATTTTTAAGAATACTAGTAATTTGTTCATCTGATAACTTACTGGAGAAACTCGCGCCATTATCATATATGGGAGCAAGAACATATTCTCCCTGTTTTCTTAACACGCCCCAATTCCCATTATTTCGGTCGTTATTATTAATCATAACGTCCACAACGGCACAATCCCAAAATCTACTCCTTGCCTCAGGGATCGTCTTTAATATCGGATTGTGTTCCATATTTATCATTATTTCATCTATGCTTGCCTGTGAATGAGAAGACGAGGCTCCGGTTTTACTTTCATGTTCTTCGATTTTTTCGTTATAAATATTTCTCAACGTCCGATATTCCAATAGTTCACCCGGACTTTCACAAAAGTCTTTACATGCCACTACCAGCTTATTGTTTCTTATACCTATCAGAGTCTCATGTGCATCATAACCGAAAATTCTGTATATATGTGAACCTATATACTCTGAAATCGGAGATGTTGTGTAAGAAATCTGAACGTTTCTCATTCCACGAGTTGTTTTTGGATATTTAATAATCCAGTATTCATCGTTAAAGACAATTCCCTCTTTACTTCCTGCCTGTCCACCGTAAAAACCATTGCGATCACTTATCGGACAGTTATTAAAATCATGTATTTTCAACTCAACCTCCATGATACCTTAAAAGTAAAATATTGTATTGTTCTTCCGTTAATCCATGTCCTATGTAATGCTTCGCCATAGACTCAATAAATCCGCATTCTTCAAAGTATCCGTAGTGTTCTTCAAGATCAAGTCTTTCAAGATTATCAACCACTCTTTGAACACGCTCCGGCAAAGGGAAATCTATTTCGAATCGTGTATCAGCCCACCTTTCTTTTCTCATGTCGCTTCAACCCTTCATTTATTTGTATTTAAAGCAGAAAACCATTTTTCTAATTCCTCAATGGTGTTTACATTATAAAATGTTGCGTTAAATTTTGCAATCTAACCAGCAAAAAGTTTAACAAAATCGCAAACGAAAAGTTAAAAAATATTTATTGCTTCTTTTATTCTTCCGGCTGCCGCCCTAAGCGGCAGCCGGCGCATTTTTAATTTTTAAGCATTTCAGCACAACTCTTTTTCTATTTCTTCATCAGATAAAACCTCTAACGTATCAGTATAAACTGCAACATTGTAAGTTTCATCCAGATACCATATAACATTTCGTCCGTTTCGTGCTTCATGTTCTGTTAGATAGTCATCTCTAATATCGAATATTATTTCAGGTGTTTCAAAGCCAATCAGTTCATATACCTTTTTTATCGCTCCTAATGTGTTGCTCATGTTTTTGTCTCCTTTCTGGCTGCCGCCTTAAGCGGCAGCCGGTGTGCTATTATTTTTTATTCTTCTACAGGTCCAAAAATGCTTTCGTATTTATCTACATCTAAATATTTTTCGGCCCACTCCTGCGCTTCTTTCTCGGTAAACGGAATTATTTGCTTGCTCCCGCACAAGCCATCAGGACATCTTTCGGCATATTTTGAAGCTGGCCCGCCTTCGCCATAAAGAAAAAACTCGCCGGTTTTCTTCTGATAAAGCGCCTCCTCCCAATAATGAAAATCGTTGTAGTGGTGGCAGCTATCAGTATATCCTATCTTTGTAGCCGTTTCCGTGTCGTATTTTTTTCCGTTGATAATCTTTTTCATTTTCTTCTCCTTTCCCACCTGCCGCAAATAAGCGGCAGGTGGTATGCTTTATATTCAGTTACGAATTAACTTAAACCGCCATCAGGTAAGCCTTATCTGTCAGCCGTTCATGAGGCTCAACCTGTGTTTCATTTATGGTTTTTACCAACATTGACATTGCGTTCATGTCGTAGTCTTCCTTATAAGGCATAATCAGCATTTCATGTATTGAAGCAGGAAAAACAACTATTTTATCCGTGTTGTGCTTATGGCCAAACTCACGTAAGATGTTTTTATTAAGTATCGCAGAAGCTCCGCACATTTTATTTTTATTTGTCAGAACGTAAAGAGGCGTTTCATTCATTGCCGTTTCTTCATATTCGCCATCTGACAATTCGGCTAAGATGCTGTTTAAATTTACCAGTACAGCTTTTTTTGCGGTATTAACTTCCGCTATATTCCATGCTTCATCCGGCGTCAGATCGGCAGGCTTTAATAATTCCTCCGTTATGATGATGTGCTTACCCTCAGTAAAGGGAATGTAGAGATATGCTTCAATACCGTCTAATTCAGATTCTTTTTTTATGCCCGGCTTGGAACTGGTTTTCCGCAAGCCTACACATAAATTATTTATAAGATAATCTGTGTTTTTAAGTTGTCTAAAATCGTTTCTTTCAGATATTTTTGTCATGTCTTTTGTTCTCCTTTGCTTTTTGATTTCTAATTTGTGCTTTTAGATTTAGAGCTTTTTCTGAGGGGAGCGTCTAATTCTTTCGCAGGCATCTGTTTTTGGTTTTTCTTACTCCTTTCATTTTTGTTGTGCTTTTGAGTTTTTCGCTCATCTTTCGGGTTTGCGTGGCACTTAAAAAACAACCTGAATGAATTGCTGCAAGAGACAAGCGTAAGCGAGACGCCGTAGGGCAGCTCTTGCAGTAAGAAAGAAAGTTGTTATAGTGACAAAAGCAAACCGATGAGAGAAAAACGCACAACAAAAACGGAGTAAGATTTCAAAAACGTGTGCCGGAGAACATTTTTTCAAAAATCGGTTTTTAGATTTTGGTTAAAATTGTGCATATTGCACAAATATGCTTCGCCTTTGCAAGGCGATCTATGCGTGTTATTGTTGAAAATATGTTATACCTTTGTGCATATTGCACAAATCGCATAAACAAAACATATATGCATTGGCCGACAAATCGGGCAATGCCTCTAAAACGCACCGTGCAGCCGCTACGTATGGGTTTTAAAGGGGGAGCTTATTTAAAGGCTGCGCTTATGTGCAGCCCTAAATAAGCGTGGGGGGCTTGCCCCACGGCAGCTAAAAAACAGCAAAGCTGTTTTAAGCTGCGAGGGGGTAGCTAAATACGTATCCGAAATGAGAAGCACGAAGTGCTGCTCATTGCAGGATGAGTATTTTGCGTAGGGGGCACAGCCCCATTGCGACCGAACAAGCACGCTTTATTTTGTCTGCCGCACGAAGTGCTGGCAGTCAAAATGAAACGAGCGCAGAGCGGGCGTGCGGTCAAGCGGCACGCTTGCAAGCTAAGGCTTAGTAACGGCGCAGCCGGTACAAGCCGGTACCAGTAATTTTGCACGAAGTGCAAACATTACTGGTATAGCTTGTAAACCACTAACCTTTGGTTAGGGGTATTGCGGGGGAAAGGCGGGTATTTTATGGCGGATTGTGGCAGCGAAAATATCGCTGCCGTATCCGGCGAAAATACATAAGCCTTGCAGGGGCAGCCGCCCCGATGCAGATACGCAAGACGTATCTGCCATAAAAGAATACGAAAAGAAAAGAATGAAATTCTTTAATTTCCGGATTCTTTTATAGGGGGAAGAGAAAAGTTTTTGAAAGTAGCAAAAACTAATTCTCGGCGGGGGAATATCCCCCCGTAAGCAAAAGAGGCACGGCCGCTTTTGCCGGGGTAGAGTGATATTTTGATGTAAGCTAAAATATCGCTTGTAAGGGGCTTGCCCCTTATTCGTATGCTGCAAATGCTATTCTGCATATCCGCAGGATAAGGCAGAATAAAAGGCAGTATATGAATGCTGCGATACGAAATCGCAAAAGGTAACAGAAATGTTACCTGAATCTCCGGCGCAGCCAAGGTAACAGAAATGTTACCTGGATCTCCGGCTCGGCCAAGGTGCCATTAATGGCACCTAATTTTTAAAATAAAAATTTTTATTGAGCCGCAAATATCCAAACGGATGCAACAGTATAAGGTCGTCTCCCAGACGGTCAAGCGTTGCCGGTTCGACAGCATATTCCTTATGCTCACTGGTTGTTGTGGAATTCGACCTTTCAGATTTTGTATAGCTGTATTTTTTCTCTTTTTCGTAACCTATCAGCTTTGCGAAGTATTCCTGCGTTTCAGTATTACTTGCTGAAAGGACTACTTTATATGCAAAGTTGTCCAGCATCGCTTTTCGTTCTCTGTCGCCATAAATCAAATCGACATCCGCAAGCGATTGCGTAAGCGGCATGATCCGCACGTTTTTCTTTCGGAGCTTACGAAGAGCGTCAAGCATGGACAGTTTTCCAAGAGATGCAAACTCATCAAGACAAAGCAGCACTTTAGGATCTTTTCTTGTTTCTCTTTTTGAGAGAAATTCAAGTGTCGTTGCCGTGATAAGTCCAAGGAGCGGAGCATAAAGCTTCAGTTTCTCGTCCGGGATTATCACGAAGACGCTTCTTTCATCCACGGTTAAAGCCGTGAGCGAATCTTCATTTTCTTTGGGGCGGCGCACCGAATTTTTAACACTTGCGTTTGTAGCGAACAGTCCTATCTTTTCGTCAACAGCCTGCTTGCATCCGGCAGTATTTTTTTCGTTGCTTCCGTCAAAACTGCCAATATAAAGATTAGCCTGCTCGTTCTTTGTGCTGCGGATGAATTGAAAAAGTTTCTCGTAAGATAACGATACAATAGCCTCGCATATATCGGTAAAATCCACGCCCTTATAATAAAACGCTATAAGTGCCGCCGTCAGAATCTTTCTGCCGTTTTTGGTAAAGAATGACGTGGTGTCATCCGCACCCGGAACATCCGGCATGATAAGATGTGCCATCTGCTCTAAGGCTTCGTTCTTGTCTGCAAATGACTCTATTTCGTCAATGGGCGCAAAGACGTTAAACGGTATCGTGTTTTTATCTGTCGGATTATATATTATGGCGTTTGCAGATGACACGTTTTTTTGAATATCGCCTGATATGTCGATAGCAAAAAATGTTCCCTTCCAAACCCTTAAAGTAGGTATTAAAAGAGCAGATGTCTTGCCCTTTCCAGATCCGCCGAATACAACTATATGACCTTCATCTTTCGTCGGAGAACAAACTCTTTTTCCTTTATAATTTCCAAAAACAACACCTTCTTCTCTACCTTTAGGAAGAAAGGTTAAACCTTCTTTATTATCCGCCTTATCTTTGTTCCTTTTCTTTTGTAGCGATATAGCAACTGCCATGATTGCAGCCGCTATAATTATAGCTATTATCATAATTAATCTAGGCATTTTAAATCTCCATATAATATTTGAATTCTTTAAAGTATTGTCTCAAATTCTTTTTCACGCTCTCTTTTTAACTCTTTAAAAATGACTCCCCAGCCTTTTTCTTTATCAATCGTCAATTCTTTAAGTTGTAGTCTCAGTTCTTCAAGCTCTAACTGCATTTGAGTTTTTTCTTTAAGCTGTTCGACAGTATAACCTTTGCCTTTTGTTGTTCCGGTAATAACAGCTCCTGCAATGTTATTGCGTTTCAGATATTCCGCAAGGTCACTGTGAAAAGTTCTTAATTCATGTCTGGTTAAGACTTCTTTAGCGCATATCTTTTCGTCGTAATAAGACATTTCCTCGTGATAGCTGAATCTTTTTCCGCTTTTTGAGCCTTTTCGATTTATCTTATCCGGGTCTATCTTTACGACCGGAATAAAACAAAAATGCAAATGCGGCTGCCCTACTAATAATTTAGTTTTTATTTTTCCGTTATCATCACGGACGTATTTACCATGCTCATCTTTAACCTTAGCCCTTTTTCCCTCATCGTAATGAACACTTGCTTGGATCACGTTTTCTACGCCGTATCTATCCTCTAAAAAATCATAGCAAGCTTTAAAGAATTCGTTTTGCTGTTCCGGCTGTCGAAGTTCTTTCGGCAGCGTAATAATCCATCCTGCCAAAGTAATTACATCTGCTCTTTCATAACAGTAAAGCTCTCGCTTTCTTTGCATATAGTAATGATAATCTCCGCCTTTTCTTTTTGGGTGTAGCGTGTAATTAAGATTACTCAGTGACTTATCTATGTCTTCATTACTCGGTCTTTCAATATTTCTCTGATTATGACGAATTGCATTCCGCACCTTTTTATGAACAAACTTTTTTACATGTGCCAATTAATCACCTCGCTCTCAATTGCAATAATTATTTTATAAGTGTTTTATCACGCCATTCAATTTTTCTACCGCATATCGGACAATATTGAATTTTGAATGACGATGTTATTTCTTCTAGTATGCGTAAATCCTTTTCATCGATTTTTACATTTATAAACTGATGTTCAATGTTTAAGTTTTGTCCTGCATCAACACACATTAAACATCTAACTGCTGGTAAGTAACCGTTCTCGAATTCTTCGCTCCAAAACCATTCAGGATCGCTCCTGACTCTTTTTCCCTCTTCACACAAAGGGCATTTTCTTTTTTTATCTTTCTTCATTTGTCCTCCTAAATTCCCGGCTCTGCCAAGGTATCAGATTTGATACCTGAATCTCAGTCGCCGGCAAGGTAACACTAGTGTTACCTAAATTCTCAGCCCGGCAAGGTGTCATTTTGGACACCTGAATTCTCAGCCCGGCAAGGTGTCATTTTGGACACCTAAATTCTCAGCCCGGCAAGGTGTCATTTTGGACACCTGAATTCTCAGCCCGGCAAGGTAACCAAAATGTTACCTAAATTCTTGCTCCGGCGAGGTACCAGAAATGGTACCTGAATTCTTGCTCCGGCAAGGTACCAGAAATGGTACCTGAATTCTTGCTCCGGATAAGGTACCAGAAATGGTACCTGAATCTCGGCCACCGGCAAGGTACCAGAAATGGTACCTAAATCTTTGCTCCGGATAAGGTACCAGAAATGGTACCTGAATCTTTGCTCCGGCAAGGTACCAGAAATGGTACCTAAATCTTTGCTCCGGCAAGGTACCAGAAATGGTACCTAAATCTTTGCTCCGGCAAGGTGCCATTTTGGTCACCTAAATTCTTGCTTCCGGATAAGGTGACGAATTTGTCACCTAATTTCTTGCTCCGGCAAGGTGCCATTTTGGTCACCTGAATTCTTGCTCCGGCAAGGTGCCATTTTGGTCACCTGAATTCTTGCTCCGGCTAAGGTGACGAATTTGTCACCTAAATTCTTGCTCCCGGATAAGGTGACGAATTTGTCACCTAAATCATTGAAGCTGAACCTTTGCAGCTTCGATATATCGCATCAACTTATTTGTGTTGAATTTTGCCCTGTGCCAGTTCCTTTCTTTTACATCCTTTTGGATGTCAGAAAAGATTTTGTCGAAATTCAGCACCTCAGGTTCTTTAATACTTTTATCTTTATCTTTGTTTTTAAAGCTTTCTACATCCTGTGGTTGTATTTTCTGACCTGTATCAGCGTATTCATCTACGAGTTGATCCTGTTCTTCTTTAGGCATATCTGCCGCTGTAGCCGCCGCCATTATGCTTATACCTTGATTTTTAAGAGCTTCCTTTATACTTTCACTCGCTTTTTTATCAACTTTTTCATAAACACCAACTTTACCTTGACTTATCCCTAAATCCTCAGCTATTAATTCTCTTGTCTTCACACCCTTTATATTCTTCGTTATCTCATTTCCATTTTCATCTTTTCCAACGGAAAAGCTGTCTACGCCCGCTTCACGCAGCGCAGAATAAATGTTTTTAAGCTCCTTTATCTCATTCATGATATCAGCGTCCGTATAAGTCCTTTGCTCCCTGTTAGTTGTGATAAGGACATACATCTCTTTTAGTTCGTCAGATAGCGGAAGATTAACCTTGTCATAATCCTGTATAATGCAAGGAATGTCAGTTCCCCACTTGCCCTCATTTATCAGCTCATCAATCGCCGTAAGCCGTCTCTCTCCGGCAAGCAGCTTATATCTTCCGGTCGGCATTTTCTTTACAATAAGCGGCTGCTTAAGTCCTATCGTTTCAATGGATTGCTTAAGCGTCGCTATATCCGTAATCTGATAAAAATTCTTTTCGTTCATGTCTATGTCCCGGCGTGATATATAAACTATATCCATACGCCCGGAAAAGTTTCTGGATTTTTCGTTTAAAAGCCCCTCAACAACAGCTGCGCCCATAGACTGAGATCCGCTTTCGTCACTCGGTTTTTCAATGTTGATTTTGTCTGCGTCCGCTAAGAATTTTTTGTATTTGTTTTGCATTATTAAAGATTCCTTTCTGGTGATTTTGTGTTTTTATATCCACGGTTTTTAATTTTTAAAATATTTTTCTTGCATAGAAAGTATAATCAATGTTATTATATTAATTTAAATCATCATTCTGAATCAGAATATACCCAGTCAACTGCAAGTATTGCCGCGTAACGATGTTTTTCTGTTTTGGATCAAGCTCCAGAAGCGGCCTTTGAAAAATGCTTCCTTCTTCCACGTTTTTACTTAGATGAATTTTGAGCGGAAGAATGACATCTCCGTAGTATTTAGCTAGGAAAACACAGGTCGTTATTGAGATGTTCTTTTTCTTGTCAAACCTCGCAAAAAACATGCCTTTAAGATTAAGCTGCGGCGCATACTCTTTTACTCTGTTTATCACGTTTACGGTATTCGCCACGCCAAGCATCGAGCCGCCGTCAGTTGTCACCGGAATATATACATCATCGGCAGCCACAAGGCCGTTTACGTTGATAAGCGATAATGACGGAGATGTATCAATGACGCAATAATCATAATCATTTTCTATCTTTGCAAGATGCTTTTTAAGGACGAATTGCTGTAATCCGTCAACTTTAGACATCATCTGAGCCTCTGTATAAGACAGCGTCAGAAACGCCGGGATGATATCCAGATTCTCATATCTTGTTTTGTAAACCGCTTCTCGTACATCCATTTCAGGATTTTTAAGCAAGTCCTCAACGGATGCCTGCTCGAATGATTGTTTACCCTTATAAAGGTCAGTAAACAGCTTTAAAAAATCAATCGACAAAAACATGGTTGTCGTGTTCATCTGCGGATCCAGATCGACCACCAAAACCTTTTTGTTGTGTACCGTCGCCAGCATGTGCGCGACATTAACGACAGATGCGGTTTTTCCCACACCGCCTTTGTTGTTGATAAATATTATTTTTTTCATAATCCCTTTTTCCCCTTATCTTTTTTTATGCGTCATGAACACGGTCATAATTAACCCACGCCGTATGGTAAGAGGATATAGTTAGCGGCGCATTAAAAATGACTGTTTTCATGTATTGCTTGATGTTTTTGATTTTGTTGCTGCCGGCATTATCCCTAAGGCACCTAATGATGTATTCGATGTGCGAATAATCCAGCGATAAAAAACGCTTCTTTACCAGCGAATACGGATACTCCCCTCCGGCAATGCGGACATTTTCTGTCTTTGACAGCAGGGTATCAGACATGATCGATACTATCTCATCTATCAAATCCTTATCTATCGGATTTGCGTAAATCACAAAGTCATAGTCGATATTAGCTTTTATCTGTTTTTCCCAAAAATCATGGGATATGATAGGATTAGATAAGTTATTAATATTATTAGTATTTAATATATTAGTATTTAATTGCGTTGGATTTTCCAATGTAGGTTTTTCCAATGTTGGATTATCCAATATTGGATTTTCCAATATAGGTTTTTCCAATGTTGGATTCTCCAATGTTGGATTTTCCAATATAGGTTTTTCCAATATAGGTTTTTCCAATATAGGTTTTTCCAATATAGGTGCTTCGTGAATGACATACTCTGTTCCTTTAAGGTGTCCTTCCTCGTTTCTGGCTCTTTTTCGCTCTACATATCCAAACCTTTCCAGTTCTCTTAATGCTTCTCTGATTGAATCCACGCCATCTTTATTGATTAGTGCCAGTCCAGCCATCGTATAATCCCAGTCCTCCGGCAAGGAGAGCATGAGCGAGAGCAGCCCCTTTGCTTTTAACGACATTTCACGATTCTTGAAGTGGTGGTTTGACATGATTGTATAATCGTTTGTTTTTTCTATTCTGAAAACTGCCATGCTTTAACTCCTCCTATAACGGTAAAAATGCTTTAAGCTGCAAAATTATTTCATCCTTAATGCCTATAAGTGATGCCCTTGTATCAGGATATATAAGAGACAGCACACCTATGATTGCAAAAATGATAATAGCTATCTGAGCTATAATCTGAATTATCCTGCCTACCATCCGTACCGTGAACTTTGCCATGTTTGATTTTTCGATAATCTTCACGTCCGGATCTATATCGGCATATTTCTTATGAAGCTCTTCCTGCTCTTTTTGTTCTTTTATTTTTTCTTCAACCTGAAATGTTTTTTTATATTTGTTCACGTTTTAATACCTCTGTGTTTACGCCTTTTTCTTTATCCGTTTTTGCGCCTTTTCTTTTCTTGAAAACTTTGAAATTTTCCCCGGCATTTTAAAGATACTCTTCTTTTCGGATTCTTCTTCCGGCACGGTAAGATCTTCAACCGGTATCATCTCTTTGTAGATGTCCGAGTTCGAATACACAAACGGATCAGCGCACAAAGGCGCAATAAAGGTTTTATCTTTCTTTGAGCGCATTATGTTTTTTATGTCCTCAGCGTCATTTTCCGGGACGAATGAAAACACATATAAAGCATCGTGATAAAACGCACTTTCTATCGCTTTTTCGGTATATTTAAGTTCAGACGGCTTACCGCCGCATACAAAGATCTGGATGTCTCGCTCTAAAAACGAGACTTTATTAAATCCGGTATCGCTTCTTTCGCCATAATCATAAACGTAATAATCATAGCCTTGCTTTAATACAGCCTTAAGCTTAGTAAGGTCATTAAACATATCGACGCTGCCATAGGTTACACGGCCAAGCTCCGGGTCAGTGTCCACATCAAACCATTCTTTGATGGCATCCACATATCCGTGATTGTTAAATTCGATATAGCAGGCCTTATAGCCGTTAAGCATAAGATATTTAACTATCTGCAATGCCTGTGTAGTCGTTCCTATCCGAGGCATACATCCGACAACAGCCACGTTTTTAAAGTGGACTTTTTCTTTTTCTTCTTCTTTCTTTTCGAGCTCGATAAGCTCTAATCCCTCAATATCATGCACGTCATAGTAGCCGTTTATGCACTTACCAAGCTGGTCTTTTTGTTCTGAGAGGTTCCATCCAAGGATAAAGTTTCTGATATCACACCGCAGTAGCTGTACTATCACTTCGCTTGTAACGGGATAACCGGGAGCGTATATAATCGCTTTTGCGTTATTTACCGCAGCGATTCTTTTAATCGCTTCCGCTATTCTATCTGCCGGATCAGCGTACTGCTCGATGTGAAAAACCATATATTTCACATCTTTTATGCTTAATATTTCGTTTATCTGCCGCTCTATCCTTGTGTCTTCCTCAACGCTTTGATAGTCAAGATAATACTTTTTAGATTCTTCTTTAAACCACAGCCCTTTTTCGGCTGCTCCGATATAAAGTAGTTTCATCTCTATCACCAACCTTTAAATCTTATTATTCGTAATAATTGGTATCACGCCTGCCTTTACTATTAACAAGTGAATCTTTTATCATTTCTATAAGCTCTTCTGCGTTTTGCGTCGCTATGCAGTGTACGCCTGCGCCGCTTCCGTCACCATGGGTTTTAGTATCTGTAAAATAAACCGTTTCGATTTCGTTTAAATATCTAATCTCGTTCTTTCTAAGCTGGCGGCAGCAAAGAATCTCCTCTCTTTGTGTGTCATACGCAAAAAACCATTCATCATAACCTATGCGAAGCTTTTTTCCGTGTGAAAACGGCAGGATTCCCGTTGTCATTGTTTTAAAAAACATTTCTGATTCCTCTATATTCTTTTTTTATTTATTGAAGTTTATTTATTATCATCTGATTTAGTTTCTGAATTATCTTTTTCAACATCTTCATACTTTGTTTTAAGCATGTGCGCGTTTTTTATCTTTTCTTTAAGTTCTTCTATTTCTTCGTTTGCTTTTTTTATTTTTTCGTCTGTCTCTGATATTTTAAGCTCGCCGTTTCTGATAAGTTCATCAGTCCGGCTCTTTTCTTCTTCTGTCAGATATTCATAATTAGTTTCAAATTCTTTTATTGTATCTTTTGCGTTCTTTTTATCTTCTTCAAAATCGCTTATATTAGCCTCTAACGCGCTTATTTCATCCTCGTAATGGTTTATCATGGTATCGACCCTTAAAACGCGATATTCGGCCTCTGAGCGCGCAGAAATGGCATCTGCCGCCTCTACATCATTTAAGTTTGTATAAAGCTTTAAAACAGACTCGCTATCAGATGCATCTTCCGGAAGCCGCATTCTAAGCGATATTTCTTTAAAATCATCCGGCACATCAGATATATGCAGCACAACAAAGTCAGCAGCTTCTATAATCGGTTCAACACTAAGATGGTTTTTGTTTGAATCTATCGCCGAATATTCGTATGTATCAATACCGTCAAAGGCCGTGTTTGTAACATCAAGCATAACCTCCATCAAGCTCTGGTCTTTAGAATAGACCCACTTGATTATGCTTATTTCCCTGTTTTGGTACTTAACTACCTTGTTAAGCGGCGTTACGGCACTTGCACTGCCGGGATCGTTCATCCATAGGCCTGCCGTAAAGAAGAATGTATAACCGCCTATAAATACGATTATGAAGATTACAAGAAACTTTGATTTGCTTTTCTTTAGGTCATTTAAAAGTGATTTCATCTTTGCTACTCCTCATACGGTTCATAAGGATCTTCCGGTGAAAATCTGGAAATGTACTCATCCTGCCGGGATGCCATTTCCGCAAAAAACAAGATATCCTCCTGCATTTCAGGCGTAATTTCAAGCTCCTGCACGCCACCGGGCGCAGCGCAGCATATCATCTTTAGACCTCCGCAAAGCACGCCTATATACTCGCCTGAGTTGCCCTGAATGACTATTATGTTGCCTTGCACATAATCATTCCGCAGCGTTGCCAGGTGAGCAATATCAATCAGATCATCCACGTCTGTTATTTCTTCATCAAAAAGGCCTGCTTCTTTCAGACACCATGAAATAAACGAAAGATAATTAAATCCCTCTTCGGGGGTTTTGCCGTCTTCGTTGTACGGCACGCCTATACAGCTTTTCGCCGCTTCATACAGCTTTTTAAAATCTCTCCATTCGCTGCCGGGCGTATCTCCGGCCTCGCCTATCGCGTCGATTATCTGCTCCGGCTCTAAAGTTTCAGTAGGTTCTTCAATAGCAGCTTCATCATCAGAAGAAGAATCTGACAAATCAGTTTCCGTAACTTCCTGCCGGGCATCCTTTATGATTTCATTTGCTTTTTGCTTCGCTGCATTTGTCATTATCATAAAGATAAGCACTCCTATGACTGCCGCAGCTGCTATAACGCTTATGATTATGATTTTCTTTTTCATAAAAATATTTTTCCTTTACAGTTTTGTTTATAGCATCGGTTTTTGTGCTTATAACTTTATACCAGCCGCCTTATTCCAAGGAACGGATGGTTTGATTCAAACCACTGCCTGTAATTCGTGATTCCTACTTCCTCGCATTGCGCCTCTATTAAGTGGCCGTTTCCGTCGTAAAATCCCACATGTCCGTCCCATACAAGCACGTCTCCGGCAATCGCCTTTGATATATCCGGCACGGGTACGCCGTAGTTTATCCAGTAGCAGCTTGTGACGTATGAATAGTTATATCCGCACTCCTGCAAAACGAGACAGACAAAATGAGAACAGTCACACCCTTTTGTAAGGGAGTTTCCGCCCCACACATAAGGATTGCCTATATATTTGCTGGCGCACCTTATAACATCTGCGCCCTTGCCCGTGCCGTAATTAATACCGGTTAAGTTAGGCACGCCGCTTTGAGGGTTTGAAGCGGAAGAGGCGGTAGTGCCGTCACGAAGAATCATAAGCGCAAGCGTAAGCTCTGCCGGCTTTCCGCAGGCAGCAGAAGATCCGTCGGTAAGCCACCTGTCATATACTATGTTGCCGGGGCCTCTTGGAACTCCATCAAGCGGAGCTGTTGCAAAGGCGGTACATATCTTTATGAGCATATCTTCATTCGATGTCTGGTTATTGACACCGGAACGCTCTATTGCGTTATATAACGCCACGTCGCCTTTTCTGTTCGCCATAGAGAGCATTTCGCCCTTTATCACATCCGGACGGGTAGATAAGTCGATGCCGAAGCGTTGTTTTATATTTTCCTGCAAAGGCAGGTACTTTGTGTCATAAGCGTAAGCGTCCTGATCTGCTGTAAACTTTTGCGGATGTGAAGCATAGGTTTCATGCCATGCATTCTCAAGGGCTGCGCTTCCCCGTAGAGAATCTTTACTGACCGATAAAAACGGCGCAAAGCGCATATATGTTACGGGATCCTTTTCGTAGCACCAGATAAGGAACGGCTGTAATTCATACTGGTAGTCAAATTGATAAGCTCCACATGCACGTCCTCCGTCTCCTCCTGTCCTGTCATAGTTTCCGCCGCTTTCATATAAAAGAAAGAACGTAAACGCCGTAAGGTTGCCCGGTACATAGCTTAACGCTTCTCCGCTTAAGGCACCGGATGAATAAGACGTATGAAAATAACTTAAGTATGACGCAAAGACTTCCGCCTGATGAAAAATCATTATCACTCCGCCGATGCCAAGCAGGATAGGCAACGCTATAATAATCACGGCAAGTATAATGATTCTTCGTAAGTGTTTTCTTATCATCTTTTTGTCCTTTTAGTTCAACAATCTTTAAGCTCCGCCTCTGAATAAAACCTCTTCCTCAGGCGTAAGCTCTACTTTAAGCTCTATGTTTGTATCGCCCTCAATACAAAGGATAGCCTCGCCCATCTCTAACTTATTTATCCTGTCTTTTTGGGACTGTGTAAGAACGCTGCCAAAAACCCTGTCCATAAGGTTTATTGTGTTAGCGTCCTGATGGAAGATAAATTTATACTGCGTAAGCTCAAAGATGGTCTTTAGCTTATCTATGTTTTTCTCGGCCGAGCCCTCCGGCACAAAGTCCCTTATGGACTGTGACGCAAGGAGAAGTCCGGCAAAGTATTTACGCACCTCTCTTATAGCTACAAGAATCTGGTCTAATACGTGAGGTTTGGAAGAATTAACCCACGTATGCGCTTCATCAACGATAATCAAGAAACGCACGATATCTTCCCATTTCTTCTTTTTTGTTTCCCACATGTCTTTCATGATTTTGCCGTTGGTAAGACAGTTCCCCCAGCAGAAAAAGAACATGGAGAAAATCTGTGCGTCGAAAACCTCAGCTTTCATGTCCTTTATGACTGATATATCAAAGGTTACAATCTGTTCGTCTGTGATGTTGTCAATCGTCGTATGACGGTCGAATATATCGCCGTAGTTTTGTTTGATGTTTTCAAGCGTCGTCCGTATCCGATCCCAGCTTAAAAGATGCTTTTCGGCAATGGGTTTTTCCATATCGTTTAAGGCTTTGCTTTCGAGTTTTCTTATCTCTTCATCAAGAAATACAATCATGTCTGATATAATCGGATATCTGTCCGGAGCTAAACCCGTAATGCGTCTTTCGTGCCCGTTTTCATCCTTAGGGATCAAATCAAACTTCGCATACAGCCGGCCAAGGGCATTTTCAAACTCGGATATATCCTCACCGGTTACGTCACCTGCGCCTGCAAGAAAACGATAAATAGTTGAGACTTTAGAAAGATTAAGCATGTATGACTGCGACTGTGTTTCCGCTATGCTTAATATCTCAAGAGGATTAAGAGCACCATCTGATCCGTCAAGGCGTAAAAAGACGCCGCCTAAGGCATGGGTTAAGTCTTTAAACTCCCCAGCCGTACCAAAGGTACGGACAAAATCGCCTCTTATGGCTCTTGCCTTTAGGCGTTTTTTTAGGTATGTCGATTTACCGTACCCTTTGTTGCCGACAACGACGGTATCATACGCAAGTCTGGTAGATGATTTCTCGAATTCATCAAAGATTACGTTACCGCCGCAAGGCGTTTCACCAAGCGGATCGCCGTATTTATCCTCTAATGCCGTAAAATGAAACGGATTACCGCCTGCAAGAGCGGTAGACTGCAAAGACTGCCCCGGTTGCGAAAAAAGCTCTTTTTGCTGGGTTTCGTATGTCTGAAACATGCTCATCCACTCGGCTTTTGTCTCATTCAGATAAATGGTCGGAAGAAAAGAGTTTGATTCAAGAAGTGCCGTTATTTCTTTTATCTTATCTTCTAATGCCTGCCATGTGACATCTGATACAAAGATTCTCACCACTACATTTTTTAATGCTTCACCCATGGAAGATATTTCATGATAAAGCTCTTCCATTTCAAGGAAACGCTTTTCAGCGTCGTACTTTTCGGCAAAATCCGTTGCCTGCCGGAAGCGCATGTTTTGCTCTCTCATGGATTTATTCAAGTTTTTCTTAACCTCTATTATGTCCTGAGATGCCACATCAACCGAAACGATCGTATTTTTTATATTGCAGATATGCGCCATCCAGTGATCGGTCAGCTCATGCGGATATGCGTATATCCTTATGCAGGCTTCATATCCGCCGCCGGTTAGTATGTAGCGGTCGCCCTTAAAAGTGATACCGCCACGAGGCTGTATCTTTTCAAGCAGCAGCATATCCTTTTTATGTGATAGCTCATCTATGCTTTTTTGCAGCTCGTCTTTTTCGGGCGTATCTATATCTTTTACCCCGACAAGCAGCTTTTGCTGGTCTGCCTTGCTTTTGTTGTATTTTTCCGTTTGTTTTTTTCTTCTTTTAAATGCCATAGTTCTAATCCCGTAAAGTTAAGCGATAAGCGAATTTTTATTATTCAGTTTAAATAGTATCTGGTGTTTCTTCTCTGCCGGTATCTTTTGTACAAGCCCCTCTCTGCCGGAAGAAAGAACCGAGTATATCATAGAGATGTTCTTCTCATGCTGCGTCTCATCTTTCGAAAAGCACATGAGGTAGTATTCTCTCGTCGTGACCTCTTTCTCCAAAAGTCTTAAATCCTCTTTATACTTAGCGCACCAGGCCTTAAAGACTTCGTTTGTCGCCGTCTCTTCCTTGTGCTGCCAGTACTGCTGCTGCTTATGCGTGTTGCATGGGAAATTCATGGAGATTATTTTGAAGTCATCCGCATATATCTTGTAAAACTTAGCGAACTTTAAGCAGTCATACTCAACCTCTGATTCGTTCGAGGAGAGCAAATCTTTAGCTCGTATCATAACGATGTCCATGTATGAGCCGTCATCCAATACATAAGCGTCTTTTCGTATGTCGTAATAATCTATCGGGATGTTTTTTACAGCCCAACTGCTAAGACGGACACTTTTGTTGCCTTCGTCTTTGCCACCGGATAAGCCGCCGTATTTTTTTACGATAAGCACCGCAAAGACAGCAAATATACAAACAGCAGCAATTATTATATATATAGTCATTTCTTTATCTCCTTATAGGCAATGTATGGAATTGGCTTATATATCTTTCTGTCTTTTCTTAAAAAAATGATTATCGCCTGATAGTTTCGCCGCTTCTTGTTTCCTGCTGATGGCGCAATCAGGATAAAAGCGCAAATCACCGAAAATATCCAAAACCACACCTTAAGCTGTCCCGGCACTATGCCGGAGAGAATCGCCGTAAGGCCGATATAAGCGAACAGGAAAAAGAAATCAAAAAGATATATGTGTTTAAATACCTGTGTCTCTGACTTTATCTCTGATACGGTTATATATTTCATGCGCTGCCTCCGTCGTTTTCTTTATTTCTTACGTTTTTATCAAGGGCATCCTTTTTTGCATTATTATTTGTTGCTCCACCTCTGCGCTTTGTGCTTGTTTCTGCCTTTTGCGCCGTTGCAGCACCCATATCTCTTTTATTAGTTCTGCCTGACGCTCCTCTTGTGCCTGTCTTTTGTGATATGGCAGAGCCTTTGAATGTCGGCGTACTGCGTTTTTCTACGCCACTTATGCCGCTTTTGCTGCTTCCTGACGCTCCGTAAAGAGCCGGATTTGACGAAGCGGCTTTTTGCGGCGCACTCTTTCTTGCGCCGGTAAGCGCACCCTCTTTTGAAGATGAGCCTTTAACGCTTCTTTCCTCGCCCTCTCTTCCGTTTAATGCGGATCTGACCTGTGCGGCATCTGCGGTTGTGCCGCCTGCCTCTTTTATGGTGTCTGCACCGGATGCGTTCATTTGAAGTCCGCCATCTTTCGAGGAGCCACCTCCTGATGCTCCGTCTGCATTTACCAATCCGCCAGGCACCACGCCGCTTTCGCTCTGTGTTCTTACGGTATCGGATCTTACGCTGCTTGCGCTTAAGTTGTCGGAAGAAGTATGACTTACGCTGCCTGCCGTAGATGCGCCGCCGCCTGATGCGCCGCTTGCGCCTTTATCCGCATAAGATGCGCCTGCTACACCTGCGCCCTGAGGCCGCTCCTGCTTATTATCCTTAGCAACAGACGCAAGCGTTCCTTTTCCGCTATTGCCTCCTGAGGCAACGCTTCCTGCTATGCCTCGTCCTATCCGCGCCGCGCCTCTTGCTGCGCCTGTCACCGTGCCGACCGCCGCACGTCCGAATGAATATCCGGCCATTACATGGCCTATACCGGCAGACAGTCCGGCATCTATACCGAACAGGCTTTGTATCAGATTCGGACCGTCTATGACCGCAAGCGAAACAAAAATAATAAGTATACCTTTAAGTACCGTATGCTCCGCAAGTGATGCGTCCGAGCTTATAAAGTTAATGGCAAGCTCATAAAGCCGTATAAGTACGCATGTAACAAGCAGCACTATGTATGAGTTTTTAATTGCGTCAAGAACGCCTAAAATCTTCCGCCCTCCGGCAAGGTTTGCGCTTGTAACAAGTGCCAGTATCCGGAAAACACCTATCTCAAAGAGGAGCCTTACCACCTTGTAACTCATAAAGAAGAACACAAGCACCATCCCAAAAAGAGATAGATATAACGGGAACCAGTCAGCCTTATAGCGATAAACAAAACCGTTAAAAAGGTCAGAATCATCCGCCGAGTTCCAGCCGAAGCCGTTATAAACTTCCTGAAGTTCTTTTGTGCCGTCGCCCTTTGTTATTATTTCGTATTTTATGATTTCCTTAGAGTTATCGCTAAAATCATACTGGTCTGTACGGTAATTAAGAACCGTGTTGATATCAAGAAAGAGAAGCGCATGTTCATCGATTGAATCCACTCGTGGATAATCGGCAGAATTAGCCGTACCCTGCCCCGGAAGAGAAGCAAGGCCGCCGTCAAGATTGTTTTCTATATAAACTAAGTCAAACAGGTTATCGGCTACCGTGCTTCCGACAATACCGCCGGAATCTTCAATAATTGCGTCTTTTCCTGCTACCAAAAGAGAGTTAAGCTGTGAAAACACATAGGTAGAGCATGTGACGATAAACACGAAAATGAAAATGTTTAACATCACTTTCGGCCTTTTATCACGTGATAAAATGAGAATCAGCCCGACAAAGAACAAAGATAAACATATAATCCCGACAAGAACCGGCTGCCACTCATCCGCAAACGTCTGAATCTGCGGCGAAGAGGAAAAATCCACAAATCCGAATACCTTGTCATAAAGCGTCGAACATAGCGACGCAAGCGATATCAAAAATTTTGCTATCGCCCATCCGAGCCACCGGAAGAACGAGGATATGATGTTGTTATAATTAAATAACCATGCATTGGCATCTAATATGCCTATTATCTGTTCCGTAGTCATGTGAAGATCTCCTAATAAGTAAACTCTCCTAAGCTGTCGTGCTTATGCTTCATATCAAAACCGCTTTCTTTTTGCAGGCGTTTAAGCTGACTTTTAAAATCTTCCGCCAAAAAAGACGTTTCTTTTACCCTGCCTGTTTTATCATCTTCAAAGATATGCGCTGCGTTATTCCTGTATGAATACATCTGCTCACCGCCGACTATGATATGGTCGAGCAGGTGGACATTTAACAGCTGTCCTGCTTCATAAAGCCTTTTCGTAACGGCATTATCATCTATTGAGGGCTGTATGTTTCCGCTTGGATGATTATGTATCGCTATGATGTTCTTTGCGCCGGATACAATGCTTGTTCTAAATACCTCTGATGGAGAAACCAAAGAAGCATTCATAGTTCCGATGGAGACGATAGAGGCGTTAATAACCTGATTTTTAGTCGAAAGATTAAGTATGCAAAAAAACTCTCTGTCCTGGTCTTTTATCATGTCTTTTATGACATCGATGGCATCACTTGCGTTTTGTATGTTTCTCTCTGAACTGATCCACGTATCTCTTTTTAATTCCACATGTACAAAGTCCAGTTTTTTATCATTTGGTTTATTCATAAAAGGCCTCTGTCATTTATGTTTTCAAAAGTGATTTGCAAAACCTCGCCGTCTTTAAGTTTTGATATTTTCTCTTTTATTTTCTGTGTTGAAACTTCTTCTATATTTTCTGACGCTTTTAAAGCGTCAACTGATTTAATCGTTTCAGTATTTTTCTTCTCTGCCATAAATCAACCCTCCTTAATATTCATACTCAACCTTGCGATTATTCCCTAAGTCCTTTAAGGTTTCTTCTTGCAGGATTTTAAGCTGCGCTTTAAAATCACTCGCCGCATCCGACATGTCTTTAATCGTTTCATGCTCCCTGTTAAAAAGTGTATCCAGCATCTCTTTAGGCGGTTGTTCTTTTACGTAAAGATAAGATTCAACCTTATCGATAAGCTCCCCGGCGGTGCTTTGTATCAAAGAGAGGCTTTCCTTTAACTCGTCAAGCTCCTTATCTTTGCTCCAGCCTGCGACATATCCGAAAGAGTAAGCAGATGAATCAATCCCGAAGTGATTACTTACGATATAAGCTACGCTTTCGGCTTCCACTTCTCTTTGCGCTGCGTTTTTCTTGTTTTCCTTAATCTCTTCTGCGTTATGCAGCCTTGCGTGAGCTATCTCATGAATCAGTGTTTTAACTTTCATTTCATCGGATAACGTATCTCTAATAACGATTCTGTTTTCCGACGGCACATAATATCCGTTTGCTTTGCTTTTTTTTATTATTTCTTCCGCTACCGGGCAGACAGATATATTTATCAGCGACTCTTTTAACTTCTGATATTTCTCACCCGTCCCGGTAAGCGGATCTGCTATGGTCGGCAGTTCCTTTCCGTCTGTCTGTGATATATCAAAGACATGCACTATCTTTGTATTTACGATTTCTTTCTCCGGCTTATTGGTCTTTGGATTAATTATCACTTCACCAGTCAACGGATCCTTTTTATCCGCCAGCACCGGCGCAAAGATTTCTATGCCTTTTTCGCCTTTTTTAACATGCCGCTCAAGCCTTTTCCAAGTGGTAAAGCCTGCAACCTCTGCCGCGTCCGGCCTTTGCAGCGCAATCATTATCTGGTTTCGATAGCTGTACCTGTGAAACTTAGAAGCGCACTTAAGCCAGGATAAATATTTCTCGCTAGTAAAAACGGCCTTTATACCCTCTTCAAGCCTCTTTGACGCTTCTTCTATCTTCTTTTGTCTGTCTTCAAACCTTGTATTTTTCTTCATTTACACACACCCTAATACCTGCTGCGCTTCGCTTTTGGACTCAACGATTGATACGATATACACAGGTTCGCCTATCATATCCTCGCTTTTTGTATCAACCAAAAAGCTTACGGCTGCATTTACGGGATTATTAAGCCTTGCCTTGCTTCCGGCATCATCATAAAGATAGATAACAAGAAGCGAATAAGGAGCATCGCTGCAAAGATAATCCTGATTTAAGATTGCGCTTTTATATTTTGCGTCTTTAAGAGCGGTCTTATTCGCAAACGGAATAATGCCTTTTTCGGTTTTTAAATAAAACATCTTTAATCCTCTTAATAATCGTTTTCTCTTTCGTATCCGGCCTCTCTTATCTGTGCGGTTTCAGCTTGCAGGCTTTTAAGCTGTTCCTTAAAATCAAAGCCTTTATCAGCAGCATCACCGGCAGCTATCGTCTCCTGCGATAGTAGCTCCTGTTCAAAAGGGTTTTTTCGTCCACCACATCTTTTGATAATTCCTTATATTTGGAAATAACTAGGTTGTTTAAAAACTGCGCCGTGCTTGCGCCCTTTGTTTCAATAACCGGCTCATAAACGTCACCGTTTTTGACCTGCGGCATAAGTGTGTAAAGATACCCTTTTTCAGCATTTTGCCTGATTACAATGCCGTTTATCGTAAAGAGTGATTTTGCGTCTTTTTCATCTCCTTTAACGCGCACGGCTCCAAAGCCTTTAAAATCACCGTTTTCATAAGCGGAAGCATAAACCTCATAATAATTCTTTTTTCCGAGTTCAGGCTTTCCGGCAAAGACGGGATTATTTACTATATCCACGCCTTTTTCATACTCGTCTTTAGCCCGGATCAAAGCGGAACGAACAAGAGACAAAAACTGTCCGCTTGGAAATGTTATAAACACTTTATCTTTTGATTTAGGAAAAGAGACTTCTGTTTTTCCGTCCTTTTCCACCAGTTCTACTTTGTTGATTTTGATGGCGTTATTAACAATGATATCGCCCCTTGCGATAACGCCTTTTTTCTTCATTTCTTCATCCGGCAGTTCAAAGCTTAAAACCTTAACATAAGCATTTTGTTTTTCGTTTTTGGTTGTTTTATCACTCATTGTCATATCTCCCGTCTAAAACGCCATCGATTCAGTAAGCCATCTGCCTATGGTTACGCAGCCAAGGGCAATAGCCGAGCCTATAATTACAAAAAACACATACTTCTTAGCTTTCATGTGTGCCTCTTCTGAGGGCAAAATAAACATGATACCTATAATTCCAAAAGCCACGCATACAGCCGCTATTACAATCGGCTGTGCCGCCGTACAAAAATCAAAAAACTTTTGAGCAAAAGCATCCATCCTTTAAATCTCCTTTTTCTTCTTTTTTCTCGCTATAACAAACAGGATAAGTACAAGAGCAGCTATCGCCGCTACAACGCCTATCGCAATCATCATCTTTTGGATTGGCGTTAATCCCGTGTCAACAAGTTCATAAATGCCGGTCGCTGTTACGGTATAGTCATAAGTATCATCAAGATAGCTTATGTTTCTTATCTCTCCCGTATATGTGGCCGTAAATACAGGCACTTCTCGTACTCCTTTAGCGATTGCGTCCCTTTTCGCCTCGCCGCCTGATACATACGCTGCACCGACATAATTTATATCAGTAATCGTCCACTCTTCCGGGTCGTACCCGGCATCAAGCAGGATTGCCCTTTCGTATCCGGCAAGGGCGGGCTTATCCTCCCTGTGCGGTATCAAAGTTCCGGCAAACTCATAAAGCGGCGCACCGTAATCATGGTATGTTACGGGGATGTCTTTTTCTTCTTTTATCCGTCCGGTCTCTTTATAGTCTTGCAGTTTTACTTTTACAATCTCGCTTTTATTCGTTTCTTTGTTTACTTCGCTTATACTTAATTCAGACGGTGGATTAAAACCATCCTGCGGATTGGCATACTCCTCATTATGCGTCACCGCCTGAACGATATCTTCGCCTCTTACGGCTTCTTTTTTATCAACCTTATAAGCGATATCTGTTAAGACGTACTCTTTTTCATCCTCTTTGATGCTTGCATCAAAGATATCTTCTTTTTCGTACTCACCCTCGCCGGATTGTATGTCGTAAGTAAACTCTTTTGTTATTCTCTCCTGCACCTCCGCCGCAAATGCGGCGGAAGTACCTATGTTAAGAATCAAAAGTAATGCAAGTAGAGCCGGGATTATTATTTTTCTCATTCAAAAATCCTCGTCTTAATAATTAGTTCTTTTTAGCTTTTTTATAGCTTTTGCCACAAAGCACGCCTGTAAAAGCGGCAGCCGCAAGCAGAATGATATAAAGAGCTGCCGGTGAGGCATCGCCGGTTCTCGGATTGCCCTTGGTTGTGATTTTACCTATACGGTAAAACTCAACAGACTGCCCCTCGTCATTTATATCTTCATGATTTGTTATCTCAACGCCGTCATGGATGAGTTTTTCAAACGTTACAAGAGTCTTACCTGCTATATCCTTTGCGTTAAAGGTAAAGACAACATCAATCGTTCCGTTTGCCGCCTCCGGCGTAAAGGTCGTCTCACCCGTCACGTCTTTTCCATCAACAAGCAGCTTTGCGCCCTCTTCACGCACCATCTGTACTCCTATAAGTGTGTACTCCTCGCCGGGGATAAGGTTTTCGTATGTAACCGTATCAGTTATGGTTACTGTTCCGTCCGCACGCACTCTCTTCTGTCCGTTTGATGTAGCGTTTGTATGAATC
Organism: uncultured Lachnospiraceae bacterium; assembly: GCA_964389285.1. Taxonomy (GTDB): domain Bacteria; phylum Bacillota; class Clostridia; order Lachnospirales; family Lachnospiraceae; genus Alectryocaccobium. Next base: position 5,920 of record CAYMCZ010000012.1, on the reverse strand, counting down.
TTAGGGAAATGAACAGACTGTCCCTCGTCTTCTATATCCTCATGTGTCGTTACTTCAACGCCGTTATGTATGAGTTTTTCAAACGTAACGACCGTCTTTCCTGCCAGTTCGCTTGCGTTAAAGGTAAAGACAACATCAATCGTTCCGTTTGCCGCCTCAGGCGTAAAGGTCGTCTCACCTGTCACGTCTTTACCGTCAACAAGGAGCTTTGCACCCTCTTCACGTACCATCTGAATACCGGAAAGAGTATACTCCTCGCCGGGGATAAGGTTTTCATAAGCAACCGTATCAGTTATCGTTACGCTTCCGTCTGCTTTTATTATCTTTTTGCCGTTTGATGTAGCCGTCGTATGAATACCCGGATAGTGTACGGACTGGTCTTCGTCCTCTATATCCGCATGTGTTGCAATATGAACTCCGTTGTCATACAGATCCTCAAACACGACCGTTGTTTTGCCCTTAAGCAGTGATGCGTCTACTTCAAAGGTCATCTCTACTTCGCCTTTTGATTTTTCAGCGGTAAATGTTACGCTTGATTTGATGCCTAACTCTTCACCGGTCTCTTTTATGTAAAGAGAGCCTTCGAGCTTGTATTCCTTACCCGGAATAAGATTTTCGTATTTGACTACATCCTTAATCGTTGTAACGCCGCTTACGCCTACATGACTTCCGGTATTTACATCCGTCGCCGTGGTCTGTATCTTTATCGGCGAGTTTTCGATCTTGCCCGCGTCAAGAACAGTACCGTTTTCGGTTATCTCAATCTCAAAGGTCTGCAAGTCGTAACCGAAGTTGCCCTTGCATCTTTCCTCTTTAATCGTATACTTTCCGAACGGCAGCGCACCGACGCTTTCATCGAGGTCACCGTCTCCAAACCAAAGTCCGTTGTTTGAAGCATGAGGATTCACATCCGACTTAGACGAATAATATCCCTTAGAATCCGTAACAAAGCTCTTGCTCTCTCCGGTTTCGTTTGATGTAATCGTAAACTTAACCTTTGAAAGTCCTTTTTTCGTATCTTTCGCAATCTTTGTAAACTCAAAGTCGCCTCTGCCCGGATAGTTGACACCGGTGAACTCATTACCACCGCTGATATACACACCGCTCTGATCGCCCACTATATGGCGCACTATGCGGCCTGTTATCTTTTCACTGCTTCCGTTTACCGTAAAGTAAGCACCGTTAAGCGTATATCCCGGAGCCGGAGCGGTTTCCTCGATTGTGATTGTGCCGAGGGGTAAGACGGGTCTTCCGTTATACATGTAAAAACCATCTCCAGCTATCTTATGATCTTCATTTAACCAAGCCATAGCTTGACTGCCCGACATTTTTGTCACTAAAACCCAAGTATTAGTCTGAACTGCCGGAAGATTTGACTCGTCATAGTACCCGTCATAATACTTGATTACAAACTGGGTTCCCTCAAGCGAATGAGTACTTTCATACTGTTCAGATGCGGATATCTTTGTAATATGTATCATTATCGGATCCGTCATGGGCACATCCGCAGCGTCTATCGTATAACTCTGTCCGGCGGATAAGTTTACCGGGTAAACGGTCGGATTCATATAAAAGCCTTTCGGCGCGGTAGTTTCTTTTACGTAGTAAATCCCTGCGTCAAGGTCTATGTATGCCGTCTCTCCGTTCTGGTCTGTCGTCATACTTGCTGCGGGATTTGTACATGCCGCGTCCTTATAAACCGTATATACGGCACCTGCAAGCGAATAACAGTTGCGACCTGTTGTCATTTCCGGCATCTCGGAGCGTTTCTTAAGTTTCAGCTTTGCCGTAGTATTATACTTACCCATAAAGAGCATCGTTTGCAGCCCTGCAACCGGAGTGCTTACATAAACCTCGCCCGATACGTCCGGTCTTGACATGATATCCGTATAAAGCCTGTCGGCAAGGGCAATAGCCGTGGCATTAGCTTTGTAAGCATAATTACCTGATGCAATCCCCTGCTCATTAGCTACCCTTGTAGCTACCATGTGGGTTAAGATATGACGTGCCGGACCGGATGAAGCGTATCCGGCTGTTATGTCCTTTGCGCCTCCGAATCCGTAAACCATAACCTTAAGCATTGCCTGATTATTATATGCGCTTATGTTTGTCGTGTACGCGCCGCCGCTTGGAGCCTGTACTTCAGGAACTATGCAGTACCCGTAAGAAAAGCCCGGAGCGTTGCCGCCCGTCATAACGAAGTTAGCGTCATAGCCCGATCCGTAGCCCTCGGCAGCGTAAGATACAAACTCCATCGTAAAAGAGATTGTCTGCAATGCCTGCGCCATAAAAAGCTCAAGAGTGTTCATTGTAAAAAGCTCTATGACCTCGCTTTGTTCAAGAGCTAAACCATCTTTTAAGCTTTCCGTTGCTTCTGTTTTTTCCGTTGTTTCCGTGTTTTCGGCTTCTGCTTTTTCTTGTGAAACGCCGGTTTCTTCATCTTTACCGGAAACAACAACTTCATCCGCTTTATCAGAATCGGCGGCATCTTCCTTAAACGCCGCTTTTACTATCACATCAGATGCAGGCATGATAAGCGTGTATTTATCTTTTTCTTTTTCGGTTAACGGATACTTAGCTTCGGCCGCATCCGTTACCGTAAGTTCATCAAGAATAAAGCCTGTATCAGGTAATACGCTTATGTTTACGATTGTTCCCTCTTCGTACCTTTGAACGTCTTTACTTTCATTTACAAGCACTTCTCCGTTTTTGATGGTTTCATCAATCGAAATACTGTAAAGTATCGGATCAGCGTCCCTTTCTTCTTCGCTGTCTGCCTGTGAAGTATCGTCTGCCTCTTCCGGCTTTTCATCAGATGTTTCCTGTATGGCAGATGTTGATACCGATACGGCCTCCTCGCCTGTTTCGGTTGAATTAATCCCTGTGCCATCGCCTGCATAAACGCTTCCGGCAACGCCGGTGCTTATCATAAGCAGCGCAAAGAAGATTGGCAGGATGCGTTTCTTTAAAAGTTTTTGCATTATTAAAGATTCCTTTCTTTAAGATTTTATATATAAAACTGACTATAAATATCAGACAAAAATGGACATAAAAAACCCTGCCGAAACGACAGGGTAAAGAAATGTATTTATAAAGTTTTATTTATTATTTGGTCGCTCCGCAATCGCACGTATAACCGCTTATGACCTGCTCGTCGTATGCGGCCGAGTCTTCAACCCATACGACGCTTGAAACCCATCTTTGCTCGGTTATTGCGTCGTGATGAATCCATCCGTATATTTCCTGCTTATACTCACCGGTCGGTACGTATTCAGGATGGTAACCGCCCATGCAGGGATTCTCTCTTGCCCAGTGTAAGCCATAATCACCACCTGTTTCAACGTCTAAATCCGCACCGCATACATTACAAAAATCATGAAATACTGTAACCGGCACTTCCATATACATCGGCTCGTCCCAGGCTTCCTGGATTACGACTGTTTCAAAGTGTCCTCTATCCTCATTATGACCGGTTGCGGCATGATGTACGGTTTTATATACGGGTTTCCAGTTATGAGAGTGAGATGCTGCCGCATTGCCGCTTGATGCGGCTGTATTTGCGGAAGATGTATTATTGTTTGAAGACGCATTTTTGTTTGAAGCTGTGTCTGTGCCGCTATTACTTTGCTTAGTATCTGCGGCCTTATTTTCACTTGCTCCTAAGCCGGCTTTTGTCTCAGCCTCGGCTTTCTTTGTTTCGGCTGCGGCCTCATTCGCCGCACCTGTGCTTTCGCTGCCTGATGCAGCCGGCACATAAACCGCCCCGTCACTATTAAGAACAATGCCGCCATCTGATACTTTTGCTTCGGCTTCATCCTTGCTTATGACTTTGACACTTTCTTTTAGCATGATGTTTACAACATCTTTTGCCGTATCTTTTTCGGCTTTTATATCTTCAAGTTTATCTTTAAAAAGGCTTACCAGATAAGATACTTCGTATGTTCCCTCTTTTGCGGTTTTCATGTCCGTATCCATGACAAGGATCTCTTTTATAAGTCCCGTTGAATCAGTAAGACCTGCTGCAAGGTCAACATTTTTCGCGCCTTTAAGCACCAGCCGCTCTTTTATATCCGGCAGCGCATCCTCTATCAGCTTCACCTGATCCGCCGTTGCCTCGGCATACTCAATATCCGCAAGGTCTGAGCTGTCAATAACGACAACATCCGCTTCCTCTACATTTGAGCATCCGGCAAGGGCGGTTATGCTTAGCGCAAGACAAGCCGCCATTGCAAAAATCCGTCTTTTCATGTATATCACTCCCGTCTATATTCGGCTTTCGCCGCCAACAATATTTCAAGAAACTTTTCTCAATAACATCATACTAAAACAGCAAGCCATTATGCAAGACATTTCTTTTCCCGTCTGATATTTAATTGTCAAGGTGCGTTTTTTCCTAAAGCCGTTTCACCTCCTAAGGCTGCCCGTAGCCGCAGCCTTGTTTATTTGTAATCTTCAGAGGTTGTTATAAATGGTTTAGAAAGATTTGCTACAGTTTATTAACTTTTGTCTTGTCCATAGAAGTATTCGAGCGGAACACCGAAAAAATCTGCTACCTTTAAAAGTTTATCCGCCTTAGGCTGCGCCCCGTTCCTCCAACGTGTAAAATCCGTACCCGGCCGGCCGATAGATGCGGCAAGATATTCAACCGTCAGATTCCTTGCTTTAAGCAGATGTTCAAACCGCTCATACGAATAAAGTTTTTCGCTTTCGTTATTCATTTTTTCGCTCCATTTCTGTACATAAATTCCATAAATTTAGATAAAAAAAATAACGCCCCATAGGGCGTTAAGCCGATAAACACACGGCTTAATAACTCCTATGTGCGTTATAGTATAAGATGTACTTGTAATATTGACTTCCTATTATCAGTTTATACGCAGGTATATCCTCCGTCAACAGCAATGATCTGGCCGGTAACATATGTTGATTCCTCTGCTCCGAGGAAAATGGCTGCGGGATTAAGCTCTCCGGGATTTCCGTACCGTTTCATAGGAACTGTTTGATTTGCGAATGCCTGGAAGAATTCAGTGTCAAGAGTTTCCTGTGTAAGCTCGGTGTAGAAATAGCCGGGGCAGATAGCGTTGACCGTAATGCCTGTTGTGGCAAGCTCTGCAGCCGCGCCCTTTGTAAAGTTGACTACAGCACCCTTTGTAGCATGATAAGCTATCGTCGGGATAGCGGTATTTCCTACAAGACCGTAGATGGATGCAATGTTAATTACACGGCCGTAAGTCTGTTTTCCGGCATCTATTGATTTTTTCATAAAGCCCGTGAACTCTTTCGTAACCTCAAAGATAGAAGTAAGATCAAGCTTTAATGTAAATTCCCAGTCGCCCTTGTCATAATTCATGAGCGGAGTGCCGGTTCCTTTTTCTCCTCCTGCGCAGTTGACGATGACCTCACAGTGACCGAATTTCTCTTCTATGCATTTAACAGCTTCGTTGATTGATTCGGTGCTCGTAACATCACATTTTATGGGAAGCACAGCAACACCGTATTTCTTGCTCCATTCAGCCGCGCTTGCCTCAAGCCTCTCCACTCTTCTTGCCATGAGAACAAGATCTGCGCCGCACTGCGCAAAACCTTCTGCCATTTGCTTTCCGAGTCCGGAAGATGCACCCGTAACTGCTACTACTTTTCCTTTGTAATCAAACATAACTCCTCTCCTTTTCATTAATGCTTATTTATTTTGTAACCACTTGTAACCACCGAAGCGAATAAATAAAAAGCCCAGAAAGCCTTATAAAACAGGCCTTTCCAGGCAGTCACGAAAAGGCGCTGACCGGATTTGAACCGGTGAATACTGGTGTTGCAGACCATTGCCTTACCCCTTGGCTACAGCGCCTTATGACCCCGACGGGAATCGAACCCGTGTTACCGCCGTGAAAGGGCGATGTCTTAACCACTTGACCACGGGGCC
>CAYMCZ010000011.1:0-76085 GCA_964389285.1 uncultured Lachnospiraceae bacterium | reverse complement strand
GCACCAAACTTTTTAATTATTCACTGTCCACTTGACGGGTTGCACACCATATTGCAACAGCCCCTTCTTTATTTCTTTTTTTTGCGTTTTACGAGATATATGATAACCGCAATTACAACAGGAACTATAATCCATATTACAGTCATATAATTAGCCAAAAAGACAGCAATTCGCCCGTTAACGGGGTCATTTGCTATTAACTCTTTCTCAGACCAGAACCAGTTGCCATAAAATACCGACCTTATCCAAACAAAAAAGCACAATACAGACCAGAGCAGTACGAACAGGATGCAGAGAAGTATTTTGATTATTTTATTGGATGTTGGTTTCATCTGTAACCTCCAACACTTCAATGCTATAAAAAAAACCGAACTCATCTTCAACAGAAAATGGGCTCGGTTTATAACGGTTTAATGCGGAGGATGGGACTTGAACCCACACGCAAATAGTATGCACAAGATCCTTAGTCTTGCTCGTCTGCCAGTTCCGACACCTCCGCATGACTGTCTTATATACAGCTTTGTTATATTAGCACGTACTGTCGGCTCTGTCAATATTTTTGTTAAATAAATCTGTTTTTAATTTATAATCGGGATAGCGTTGATTCTGATTGACGCAAATATTCTTTAATGATATATTTATAAAACAGTTTACTTTTTACAAGACCTTTTTTTACTATATATTTTTCAGGAGGACAGTATGGTTTCAGACGTAAGTAAATTTATCAGAGAATATGATCCGGCGATTTCAAGGGTATTGGAGCTTGAGCTTCAGCGCCAGAGAAACAACATTGAGCTTATTGCATCTGAAAATATAGTTTCGGAGCAGGTGATTTCAGTCGTTGGTTCCGTGCTTACAAATAAGTATGCGGAAGGTTATCCGGGAAAAAGATATTATGGCGGATGTGAGTTTGTGGATATTGCCGAGAATATTTGTATAGAAAGAGCGAAGCTTCTTTTTGGGGCTACGTACGCAAATGTTCAGGCTCACAGCGGTTCACAGGCCAATTATGCCGTTTATCAGGCGCTTTGCAAACCCGGCGACACGGTAATGGGTATGGATCTTAACACCGGAGGACATCTTACGCACGGAAGTCCGGTAAACTTCTCCGGAAAACTTTACAATATTGTCCCTTACAGCGTAAATGCTCAGACAGAGTGTATTGACTATGATGAAGTAAGAGAAATCGCAAAGCAGTGCAGCCCTAAGATGATTGTTGCCGGTGCTTCGGCATATCCCCGTTCAATCGATTTCAAGGCGTTTGCGGATATAGCGCACGAGGTGGGAGCATATCTTTTCGTGGATATGGCGCATATAGCCGGACTTGTGGCCGGAGGAGCGCATCCGAGCCCGATAGGATACGCGGACGTGGTTTCTACAACTACTCATAAAACTCTCAGAGGACCGAGAGGAGCCATGATTTTGACAAATGACGCTGATATAGCTAAAAAGATCAACAGTGCCATTTTCCCGGGAGCTCAGGGAGGGCCGCTTATGCATGTTATCGCTGCGAAAGCGGTTGCGCTTAAAGAAGCTCTTAAACCGGAATTCCAGGATTATGCTAAGCAGATAGTAAAAAACGCACAGGCTCTTTCTAAGGCGCTTCTTGACGGAGGCATAAACCTTGTTACGGGCGGAACCGACAATCATCTTATGCTTCTTAATCTTATGAGTACGGATCTTACGGGTAAAGAGCTGGAAAAAAGACTTGATTCCGTCAGGATAACGGCCAATAAAAACATGGTACCGAATGATACCCGCAAACCGCAGGAAACCAGCGGTCTGCGTATAGGCACGCCTGCGGTTACGACCAGAGGTTTTAAAGAAGCTGACTGCAAGCTTGTAGGCGAGCTTATCGTAAAAGCGATAACTGATTTTGACGCAAATAAAAGTGTTATTATCGAAGCGGTGGATTCTCTTATCAAAAAGTATCCCATCTACTAAAGATAGTGTAAGTATTACGGGGCTGTTGCAATTTGCAAATTGCGGCAGCCCCGTTTTAGTACAGAACAAAAATTTTATTTTTTAGCGAAGATAATATACTGTTCTGCAGATTTGACGCCGTTTGCGGCGTATTCATTTTCAAGCCAGAGTGCTTTGGCAGCGAGCAGCGCATACCGCGGCGTATCCTTATAACGGGCGAGATTGGCGGGAACGGCCAGTATGCGTTCAATCAGTTTTGCCGTCACTTTTTCATCGTCTATAAAGTATGTAAAAGTTTTTTTAATACTAAACCCCGCGTTTTTGATCAGATTTAATATTACCGGTTTTGAATATGTGTTATTGTGGTATTTTTCGTCAAGAGTATGCATTTCACAATCTATATCGTGAAGGATCCAGTGTGTGAGAGAACCTTTTGGCTGGTTGTCGTTATACATCTCACCGATGATAAAGAGGCCGTCCGGTTTTAATACTCTTTTAATTTCATTCAGCATTTTTCCTATATCCGGTATATGATGCAGAGAATTACCTATGGAAACTATATCAAAGCTTTCGTCTTCATAAGGGATGTCACAGGCATCTCCGACAACGAACTCTATAGGAAGTCCTGCACATTTCTCTTTTCCTTTATCGAACATTTTATCGGTAATATCAAGCCCGACGGCGTTTTTACAGTTTTTCAGGCCGAGCAATATTTCTTTTGCAAAGCCTCCGTCCCTGGTTGCAACATCAAGCAAACTGTCAATACTCATCTCTGACAGTTCTTTTCTGAGAATATCCATAATAATTGATCTCCGTTATTTGAAAAATAATAATAGCTAAATTTAGGAAAAAAAAGCGAAAATATTAAACAGAATAATTATAAGAGACTGCCAAAATAATTTGACAGTCTCAAAAATGAAAGCAAAAATTATTATGCGGAAGCGTCTTTTCTTGCTGCGTAAACAGCGAGGTCAAGGGTTTTGCTTGCGTAACCGAATTCGTTGTCATACCATGCGATAAGTTTAACGAATGTTTCGTTCAGCATTATGCCTGCCGTAGCGTCAAAAACGCAGGTTTCGGTGCATCCGCGGATATCGCCGGAAACGAGAGCGTCTTCATTGTATTCGATAATGCCTTTCATTGTCGTTTCGCTTGCCTCTTTGACCGCCGCGCAGATATCTTCGTATGTAGCCGGTGTATTAAGAGTACATGTAAGGTCAACCAGCGAAACGTCGGGAGCGGGGATGCGCATGCTCATGCCCGTAAGTTTACCTTCGAGCTCGGGAATAACGATGCCTACCGCTTTAGCTGCGCCGGTAGTAGTAGGAATGATGTTGTTGTATACACTGCGGCCTACACGCCAGTCTTTTGCTTTGGAGTCAACCGTTTTCTGTTTAGAAGTGGAAGCATGGATAGTAGTCATAAGACCTTCTTTGATGCCGAATTTGTCATGAACAACCTTTGCGAGCGGCGCAAGACAGTTTGTCGTACAGGAAGCGTTTGAAATAACTTCCAGATCGGATGTGTAAGTTTCGTTATTTACACCCATAACAAATGTAGGGAAGCCTTTGTCTTTGCCGGGAGCTGTAAGGATAACTTTTTTACCGCCGCCGACAAGATGCATACGGCATTCTTCCATTTTTGTGTATGCGCCTGTGGACTCGATTATATATTCAGCGCCTGTGGAAGCCCAGTCGATCTTAGCCGGGTCTTCTTCGGTAAGAACTTTGATAAATGTACCGTTAATGATAATTCCGTCTTCCGCAGCTTCAACGGTACCGTTGAACCTTCCGAATACAGAATCGTATTTAAAGGCATAAGCCATACGTGGAATATCAGCATTTCTATAGTTGATTGCGCTGATTTCTACATCTGCCAGATCGTTTCTTGAAAAATAATCCCTGAGAAGAAGTCTGGCAATACGTCCAAAACCGTTGATACCTAATTTAATAGCCATTCTTTGATCCTCCTATTATACGCCTATGGCTGGTTTTTAAGAGTTAAACAAAACTGTATACTCAAAAAAAATAAGGCGTTTTTATTTATCCTAAAAGATTATAACAGTTTCAAAAAATAATTACCAGTTTTATTTGGTATTTTTATTATTATTAAATCCTTTTTCGTCTTTAAGTTGATTATGATACGTATCGGACTAACCGGGTCTATTTAGGTCAAATCGGGTCTGATTAGTCTTATTTGGGTCAAAATTATTGACATGTTTCATTATGTGTGACAAAATCTCTTTCTTAGAAGGGGACTTTTATTATTCTTATCGGTTTACACAAAGAGATTTTCAGATCTTTACGACTTTCGGTATTGTTTACATAAAACATAAGGAGATTTGTATGCTAAAAGAAGAATACGAGCTTGATTCATCTGAAAATATAACTGAAGCGGATATTAAGGACGTTATCAGCAATTACAGTATATATTCCGATGAATTAAGCAAATCACTTATTTCGTTATGGAACACGCTTCTCGACAAAAAGACAATGATTGAAACATGCAGAGAGTCAGCTGCGCTATACAGGAATCTGCCTAAAGAAATATCAGTTTATAATGAAAACTTTGACAGTTACGATTCGGCCGAAACAGTACGTAAAGCTGAGAAAAAATATATGGAATGTATTAATGATCTCAGATCTGCGATCGAAACGAATCTTAACATCAGTAAGCGCAATGATAAGATCTGGAGCTGCTATAACGCGCTCCCGCTGAAATATAAACATGTCCTGGGAAGACTTTACGAAAACAGAAATTCAAATGTGGAAACATGGAGCGCGGCCTGTGACGAGCTTGCGGCCGAGTTGGGATGTTCTATTTCCAAGATTAAAGCAATGCAGAAAAAAGGCATTGAAATTGTGATAAATGAATATAAAAAGCGTATCTGACCATATCAAAACCCCGTCCTGATCTGTCCTGATTTAACCTGATCTGACCTTGAATCCACTCTTGCGGGATGCAATTATTTAATCAATAAATCATCTCAAAACGGCTTTAACGGCTGTTTTTTGCAAAGGAGGACGAATGAAAAAGGGAAGATTAATAAAAAGACTGTCCGCGCTGCTTTCAGCGGCGGTGTTATGCTGCGGATTATCGGCGGACGCGCTTGCGGAATCTGAAGATGGCGTATATCTGCCGGGCTATGAATACATAGGAGAGCAGGTGGGTACCGCCTTTTTGGAGGGAGAAGGTGCGGACGAAGAGCTGTCAGCTCAGGAAGCGGGCGGAACGGCTGTTATTTCGGTTGATGAATCCAGATACTATTATTACGGGAACTGGATGACAAGATGGTTTTACGTAACCACATCTGCCGGCGTACATAACGGACAGTGTGCTATTGCCGAAAATCATACTCCAAGGGGTAATTTTGCGATACATGAATACAACGACTGGAGAATAAAAACCCTGCTTGCCTGTCAGCCGCAGGGGCCTTTATGGGAAAGCTATCATACTACGATATGGGGACCAAACGACGCCGACAGTGCTTACTGCCTTGCGCATATAGCCATAGCTTACGTATATACCGGACGTCTCTCGTTTGTAGGTTCCGAGCTTCAGGCAGGGATCAGAAACGTGGTAGATAATGCGCTGCCGATAGTTTATCAGCAGCAAAAAGAACTGATAGACGACTATTATGCTTATATTTGTTTTTGTTCTGGCGTCAATTCAAGTTATCAGGATATCGTATGGATGGAATACGAGCCGCAGGCCAAAAACGGAAAAGTGCTGCTGTTGAAACGAAGCGCGATACCGCAGATAACCGAAGGCAACAGCTGTTATTCGCTGTATGGAGCGCAATACGGTGTTTATACCGATATTGAATGTACAAACGAGGTTGCGTCTCTGACGACGGATGCGGCCGGTAATTCAAATACCGTTGAACTGGCCGCCGGACAGTATTACGTTAAGGAAAAAAAGGCTCCAAAAGGGTATTTGACCGACAATACAGTATATAACGCAAGAGTAGACGCCGGAGAGACCAGGGAAATAAACGCAGCCGATATTCCGATAAACGATCCGGTTGCGATAATGCTGAAAAAAAACGACACTGAAAACTCAAAAGCGGTGGCCGGAGCGGAATTTACGGTTAAGTATTATGACAAAGAATCCGAAGAAGAGCTGAAAGATGACAACTGCCGGAATATATGGGTTTTCAGAACAGATGAAAGAGGCATTATTACGCCGGACGAAGAGCATAAGGTGAGAGGAGACGGCTTTTATTTGGGAAGCACTGGCGCGCCAGTATTTCCGGTCGGATATCTGACCATACAGGAGACAAAGGCACCGGAGGGGTATCTTATTGACGATAAAGTGTATGTAGTAAAAATAGGCTATGACGCAGGCGGCATCGTAGTTGATAATATTCCCGAAAACGGATATACGGTGGGAGAGCAGCCCAAAAGGGGAGATCTGGATCTGATAAAAACATCCGAACGCACGGGAAAAGCACTTGGCGGTATCAGGTTCAGCATTACATCCGTCGAAACGGGAGAAAGTCATATAATTGTTACGGATAAGAACGGGTTTGCTTCAACCGCGGCATCGGTAACTCCTCACACAAATGATACAAATGCAGGAAAAAACTCAAAAAGCGGGGTTTGGTTCGGTGCCGAGAGCGCGATCGATAACGGCAGGGGAGCGCTTCCGTATGGCGAATACGTAATAGACGAACTGCAAAGCGCAGCAAACTTCGGGATGGATCTGATAAAAGGCATAAGGGTTAATATTTCAGAAGATGCGGTTACGCTTCATCTGGGAAATATTAATAATATGAGCATAGAAATACAAACACGGGCGTATTTCAATTCCACGGGCGAACAAACCGCGCCGGTTTCCGAAAATGAAACCTTTACGGATGTGGTTGAATATAAAAACCTTACGCCCGAAAGGACCACGTACAGGCTTTCTGCCGCCATAGTGGATCCCGCAACCGATGAGATAATAGCGGTTTCGGAAAAGGCCTTTGTTCCGAAAAAAGCTTCCGGCAGCGTTAATGTGACTTTTAACAACATAGACACAAGTCTTTTTGCGGGAAAGACGCTTGTCATTACGGAAAAACTGTATGACGGCGATTCGCTGAGAGCGGAACATTCTGATCTGAATGATGAAAAACAGACGCTTTACATTCCGGAAATTCACACAAAAGCCGCAGATCAGACTGCAAATGATAAATCGGTCCGTTCATACGGAGAAATAACCCTTATCGATACCGTGGAATATAAAGGCCTTATACCGGGAGAATCCTATGTTTTAAAAGGGCAGCTGATGGACAAGGAAACGGGAGAAGCGATTTTTGCGGACGGAGTTGAGATTCTTTCCGAAACGGAGTTTGTACCTGAAAAATCCGAAGGAAGCACGGAGGTAAGTTTTACATTTGACGCATCCCGTTTTGCCGGGAAAACCGTGGTTGCTTTTGAAACTCTCATATATAAAGAAAAAGAATTAGCCGTTCATGCGGATATAAATGATGAAGCCCAGACGGTTTATTTCCCAAAGATACATACTTCCGCGAAAGATAAAGATACGGGCGGACATACCGGAAGCATCAGGCAAAACGCGGTAATCATCGACACCGTCACATATTCCAATTTGATACCGGGGAAAGAATACGGAATTTCCGGAATTCTTATGGATAAAGATACGAAGAAGCCGCTGCTTACAGACGGAAAAGAAGTCAGAGCCGAGACCGTATTTGTTCCGGAAAATCCGGAGGGTGAAGTCGAACTGAAATATGAGCTGGATTCCACAAAGCTTTACGGAAAACGTATAGTGGTATTTGAAGATCTGATCTGTAACGACATTTCTGTCTGCACGCATAACGATATAGACGATGAAGCTCAGAGCATATCTTATCCGGAAAAAGAAAAAACAGCCGAAAGACTCAAAAACACAGTCAGGACTTCGGATAATTCAGGTCTGAACTTTGCCGGAGCTGTTTTGATAATCGGGTCTGTTATCACGACTATTGTGCTCGTTACTGTTTTCAGAAGGAAAAATATACATGAATGATAAGAACAGAATACAGAAGATAAAGAAAGGTACGGCGGTATTGCTATGCATAGTGGCGGCAATGACATTGTTTTCGGGCTGCTTTTCATCGGAAGAGGTTACGGAAAGCAGTTCAAGCGAAATACAGCTTGAAAAAAAGAAACCCGAAAAATCAGGGAAAAAGGCTGCGGCAGATAATAAAAGCGATGTAAAAACTGAAAAGCAGGATACTTCTGAAAAGAACGACAAAGAAGAGAATGCCGATAATAAAAAAACGGAAAATGCTTTATATACTGATAAAGAGCAAATAAATGAAGCGCCCGCGGGAAACTCTGCGGGAAGTCCTCATACGCATACCTGGATACCGCATACGGCTGTCGTACATCATGAGGCGGTGACAAAGCAGGTATGGGTAGAGGATACTCCGGCATATGATGAAAACATTTATTCGGAGATTCCTGTGTATGAAACCATTGAGAAAGTCAGATGTGCCTGCGGGGAAGATTTTGACACATACGGCGCATGGCAGTTTCATCTGAACCTGGATAATTCGGCTGATTATTTTATAAAACACGGTGCTTACGGCGTGGTATGGGAGCAGGTTCAGACGGGGACACAGTCTGAAATATCCGGCACAATCCATCATGAGGCGACGGGACATTATGAGACGGTAACGGTATCAGAGGCATGGGATGAAACCGTTGTATCGGGTTATACCTGCTCTGCATGCGGTGCAGCAAAATGAATTAATCTATTGACTTTGCTTTTTCCATGTACTACACTCTTAAACATATCAGGCCGATACGGGCATGATCAACTTATTAAAGTTGGAGGGTAGTTTTTGTGAAAAGTGGAATCGCATATATTATTTTCGGTGCGGTAGCAACCGGTGTAGGCATTATCCTGACGATTTTGAGGGCTGTTCCCGCATCAAGTCTGGATCCTGAATTAATACCAAGGTTTTCTGTTATAATCAACGATACGGTAATAAACGTCCCAACGCTTATAGGAGTTATACTCGGCGCGGTAATTCTGATCGTAGGTATAGATTATTACAGAAACAGCAAAAAAAAATAGATTCTTAAAAAGAGCTTTGCGGATTTCGAAGCTCTTTTTTAAACTATAATTTTATATCCGGATTTTTTCTTCGGGATGACGTTACGGCATATCGGATAAAGCTTGCCGTTAAAAGGGCGAGTGTTTCCGATGAAAGATTTTCCGTATGTTTAATGCCGTACCATGAAAGACTGCTTTTATAGGTTTGTCTGAAAGCCGGATTTATGATCGCATCAGGCTGAGGGAAAAAATAATCGGTCTTCTTTTCACGACAGTTTTCTCTTGAAGCCTGCCGGCGCATTTTTCTGTCCACGTATATTCCCACGCTCTTGTGTATCGCTATATCCTCCGAAGGAAGATAAAAATAGTCCTTATGGTCATTAAAATAATAATTTCTCTGACAGAATAAGCCTTTGATAATTAATACACCCCTGTTTTCTTTTATCTCCAGATTATAATAACTACCCGATGAATGCACGGGCAGTGGTATATGAGGTTTAAGAATAAATCTTATTACATGATATTTTTCGTTATCTTCATCAATTATTTCAGAAGATTCAGGAATTATGTTTTCGTGTTCCTGAAACAGCTGATACGAATAAAAACCATGCAGCAGGAACAGCCCGAGAATATCGTCTTCGTTATGAAGCAGGAGCAGGTTTTTCGCGTTTTCATCTCCCGTGGACAGGAACTTTTTGTAAGCGGTTATGCAGTCCGCGCCGGAGATAGTGTCTTTTCTTTCCAGACGGCATTGTTTTTCGATTTCTTTTTGTTTGAGTCCCTTTAACCTGAGCAGGTTTTTATATCTGCATGCTATACGGAACAGATCTATGCTTTCTTTTCCTTCAAAAGGGTCTTTAAGTTCATATTTAATACACTTTTGTCTGATATAAGGTATATCAAATGAATTTCCGTTAAAATGAAGTACATTGCTGAAATTTTTCATGAGATTCAGAAAATCCGTTATAACGTTCTTTTCGTTTTCAGGGTGCTCACAGAAAAACTGGATTACGCTGAAAAGATCGCCATCGGCATAGCCTGCGCCTATGACCGTTACGTGTGAACCCGAAAAAGAAAGGCCTGAAGTTTCTATATCAAACAATAATGTGTTTTCCGGCATGCATATATGGGAAGCAAGTTCGCTTTTTTTAAAATCCTTTTTAATGAACATTTGAAAACCTCAACCGATGTGTTATAATTAAAAATCAAATGTAAACTAAGGATAACACATACAGCAGCTTCCGGTCAAAACGAAATAGGATATATTATGATAGGTTATATAAAAGGTACGGTAGAAGATATAAACGAAGACAGTATAATACTTGACAGGGACGGCATCGGCTTCAGGATTTTTGTTCCGACAAACCTTCTTTCTTCGGTTCGTTTGCAGGAATATCTGAAATTTCATACATATTTGAGCGTTAAAGAAGACTCTCTGACGCTTTACGGCTTTTTGAATCGGGATGAGCTCGATATTTTCAGACTTCTGATAGGAGTAAACGGTGTAGGGCCGAAGGCCGCCATAAACATTTTGTCTTTTATGAATGCGGATGAATTCAGATTTGCGGTACTCTCATCTGACGACAAAAAACTGTCCAAGGCTCCCGGAATAGGAAAAAAAACCGCGCAGAAAATACTTCTTGAGCTCAAAGATAAATTTGATTTTTCGCATATTATCGATTACGGAGATGATGAAAACGCGCTTCCGCTTGATTCAAACGCGGTTTCTGAAGCTGCCGAAGGACTTATGATGCTCGGATACAGTGCTTCCGAAGCCTTAAAAGCGGCCAAACAGGCGGCATCGGAATCAGGCAGCAGCGATCCTGAAAAAATCTTAAAGCTTTCATTAAGATATCTTTAATTCCAAGGAAAAAATGTTACGATGAAAAAAAGGATAATTGAAACATCTGCCGCTCAGGAAGAAAAAGGTCTGGAATACAGGCTCAGGCCGAGTTGTTTTGAAGATTATATAGGCCAGGAAAAGGCAAAAGAAGCCCTGTCATTGTCTATAAAGGCAGCAAAAAAAAGAAGCGATCCGCTTGATCATGTTTTGTTTTACGGGCCGCCGGGACTCGGCAAAACTACGCTTGCCGGCATAATAGCAAATGAGATGGGAGTAAGCATGAAGGTTACTTCCGGGCCCGCTATCGAAAAGCCGGGAGAAATAGCCGCCATACTCAACGGACTTCAGGAAGGAGACATCCTGTTTGTGGACGAAATACACAGGCTCAGCAGGCAGGTTGAAGAAGTTCTCTATCCCGCAATGGAAGATTTTGCCATTGATATTATCATTGGAAAAGGCTCTTCGGCACGCTCGCTCAGACTGGAGCTGCCAAGGTTTACCCTTATAGGGGCGACGACCAGGGCCGGACTTTTAACCGCTCCTTTACGGGACCGTTTCGGCATGCTTTTTCATATGGAATACTATACAACGGATGAACTGAAGCAGATAGTTATTAACTCTGCCGAAAGACTCGGTATAGATATCGACGATGAGGGAGCCGCTGAGCTTGCGGGCAGATCCAGGGGGACACCGAGACTTGCAAACAGACTGCTGAAAAGAGTAAGGGATTTTGCTGAGGTCAGATATGAATCGGGGATCAGTAAAGATATCGCAAATGAAGCCTTAAAACTTCTGGAAGTGGACGATCAGGGACTGGATATGCTGGATCGCAGGATATTAAATGCGGTCATAAGCCAGTTTAACGGAGGTCCGGTCGGTTTGGACAATCTGGCTGCCTATATAGGAGAGGACAGCGGTACTATTTTAGATGTATATGAGCCGTATCTGATACAGAACGGATTTCTTATAAGAACGCCCAGAGGCAGGGTGGCGTCCAAAGCTGCTTACGAACATCTGGGCCTGGAGTTTGCGGAATAGTTTTTAAGATGTTTTGGTGAGAGGGAAGATGCGTATGGCGACAAAAAATCAGGTTAAAGTAATGATAGGCGGCAGGATGCTCACGCTGGGAGGCTACGAAAGCGAAGAATATCTGGAGCGGGTAGCCAGTTATCTGAATCATCGCATAACGGAGCTTGAGGCTGTGGCGGGATTTAAGCGCTTATCTCCGGAAATCAGAAGTGCGCTGATAGAGATCAATATTGCCGACGATTACTTTAAGGCAAAAACAAGAGCGGAGGCTCTCGAAAACGAGATCGAAGCAAAAGATAAGGAAGCTTATGATTTGAAACACAGGCTCATAGCTCTCCAGATAGAACTGGATAAGCTTAAAGGCTCACCACATGGCAATAACGGAAAACATGACAGGTAAGAGACCCTCTTATATGGAAAAGATAGAGATTCTGGCCCCGGCAGGTTCGTACGAGGCTTTTAAAGCGGCTCTCGCGGCCGGGGCAGACGCCGTATATCTGGGAGCCGATCGTTTCGGGGCGAGGGCGTATGCCGATAATCTGACCGAAGAAACCCTGCTTCATGCGATAGATGAAGCGCATATTCTGGACAGGAAGCTTTATCTGACGGTAAACACCCTGTTTAAAGAATATGAGCTTGATGAGTTATATTCATTTTTGAAGCCTTATTATATGCAGGGACTTGACGCGGTGATAGTGCAGGATATCGGCGCCTTAAAACTGGTACGCGAATCTTTCCCTGATCTTCCGGTGCATATTAGCACTCAGATGACGGTGACGGGATATGAGGGAGCCGCTTTTTTGGAAAAAACAGGAGCCGTCAGGGTCGTTCCGGCCAGAGAGCTTTCTTACCGCGAGATAAAACTGATAAGGGATAAAACGCATCTCGAAATAGAATGTTTTGTCCACGGCGCTCTCTGTTATTCTTATTCCGGAGCCTGTCTTATGAGCAGTTTCATAGGAGGCAGGAGCGGAAACAGGGGAAGATGCGCCCAGCCGTGCAGGCTTCCCTATAAAGTATTTGACGGCAGAGAGCCTGTTTCTGACGACGCTGCTTCATACGCGCTTAATACAAAAGACATATCGCTGATAGACGACCTTCCGGAACTTATAGCCGCCGGCGTTACTTCTTTTAAAATAGAAGGACGCATGAAAAGGCCCGAATATACCGCCGGAGTAGTGTCCGTTTACAGAAAATATCTGGATCTTTATCTCGAAAATAAAGCAGGCGAAAGATATGAGACAGATCCGAAAGACAAAGAGCTCCTGTATAATTTATTTAACAGAGACGGTTTCAGCAAGAGCTATTATGCCTGCCATAACGGGCCGCATATGATGGCGCTTAATAACCGCAAACTGACGGATCCAAGGCTACAAAAAGCAGAAGAGGCATATAATTATGTCAGAAAGAATATTTTAACCTTCAACCCGCTCAGAATGACCGAAGGCAGATTTGAGATAAAAGAAAGCGGAATGGTTTCTTTGCATCTCAAATCCGGAGAAAAAAGCGGCATTGCATATTCATGCGCGCAGCCGGCAAAAATGCGTCCTCTTGACAAAGATACTGCTTTAAAGCAGCTTACCAGGACAGGAGGGACGCAATTTGCTTTTTCTGATATAATAACGAAGATAGCAGATGAAATGTTTATGACTCACGGCCGGTTAAATGCGCTCAGACGGGATGCGTTACATGTGCTTGAAGAAAATATATTATATGATTTCAGAAGAAGTGAGCCTGAATTAAAAACAAATCAAAAAATTAACCCGGAATACCGGATAAGCAAGCCTCATATTTCCGTGAGCATATCTGATTTCACTCAGCTGAAAGCTCTGTGGGATATTCCGGAGACGGACCGCTTTTATGTACCTTTAGCCGTTTTTGATAAGTATGAAACGGATTTTCAGTCAGATGAAATAAAAAGACGCGTATGGATTTCTCTTCCTCATATTACGAGAGCGGATTCGCTTCACATGATTGAAAACGGAAGAGGTGAAAAATACAAAGAGAGGCTTTTGGAATTATCATCACTCGGATATTCTTTTTTGGTTAAAAACATGGAAGACGCAGCCTTTTTGCTGCGTAACGGCTTTGCCTCTTCCATAAGGCTTGATCATTCCATGTATACGCTTAACAATAAAGCTGTAGGCTTTTGGAGGGAGCAGGGCGTAACCGCTTTTACGGTTCCGCTGGAATTAAACAGAACGGAAATACTGAACAGAGATAATTATGGCAGTGAGCTTGTAATTTACGGATATATGCCGTTAATGATATCGGCTCAGTGTTTAAGAAAAAATTATAAAAGCTGCACAAAGGAATCCGGCAGATGGATTCTCAAAGACAGAAAAAACAAAGAATTTATGGTTGTATTTGATTGTAAAAACTGCCATAACATTATTTATAATTCTGTGCCGATATCGCTTTTGCCGGTTTTGGATAATGATATTCTTTCGTCATTTGAGTCTTTCAGACTTGAACTGACTGCGGAAACTCAAAGGGAGTCAAAGCTTATCGTAAGAGACGCGATTGACAGTATTAAATACGGAAAAGACGCGTCAAAAGAAAACTTTTTATATACAAGAGGTCATTTCAACAGGGGAATAGAATGACTTTGCAGGGGAAATATACAACTCATGAATAATATAATAGTTGAAATTTCAAAATATGTTTTATTGTTCATAATGATAATGTTTACACTTGGAACGTACAGGGCTTTAAAAGCGAAGGATGCCGAATCCCGTACGGCCAGGGTAAGGGGACAGCTCTTATGGATGATACTGTTTGATTTTGCGGCATTTTTTGTATTATACATACAGACGACGGATATTAATATTATATGGATGTATGGCGGACTGGTGGTTTATATACTGATCACCCATTTGCTGTATCATATTTTCTACAGGGGAGCCTCGTTCATACTTCTTAACGTAATGTGTATGATGCTGTCCATAGGCATAGTTATACAGGCAAGGCTCGGAATAGAGACCGCTTTAAAACAGCTTATAATTGCAGGCGCGGCCACGCTGATTTCAATGATTATTCCGGTCATTATCAGAAAAGCAAAAGGCCTTAAAAATATGGGGCTGTTTTTCGCTATTCTTGGAATACTGCTTATCGGAGCTGTTTTTGCGCTTGCCAGGGTCACGGGAGGAAGCAGGCTTTCGGTACAGTTTTTCGGCATATCGTTTCAGTTTTCCGAGTTTGTAAAGATTACTTTTGTACTCTTTATAGCGGGAATGCTGACTGTCGCCACTACTTTCAGACAGGTTATGATAGTAACCCTGCTGGCTGGAATACATGTCATTATACTCGTCATGTCAAAGGATCTCGGAGCCGCGCTGATATATTTTGTGGCATATATGGTTATGGTCTGCGTTGCGACCGGAAAGCTGAGATACGTGGCCTTTGGAGCCGGAGGCATGATCGGCGCTTCGTATCTCGCTTATAATATGTTTTCGCATATCAGGGTACGCGTAAACGCATGGAAAGATCCGTTTTCGGATTATCAGGGTACGGGATACCAGATCATTCAGGCTCTTTTCGGCGTGTGTGCGGGAGGCTGGTTCGGGACCGGACTTATGGCCGGCACGCCCGAAAGCATTCCTCTCGTAAAAGAAGATTTTACATTCGCCGCAATATGCGAGGAGATGGGGATTCTTTTCGCGATCTGTCTGATTTTGCTGTGCATGGGCGCGTATCTGGTAATAGTCAATATAGCAATGAAGCTTAATAATAAATTTTATAAACTGATAGCAATCGGTCTCGGAACCGAATACGCCTTTCAGGTTTTTCTGACCATAGGCGGCACGGTTAAGTTCATTCCCATGACGGGTATTACTTTGCCGCTGATAAGCTACGGAGGCAGTTCGGTTATGTGTACCATCTTTATGCTGGCGATAGTCCAGGGGTTGTACATAGTCAGAAAAGACGAAGGAGATCAGGATGAAAAAGAAACAAAAGAAAGAAAGAATAAACGAAGAGGCGGAAGCGACGAAACGGACGACCTGGAACGAAGAATCACAGAAGCCACGGAAAAAAGCCTCAACTGGTAAATCTTATACGGCGGTTTCCTACATTTTTCTGTGTCTCTTCCTGGCGATGATCGTTTACATGATATATTTTCAGTCATATAAAAGCGAAGCGCTTTTGAACAGCCCTTACAATACGCGTCAGAATGCAAATGCAGACCGTGTTATAAGAGGCAAAATACTTGCCCGTGACGGTACGATACTCGCATATACGGATACGGACGAAGAAGAGAATGATAGCAGGGTTTATCCTTACAATAATCTTTTTGCTCAGGTGGTGGGTTATTCGGATTACGGCAGCTCCGGGCTTGAAGCTACACAGACTTATGTACTGATGGAGTCGCACACTGAGTTTTCGGACCGTATCGTAAAAGATCTTAACAACGAAAAACAATACGGCGACGATCTGGTAACAAGCCTGGATGTAAATCTGCAGCAGGCCGCATACGACGCGCTGGGAAACCGCAAAGGTGCCGTAATAATCCTGGATGCCGCTACCTCAAAGGTGCTGGCATGTGTAAGCCAGCCGGATTTCAATCCCAATACCGTTTATGAAGACTGGGAGGCGCTGAACGAGGAATCGGCCGGATCGCCGTTTTTAAACAGGGCGCTTCAGGGATTATATGAGCCGGGTTCGACATTTAAGATTGTTACGGCGCTTGCCTACCTGAACCAGTACGGCACTGATGAAAGTTTCGCCTTTGAGTGTGATTCTGAATATACCCAGGCGGAGAGTACGATACATTGCGCCGGATTTCATGCGCACGGAGCCGAAAATCTGACTGCCGCGTTTGCGAATTCATGCAACTGTGCGTTTGCGTATCTGGCAACACAGCTTCTTGCGCCCGATGTTCTCTATCAGACTGCCGAAGCACTTAGATTCAACACCGAGTTTTCATGCGGGCTTCCGATGACGGAAAGTATTTTTACGCTTGAAGAGACGGGTGCAAACGGCATCACGATGCTGACTGCCATAGGTCAGGGCAACACCCTTGTCACGCCCGTACAGATGGCAATGATTTCGCAGGCCGTTTACAATAACGGT
Source organism: uncultured Lachnospiraceae bacterium (assembly GCA_964389285.1). Classification (GTDB taxonomy): domain Bacteria; phylum Bacillota; class Clostridia; order Lachnospirales; family Lachnospiraceae; genus Alectryocaccobium. Next base: position 59,173 of record CAYMCZ010000011.1, on the reverse strand, counting down.
ATTATGCTGGAGCCTTCTTTCATAATGCAGTCTCAGTCAAATGACGGAAATATCGTGGAAGAAAAGAGCGTAAATTCCATGGGGCAGGTGATGACTTCTTATGAGTCGGAAGTCATTAAATCCTATATGCGAAATGTGGTTGAAACCGGTACGGCTTCTTCTCTTTCTTCCCTTCCTTATGCGATATGCGGCAAAACGGGAACCGCGGAATATGAAAACATGAGCGGCTATGTGCACAGCTGGTTTACAGGCTTTACAAACACCGGTAATAATGATATTGTTGTAGCGGTGATCGTAGAAGAGGCTTATGACGGCGAATCGCCTGCTGTTTCCATGGCAGGTGATATTTTCGCCGGATATTTCGGAGGATAGTATGACAGTATGGCATCCTGATTTTTATCAGACGGAAAAGGCTGCCGAAGATATGGATCGGATCCGTATCTGCCTCGAAAAAGCGGAAGTTTTATGTCGGGCATACATTATAACCCTCTCATCAAACCCTGCCGAACAACTCGATATTTATTCTCTGAGAATGTTCCTTAAAAGCAGGGAATACAAATCCGGAGAGCCTTGTATAGTAGGCGTCGCCGCAACTAGGGAGGAAGCGGTTTCCCTTATAGAGACGATGGCGAAAGATATATACGAAAAAACAGGAGATTGTGATTTTCGAAAATTCTTTTCGGCATGATTGTTTTATTATTTTAACAAGACAGGAGATACCAGCAGATGCTTTTAAGTATTCTATCTGCAATAGGTTCTGTTCTGCTTATAGTACTGATAGTTGTTCTGGTGTTGATCGCGCTGATTCTTTTCTTTCCCGTGACTTACAGGGCAAAGATAGAAAAACACGAGAAATTCCAGGCAGACGGCAAAGTCGGATGGCTGTTTGGAGTCGTAAAGTTTGTATTCGCATTCAGGGAAAATAAACCGGAATGGCGTTTAAAGATTTTCGGGATAACCTTAAAACAATCCAAAGAGAAAAAAAAGAACGGTAAAGAAGATGAGCCGAAATACAAACCCGCAAAAAAACAGCCGACTATAAAGCCCGGTGAAAAGACAGAGCTTTATCGGGAACTGAAAAACAAAATAGACGCGCAGGCAGCTTTTAAAAGCGAAGATTACGATTATAACGATGGAAATATCAGAACCTTTGATGACGATGATATGTTCGAAGAGCCGTCGGATCCCGTATTTTCAAAAAAAGTGCGTTCCGGCATGAATAAACTCTCCGAAATCATCGGCAAAGTCAGAGAGATGAAGGCAATGTTGAAAAGGATATGGCCGTCGCTCAGCCATCTTTTGAAGCATGCTGCGCCAAAGCGCGTCAAGGGTTATATTAATTTCGGTTTTGAAGATCCGTCTGTTACGGGTTATATCCTCGGAGCGGTCGGAATGTTATGCATACCGATTCCGGATATCCTTAAAATAAATCCTGATTTTAAAGAGTCCGAATTTGAATGTGATGTCGCTTTAAGCGGAAGGCTTTTTCTTATTTACGTAATTATTCAGGCTGTACGCATAATAAAAGATCCTGACGTAAGAAAGCTTCTCGGAAAGAAAGTTCCATTCTTTAACAAAGATAATAATAAAAAAAAGCAGACATAAAGGAGAAAACAAATGGCAGAAAATAATTTCAAGGCTAATGTGGACGCTCTCTTGAGCGGAATGGAAGGCTTTTTAAACACAAAGACGGTAGTAGGTGAAGCCATTAAGGTTGACGGCAGTATTCTGATTCCGCTTGCTGATGTTTCTTTCGGTGTAGGAGCTGGAGCTTTTGAAGGAAATGAAAAAAACCGCGGAGGCGGGGGACTTGGTGCTAAAATCACACCTTCGGCAATTCTCATAATAAATAACACGGGTACAAGGGTTATCAGCGTAAAGAGTCCCGGAACGATTGCAAAACTTGTTGAGATGGCTCCGGACATAATAAACCGATTCAGGCACATAAACGATAAGGTGGATGTGGATCTGGATGATGTTTTTGAAAAGAATGAAGAATGATATTATTAAATAAAAAAGGCTGTCGATCGACAGCCATATTTTTATTCGGTTTAAGCTCTCTCTACGGCTCCGCTGCGAAGACATGAAGTACAAACATACATTTTTTTAGAGCCGCCTTCTGTTTTAACTCGTACAGATTTGATGTTTGGCTTCCACATTTTGTTTGATCTTCTATGTGAATGACTGACAGCGTTGCCAAAGTAAACTCCCTTACCGCAGATTGCACATTTTGCCATGACTGCACCTCCTTATATCTGATATTTATAATTAAGCTGTTTTATCTAACCTAACGATAACGCATGAAATTATATCAGAAGTCAGATAATAATACAAGAGCAATTTTCCTAATATTTCACGGTATTTTTTTAATGCGCGATTGTTTTAATCTTGAATTGTCATTCTTTTTTTGATATCATACATTTTTGTTAGGTTTTAATATCAGGAGGCTGTCATGAATCTTATTATTCCGAAAGACTACGATCCGCGCCTCAACGTGCGGGAGACGCAAAACGCCATTAAATTCATCAGAGATCATTTTCAGAAAGAGTTTGGGAAAAAAATGAATCTCGAGAGGATTTCGGCTCCTTTGTTTGTTACCAAAAGCTCCGGTCTCAACGATAACCTGAACGGAGTTGAAAGACCGGTTGCTTTTGATATAAAAGATCTGCCCGGCGAATATGCGGAGGTTGTTCAGTCTCTTGCCAAATGGAAGAGATATGCGCTCAAACGCTACGGTTTTAATCCGGGCGAGGGACTTTATACAAATATGAACGCTATAAGGCGCGATGAAGAACTGGATAATCTGCATTCGTGTTACGTGGATCAGTGGGACTGGGAACTTGTCATAAAAAAAGAAGACAGAACGGTGGAAAAGCTTCAGGAAGTCGTCAGGAAGATCGTAAAAGTGATAAAGCACATGGAACATTCTGTCTGGTATAAATATCCCGAAGCGGTTGCCAGACTTCCGGAAGAAGTGTTTTTTATTACATCCGAGGAGCTTCTGCAAAGATATCCCGGCTGCAGTGCAAAAGAAAGGGAAAACCGCATTTGCAGCGAATACGGATGCGTTTTTGTCATGCAGATAGGAGATAAGCTTTCAAACGGCGAAAAGCATGACGGCCGTTCTCCGGACTATGATGACTGGAGTCTTAACGGCGATCTTCTTTACTGGTTTGAACCGCTTGGGATTGCGCTTGAGATTTCCAGTATGGGCATCAGGGTTGACGAAAAGGCGCTTCTTGAGCAGCTTGAAAAGGCCGGCTGTCCTGAAAGAGCTTCACTGCCGTTTCACAGGATGCTGCTTGACGGTGAGCTTCCGTATACCATGGGAGGAGGCGTAGGCCAGTCCAGACTGTGCATGCTTTTACTCAACAGGTGCCATGTGGGTGAAGTTCAGGCTTCGCTCTGGCCGCCGGAAATGATAGAAGAATGCGAAAAAAACAATATAATTCTTTTATGATTTATGTTGACAATGATTTAAGGGTATATTATTATGAAAAAGTTGTTTGCGGGCTTTCCGTGTCTGACCGTAAACTGCGTGATTTTATAATTAAATAAGGAGGTGTACAGTTTGGCTAACATTAAATCCGCAAAGAAAAGAATTCTTGTAAACAGAACAAAAGCTGCCAGAAATAAATCTGTCAAAACAGGTGTTAAAACAGCTATTAAAAAAGTTGAAACAGCGATAGCGGCAAATGACGCAGAAGGCGCAAAAGCTGCACTCAGAAACGCTATTTCACTGATAGACAAAGCCGAAACAAAGGGTGTTTTCCATAAAAACAACGCATCCAGAAAAGTTTCCCGTCTGAGCAAAGCTGTAAACTCTATTTCTGAATAAATATAACAACCAGAGGAGAACCGTCCTTTCATCCTCTGGTTTTTTATTTTCTGTTCAGAATCATGAGCTCAACGCTGAGTCTGTCGTTGAGCGTTCCCCTTTTCACATCCTCTTCAAGCGAAGCGCATTCATTTAAAATGCTTTTTAGATCGGATTCCTTATATTTTCTGCATACAGGTATCGATTTTTTGACCGCATAAGGGTGTATTTTAAGTATTTCAGCTATTCTGCGCTCGTCGCTTACGGATGAGAGCAGGCTTTTTATGTTGTATAACAAAAGATATTGTCTGGAAATCAGATACAGTATCCGCATCGGAGGCTCTTTCAGGGCCAGAAGATCATAATACTTGTCCAAAGCCTGTGTCTTTTTATTTTCGGTTATATCCGAGATCATTTCAAAGATTCTGTTTTCGGTTCGAAATGAAGATATCTCCGATATTTCGTTTGTTGTTATCACTTTGTTTTCCGAACAGTACGCAATCAGTTTTTCCAGCTCGTTGGAAATGTAATTTAAATCCGTCCCCACGCCGGACAGAAAATAATCCAGGGCGTTTTTTTGGATTGCCATATCGTTTTCCTTAAGATGATTTATAACCCATTTGGAAAGATCATCTTCCGTCAAAGGTTTAAATTCTATTACCCTTTCATATCTGGAGGCCGCTTTGTACAGTTTGCCCCGTTTATCCACTTTATCTTCAGTAAATATCAAAGTAAGATAAGAAGGCAGATCGTTTATATAAGAAGCAAGCCTGTCGTTTTTTTCATTGAAATAACCGGTATCTTCCAAAAGAATTACCCGTCTGTCGGAAAAAAACGGGATTGTTTCGCAAAGATCGATGATTTTATCGTCCGAGAGTGATTTTTGCGAAACAGAAGTAAAATTCATAATATCATTTCTGATATCGAGCGAGTCCAGGAGAAGATCACGTGCCTTAAGACAGAGATATTTTTCGGGGCCGTATAACAGATAAAGCCGTTTAAAGTCTTTATTGTTTATATCGCCTGTAATTCTTTTCATAAGCAATTTCCCTTGAAAGACGCTTGTCAAGCATGATGAAGCGTCTCATTGAAGAACGTGTCAGCCTTGAAATGCTCCGTATATTGATGCTTCCCGAGCCGCCGCAGCGTTTTTTAAAAGTAATCTTTCTGTATGACACGGGGAGTTTCTTTTTTAAATATATTGCGGAAAGCATGATGTTAGGCAGCTTTTCGTTTGGACTTATATATCTCAACTGTACCTTTAAGCAGGATGCTTCCATAAGCCTGAAAGGCGTGTTGGCATCGGGAATATAAGTCATGAAAGAAAGCAGAAGAAGTTGTCTGAGCGAGCCTGAAACAAATTTGCGCATAATACCGTCGTTGCGGCCCGTGCGTTTTCCGATTATCATAAGATACTTTTTCCGGTCTCTCCAGAAAGGCTCGAATTCGGAGGCCGACGTCTGCCCGTCGGAATCGGTCTGAAATACGTAATCGGCTCCCGCGCGAAGCGCATATCTGTATCCGAACATCACGGTGCTGCCGTGTCCTGAGTTTTTCTTGTGTATGACTTCCATCAGCGGACGGGTGCCTGAAAGTTTATCTAAGATTTCACCGGTAGAGTCTTTGCTGCCGTCATCTATGATAAGCAAACGCGAGGCGCCGCTGCCGCTGTGTCTTTTTACCACGGGATACCATTCATTTACGGTATTTTCTATGTTTGCTTCCTCGTTATAAGCAGGCATTACAATATAAAGAATGTCCATGAAAAAATGCCCCCTGATCAGATGTTTGGATACTGCTGTCGTTTTAAAGTGTTTTTCCAAATGATATAATTATACTATCATAGCGCGAACCATTAGTAAACTATATTCCGTTTCATATGCTTTAATGTAAAATACAAGAGAATTAATAGAATTGTAGGCAAAATTAAATAAAAACATTAAAATACAGTTAATAAATAATTAAAGCCTGTAACAAACTTGACTTTAATGGCATTTATAGTATTATTATCGAAAATTATCCGAAAATGTGGAGTCTTAATATGGGCGGTTCTGAAACTCCCAAAAAAGACAGGCTGAGCGGATTAAAAAAATATTTTGCGAACAATCCCAACAAAAGAGAAGTTATATTCTATATAATATTTACTTTCCTGGCTTTTGTTTGTGACCTGCTTACCCGTCTTGTTGTGGATATAGCCCTTGTGGATATGGATCAGATTGTCAAAATCTGGATCTTTCCTCCGCAGGCGCAAGGTACGCTGATCGCTTTTCTTATGGCGAATATCGTAGCGAAAGTCGTGGGCTTTATTCTCAACAGAAAAAAAACATTCAGGGCAAATAACAACAGATGGTTCAGCATAATCACTTATGTGATTATGTCTGTATCTTTTATCATAATCGAAACCATCATAGGAGCTCCTATTCAGAACGGGTTATACCGTGCGATGGGAGGAGCATATAAGGGCGCGGCGCTCACGACAGCATCCGCGATTGATGCCGGTTTATATCAGTTCTGCGGAACTCTTTCTCAGATAATCTACGGCATCTGCGACTTTGTCGCCGCTTTCTTCCTTGAAAAACACATAATCATGAAACGCAAGGATTAAGCTTATCAGGAGAGATTTTTATGAAGATCACATGGTTGGGACATTCATGTTTCAAAATAGAAAGCAAAGATTATTCTATAGTTACGGATCCCTATTCAAACGAATACGTGCCGGGTTTCGGCGACTTAAATGAAAAGGCTAATTTTGTTTTCTCAAGCCACGGTCACGCGGATCACGCTGCGGTCGATCTGATAGAAATAATTCATTCGTTCGATTCGCCTTTTGATATAAAATACATCAATACTTTTCATGATGAAGTATACGGCGCAAAAAGAGGGATTAACCGGATTGCGATTTTTGACGATGGAAAATATAAGGCAGCTCACTGCGGAGATCTGGGATGCGTTCTGGAGCCCGAACAGGAAGAAATGCTTACGGAATTGGATGTACTTATGGTTCCGGTAGGAGGATTTTATACCATAGGCCCCAAAGAAGCCACTGAACTCATACACCGTATCAATCCCAGATATGTAATACCCATGCATTTCAAGAGCATTGAATACGGCTTCGGCTTCGACGTGATAAGCGACATACATGAATTTGCCGATCTTAACGAAGATGTATATTTCTCGGATTCGAGCGTATTTGATCTTGAAGGAGATAATCACAGGATTACGGTCCTCATGCCGAAATACCTGAAAACAAGATGACTTCTATTGGGACTGTCGCATTATACATTATCATGAATATTCTTTCAGGGACCGCTTGCGCTAAGTCCTCACGCAGCGGTACTAACCTCACGCATCGCATACGCCTGCGTTCGCTAAGTACCGGCGTTGCGGATGTCCCTTTCAGAATATTCATTCTCTTTGTATAGTGCGACAGTCCTATTTAGCTTTCTTTCTGAAAAATTTTGTTCTGATCAGTCGGTATTGCTTTCGCAGGAACTGTGTCAGCATCGAAAGGTATCTGTATAATGGTTCCGTCAGTATAGAAAAAACGACGAAAATCATTATGCATCGCATCGACATGCCGGTGATGGCAAACATTCTGCTGAAGACAGTCGCGCCAAGCAGCAGTCCCAGAATAGAAACAAGCCAGATGATCCACTTGAAAACGTCCATGGGTTTGCTTATCTGGTAAACTATGATAAAGCCTACGATAGAAAGCAGGAATGTGGCTGCCGTGGAAATATCAAGAGAGTTTACATTAAACACTATACCGAATATTACAAGGGCGCATACGATAAGCGCGTCCGTCAGTCCTCCCGGCAGGGCTTTTATAAGTATGTTTGAAATAAACCGGCCTTCTATGCGTCTCGTGTTGGGTACCTGTGAGAGCAGGAAAGCAGGGAAGCCTATCGTAAAGAGGCTGATAAGAGTCAGCTGAGCCGGCTCAATCGGGTAACTCAGACTAAATGCAATCGAGAATATTGCCATTAAAAACGAAAAGATGTTTTTAACGAGGAATAAGCTTCCCGAACGCTCGAGGTTATTTACGACCTGACGGCCTTCGAGTACAACGTCGGGCATTCTGGAAAAGTCGGATTCCAGAAGCACAAGCTGCGAAGCCTGGACGGCCGCGTCGCTGCCGGTGGCCATGGCCACGGAGCAGTCCGCGTCTTTCAAAGCCAGAACATCGTTTACGCCGTCTCCGGTCATGGCTACGGTATTGCCGGCCTGTTTAAGCGCTCTGATAAACATTCTTTTCTGTTCGGGAGAGACCCGTCCGAAAACAGAATATTTATTTACGGCAGTATAGATTTCGTCATAGTTTTTAAGCTGGCTTGCGTCCACGTATTCGTCGGCGTTGGATATGCCTGCTTCTTCGGCAACCTTTGAAACAGTTAACGGATTGTCTCCGGATATAACCTTTATGTCCACGCCCTGAGATCTGAAATATTCAAAAGTCTTTTTTGCGTTTTTTCTGACGGGATTTGAGAGCAGTATAAGGCATATGGGCGTGGTGTTTCCCGTCAGGGCGTTTCCGTCGGCTGTGCCGTCGTATTTGCAGAAAACCAACACCCTGGCTCCTTCGGATGAATAATTTGCAATCATGGTACTGTAATCTTCGTATTTTTCCCTGAGAACAAATTCCGGGGCCCCAAGAACATAAGATACATCGTCCAATACGACGGAGCTGTATTTATGTTTTGAGGAAAACGGGACAACCTGACCGCGTTTCATACCGGAAGCGGAAGAGAATCTGGCCTTAATGGCTTTCATCGTGAGGTTGTCATCAGACATTGCTGCAGCGAAGTTGCTTAAAAGCATTTCGGTATCCGCGTATCCGGACTCTGAAATCTCTTCGAGCTGAACCGTTTCGGTTACTTTCATATCGTTTTCCGTGATTGTACCGGTTTTGTCAACGCATAAGACATTTACCCTGGCAAGCGTCTCTATACACCTCATATCGTGTACGAGAACTTTTTTAGTGGCCAGTTTTATCGTGCTTACGGCAAGAGTTATGGAGAGCAGCAGATACATGCCTTCGGGGATCATTCCAATGACGGCTGAAACCATCGACTGGACGGAATCTTTGAGAGGCGCGTTGCCGTAAACATATTGCTGGACGAAAAGAGTTATTCCTATGGGAATTATGATGATGCCGATAACTTTTATGAGTCTGTTTATAGAACGGACCATTTCGGACTGCTCGGCGTCTTTTGTGGCTTTTGCTTCAAGCGTGAGTTTGGAAATATAAGAATCCTCGCCGACGCGCTCAAGTCTTGCCTTGCATCTTCCGGAAACGATAAAGCTTCCCGACATCAGCGGATCACCCGGTTTTTTGAGGATTTCGTCGGATTCGCCCGTGAGAAGCGCCTCATTTACCAAAACTTCTCCGTCAATCAGTACAGAATCCGCGCAGATCTGGTTTCCGGATTCAAAGATAACTATGTCGTTAATGACAAGCCTGTCCGAAGGCAGGCTTTTTATGACGCCGCCTCTTAAAACTTTGGTGCGCGGCGCGTTTAATACCGTTAGCTTTTCAAGTGTCTTTTTTGCGTTAAGCTCCTGAACTATACCGATAGCGGAGTTCAGGACTATTACCAGCATAAAAGAAAGATCTCTGAAAGATCCGACTAATATCAGAAGAACCGCAAAGATTATAAAAATAAAGTTGAAATATGTTATTATATTTTTTTTGAGAATTTCTCCGGTGGTTTTAAAAGTGACTTCGACGGCTCTGTTATCCCAGCCGGAGTCGGCATAATATCCGGCCTGTTCGTTAGTCAGACCGATATCGGGATCGGGGACAATACGCTTGACCTTTCGCCTTTTCGGATTTTCGGTTTCGCGGGGCCTGGAAGCCTTTTTTATGTTAAACTTAAACATGCCAATCCTCTGCAATTAAGTTGTAGCATTTATGTATATAATCAATTAATTATAGCATTACTTTTCCGCCTGTTCAATGCCCGTTATGTCCGGTTTTGCAATCATTGAGTAATTCGTATAATAGACAACAAAACCGGGCTTTGATCCTTTTGGTTTTTTTATATTCCGACGCAGCGTATAATCGATTTCGACTTTTTCGTCCGGACCTGACTGGGAATAATATGCCGCAAGTCTCGCGGCTTCTTCAAATACCGCATCCGGAAGATCAGCGGTGTCCGATTTGACTACGACGTGAGCTCCGGGCCTGCCTTTTGCGTGAAACCACCAGTCGCATCCGACCGGAGAGGCGAAAGAGATCATCTCATTTTGATAATTGTTCTTTCCCACGTAGATATCGTTTCCGTGACTTGAAATATAATGAAGCGCTCTGGCCTTGGAGTGCTGCTTTTTTTCTTTGGATGTTTTGTTTTTGTTGAGATATCCGTAATCTTTGAGCTCGTCGCTGATCTGTCTTAAGTCAGCTTCGTCACAGGCCATGGAAAGAGCGTTCCGTATGTTTTTTAAATGTTCGATATCGGAAGAGGTTTCGGAAATCTGTAAAGTGACGGCTTCAAAGGTTCGCTTGAGTTTGTTATATTTTTCAAAATATATTTTTGCGTTTTCTTTGGGAGTCAGGGTCTTATCCAACGGAATCGATATTTCTTCGCCGTTGTGATAATCTGTGGCGATCAGCTTATCGGAGCCGTCTTCAAGAGAATAACCGTAGGTGTTTATAAGTTCGCCGTATAATTTGTATTTGTCTCTTTTTTCCGTGTCTTTGAGCTGTTTTTGCTGAAGCTGAAGTTTTTTGACATTTCTTTCCAATAAAGTGCCTACGAGTTTGCGCAGGTCGGTGGATTTTTGCTTTATCCTGGACGCGCTGTCTTTTTGTGAATAATAGTCGGATATAAGCCGCGAAAACGAATCGTATTCAACGGATTCACAGTCTTTGTAGGCCGTGGATTTAAGGACGGTAAAATCTATGGGCCTGCCGTTCTCATATTTAATACAAGGCTCAAATTCCAGGTTTTTGATTTCATATATAAGCCGGCTGAACACATGAAAAACATGAGTGATCTCCATGGATGAAAAAGCGGAGGCGCTTTTATCGGGATCCACGCCTGCGCGGGCGCACAGTTCCGCGGCCAGAGCCGGAGAAAAGCCTGTAAGCGTCATATAAAGAGCTTTCTGCAGCGAAACGGGTTTTGAAAAAACCAAAGACGCAAACTCCTGTTCGGAAACCTTTAGGGGATCTGTTTTATTTAAAGTATTCGGGATAAAATATTCACGCCCCGGAAGAACCTCCCTTACCGAGCTTACGTTGGCGGAGACTTTACGAATCGCGTCAAGTATGGTGTTTTCATGATTCGCGAAAATGATATTGCTGTGTTTTCCCATCAGTTCCACGATAAGGCGTTTTGTTTGAAGGTCACCCATCTCGGTACGGTGCTCTATATTAAATATAAGTATTCTTTCAAGGGAGGGCTGTTCCACGGATAGAATCCTGCCGCCGCCGATATGCTTTCTCAAAAGCATGCAGAAAACGGGAGCGGAAAGAGGGTTTTGTTTGCTTTTCTCAGTCAGATAAGCGAGCGGAAGCGAGGGATTTGCCGAAAGAAGCAGTCTGTATTGACTGCTGTTGTTTTTTACGGTAAGTATAAGTTCGTCTTTTTCCGGCTGAGAGATTTTTGAGATATATCCCCCTTTCAGATGATTATTCAGTTCGGATTTCATACAAGCTGCGGCAGCTCCGTCAAAAGCCATTTTTACGCTCCCTTACTAATTATATTTTAAAATGTATTTTACTTGAATTTATATATAAATGTCAAAACAATAGTTGTCTTTACCGGAAATAAATATATCATCTTAAAATCTTGCAAGAACAACGTAAAAATGCTATTATACCGTAATGATCCAAGAGATCCGGAGGATATATTCAATGTTAAACAGCATGACCGGATACGGCCGGTTTGAAATCAGCAGAGATAATAAAAAAATAGCGGTTGAGATAAAATCGGTTAATCATCGTTATCTGGATCTTAACATCAGGATGCCGAAAAGATTTAACTGCTTTGAATCGGATATACGCGCCGAACTGAAAAAGCATATGATTCGCGGCAAAGTAGATGTTTTTATTTCTTATGAAGACAGCTCGGCAGCGGCAGCGGAGCTGAAATACAACAAAGAGCTCGCGGGTGCGTATCTCGGATTTTTCAAACAGATTCAGGAAGATTTTTCTTTATGCGAAGACGCGCAGATGACGGCTGCCTTGCTTGCGAGGTATCCTGAAGTTCTTACCATGGACGAAGCGCCGGGCGAAGATGAATCCCTGCCCGAACTCATAAAAGAATGTATCTGCAGAGCCGGTGAAGCTTTTGCAAAAAGCAGGGCATCGGAAGGCAGGGCCCTCGCTTCCGATCTTTTGGAAAAACTGGATATAATGGCTTCCGATACCGCAAAAATCGAAGAGCGATATCCTTTGATTTTAAATGAATACGAAGAAAAACTCCGTACAAAGCTGAATGACCTTATCGCGTCTCAGGCGGTTGATGAAAGCAGGATAGCTGCCGAAATGGTTATCTTTGCGGATAAACTCTGTACTGACGAAGAAATAGTCCGGCTGAAAAATCATATCGCCACCATGAAAGATGTGGTTAAAAGCGGCGGAGAGGCCGGAAGAAGGCTCGATTTCATGGCTCAGGAAATGAACAGGGAAGCAAATACCGTATTATCAAAAGCGAATGACCTCAGGACTTCCGAGACAGGCATTTCGCTTAAAACAACAATAGAAAAAATCAGGGAACAGATTCAGAACATAGAGTAGGTTTGAAAATGCTTATTAATATAGGTTTCGGAAACGTAGTCAATTCATCAAGAGTTATAGCGGTCGTTAAACCCGACGCCGCGCCGATAAAGCGTCTTGTGGCGAGAGCCAAAAATGAATCCATGATAATTGACGCCACACAGGGAAGAAAAACAAAAGCGGTGTTTATAATGGACGAGGGACATCTGCTCCTTTCGGCGCTTCAGCCGGAGACGATAACCAAACGTTTTAATATAAAAAATGCAGACCGCGATGATATGGAGGACTTAAATGAGTAGAGGAGTTCTGAGCGCAATTTCAGGTTTTTCCGGTTCCGGCAAAGGCACTGTCATGAAAAAACTGCTTGAAATGCATCCGGAGTATGCGCTTTCGATATCATGCACTACCAGAGCCCCCAGAGCAGGAGAGACTCACGGCGTAGATTATTTTTTCAAAAGCGACGATGAGTTTTTGTCGATGATAGAAAACAATGAGCTTATCGAATACGCCGGTTTTGTCGGGCATTTTTACGGCACTCCAAGGGACTATGTCGAAGAAAACCTGAAAGCGGGTAAGGACGTACTGCTTGAAATAGAGGTTCAGGGAGCACTCAAAGTAAAAGAGCTTTATCCGGAAGCGGTGCTGATCTTCGTTACGGCCCCCTCGCCCGCCGAGATCGAAAAAAGACTCAGAAAGCGCGGCACGGAGAGCGAAAGCCAGATATTGGCGAGGCTCATGCAGATAGAACGCGAAATCAATTATGTGGACAGATATGATTATCTTGTAATAAATGATACCATCGAAAAATGCGCGGAAGATATTCACTGTATTATTTCTTCCAGACATTGCAGTATCGAAAACAATTACGAATTTTTATCAACTTTTAAAAGCAGATTGGAAGGAGAAAAATAAATGATACATCCCTCATACAGCGAATTAATGGAAAAAATCAATACCGACAACAGTGCGGGCGACGCTACTTACGTGACAAGCAGATATTCGATAGTGCTTGCCACAAGCAAACGCGCACGCCAGCTTACCGACGGTTCGCCGGCCCGTGTAAATGTCTCAAACGGCAAACTGCTTTCCGTGGCCATAGACGAATTTTACGAAGGGAAAGTACATATCGATGCCGCTCGAAATGACGCAGAAGAGATCAATGAACCCGACTCTTTCGAGGAAATGTCCGAAGAAGCATGAAAAAACTCTTTTTTGTATCGCTCGGCTGCGACAAAAATCTTGTGGATTCCGAAAATATGCTCGGTCTGCTTGCGGAGAAGGGATATTCCATTGTCGATGATGAAGCCGCGGCGGATGTCATAATCGTAAACACATGTTCTTTTATACATGACGCGAAAGAAGAAAGCGTATCCGCGATACTTGAGATGACCGGGCTGAAAAAAACAGGAGCATGCAAAGCCCTGATAATAGCGGGATGTATGGCTCAGCTTTACGGACAGGAAATACTTGACGAACTTCCCGAGGTGGACGCGGTTGTCGGTACAAACAGTTTTGCGGAACTGGATCAGGTCATAGAAAAAATCTTTTCGGGCTGCAGGCCTGTTGTTTTAAAGCCTTTAAAAGGTTTTCCGAAAATCGAATCTTCGCGCCTGCTTACGACGGGCGGTCATTACTCGTATCTGAAAATAGCTGAGGGCTGCGGCAAAAGCTGCACATACTGCATCATTCCGCAGCTTCGCGGCAAATTCAGAAGCGTTCCTATGGACGCGCTTTTAAAAGAAGCGTCAAAACTTGCCGGAGAGGGCGTTACCGAGCTGAATATTATCGCTCAGGAGACGACTCTTTACGGGACTGATATTTACGGAAAAAAATGCCTTCACGAGTTGCTTGAGCGTCTGTGCGCCGTAGACGGACTTAAAAGGATCAGGCTTCTTTACTGTTATCCCGAAGAAATATATCCTGAACTTTTGGAAACCATAGCTTTACAGGATAAGATTTGCAAATATCTGGATATTCCGATCCAGCACTGCAGCGACCGTATTCTTAAAATGATGGGACGGCGAACCTCTAAAAAAGATATCGTCGAAATAATTGGCGCCATAAAAGAGAGGATACCGGATATCGTTTTAAGGACATCCCTTATAACAGGATTTCCGACCGAGACAGAAAGCGAACATCTTGAACTGCTTGATTTTATAAAGGAAATGCGTTTTGACAGGCTCGGGGTTTTCGCATATTCGAGGGAGGATAAAACTGCCGCTGCCGAATTTGACGGACAGGTTGACGAAAAGACAAAAGAGACCAGACGTGACGAGCTGATGCTGGCCCAGCAGAAAATAGCTTTTGAAAACAATTCAAAGCGCCGGGGTACCGTTACGGAGGTTTTTACCGAAGGATATATGCCGGATGAGGATATCTATATAGGCCGGACCGAGGCAGACGCTCCGGGTGTGGACGGATACATATTTTTCAAATCCGAAAACAAAAGGCTTGAATCAGGCATGTATGTCAGATGTCTTATAACAGGCTATTCGGATTATGACCTTATAGGAGAAGCTATAGATGAAGGAAATGAATCTTCCCAATAAACTTACGCTGCTGCGTGTTTTTATGATACCGGTTTTCATAATATTTATGAAACTGCCGTTTTCGTGGGGGCATATTGCCGCGCTTGTGGTGTTTATAGCCGCAAGCCTGACGGATACTTTTGACGGAATGATTGCGAGGAAATACAATCTTGTCACGAATTTCGGCAAATTCATGGATCCGCTCGCCGATAAGCTGCTTGTATGTTCCGCGCTTATATGCCTGATCGATACCGGGCAGATTGCTTCATGGATAGTCATAATAATTATTGCAAGAGAATTCATTATTTCAGGTTTCAGGCTGATTGCGGTTGATAACGGAGTGGTTATCGCCGCATCCGTGTGGGGCAAGGTCAAAACGGTCTTTCAGATGGTAATGATAATAGCGCTTCTTTTGGGAATTAATTCGTTCGGTTACTGGTTTTTCTGCCAGGTCCTGGTATACATTTCGCTTGCCCTGACAATCATATCGCTTGTGGACTATCTTATGAAAAACGGCGCTGTTATAAAGGATTTCAAATAAGTTCTTCAAACAGTCCAGGGTGTATGACCGCATATCTCTGCAGTTTGACAAGAATTCCTTTGTAAGGTATAATTACAAAACTGTTAAATTGTTTCGTTTGTATTAAATATTTAAAGAGGTATATACATGAACAGCATAAAAAGATTTATTGCAATGGCTTTTTGTGTTTCGTCAGTTTTCGCAATATCCGCATGCGGTAACGATATGAATGCATCAAAAACAGACAAAACTCCGGAGACGGGGAAAGCAATAGAAAAAGAATCCGCGCAGCAGGTTGACAGGAATATAGGCGCGCCTGTATTCAACGGCGCTTTGAGGGATGATATAGTCATTTCCGCGGATACCGTTTATATGCTTGACGGCACCGCGACTTCACCGGACGGCGGTGAGATCACTTACCAGTGGTATTCCAACAACGTTAATTCAAACAGCGGAGGTACATATATAGACGGTGCTACGGAGCCCGTTTATCAGGCTGACACTTCACAGCTCGGAACAAAGTTTTATTATGTCGTAGCCACCAACAACCACGGAAACACCTGCAACAAGGCTACCGGAAACGTGGCCAGGGTAGAGGTTCGCAAGGCCGGCGTCTTTACTCCGGACGAATTCGGAGGTTTGCGCCTCATGGCTGAAGACGGCTCTTATCCTGCAAATGTCTTAATGCGGGTAATTGACGACGACTATTATTTTGATGCCAACGGCTATGCCGTGACCGGGTGGGTATATCTTGATTTTAAAGGAAACTATTATTATTTTGATGAAGTCGGAAGGCTTATGAAAAATGCCGAGACGCCCCAGGGATATCACACGGATGCCGAAGGCTGTATTATAGAACAGGTAAATCCAAATGAATGACCGGTCATGCGTTGACCGGCCTATGATCAGGAGGTAAATTATGAATCCGGTCAGAGTTGCCGTTGATATTATGGGAGGCGACAATGCCCCTGCGGCGCCGATAGAAGGAGCCGTTGAGGCTTTAAAAGAAGCTCCTGACCTGCATGTAGTACTTGTAGGACGACAGGAGATTATAGAATCCGAACTCAATAAACATACCTATGACGCGGAGAGGATAACGGTTAAAAATGCCGCGGAGGTAATAGAAACGGGAGAACATCCCGTTCAGTCCATCCGTCAAAAAAAAGATTCGTCGCTTGTCGTGGGGCTGAACCTCGTAAGAGATGGAGAAGCGGACGCTGTTGTAACGGCGGGCAATACGGGTTCCGTCCTTGTGGGAGGACAGACCATAGTCAAAAGAGAGGCAGGAGTGCTCAGAGCTCCGATCGCCACGGTTATTCCTAACAGCAAAGGGATTTCGCTGCTTTTGGATTCGGGGGCAAATGTGGATGCGAAACCCGAGCACCTTGTACAATTTGCCGTAATGGGTTCCGCTTACGCGGAAAAGGTCATGGGTATAAATAATCCTCGTGTAGCCCTTCTCAATATAGGAGAGGAGGAAGACAAGGGAAATGCCCTTACGAAAGAAGTGTATCCGCTTCTTAAAGAGCTGCAGGGCATTAATTTCACGGGAAATATCGAAGCGAGAGATATTCCCGCCGGTGCGGCGGACGTAATCGTTGCGGAAGCTTTTGCGGGAAACTGCGTTTTGAAAATGTATGAAGGAGTCGCTTCGTCATTTTTAAGGCTGATAAAGGATGCGTTTTTAAGCAATGCAAAATCCAAGGTCGGCGCGGCGCTCGTAATGCCTTCGCTTAAAAAAACGCTTGAAACATATAATGTAGATAATTACGGCGGAGCCCCTCTTTTGGGACTTCGGGCGCTTGTGGTAAAGACGCACGGCAATTCCAAACCGCTGGCTTTTAAAACAGCGCTTCTTCAGAGTATACGTTTTAAAGAAAATGAGTTAAATGTTCTTATCAGAGACAGATTAGCAGATATTTAATTTCGGGCTGTCGCACTATGCATACTGCGGCAGCCCTGTTGGTGTTTAATCATAAAAACGGGAAAAGAAAAATATGGGCAACCGGGATCTTACAAAACTTCAGGATGAAATAGGATATACTTTTCAAAATAAAGAACTGATAATGAAAGCATTGCGTCACAGTTCTTATATTAATGAAAACAATTTAAAAAGAATCGACTGCAACGAAAGAATAGAATTTCTTGGAGATGCTATACTGGAATTAATATGCAGTGAATTTCTTTACGGGAAATATCCCGAAGCTTCCGAAGGGCGGCTTACCAAAATGCGGGCAAGGCTTGTGTGCGAAAGCTCGCTCGCCTATGCCGCGTCTCAGTTTCACCTGGGAGATAATATCCAACTCGGAAAAGGAGAAGAAAGAAGCGGAGGCCGCAAAAGAGAGTCTATTATTTCGGATGCCTGTGAAGCTCTTATAGGGGCCATTTACCTGGACGGCGGGATAGAGCCGGCCCGCGCCTTTGTTTTGAATAAAATACTCGGTTTTCTTGTTGATAAGCAGTTGTATATAGATCACAAAACAGAGCTTCAGGAGCTTGTTCAAAAAAAACAGGAGATAATGCCCAAATATATTATTATAGACGAACAGGGCCCCCAGCATGAAAAAACTTATGTAGCCCGTGTTTATGTCGGAGAGCGCGTAATGGGCGAAGGCTGCGGACGGAGCAAAAAGCAGGCTGAGCAGGAAGCCGCTAAAAACGCTCTTAAAAATACTGGTTATACGGCAGGTGAAAGATGTATTTAAAATCAATAGAAATGCAGGGGTTTAAATCCTTTGCGGGAAAGATGAAGCTTGATTTCAACGATGGAATCACTGCTATAGTCGGCCCCAACGGCAGCGGCAAAAGCAATATTTCGGATGCCGTAAGATGGGTTTTGGGAGAGCAGAGTGCAAAACAGCTTCGCGGCGGAAGCATGCAGGATGTCATATTTGCCGGAACCGCATCCAGAAAACCGCTGGGATTTGCTTCTGTTTCCATAACCTTTGACAATACCGATCACTCTCTTAACATAGACTTTGAACAGGTTACCATAGCAAGGCGTCTGTTTCGTTCCGGTGAGAGTGAATACATGATAAACGGTACTGCGTGCAGGCTCAGGGATATCCATGAGCTTTTTTATGATACCGGCATTGGCAAAGAAGGCTATTCGATGATAGGCCAGGGTCAGATCGACAAAATATTAAGCGGAAGACCCGAAGAACGCAGAGAGCTCTTTGATGAGGCGGCAGGCATAGTCAAATTCAAAAGAAGAAAAATTGCGGCGCTTAAAAAGCTCGAAAAAGAACAGGAAAACATGGTCAGGGTTTCCGATATTTTAAGCGAGCTCACAAGACAGGTAGGCCCGCTTGAACGTCAGTCCCAAAAAGCCCGTGTTTATCTTGCGAAAAAAGAAGAATTAAAAGAGCATGATCTTAATCTTTTTGTATTAAGGGAATCCGAGATAGATAAATCTCTTGAAAAACTCTCGGCCGATCATACCAACATAAAAGAAGAATTGGAGAATGCGGACGGCGAATATGAAGCCGCGAAGTTTGAATGTGAAAAAATAGAGGCGGAGCTTGAATCTCTCGATGAGTCCGCGCTGCGAATCGCCGCCGAAAACGAAGAAATAGAAAAAGACAGACAGGATGCCGCGCTTCTCATAAACGAGATAAAAGAGAAAATCAGGTTTTCGGAGCTTAACAGAAGCATGATCGGCGAGCAGATAGAGAAGATGATGAGCGATATGAGCCGTCATGAAGAAAACCTTGAAAATCAAAAAAGCAGCCTGAAAGATCTTATCGTTCTTATGAAAAAGCAAAAAGAGGAGGCCGAAGAAAAAAATGCCGAACTGGAAAATATTCGCAAAAAGCTTTCCATGGAAAACGAAACCGGTTCCGAGCAAAAGGGCAGGCTGATAAACCTTTTAAATGAAATTACTTCTATTAAAGAAACCAAGCAGCATTTTATTACGCTTACCGAACAAAATGAAGTAAATGAATCGCAGCTCAACGGCAGGCTTATAATGCTTGCCGAGGCTCATAAGACGCATAAAGACGAAGAATTAAAGCATAAAAAGGCATATGATGATCTGTGCGAAATAATCCGTCAAAAAGAAGAGCTTTTGAAAACGCACGAAGAGAGAATTGCGGCATTTAAGCAAAAACTGGCCGAAACCGACAATAAACTCAGCGAAGCTTCGGTTAAATATCACAGGGCGCAGTCGCTTTTGGAGTCGCTTTTAAATCTTTCCGAAAGATACGAAGGCTACGGGCACAGCGTCAAAAAAATAATGGAACAGAGAGATAAAAATCCGGGCATTATGGGTGTCGTGGCCGAGATTATTTCAACGGACAAAAAATATGAAACTGCGCTGGAGACGGCGTTGGGCGCAAGCCTTCAGAATATCGTTACCGACAACGAAAGCACGGCGAAATATCTTATTGAATTTTTAAAAAGAGGAAAATACGGACGCGCCACATTTTTGCCTCTTACAACCGTAAAAGAAGCCGGGATAAAAGAAGCTCCGCCCAAAGAAAAAGGCGTAATAGGCAGGGCAAGCGAGCTTGTTGTCTGTGAAGAGAAATACAAAGGTCTCGTCAACAGACTGCTCGGAAGAACGTATGTTATCGACAACATAGACAACGCGATAATAATCGGACGTAAGTATTCACAGAAATACAGGATGGTTACGCTCGAGGGAGAGCTTATAAATACGGGCGGCTCCATGAGCGGCGGCAGTTATAAAAGCAACTCCAACCTGCTGGGCAGGCAGAGACAGATAGACGAACTGAATTCCGAAGTAAAAAAAATCGCAAATGATATGCGCAAATACGAAAACGCCATATCTGAGATTAAAAACGAAAGGACGGAGCTTCGAAGCACGGCCGCTGATCTGGATGACGAAATCAGGCAGCTTTATTTAAATAAAAATACCGCAAAAAACAATCTGGATACGGCCATCAGCCGTTCGGAGCAGCTTGCGGCAGACGAAAACCTGCTTAACAGGGAAAAAGCCGAGCTGTTTAAAAAGAAAAAAGAGACTGCTTCGGAATTAGAAAGACTCGAAAAAGAGCTTCATGCCGCTTTGAACCGTGAAAAGAAACTGGAAGCCGACATGAGTTCAAACGAAAGCATGGCTGAGGTACTTTCCGATATGGAAAGAGAAGCGGCTTATGCCGCCGAGGAAGCAAGAAGTCTTTATAACGCCACTGTGCAAAAAAAAGAATTCATCGAAACAGGGATAAATAATCTTTCCGTTGAAATGGAAAATCTTGCAAATGAAATAAATAACGCAAGAAAACGTATCGGGGAAGATGAAAAAGAGAACAGTTTAAGAGAAAAGGAGCTTTTAAAAGCAGAAAATGATGCGGAACTCTTTAAAAAAGAAGCAGATGACGCGAAAAGCCGATATACGGCAGTAACGGGCAGAAGAGAAGAACTTAATGTTTCTTTTAAAAAGATGTTCTTACGAAGAGAAGAAGTATCTGAAAAACGCAGTCTGCTGGATAAAGAGCTTTTCAGGCTTACGTCGATGATCGAAAAACAGGAATCGGAAAAAGAACGCTTTATAGAGTATCTTCGCGAAGAATACGAAATAACTCCTCTGCAGATCGACAGGAGCACTGTCACGGAAACAGACTTTAAAAAGCTTACGGAGGAAATAACAAAACTTAAATCAGAAATCAAATCTCTCGGCAATGTAAACGTGAACGCGATCGAAGAATATAAAGAAGTAAAAGGCCGCTTTGAGTTTCTGAGCGCACAGCACACGGATCTCGTGGACGCCGCCGAAAAGCTGAAAGACATTATAGTTGAGCTCGATCAGAGCATGAGAAAACAGTTTATCGCTGAATTTGCCAATATAAATAAGGAATTCAGGCATGTATTCAGAGAACTGTTCGGCGGCGGCGAAGGCGCGTTGGAGCTGATCGACGATGAAGACGTGTTGGAAGCGGGCATAAGGGTTATCGCCCAGCCTCCGGGGAAAAAGCTCCAAAACATGATGCAGCTTTCAGGAGGCGAAAAAACGCTGACCGCCATAGCTTTGCTTTTTGCTATACAGAATTTAAAACCCTCGCCTTTTGTTATGCTGGACGAGATCGAAGCCGCTCTTGACGATGCCAACGTGGAACGCTTTGCCGAGTATCTGCATAAGCTTTCCGACAATATTCAGTTTATTGTGATAACTCACAGGAGGGGCACCATGACTGCGGCGGACAGACTTTACGGCATTACCATGCAGGAAAAAGGAATATCCACTATGGTATCGGTGGATTTAATAGAATCCAAACTTTCTTAATTTATAAATCAGGAGGAAGAAATGAACCCGGAAAATGAAAATCAGATAACGGAAGAACAAAACGAAAAGACAGGTTTTTTCAGGAGGCTGTTTAACGGGCTTTCCAAGACGAGAGCCGGGATTGCATCGGGATTCAACTCTGTTTTCAGCGGTTTTTCAAAAATAGACGAAGATTTTTATGAGGAACTTGAAGAAACGCTTATCATGGCCGACATGGGTGTAGGTACGACTTACAAAATATTAGAGGAACTTCGTGAAAAGGTAAAGGAGGAAAGAATAAAAGAACCTCTGGAGTGCCGTGAAATAGTGATCGGACTTATAAAAGAGCAGATGAGTATTCCTGAAGGGGCGTATGATTTCGAAGAAAAAAAATCCGTGATTCTGCTTATCGGGGTAAACGGAACCGGAAAAACCACTTCGGCGGGAAAACTTGCATGCCTGTATAAAAACAAAGGTAAAAAGGTGATTTTGGCAGCGGCGGATACGTTCAGAGCCGCTGCGGGACAACAGCTCCGGACCTGGGGTGCGAGAGCGGGAGCCGACATTATAAGCGGTCATGAAGGAGCGGATCCGGGAGCAGTCGTATATGACGCCGTTGCCGCGGCAAAGGCCAGAAAGGCGGACATACTTCTTGTTGATACGGCGGGGCGCCTGCACAATAAAAAGAATCTTATGAACGAGCTCGGAAAGATATATAAGATTATCGAAAAAGAGTATGCGGATGCGGTTATCGAAACTTTCATTGTGGTTGACGGAACAACGGGTCAGAATGCATTGATGCAGGCGCGTGAATTCGGTGAAATCGCGCCGGTTACCGGCATAGTCCTGACAAAACTTGACGGAACGGCCAAAGGCGGGATAGCCGTAGCGATTCAGTCGGAGCTCAAAATACCGGTCAAATATATCGGAGTGGGTGAGAGCATAGATGATCTCCAGAAATTCGATCCCGACCGGTTCGTAAACGCTATATTTGAAATACCGGATCAGACGATCTGATCAGTTTGTACGGAAAAATGACAAAAAAAACCAATCAGCAGGATATTAAAATCGCAGCGGTAATAATGGCGTCAGGTCACAGCAAAAGATTTCAGGGCAATAAGCTTTGGGCCGATTTTAAGGGAATACCTGTCGTCAGGCATGCGATGAACAATCTGAATAATGAATATTTTGCCCATGTTAGCGTCGTCAGCCGTGATCCGAAAATCTGTGAAATGGCCGAGTCCTACGGTTATACGGGAGTATTGAACCCCGATACCACAAACGATACCGCCATTACCATAAGATTAGGGATAGAGAGTATACCGCAGGAGTGTCAGGGCTGCGCCTTTTTTGTCGCGGATCAGCCGTTCCTGAAACAATCGAGCATTAAGGGTATTACAGAGCTTTTCAGAGCCAATCCCGAAAATATATGCATGATGGAATTTGACGGGCAAAGAGGAAACCCCGTAATATTTCCGAAAAAGCTTTATGATGAACTGAAATCGCTCAACAGCAACGAGCAGGGCCGTGCTGCAGTTAAAAGGCATAGTGAACTTTTGCTTACGTACAGGCCCGAAAGCAGGACAGAACTTTTTGATATCGATTACAGGGAAGACATAGAAAAACTCGGCAGACTTATTGATGAAGAAACATAACGGGGGGATAATCAAAAAAAACAGGGGATAATACAGAGAACACAAAAAACAGGAAATTATATAGTTGTCATTTTACGAAAAATATGATATAAACATTATTTGTGCGCATAGTAATACTTGTTAAGAAGTTCGGAGGTTTTATATATGTCGGCACAAATAATTGCAATAATAATTTTTGTTGCAATGTTTCTTTTTATAATAATCGAAAAATGGGAACGTCATATTACTACTACGGTTAGCGCGGCTGCCGCGTTGATTTTCGTTTTCGGCGCAGGACTGCACAGCCCGGAAGCCGCATTAAAGACTTTGAATTTCGGAGCCTTTACATCCGGCTCTTTCCTGCATTCATCAGGGGAGGCGGTTTCGGCTTCGGGTATTAACTGGGGAACAATCGTATTCATAGCCGGTATGATGATAATGGTCGAAGGCATGGCGATGTCGGGCTTTTTCAGATGGCTGTGCATGAAGCTTGCTAAACTGGTAAACTATAGGATAGTGCCGCTGTTTGTAACATTTATGATTCTTTCGGCAGTGCTTTCCATGTTTATAGACAGCATTACGGTTATTCTTTTCCTTGCGGCAATTACAATAGAATTAGCCGAAATGCTTGAATTCAATCCGATACCCATGATACTCACGGAAATCTTCTGTGCAAATTTAGGCGGTACCGCTACAATGTGCGGCAACCCTCCGAATATTATTATCGGAACATCTCTCGGGCTTTCATTTAACGATTTTCTGACCAATACCGGAGTCATTGTTTTGATATCCACGGTTGCGGTGGTAATCTATTTCTTTCTTGTTTACAGAAGAAAGCTCAGTAAAAATATTGTAACAGAAGAAATGATAAATAAATTCCCGGATGCTTCTTCGCTCATTCCCAGCAAAGGGAAATTCGCGGCAAGCATAATTGTTTTTGTGGCTGCCGTTGTGCTGCTTATCACTCACGGTCAGACGGGGCTTACGGTTTCCGCCATAGGTATTATAGTAACTGTCGCTACAATAATAATCGGCGGGAGACAAATCGGAGAAATATTTAAAAAAGTAGATTATAAGACCCTGTTATTTTTTATAGGTCTTTTCGTTGTGGTGGGAGGCCTTGAGGAAACCGGAGTTCTTAATATTATGGCAGGGTTTATTTCAAACGCGAGTCATGGAAATATTTTCATGATGTTGGTTATAATTACCATTGTTTCCGCGGTTGCCAGCGCGTTTGTTGACAACATCCCGTTTGCAGCCACGATGCTCCCGGTTATTACTACCATAGCAGGAACGCAGGGGGTTGATCTTGCCGTATTGGCCTGGGCGCTCACGATGGGGGCGAATATCGGCGGCAATGCAACACCAATTGGTGCATCTGCAAACGTAGTGGGTATTGCAACCGCGTCGCAAAAAGGTTATATTATTAAATGGGGCCGATATTGCAAGACGGCGGTGCCTGCCGTTATTATTGTAATGGTGATCTCAATTATTGTTATGAAAATAAGATATTGTTAAAAAGGTGGTGTAATGATTATGGATGGACAGTTTATTATTACTATAGGACGTGAATACGGAAGCGGTGGAAAGATTATAGCGGAGGCTATTGCCAAACATTATAATATTCCGATCTATGAAAAAAATCTGCTTGAAGAAATAGCCATGAAAAAACATTTGGACGCAAGCGGACTTTATGAATACGACGAGTCAAAGAAAACGCCTTTCTTTTCCAGAACCGTAAGAGGGATGTCAAACTCGCACACCGATAATATCGCGCAGCTTCAGTTTGATTTCCTCAAAGAAAAAGCGGAAGCTGGCGAATCTTTTGTGGTCGTAGGACGTGCTTCCGAATATGTTCTTCGGGAATTTGACTGCCGTATATCGTTTTTTATTACTGCCGACAAAGATGTCAAAATTGAAAGAATCATGAAAATGTTTGATAAAAGCCAGATCGCGGCCGAGGATTTCTGCAATCTCATGGACACCAACAGAAAGCGTTTTCACAACTCATATTCAAATATTAAATGGGGAGATTCCCGCGGATATGATATGTGTATCAACAGCGCAAAGCTGGATCTGTACGGTACCACAATGGCGCTTATCAGATATATAGATGACAGACGTAAAAAATTAAATGAAAAATAATAATCATATATTAAAAAGAAGGGGCTGATCAATTCGAACGGCCCCTTTTTCAGTGATTAAAATGCATGATAAAGATTAATCACGTTTGTTAACGCTGATAATAGAAGAAAACTCTCTGATAAATGATGAATGGTTTCGGGTATGGTTCCATACCATGTAAATTTTACGATTCAGATGATCGCTCGGGAAAGGAAAGCACAGGAGCCTTCCGTCGTTAATCTCTTTTTCGACCGAGAGCTCGGACATAAAAGAGATGCCGAGACCGTTTATACAGGAATTTCTTATCGCTTCATTGTTGTCCATGGTTGCGATGGTATGAATATCGGAAGGACTGACCCCGTTTTCCATGAAAAAGCTTTCTGCGCAGAGCCTCGTACCCGAGCCTGACTCGCGCATGATAAAAGGTTCTTTAAGAAAATCTTTAAGTTTAGCTCCTTCTTCTTTAAGTTGAAGATAGCGCGGTGAAGCGGGTGTTACAAGCAAAAGCCTGTCGTCACATACCGGAGCATATAAAAAATCAGAGGTTTCGGGCTTTTTGCCGGTAAATCCGATATCGGCCTCATGGTGTTTAAGGTTATCCATTACCTTAAGGGAGTTGGATTCCGTAAGCTCGAAATCCGTTCTGCCGTATTTGTTCTGAAATTCAACCAGAAGCGAAGGCAATATATATTGAAAGGGTATGGTTGAGGCTGAAATTTTGATGACCGTCTTTGCTTTAGGACGCGGATTGAATTCGTCGATAATATGTTCTTTGATATCGATGATTTCTTTGGCGTAGTCGAACAGTTTTTTTCCGTTTGGGGTAAGAGCAATATTCTTTGTGGTCCGATTAAGCAGATCAACTCCAAGCTCTTTTTCGAGCTGGGATATATGAGCGCTTATGGTCGGCTGTGTCAGATACAGCTGTTCTGCCGCTTTTGAAAAACTTTTTAATGTTGAAACCTGTATAAAGGATTCCAGTTGTCTGAAATTCACGGCCTACCTCCGAAAAAAGGAAATCTTGATTTCAATAAAATATCATAAAATATCAAAAAAATCAAGATTTATAATAAATGTTAATTGCAAAAACAGCCTGTTAACGAATACAAATTCTTATATATTATAAAAATCTATAAATAAAGCGCATTTATAGGCCAATACAATTATATTAAACTTGAAAAAAATGATATCATCATAAAGGGTTAACTTTTTTGATTCTGTATGTAAATATAAAACTATAAAACAGGAGGAGATGATTATGGCTGATTATTTACAGATGTGGAAAGATCTCGGTATGGATGTAGAAATGCACGACACACTGTGCCAGGTGCTGCCGGTGGCTTTCGGCGACATTTATCTTTCCCAGGAAAACCGTCCTGCGGGGATGGATTTTTGGGACATGGTAGTTGCGGATATCCACGGCATACGTCCGGCGGAGCTTATCGAAGCCCAGAAAAACGGACAGAAAGTTTTCGGTACGTTCTGCGTTTACGTTCCGGATGAAGTGATCATCGCGGCAAACGGCATTGTCACGGGTTTGTGCGGCGGTTCCGAATTCTGGGTACCGGCGGGAGAAGCCGCTGTACCCAAATCCACCTGTCCGCTCATTAAGGCCAGTGTGGGCGCGAGACTTTCAGGCACCTGTCCGTTTTTCAGAATCGCGGATATGTATGTTGGCGAGACCACCTGTGACGGCAAGAAAAAAGCTTGGGAAATTCTCGGAAAAGAAGTGCCTATGTACATCATGGATATGCCTCAGATGAAAAGGCCGAAAGATTATCAGAAATGGATCGAAGAGATAAGCGATTTCGCTAAAACCGTAGAAGAATTCACCGGTAATAAGATCACGGCTGAAAAACTTGCGGAGGCAATCAAAACGGTCAACGAAAAAAGAAAGGCCATGAAGAGGGTTTATGATGCCCGCAAATCAGAGGTTATACCGATAAGCGGAAAGGATGCCCTGCTTATGAGCCAGATCGCATTCTTTGACGATCCCGCGCGCTGTGCGCAGATGTGCAACAGACTTGCCGATGAACTTGAAGACAGAATCAAAAACAATGTTTCGGTTTTCAAAGAGGGAACCAAGAGGATCATGCTCACGGGGACTCCGATGGCTATTCCTAACTGGAAGATGCATCACCTTATCGAAACAAGCGGCGGCGCCGTTGTTTGCGAAGAATCCTGTACGGGAACGCGTTATTTCGAAAATCTGGTTGACGAAAACGCAGCTACTGTCCAGGATCAGTTCAAGGCTATCGCAGACCGCTACATGAAGATTAACTGCGCATGCTTTACCCCGAATACGGATCGCATCGACGATATCATCCGTCTTGCAAAAGAATACAAGGTTGACGGCGTTATAGACGTTAATCTGAAATTCTGCTGTCTGTATGATACCGAAGGCGCTTTGGTTGAAGCGGCTCTTAAAGACGCGGGAATTCCGGTACTCGGACTTGAGACCGATTATTCCGACGCCGATTCCGAGCAGCTCAGGACAAGGATAGAGGCGTTTATCGAAATGCTGGGTTGACATACCTCTAAAAAACAGCGAAAATGTATTCATGAGCAAAAATATTAATTATTATCTTTTGGTAGATACATTTACGGAAGCAATGGAAATACAAAAACTGATGCGGGAAGGCGATATTCCTTTCCGCATCACACCGACACCGCATTCCTTACAAAAAATAGCAGGATGCGGTGTTGCTGTCCTTTTGCTTCCCGAACATCTGGAGCAGGCAAAGAAACATATCGAAGCAAATAACGCAAAATACAATTCCATAATTCCGTTGGAATGTCAGATAAACCCGAGAAGGGATAAGTTTGTATGAAAGATTTAAAATATTATATCGGAATTGATATCGGTTCAACCTGTGCAAAGACGGTAGTGCTTGACGAAAACGAAGAGCTGGTATTTAAAGACGTAAGGCCCACGGGATGGAGCAGCGTGGATACCGCGGAAAGCATTTATAAAGATCTTCAAAACAAAGGCTTTATTAATAAAGGATCAAAAATAGTAGCTACCGGTTACGGCCGCGTATCTGTTCCCTATGCCGATAAGGCCGTTACGGAGATCACCTGCCATGCCAGGGGAGCCAACCGGATTTTTAATGATGACTCTCTGACCGTAATAGATATCGGAGGACAGGATACAAAGATTATCAGAACGGACAAAGGAGCGGTTACGGATTTCTTTATGAACGATAAGTGTTCGGCCGGTACGGGGCGTTTTCTGGAAGTCATGGGTGCAACCATGGGACTCGTTCCTACGGATCTTTGCGAGCTTGCAAGGAGCGGTTCGGCCGTTAGAATCAGCTCCATGTGTACGGTCTTTGCCGAGTCGGAGGTTATAAGCCTCGTGGGAAAAGGAGAGTCAAAAGAAAATATTGCGTTTGCCATTGTTGACTCCATTGCGGACAAAGTCGTATCCCAGTGTTCACGCCTTATCGGCGAAAGCGACAGCGTATGTCTTACCGGAGGTCTTTGCGAATGTGATTATCTGAAAGAAATGCTTGAAGAGAAATTAAAACGCAAGGTCGCAACAAGTGAAATGGGCAGGTATGCCGGCGCATTGGGCGCCGCGCTTTGCGCGAAACAGCTCGGATAACACTATGAAATATTTAAAACCGAACTAATAATTTTGCTGGAGATGGAAATGATTTATCTGGATAATGCCGCCACATCATATAAAAAACCGGAATCCGTTATCGAAGCTGTTGCCAATGCCTTGCGCGGTATGGGAAACGCCGGAAGGGGCGTAAACGAAGCTTCGCTTAACGCTTCCAGAATAGCATACGAGACAAGGCTTATGCTCTCTGATATGTTCGGAGGCTACGGTGCTGCTCAGACCGCGTTTACGGCCAATTCCACAGAGTCTTTAAACACAGCCATTTTCGGTACGCTTAAGGCGGGAGATCATGTGATTACAAGCGTACTTGAACACAACTCCGTTTTAAGGCCGCTGTATCTGCTCCAGGATCAGGGGTTGGAACTCTCCGTGACGGAAGCGGACGAAAAGGGAAATCTTATATACAGCGAGTTTGAAAAGGCCATAAAGCCGAATACAAAAGCCATCATAAGTACTCACGGCTCAAATCTGACGGGAAATGTTGTGGATTTAAAAAAACTCGGGCGGCTGGCTGCCGAAAACGGTTTGATTTTTATTGTGGATGCTTCTCAGACGGCGGGTGTGCTTCCCATAGACATGAAAGAGATGAATATAGATCTGCTTTGCCTGACTGGACACAAAAGCCTGATGGGGCCGCAGGGAACAGGAGCGCTGCTTGTGAAAGAGGGGCTTGAAGTTAAACCGCTTAAAGTCGGCGGCAGCGGCATCCATACGTATGACAGATATCATCCCGAAGAGATGCCGACAAGGCTCGAAGCCGGAACATTAAATATGCACGGCATTGCGGGCCTTCACGCGGCGCTTTCCTGGATAAATGATACCGGCATCAGTACAATTCATCAAAAAGAATTATATCTCGCCGGACTGTTTTATGACGGAATTAAAGATATTGATTCGGTAAAATTCTATGGAGATTACGACGCAAAGATCAGAACCTCCGTGGTCGCGCTTAACATAGGGGACTATGATTCCGGTATGGTAAGCAGCGCGCTTCTGGAAGATTATGACATACAGACGAGGTCGGGCGGGCATTGCGCTCCGCTCATGCATAAAAGTCTCGGTACGACCACGCAGGGAGTGGTGAGATTCAGCTTCGGCTGGTTTAATACCGAAGAAGAAACCCAAACCGCGATAAGGGCGGTAAGAGAGCTGGCCGATTAAAAAGTCAAATATTCAGTTTAAAATAATTATTCTTGAAATTTATCAGGCCTTCGTTTTGCATCATGCTTAATTCATGGGAGAGGACGCTCCTGTTAAGACAGAGGTATCTGGCCATCTCGTCGCGGTTATACGGGATATGAAATTCATCGGAAGCACGTTTGTTCTGCTGATTTTTCAGATAAGAAATGATACGGCTTCTGGCACTTTTCTGAGACAGAATATCTATCTTATACTGGGCTCTGACCGCTTCGTTTGCCATGAGGTTCAGAAGTCTTTGATAATATGTATTTATGAAATAAGCAGGCAATAAAGAAGAATGATTTACCGGAAACAAAAATATTCTTGAGTCATTTGTACATTCAAAAAAATACGGGCTCTTGCGCGTAGAGGTAAATGCTACGTTTGCTCCGATTGTATATCCCGTCTTTGCCTTGCCCAAAAGCATTTCATTTCCATGCGAATCATACGATGAAACAGATATTTCACCTTCTAAAACACATCCTATATGATTTATTTCCTGTCCCTGTTTAAAGAGCGTTTCTTTCTGGCTTTTCGTTACAACTATACCGTTTAATACATTGAGCACGTCTTCAAGCTGTTTATGACTGAGCCCCGAAAACAGTTGTGAAGCGGCAATCGCATTAAAATCCGAAACCGAAATATTCATTACAGAACTCCTGATTGTATATTTACAGTCACGATATCATTAAATATTAAAAAAATCAATAAATAATCGGCAAAATATGTTGTAATAACAACATACATAAAAAGAATCCTGTTGTAAAATCTATCAATATGGTGTATGTTTTTTAAGATTCATTTCTGGTCTTAATTAATATATTGAGAGGTTTTTATGAGAACAGCAGCAGTTATTACAGTAAGCGACAGGTGTTACAGAGGCGAAAGAACCGATACCGCCGGTCCCGGCGTCAGGGCTTTTCTTGAAGATAAAAAATGGAATATTGTCTGTCAGGAGCTGGTTCCGGATGATGCGGCACTGATTCAAAAAGCCTTAATCAAGGCGGTTGATGAAATAAAAGCCGATCTTGTGCTGACTGTCGGCGGAACGGGTTTTGCGCCGAGGGACATCACTCCCGAAGCCACGCTTCCTCTTTTGGATAAGCTTACAAGAGGAATTCCCGAAGCCATGCGTGCAGAGAGCATGAAGATAACAAGCAGAGGCTGCCTATCCCGGGCAGAAGCCGGAATCAGAAAAAATTCATTGATAATCAATCTTCCGGGCAGCCCCAAATCCTCGATAGAAAACTTAAAAGCTGTCATGGAGCCGCTTGATCATGCGCTTTTGATGCTTTCGAACGACGGAAGCGCGGACTGCGCCTTGCTTAAAAACGAAAACAGATGCTTTATCGGCGGAGGAACACGCCCGTCCGCCGATGCCTGGATAAACGAAGCCAGGTCAGACGAAAACGCGGACAGATGCGGAATGTATCTTATACATGACGGCGTTGTCAGGTCCACGGCAAAAAAACAGGTTCGTGGCGGAATAGCTTCGGATCCCGTAACGGCGGTGGAGTTTTCGTTTGATGAAGACAGGGTTTTAGAATATATCGAAAATACAAAACAGCTGCCCGGTATCGGATACGTCAAGGTTTGGCTCGCGCAGGGGAAGGTGGAAGTCGGCGGCGATCTGATGATGGTACTGGTGGGCGGAGATATCAGACCCAATGTTATCGACGCGCTTCAGTATCTTGTGGGCAGTATCAAATCAGAATGTGTGGATGAAAAAGAAATATTTGACTAATATATCAGGAGGGTTATGAAGCTTATAAATACAACCGACGCTGTCGGACAGGTGCTGTGTCATGATATTACACAGATCATAAAAGGCGTTACCAAAGACGCCGTATTCAAAAAAGGGCATGTCATCAAAGAAGAAGATATACCGCTTCTTTTAAGTCTCGGAAAAGACCATATATATGTGTGGGAAAAAGACGATAATATGCTGCACGAAAACGATGCTGCCGAATATTTGCTGGATATATGTCAAAGTGAAAACATGCATCCTACTCCCGTAAAAGAAGGCAAAATCGAACTCATAGCCGATACGGACGCTCTTTTGATGATAGATATAGAAAGACTGAGACTTATAAATTCTTTCGGGGATATGATGATCGCTACATTGCCGTCCGGTTTTACGGTGAAAAAGGGACAGAAGCTTTGCGGCATGAGGGTTATTCCGCTTGTCATAGAAAAAGAAAAAATGGAAAAAGCAAAAGAAGCGGCGGGGCCTGAGCCTCTTATCAGACTTCTTGCTTTAAAACCAAAAAAATACGGTCTGATTACAACCGGAAACGAAGTGTTTTACGGCCGCATTAAAGATACATTTACCCCCGTTATTCAGGAAAAACTTGCGGAATTCGGCTGTGAAATGATCTCTCATGTGATTTTGAACGACGACCATGAAAAGATCACGGCAGCCATAAATCGGATGCTGGCAGAGGACTGCGAGATGGTGCTTTGCACGGGCGGCATGAGCGTGGATCCGGACGACAAAACCCCTCTTGCAATTAAAAATGCCGGCACGGATATTGTCAGTTACGGAGCCCCTGTTTTGCCGGGAGCCATGTTTTTGGTAAGCTATGCAAAAGGCGGACAGCCGGTGTGCGGACTTCCCGGATGCGTTATGTACGCGCATAAGACCATTTTTGACCTTGTGCTTCCAAGACTGCTTGCAGATGTTCCGGTAACTCCCGAATACCTTGCGGGACTCGGACACGGAGGCCTATGCCTTAACTGTAAAACATGTCATTTCCCGAATTGTTCATTCGGAAAAGGGGTATGATATGGACGGCGGTAAATTTACACATATGGATGCCGACGGCAATGCCGTGATGGTGGACGTGAGCGAAAAAGCAGTCACCTCGCGTACTGCCGCTGCAAAGGGAAGCATCTTTATGAGCAGGACGGCATTTGACATGACTTATGAAGGGCGTCATAAAAAAGGCGACGTTTTAAGCGTGGCCCAGGTTGCCGGAATCATGGCTGCCAAACGCACAAGTGAGCTTATTCCGCTGTGTCATATTATAAACATTACATACAGCCGGATTGAATTTTCCCTTTTTCCCGAAGAATGTCGGATCGAGGCCGTATGTACGGTTAAATGCAACGGACAGACAGGCGTGGAAATGGAAGCGCTTACTGGTGTAAGTATTGCGCTTCTGACTATCTATGATATGTGCAAGGCCGTTGACAAGTCCATGATAATTACCGATATTCATCTCGTCTCCAAGGACGGGGGAAAAAGCGGCAGCTTCAGATTTAAAGAAAAACAATTAAACTCAGGTGAAGACGAATGATCGACAGTACGGGCAGAAATATAGATTATTTGCGCATTTCGCTGACCGACAGGTGTAATCTGCGCTGTACTTACTGTATTCCGCAGGGTTTTCAGCCTCTTATGCATAACGATATCATCACGTATGAAGAGCTTATGCTTATTGTCGAAAAAGCCCTTGAGCTTGGCATTGACAAATATAAAATCACCGGCGGAGAACCCTTTGTCAGAAAAGGGGCCGTAAATTTCATCAGAATACTCAAAACCTTTCCCGGCGTAAAAGAAGTGTCCGTTACGACAAACGGCGTTTTGCTCGGAAAATATATTGATGAACTCAAAGAGATCGGTATAGATGGCATTAATATAAGTCTGGATGCGGCGGATCGCGAACAATATATGCGGATAACCGGTTTTGACGAATACGAAAATGTCGATAAGGCGATTATCGCATCCTGCAATGCCGGAATTAAAACCAAAATAAACGTCGTGCTGCTTGAGGATTCCTTAAGCCGGGTTATCCCTTTGATGAAATATGCGGAGGATTATCCGGTTCATATAAGGTTCATCGAACAGATGCCTGTCGGCATGGGTAAAGCCACGGGAGTAAAAGCATCTCAGGTTATAGAAGTTATTAAGAATCATTATCCGGATCTTATAAAAGATGAGAGAAGACACGGCAACGGCCCGGCGCATTATTTCAGATCAGAGAGGATCAAAGGAACCGTAGGGATTATCGACGCCGTTTCGCATTCGTTTTGTTCGGCATGCAACAGGGTAAGGCTGACAAGCACCGGGAGATTAAAACCCTGTCTTTGTTATTCGGAGTCTTTGGATCTGCGAAAGATAATCAAAGAAGAGCCTGATAAGCTAAAAGAAAAAATGCAGGCAATAATATTCAGCAAACCGGAAGCGCACTGCTTCGACAGACCGGAGACGGTTACCGAAGCTCATAATATGAGTGAAATCGGAGGCTGAAGCAAAGAAATATCACTGTTGCTTTTTGTCTGTTGTTTAAGCACTTTTTCAAAAGAGCTTAAAATATATTATTTTCAAAACAAAAGGAGATGAAAAAAATGAGGAAATTCAAAACTTTTGCCGCCGTTGCAGCAATCTCTGCAATGGTTGCGTCTTTTGCGGCGTGCGGAGCACCTGAACCGGCCGATACAACAAGCGCGGCGGCAACCGGCAGTTCTTCTTCATCTGCGGCTGAAGCTGAAGGCGAGATAGTTGTATTTGCGGCAGCTTCCATGACAGAGACGCTGGGTGAGATCAAAGACATCTATGAAGCTGCAAATCCGGGAGTTACAATTACTTATACTTTTGATTCGTCAGGTACTTTAAAGACCCAGATCGAAGAAGGCGCTGAATGCGATCTTTTTATTTCCGCGGCTCAGAAGCAGATGAATCAGCTGGATATCAATGCAGATCCTGAGATAAATACGGACGGCCTTGATTTTGTGGTAGAGGATTCGCGTATAGATCTCCTTGAAAACAAAGTTGTGCTCGTGGTTCCGGAAGACAATCCCAAGAACATTCAGTCTTTTGATGATCTTGCGGAAGGCCTTAAGAACAACAGTGTTCTGCTTTGCATGGGTAACGAAGATGTGCCTGTAGGACAGTATACACAGAAAATCCTTGCTTACTATGGTCTTGACGAGGCAGAACTTGCGAATGCGGGATGCATCACATACGGAACAAACGTAAAAGAGGTTACAACCCAGGTTGCGGAAGGCTCGGTTGACGCAGGTGTTATTTACTGCACGGACGCATACAGCGCGGGACTTCCTGCTATTGATTATGCGACGGCTGACATGTGCGGACAGGTTATTTATCCGGCAGCTGTTATGAAATGCGGTCTTAATCAGGACGCGGCTCAGGCATTCCTTAATTATCTTACATCAGATGAAGCCATGACTATTTTTGAAAGCGTGGGCTTCAGTGCCGTTAAGTAAAGATTTATGTTTACATCAAAGCTCGCCGCATTTATACTGCGGTGAGCTTTATTTAACTTACCCGGAGGGCAGACTATGGATTTATATCCTTTATGGAACTCGCTCAGGATCGCCCTGATCAGCTGCGGGATTGTGTTTTTTGTCGGAATTTTTGCAGCGTACTATATTTCTAAGATACCCAGAGTGCTTAAAGGTATACTGGACGTGTTTCTGACCCTTCCGATGGTTTTGCCGCCTACCGTATGCGGTTATTTTCTTTTGCTTATTTTCGGAACGAAACGTCCGTTGGGGCAGTTTCTGTATCAGTTCGGGATAAAATTCGCGATGACATGGTACGGAGCGATCCTTGCTGCAATAGTAGTTGCATTTCCGCTTATGTACAGGACGGCCAGAGGGGCTTTTCAGAGCTTTGATGAAAACCTGGCCTACAGCGCGAAAACACTGGGCATATCCAATACATATATATTCTGGCGGATAAGAATGCCTTTCTGCAAACAGGGAATAATAGCCGGAACGGTACTTGCTTTTGCCCGTGCTCTGGGCGAATACGGTGCCACAAGTATGATAGCGGGATATACCCCGGGAAGAACCGCCACTATCTCGACAACAGTATATCAGTTGTGGAGAACAAACAATGATGCGGAAGCTTTTAAATGGGTTATTATAAATCTTGTTATCAGTGCCGTTGTCCTGCTGACCGTAAATATGTTTGAAGCCAAACAGAAAAAGGTGGTGGAGTCATGAGTTTGATAGTGGATATAAAAAAAGATCTCGGAAAATTCAAACTCAATGTCGCATTTGAATCCGATAAAGGAGTCATGGGTTTTCTGGGAGCGTCAGGCAGCGGAAAAAGCTTTACGTTAAAATGCATAGCCGGAATAGAAACCCCTGATGAAGGGTATATAGAATTAAACGGGGTTACTTTGTTTGATTCCAAAAAAAAGATAAACATTCCAACGCAGAAAAGGCATGTCGGATATCTTTTTCAGAATTATATGCTGTTCCCGAATATGGATGTCCGCCGGAATATTATGGCCGGTATGAAATACATTAAAGACAAAGAAATAAAAGAAAATGAATATACGGCCGTTACAAGACTGCTTCAGATAGAAGGTCTTGACCGTCATAAACCGTATCAGCTCTCAGGCGGACAGCAGCAGAGAGTGGCACTGGCAAGGATTCTCGTCAACAAACCGAATCTTTTAATGATGGACGAACCCTTCAGCGCGCTTGACACGCATCTTCGCGGCAGGCTTCAGCTTGAAATGCGCGACCTGCTCAGAAACTTCGGAAAAACCGTGCTCATGGTAACGCATGACCGTGACGAGGCATATAATATGTGCAGCAAAATAGCGGTGCTGGAGGACGGAAATCTTAAAACCGTAAAACCGGTAAAAGAATTGTTTGCCAATCCGGGCAGCAGGGCTGCGGCGACGATTACCGGCTGTAAAAATATCGCTTATGCGGAAAAAACAGATACATATACCGTTTATGTTCCGGAATGGGGAGTTAGCCTGAAAACAAAAGAAATCGTCGGTGACGATATTGAAGCGGTCGGTATCAGAGCGCATAAGTTTGATCCCGAAATCAAGGACAACCTGCTGCCTGTAGACATAGTGGACGAGATAGAAGAAGCGTTTGAGAGAAGGACTTATTTCAGATATAAAAACCAGTCTGAAAAATCGGAACATATCTGGTGGTACAGAAGTAAAGACAATAATATTAAAGAAATACCTGATAAGCTCGGCGTTGATCCCGGGGATATACTTTTATTATATTGACGATAGGATTTTCAAATAAAACCAAAGCTTTCATCATATAATTCTATAATCTCCGCTGAGCGCATGCTTTCGGGCTTGTTGACAATAAAAACCCCTGTTGATATACTGTTTTTAACAGCCGTAAGGCCTGTTAAAAGCAGCTATATTTTTAATAGAGAATATACTGTTTACAGGAGAATACCATGAAAAATATTTTCACAAAAATGATGTATGAAATTCAGAAAAAACATGACGTTATGATTGTAACGGTCATCAGTCACAAAGACTCTTCTTTGCGCGAAACCGGAAAACAGATGCTTGTGGACAAATACGGCGGTGTTCACGGAACTATCGGCGGAGGTGCAGCCGAGGAGGCTGTCAGGGAAAAGGCACTTGAACTGCTTAAAGAAAAAAAATCTTCGGTTTGTGATTTTGTTATAAAAGCCGAAGAAGGGCAGGATAAAGGCATGGTCTGCGGTGCCGATATCAGAGTTCATTTTCAATATATTCCTCATGATGATATCAAATGGCAGGAAGAGGCCTCAAAGCTGCTTAATATGATAGAAAATCATGAGAGCGGCTACCTGGTGCTTATGACGGACGGCTCGCATGGCGTCATTACGGATTATATACATTACGAAGATTACGAGTCTGACGCAACCGTTGTACTTAAACTTCCCGTCGGCGAAAGAGCGATCATTTTCGGATGCGGTCATTGCTGCAAAGCTCTCGTGCCCATACTGGCTTCGGTCGGGTTCAGAGTTACGGTATATGATGACAGGCCGGAGATTACCGTAAAAGAAAACTATCCTGCCGCTGAAACGATTATCTGCGATTCTTATGAAAATATTGATGCTCATATTAAATTTACGGCGGATGATTATGTGCTTGTTATGACAAGCGGGCACATGTATGACTATTACTGTGAAAAGAAAATACTTGAAAATGATTTTGCTTATCTGGGTGTGATGGGCTCAAAAAAGAAAAAAGCTTCAATAGACGCAAGACTCTTAAAAGAAGGCATTTCTCAGGACAAAATTGACAGGGCGCATCTTCCGGTGGGGATTCATATAAAATCAAAAACCCCTCAGGAGATAGCTGTTTCCATAGCGGCGGAAATGATTTTTAAGCGTGCTTTAAACAGAGAAAGACAATAAATATAAATATTTAATATGGAGAAGGGGCATGCTTCACAGAGAGAGGGTAGTTTATTCTTTTTCGACTACATCCGAGGC
The DNA here is from genome assembly GCA_964389285.1 of uncultured Lachnospiraceae bacterium. Taxonomy (GTDB): domain Bacteria; phylum Bacillota; class Clostridia; order Lachnospirales; family Lachnospiraceae; genus Alectryocaccobium. The sequence goes on along the minus strand of CAYMCZ010000011.1, from coordinate 20,574 downwards.
GATGAAAGCCGAAAAAGTGTTTAGGGACAATCAGGCTCCGGGAGGTATAATTCCTCTGCCTGCCAAAATAGCCGCAGGCTGCGGACTCGCCTGGGCAGTGCCGGTTGAGAAGGCCGATATTATTGATGATATTATTAAAAACAGTGATATTATTATAGATAAAAGAACACAGATTTTTCTGTAGTAAACGGTTGGCACTTTTTTATTATTTAAAAATCAAAGGAGGCAGTTATGGCACGAGAAGAAATACAGTTCTGTACGGGCGGAGGCTGCACGGCAAAACTCGGAGCCGGAGCGCTCAGACGTATACTGGACAGGCTTCCAAAACACTATGATCCGAATCTGCTTGTCGGATTCAATTCAAGCGACGATGCGGCGGTTTATAAGCTTTCAGATGATATCGCAATAGTCCAGACGCTTGATTTCTTTCCGCCGATGGTGGAAGATCCGTATACTTTCGGACAGATTGCGGCCGCAAACTCGCTCAGCGACGTTTATGCCATGGGCGGGAGAGTTATTACGGCCATGAATATAGTATGCTTTCCGGAGCAGTGGGATCTCAACATCCTCGGAGCCATACTTCAGGGCGGTTCCGAAAAAGTGATAGAGGCGGGCGGCGTCCTCGCGGGAGGACATTCCATAGCGGACACAGGCGTTAAATACGGACTTTCCGTTACGGGAGTGATTCATCCGGATAAAGTATTGCAGAACAACAGCTGCAAAGCCGGCGATCTTCTGATACTTACAAAGCCTCTCGGTACCGGGATAGTATGCTCGGCCGACAGGCTTAAGGCAGCTCCGAAAGAATCAATGGACGAAGCCGTAAAATCGATGTCAACTCTGAACCGTTACGCCATGGAAGTGTTCGGCAAATACGAAGTACACGGCTGCACTGACGTAACAGGGTTCGGGCTTATGGTTCATTTAAGTGAAATGCTGCAGGATTCTTTCAGTGCCGATATATTTGCGGATCAGCTTCCTGTTATAGAGCACGCCAAAGAATTAGCCGACGAATTTTATCTTACGGCCGCAGGACAGAGGAACCGCAATTTTGTCGGAGAAAAGGTTGATCTGGGCAAAAGCTCTTTTGCGACGCAGGAGATCCTCTTTGATGCACAGACATCCGGAGGTATTCTTGCGAGCGTGGCTGAAAAAGATGCGGAAAATGCGTTTAAGGAAATAGAAGATCTTGGAATGAAATGCGGTATTATAGGTCAGATAACCGACCTGAAAGATAAACTAATTTATATTCACGGAGGAGAAGAAGAATGATTAATTTAGACGAAAGAGGACATGCATGCCCCCTGCCGGTAATCAACACAAAAAAAGTGATTGAAAAATCAGCAAAGGGAGAAGAAATCAAAGTAAGTGTTGACAATGTGATCGCCGTTCAGAATCTGGAAAAACTGGCAAAGAAAAAAGGCTGTGACTTCAGTTATGAAAAAAAAGCCGACAATGATTATGAAGTATTGTTTAAGGTCAATCAGGACGGGGATGTGCAGGGTGCAAAAGCAGATGATACCCTGGTGATTGCCGAATGTGCTCCCGGGCCTAAAAGAATAGTGGTTGCCATAACCGCTTCAACCATGGGCTCAGGAGATGACGACCTGGGAAGACTTCTTATGAAGAGCTTTATGTTTGCGCTTACCCAGCTGGATACTCTTCCGGACGAAATCATTTTCTATAACGGAGGGGCGTTTTTGACATGTGAAGGCTCGGTTGCACTTGAAGATATCAAGGCATTATCCGCTGCCGGAGTTAAAATAACCACCTGCGGAACCTGTCTGAATCACTATCAGCTTAGCGAAAAACTTCAGGTGGGAGATGTGTCAAATATGTATGACATAGCAAGCTCTCTTGCCGCGGCAGATGTAATCATGCGTCCTTAATGCTGCGGTTGAATCATTACGGATAAGTGATATATAATGAGGCTGTCGCGATATTCATTCTCTTTGTATAATGCGACAGCCATTTTAAGAATGTAATTAATGAGGTTTTGTATGAACAGCAAAAAAACGGTAGTGGTAAGAGGCGGCGGCGACATAGCCACCGGAACTATTTACGCGCTTTGGAACGCAAATTACAATATTGTTGTTTTGGAAGCGGACAGGCCGTCGTGCATCAGACGGACGGTTGCTTTATCGGAAGCGGCATATAAAGGGACTGCATCGGTTATGGGAATGGAAGGAGTGCTTTGCCGTTCGCTTGACGAGATAAGGCCTTTATGGGATGAACACAAGATTCCCGTATTTTGCGATCCGCAGGCCAAACTGCTTGACGCGCTTAAGCCGGATGTTCTTATAGACGGCATACTGGCCAAAAAAAATGTCGGAAATACAAACATGTCCATGGCTCCTATAACGATAGCCTTAGGACCCGGTTTTTGCGCCGGAAAAGATGTAGACGTAGTAATTGAGACCATGAGAGGCCATACCCTCGGAACCATAATAGAGGATGGATATCCTATTCCTGACACCGCTACTCCCGGAGTGATTGCCGGAGAATCCATAAGGCGGGTCATGCGAGCTTCATGCGAAGGAGAATTCAAAAGCGTTCATAAGATTACGGATGTCGTCAAAGAGGGCGACGTCATTGCGGAGGTTATTACGGATTCCGGAGAGCGTGTTCCGGTATACGCGCTGATCGACGGTTTAATCAGGGGTATGCTTTGTGACGGATACCATGTAACGGAAGGCTTTAAGGTGGCCGATATCGATCCGAGAGCCAATCAGGGAGAAAACTGTTTTATTATCTCTGATAAGGCCAGAAATATTGGCGGCGGAGTTTTGATGGCTATAGGACGAATGGAAAGAAAGAAGGGTTTGGTGAACTGATGAAAATCTGGGATGTTGAAAAAAATGAAATACCGTCATTGTCCGAATACTTGAAGATAGGAAAAGGATCGATCGTGCAGATAGCGGGATCAGGAGGAAAAACTTCTCTTACATATGCTCTTGCAGATGAAAATCCGGAGTTGAAATGTGCTATCATCACCACAACAAAAAGATTAGCGCCCGAAAACGGGATAATACTTGAAGAAGACGAAGTGCTCGACGTTTCCAAGTTTGAAGGACGTGTTATCGAAACCGGAGTAAAAAGCGAGGACGGCAAGATAGGATGGGTAGGAGATGAGAATTACGAATTGATAAAAGAGTGGGCCGATCTTGTTCTGATCGAAGCCGACGGTTCAAAACGCCTGCCTCTTAAAGCCTGCGAAGCGGGCGAACCTGTCTGGGTCGAAGATGCTACTCATACCATGGTTGTAAGCGGGATGAGCGCAATCGGAAAACAGCTTGGGGAAGTATGCCACAGATATCATCTCGTGGAACATATTTGGCCTCATTATAAGACCGTTACATTAAATGAAATCGGCTGGCTTCTGAAAAAATATTATGTAAATAAATACAAAGAGCTTAATCCGTTTGTTTTTCTGAATCAATGCGACGATGACGAACTTCTTGATAAAGCGCTTACCATACTCAAAACAAATAAATTCGAGGGTGCAGCGGGAAGAATTTTGCAGCAATAGCAAGGAATCAATTGAATTCATGTTATGTCAAGAAATAGCATGCCAATGCATTTTGGTTTTGTGCAAAATGATGGTATTATATTCTCAACATAAGAAGTTATTGTATAATTTTTTCAAAAAACTAAAGAAGAGGTGAAAGAATGGTTAAATTTAAAGTTAACGGAAAAGAAGTTCAGTATGATCCGGCGAAAAACCAGGGACGACTTCTGGAGTTCATTCGTGAAGACCTTCATCTTACGGGCACGAAATGCGGCTGCGAGGAAAAAGGCTGCGGTGCCTGTACGGTTCTGATCAACGGAGAAGCTAAACGCTCCTGTATGTTCAACTGTGAAAAGATGGAAGGTGCCGAGGTGACGACAATCGAAGGCGTTGCCGAAGATCATCCCATGATTCAGGCCATGATAGAATACAATGCCGTTCAGTGCGGTTTCTGTACTCCGGGCATTGTCATGGCGGCTATCGGCCTTCTCGGCAAAAATCCCAACCCTTCTGAGGCTGAGATCATGAAAGCTCTCAGAATCAACCTCTGCCGCTGCGGAACTTATCCCCGCGTGGTCGGTGCGGTTCTTAAAGCCGCTGCAGTTATGAGAGGCGACAAAGATGTTCCTCACTATGTTCTTGAAGATCATTCCGTAGGCGACAGCTTTATCGGAAAATCCATGCCTCGTGTAGATGCCATTGATAAAATCACAGGTAAAACCAAATTCTATGCAGATTATCAGTTCGAAAATACTCTTTACGGAAAAGCTGTATATGCTCCGGTTCCTCACGGTATCCTTAAGAGCGTAGATACTTCCGAAGCAGAAAGAATGGAAGGCGTTGCGTTTGTTCTTACGGCAAAAGACATTCCCGAAGGCGGCAGAAACAGATTCGGCGTTCTTACAAACGACCAGCCTGTATTCGTAACTGATCACATCCGCTGCATCAGCGAGTACATTGCAGTCGTATTTGCTGAAACACAGGCTATAGCTGACGAAGCTGCAAAGCTTGTAAAACTTGATATCGAAGAGCTTCCCGGCGTATTCTCCATCGAAGACGCTCTTAAACCGGACGCTCCCATCATTCCCGACCCCAACAACGACAAAAGTATATTCGGTTATATGAACGGTGAAAAAGGGAATATCTGTAAAGAATATTTCATGCACCGCGGCGATTGGAACAAAGCATTCGCGGAGTCCGACAAGATCGTTGACGTTCATATGGAAACCAAAAGAAGCGAGCATGGCTGGATCGAGCCTGACGGATGTCAGTCATTTATCGACGAACAGGGCAGACTCGCCATCATAGCTCCTAACCAGAGTCCGTTTGCGGATCGTGACCAGATCGCCAAAATCGTAAACATCCCTTCACAGGATATTCACATGATTCACGTACCGTGCGGCGGCGCTTTCGGCGGCAAGACAGAGCTTACAACCCATGCTTACGTATGTATCGCCACACTTAAGAGCGGACGTCCGGCACGTATGGTAAACACAAGAAGCGATTCCATCCGTACGCATCCGAAACGTCACGGTTATACCATGGACTACAAACTCGGTTTTGAAAAGACCGGTAAACTTAAAGCCATGGATATCAAGATCATTGCGGACGGCGGTGCTTATCAGTCATGGACGCCCCGAGTTCTTGAGCAGGGACTTTCCTATTGTTCGGGACCTTACTACTGTCCGAACTTTGATATGAAATGTACCGGTATTTATACCAACAACATGATCATGGGTGCTTACCGCGGATTCGGTGCTATACAGTCACACTTCGGTTCCGAGTGCGCATTTGACGTTGCTGCAACGGAACTCGGTATCGACCCGATCGAGCTTCGTCTTATGAACGCGGTTGAAAGAGGGCTTCCGATGTCCACGGGTCAGATGCTTACCGACAAATCCGGCGTTGAGTACAAGAAGACGCTTTATCAGGCAAAAGAGCTTGTTGAAAACAAACTTAAACCGATGGTAGAACAGCTCAGGGCAGAAGGCAAGATCGCAGGTATCGGTGTTGCTTCAGGCTGGCGAAGCGTTGCCGGCGGACTTGGCCCCGTTGAAAACGCAGGCGCTGACTTTGAACTTATGCCTAACGGACGTGTTGAGTTCAGAATCGCAGCTACAGAGATGGGACAGGGTTCTCACACCTCGCTTGCGCAGATGGCGTCCGAGATCACCGGTGTTGACTGGCAGGATTATGACATCATAGCGGGCGATACCACGAGAGTGCCTTTCGGCGGCGGCGTTATGGCTTCCCGCGGAACATATCTCTGGGGCTTCCCGACCATCACGGCCGGCGAAGAATTCAAAGAAAAGATCCTTAAAGAAGTTGAAAGTGCATTCGGCGTTTCCGCTGAAGGACTTGACATTAAAAAGAGCGTTGTTATCGACAAAGACGGCAACAGAATAACGGATCTCAAAGAGCTTGCCGAAAAAGGCGTACACGTAAACGTGCGCGTTGACTACCAGCTTCCCGATTCGCATCCGGTTGTGGAAAATACAAACGAAGACCACAAGATTCCGGACGAAGAGTACCGCGTGCATCATACGGTTGCTTACGCTACACTGTGTACGGTTGTTGTTGTAGATCCTGATACAGGCAAGGTTCACGTTCGCTACATGGGTCAGTGCACGGACGCGGGACGCCTTATCAATCCCGATAACGTTAAACAGCAGCTTGAAGGCGGTCTTATCATGGCTACCAGCTATGCTCTTGATGAAGATTTCGCTATCGAAAACGGCTTCCCCGTAAGGAACACGCTGGGCAAAAACAAATATACGCGTTTCGATAACTATGCAGATGAGATTGAAACCCTGTTCTGCGATATAGACGACCCTACCGGTCCTTTCGGTGCAAAGGGTTGTGCAGAGATTTGCGTACTCTCGGTTGCCCCTGCACTTGCAAACGCAGTGCATGACGCATGCGGATACCGTATAACCGAGCTTCCGATAAACATGCATCAGGAAGAAATAAAAGAAGCAGCACAGAAAAAACTTGCAGAGATGAAAAAATAATTACTAAAATCTTATAAAAACATCTTGAATAATTTATAAATTTTTGGTAAAATCTCTTTATAGCAACTTGCAAGGTTGATTAATGTATATTATACATGCAAAAGAACCGGGTTGCTTGGCACCCGGTTCTTTTCATGAATCTCATTAATTTACGATTTTTCGGTTAATCGTTTTTCTGTTTTACCGTTCGGAGAGCGTTGATGAGTGCATTTGGTGAAGAGCTTCGCAGTGTTATAGAGATATTTCAACTCAAATATATTAACGTTGCAAATATCATGCAGTACGACGCTTCCTATATCAGCAAATGGATCAACTCCGACGTGCTTCCTTCATCCAGATCCATTAAACAGATCTGTAATGCGCTTTCTGTTTACATTCAGGAAAACTGCAGCGAAGATCAGATAGCTTTTTTCTGCAGGGAGAAGGGCTTTGAAGACTCGCAGACAAAAGATCAGCTCAGGGACTCCATCACCGGTCTTTTGTTTGATGCTTTTAAAAAAGACACTTCAGACAGAAAAATAGCCGAGTCCGAAAAAAACATCATTTTTGAAGACAGGCTTCAGACCATTGTATTAAACTTAAGGTCGCTGAGCGAAAGATCAGACGAGCTCAATATGGTCATCCTTGGAGATGTTGCATCCCTCAAAGAAGAAGACCTGCTTTTTCTTATGGATGTACTGGCCGAGGCGGACAGGCTTCCGTTTAATAAAGGACGCATAGATATTCTTATATCGGGAAGCAGCATCGAATTAGCGGACTCAACAAAGGCGATTGTTACTTTAATGAACATGCTCATGCTGAATCATAATGTCAGCACCTTTGTAAACACCTGCCCCACGCAGCAGCTCGGACTGATCATCATTATCGACAATTTGATTTATTCCGCTCAGTGCCGTTTGGACTATGGATGGCTTACGGAAAACTTCATCAAAGAAAATGATGTTATCAACAGCAAATTACAGATTGTCCGTCATGATATCCTGCCGATATCAAGACGCATATACACGGAAAATGACATACTTCCGGTAAGCGCTTCGGGCGGGAAATCCAATTCATACTGGATTTACAGGGAATCCCAGCTTCTCGGAAAGCTGGATACAAGTTTCTGCGTGCCGGAGATAACTGAATGTCTGCACGGAATAGACGAAGACATCAAAAACTCCTGTTCAAAACAGTTCAAAAGCCTGCTCAGGCTTCTTGAAAACGGCAAAGAACATAAATGCATCATATATCGTGATGCCATGGAAGACTTCATCTATAACGGCACGATTTCCGTAGCAGGAGAGGATTACGGATTATCCATTATAGACAGGCTTAAATATCTCCAGGGGATGACAAGCCTTCTGGATCAATATCAAAATCTCCAGATCAGGTTGATAGACGGTTATGTGGTTGATGAAATAAAACACAGAAACATGCCGAGTATTTATGTATCTCAAAACTCCTGCGGATTTTTGATGTTTCCGAAAAGCGGCATAAGCACATACTGCCATATACAACATCCGAGATTTATCGACATGATGGAAAGGATGTTTACAAATTTATGGAACCAAAACGGCGTCATACATTATGACATCAGAGGATATCTCAGGACATATATCCAGTTTTGTGAAGATATGGTTCTTTTGGATGAATTATAATTGTTTTCTATGAAAAAAATATCTGTATTTTGCAGGAGAATTACGGATATGATTTCATGAAATATAAAAAAAGAAGAATGGAGGTAAAAAAATGAAAGTCACTAAGATGGAAATCATCTGGCTGGTTCTTACAACTATATTTTATGTTTTGTACAACCTGCCGGGAGTTCCCGCATATTATGATCAGACCGGCGCTATAATTCATGCTATAGCTACAGTCGGACCTTTATGGGTTATCGTATATGTAGGAACTAAGATCAGTTTCAAGAAATATGAAATGAGAAAGGATGGGGGGAATAGTTAAATGTTAAATCAAACCGCTATATGGATTGCTCTTGCCCTTTACATGTGCTTCCTTATTGCAGTTGCCGTTTCGGTTACTGCAAAAGAAAGAAAAAACAAAGGCGACGGCAATGCGCTTACAGCTACAGTTAAAGCTCCTGTCCTCGTTATGACGTATATCGCATCACTTATGAGTACATGGGTATTCTTCGCAGGTCCCGGTGCTTACTACCGTGGTGGTGCCGTATATTGGATTTCAGAGCTTTCATATATCTGCTTGTTCCCGATCATTGCTCACTTTACAATCAACAAAGTTTGGCTTGTAAATAAAGCATACGGCAACAAATTCATCACTCCTGCAGATTTCTATTGTGCACGATTCAACAGCCCTGTACTGCGTGTAGTACTTGCTATCATCTTCCTTGTAGCAGCTATTCCTTACATTGCATCAGTTCTTGTAGCTATTGCAAATGCATGTCAGTATGCAACAGGCGGAAACATCAGCTATACGATGGCTGTTGTAGTAATCGGTCTCATCATGACAATCTTCATGATGACAGGTGGTACAAAATCAGCAGCTACGGCTGATATGTTCCAGGGTCTTGCGATCATAGCCACGCTGTGGATCATCGTTATCGCGGTTATCTTCGTTGGTTATGGCGACAAAGGCGGTCTCTTCGGCGCTATCAGCGATCTTTGGAATGCTGGTCCTGTCAATGATGCTGCTAATCCGACAGGCGGATTCTTCTCATATCCCGGACCTTCGGGATGGGTACCGTACGGCGGACGTTTCGGATATCCTTTCTCATGTGCGGTTGGTTGGACTATCATGCTTCCTCACGTATTCGTTAGGGCAGGATATTTCGGCGACAACATGAAGACACAGCGTACGCTTACACTCCTCGGTCCTGTACTTCAGGTTATCGTTTGGACCGGCGTTATGCTTATCGGTCTCATCGGTCTTGCGCTTCTTCCGGGTCTTGAGAGTTCTGAAACAGAGCTTATCATCCCTTACCTTGTACAGAACATCGTAAACGGAATCAGCCCGGCTCTTGCAAAAGGTCTTATGGTTGCTTTCTTCATAGGATCCATGGCCGTTGGTCTTTCAACAGCAAATGCGTTCCTTTCAGTTTCTGCAGGTATCATTTACGAAGATCTTCTTGTTCGTACATTTAAGATCAAATTTAAGAAACCGAATCTTGCACAGCGTGTAGTTATCGCGGTTATCGGTATCGGTTCTCTTTGCGTCGCTCTTAATCCGCCGGATCTGATCTTCACACTGATCATGTTTGCTATCGCTATCGTTACACCGATGCTTGCGGTACTTATCCTTGGCGTTTACTGGAAGCGTGCTACTAAAGCAGCAGCTATTATCGCTTCTATAGTTGGCGCGGTAGTCGTTCTCATGACCTACTTCTGGTGGGGCATCGGTGGAACATGGTACGGTGCATTCGGTCTTGTTGCGGCATTCGTAGTAATGATCATTGTAAGTCTTGTAACAAAAGACGATCCGAAGGAATCCGAAGAATTCTTCAACGCACTTAAAGAAGGTCACAACAGATACTTCATCATTCATGACAAAGTTCTCAACAACGATAACATCGTTTAATACTTAGTCCTGATAAAACCAAAAGGATTGCCTGATTTTTCGGGCAATCCTTTTTAATATATTTAAAAAGTATAAACTTCTTTTTTTTATCGGATTATTAATATATAATAGCGCTGAAAGAGTATTATAAAAATCAGACTCTTTATTAATCAATTCATTAAATAATAATCAGGAGGTATATCATGAATTATTTTGAGGCTGTTGAAAAAAGAGCAAGTTACAGGCACGAATTTAAAGATCAGGATATTCCTGAAAACGATATCATTAAAATAGTCGATGCCGGTCTCCGCGCTCCTTCAGGATATAATATGCAGACGACTTCTTTTGTTATCGTACGTGACAAAGAACTGCGTAATCGTATCGCCGAAGTTATTCCGACTCCCGCGACAAAAACCGCTCCGGTCATGATAGTGGCTCTTTCCGAAAAGAAAAAGACCCAAATGGAAGGCGCGGCTCCTTTTATATTTGACGTGGAAGACTACGCTGCTGCCGTTGAAAACATTCTGCTTGGTATAACTGCTCTCGGTTATGCAGGAGTATGGATGGACGGAGCGACACGCAGAGATGAAAAGCATCTTGCGATTTCCAAAATCATAAACGCTCCCGAAGGCAGGAGCGTACGCTGCGTCATTCCCTTCGGAGTTCCTGTGCAGGATGTGGCTCAGAAAGAAAAAGCCCCGTTTGAAGACAGAGTAGTATGGGAAAAGTTTTAATTGATTAATATTTTTAGTGGAGATTTTAATGATGTATAATTTTACATATTACGTTCCGACAAAGATACATTTCGGGACAAATCAGATAGAACATCTTAACGAATTAACTCAAAGCGGAAATAAAGTCCTCCTGGTGTACGGAGGAGGCAGTATTAAACGCTCCGGTTTATATGATAAGGTTGTTTCTATATTAGAGAATGCCGGTATGACAATCCATGAACTCTCCGGGATAGAACCCAACCCGCGCATAGAGTCCGTACGCAAAGGTGCTGATATCTGCAAAGAAAACAATATAGAGATGGTTCTTGCTGTAGGCGGAGGTTCTACGATAGACGCTTCTAAAATAATAGCCGCTGGCGCATGCTATGAAGGCGATCCGTGGGATCTTGTTCTGGATGGAGACAAAATACAACAGGCTTTGCCCGTATATTCTGTGTTGACACTCGCGGCTACAGGTTCCGAAATGGATCAGTTCGCCGTTATTTCGGATCTTTCCAAAAATGAAAAATGGGGAACACACAGCGATCTTATTAAACCTAAGATGTCTATACTTGATCCGACATACACATTCAGCGTTTCCAAAAAGCAGACGGCTTCCGGTATAGCGGATATAATGAGCCATACATTGGAAAATTATTTCACATCCGTAAAGGGCGGTACGCTTCAAAGAAATATGTGTGAAGCTTTGCTGAAAACTCTTGTTAAATACGGCCCGATTGCTTACAACGAGCCTGAAAATTATGAAGCAAGAGCAAACCTGATGTGGTGTTCATCCCTTGCCATAAACGGTCTCGTAAGGCTCGGTTCAGCCGTTACATGGTGCATACATCCGATGGAGCATGAGCTTTCCGCGTTTTATGATATAACCCACGGAGAGGGCCTTGCGATCTTAACTCCGGCATGGATGGAATTCTGCATGGATAAAGAGCCGGATACTATAAAAGATTTTGCCGAATTCGGAAGAAACATCTTTAATATTACCGACAGTGACGATAATTCAGCCGCAAAAGCCGCTGCAGCTTCTCTTCGAAAATTCTTTTTTGAAGAACTTCAGATACCATCTGATCTGCGAATGGTCGGTATTAATGATAAAGTCAATTTTGAAAAAATGGCTCTCAAAGCCGAAAAGGGATGTAAGGGTAGTTATGTTCCCCTTACTGCTTCGGATATCATTAAAATATACAACGCTGCGTTTTAAGGAGAAAATCAATGAGTAATGATAATTTAAAAGAAACCATAGAAGTTGATGTTTTTACAATCGAAACCGACGGCAAAACAATGGATTTTGCCGTGCTTGATATGTTTGAATACAAAGAAAAATGTTATATCGTTGTTGCCGAAATAGACAGTAACGATGAAATCATTACAGATGAAATTATCGATGAAGGCAAGATAGAGATTTTCGGATATGATGCGGACAAAGCGATCGTGGAATCCATCGACAGCGATGAAGAATACGAGGAAATCGCAAACTATTATGAAGAACTCTGCGATAGCGAAGCTGATAATTAAGATTTTGAATAAAAAATTTGTTGTTTTTTACAAAAAAACAGTTTTTTGAAGCTTGATTTTTATAATAAAAGACTGTATAATCGTCAAAAAAGTAACAATTATATATTTGCGTTTTCACAGGAGGACTTTTACATGTTGGATTCAAAAGTAAAAGAATTGATTAATGATCAGGTAAATAAAGAACTGTATTCCGCATATCTTTATCTGGATTTTGCCAATTATTATAACGATCTGGGGCTTGACGGCTTTGCTAACTGGTATGATATTCAGGCGCAGGAAGAAAGAGATCATGCGATGCTGATGCGTGAATATCTTCACAATAACGGAGAACATGTTACGCTTAAAGCCATCGATGCTCCCGACAAGACGTATTCTTCCGCAAAAGATCCGCTTGTTTACGGACTTGAGCACGAACAGTATGTAACAAGTCTTATTAACGATATATACACGGCCGCAAATGCGGTTCATGATTATCGTACAATGCAGTTTTTTGATTGGTTTGTAAAAGAGCAGGGGGAAGAAGAGAAAAACGCGGATGATCTCATCAAAAAATTTGAATTATTCGGTTCGGATCCCAAAGGGCTTTATGCATTGAATCAGGAATTGCTTTCAAGGGTTTATGCCGCTCCTTCGCTTGAGTTATAAACGCTGAAAAAATCAGGCGCATCTATATTTTGGAGGAAGATGAAATGTCCAAAACCGAAAAGATCAGATTCGGCAACGGTATCTATGAAGGTGAATACATAGTTCAGGGACTCTTTAAAAAAATCCGTCAGGGATATGGCAAATATACCTGGAAGACCGGTGAAATCTACGAAGGTGAATATCATGACGATCAGCGTCACGGAAAAGGCAAATACACTATGGCTGACGGTATGATATACGAGGGCGATTTTATAAACGGGACCAGGACGGGAAAGGGCAAGCTGACATGGCCTGACGGTAAAACCTATGAAGGCGACTTCGTAGACGGAACTTTTGAAGGTTTCGGTACATTTATCTGGGCCGAAGGCGACAAATACGAAGGCGAGTGGAGCAAAGGCGTTAAAACCGGCGACGGCAGGCTGACTCTTGCAAACGGACATGTTTTTGAAGGAGAATTCCTGGACAATAATATCGTTCACGGTACGCATACCTATCCGGACGGCAAGGTATACGACGGTGAATTCCTCTTAGATGAAAACGGAGTGCTGCATGATACGGGAAAAGGTTCTCTGACTTTAGCTGACGGCACCGTATATGAGGGCGTTTTCTCTGACGGAGAGCTTGTAAAATAAAATATTATTTATAAAAAAAGGCTGGTCAGATTGATCAGCCTTTTTTGTATTTGGAATAAAAGTTTATTACTCCCCATCTATTTCATTTCTGTATTTCTTTTTAATGTCTCTTGCGGAATCATTCGTATCGGAGCCTCCAGCAAGTTTTCTGATGATAAGCAAAACCACAATCATCATGGCTATTGCGATGGGCAGGGCTACAGCCCAGTTGCATATCCGGCCTGCAATAATATAAGCAACGGCTGATACCGCGGCGCAGGTCAAAGCATATGGAAGCTGTGTCGATACGTGATTTAAGTGGTCGCATTGGGCTCCGGCCGAGGCCATGATTGTTGTATCCGAAATAGGAGAACAGTGATCTCCGCATACGGCTCCGGCCATACATGCCGAAATAGCGACTATTGATATGGGTTCTCCGGCTGCAAAGACGCTCAATACTATAGGTATCAGAATACCGAACGTACCCCATGACGTACCCGTAGCAAAGGAGAGTGCCACGGCTATAATGAATATGATAAACGGAAGCAGCATCTGGAAATCCGCCGCACTTCCTTCTACCAGCTGGGAAATAAAGATTTTAGCACCCAGCGAATCCGTCATAGCTTTAAGAGTCCATGCGCAGCAAAGAATCAAAATAGCGGGTACCATTGCCTTAAAACCTTCGGGAAGTGAATCCATTATGCTCTTGAAAGAAAGAACCCGTCTTATCAGATAGAAAACAATGGTAAATATAATTGCTATAAATGAACCCATCACAAGGCCTACGGAAGCATCGCTGTTTGAAAAAGCAGACACGAAATTTTCGCCTTCAAAGAAGCCGCCGGTATAAATCATTCCGACTATGCAGCAGACTATAAGAACTATTATGGGGACAATAAGGTCACATACACGTCCCCTGGGATTGACTTTCATATCGTCAACCGCACGGATTGTGCCTGATGTAAACAAATCATTATTTTCAATCGCATTTTTTTCGTGTTTACGCATAAGGCCGAAATCGGTATTTGTAAGTGCCAGAAACAGCATCATTACGATAGTGAGAATCGCGTAGAAGTTGTATTGAATGGCTTGGATAAAAAGAGCTATTCCGTTTTCGGCGCCGGCACTGTTGGCAAATCCGGCAACGGCAGCCGCCCAAGATGATATCGGAGCGATAATACAGATGGGAGCGGCGGTAGCGTCTATAAGGTAAGCTAATTTAGCCCTTGATATATAATGATTGTCGGTAACAGGTCTCATAACAGAGCCAACCGTAAGGCAGTTAAAATAATCGTCGATAAAGATTAAGAGACCTAAAATGATGGTAGCGAGCTGAGCGCCGATTCTTGTGTGTATATGTTCGGTGGCCCATCGTCCGAATGCGGCGGACCCGCCTGCCCTGTTCATCATCGAAACAAGCGCACCAAGCAAAACCAGGAAAATAATTATGCCTATGTTGTAGGAGTCTGCAATATTTGCTATGAAACCGTCAACAATAACATGATCAAGCATTCCGGCGAAGTTGCCGCTCGCATAAATTACTCCGCCGACCAGAATACCGATAACAAGCGAAGAATAAACTTCTTTTGTAAGAAGCGCAAGAACAATAGCTACTATCGGGGCAAGAAGTGAAAGCCATGTGGCGTATGCCGGAATGTCTTCCCTGACCGTATCTATGGCGGTATCAATATGTTCGTCAAAGTTTTGATCATATTGGAGGTTGTCTGCGTAATTCTGGGCGTACTCTAGAGCGGAATCGGGATCCGAAAGATCGTATTCGACCAGCTCGTCATCGCCGACATCAACGCCGAAGTTAAGAGCGTCGCCGTCTGAAACAGCCGGCATCACGCTTGCGGTCGTTCCGGCGGGATCAGGCGCTGCATCAACGGGTCGGTTGACAGATGTAATAAGGCCAATTGCAAATGTAATAATACACATAATCAGGACGGCCCTGAATCCTCTTTTGGTCTTAGCCATGATAAAACTCCCTTCTCTTATAAGGCAAAAAATTGCACAAAGCCATTATAGCACATTTGATCATATTTAAAAGAAAAAAGAACGTAATGCTCATCATTTTCTGATTATACTTAACACAGACTCGCAAAGAGCGTCCCATGAAAGTTCAGCGAGTTTTGCGTTGTCGGGATATGGCAGGTCAGCAGCTGCTTTTAAAATGGCGCCTGCCAGTTCGTTTTCAAAATCAATCAAAGAAGACTCATCAGGTTCGTCGGTATTGGACATCTTGGGCGGCTGCACAAAGCAGGCGTAACCGTCAAGCCCTTTGTCTTTAAGCCAGCCCTGTATTCCCGGCAGATCAGTACAGACAACAGGCAGGCCGCAGGCCATGGCTTCGATAAGAACCAGCGGAAGACCTTCATAAAAAGACGGAAGAACAAACAGATCCGATTTGTTGAATTCTTCAGCGACCTGGAAATGTTTCGGAAGTCTTCCGGTAAAAATGATTTTATGCGGACAGTTATCTGCAAGAGTGCGGATTTCATCGTATTCTGTTTTGTTTCCGCATCCGCCTATCAGGGTCAGAGAAATCCTTTTCTCTGAAACGGCAATCTTGTTTAATGCTTTTATCAGGCTTGCAAGTCCTTTTTTCTTTGAAATTTTACCGGCGAAAACAAGACGAACTCTCTCGTCGTCTTTGGGTTTTAAGCCTTCTTTTAGATAAAAGATATCTTTGTCGTATCCCGTGCCTGCAACATGTATCCGGTTTTCGGGATACTGAAAACAGTTTCGTATCATTTCTTTTTGTTCATTGTGAAGTGCGAAAATGCCTTTAAGTTTGAGAATATTGTTTTTTATCCAGGCCCTGTTAAGCGGATTTTTACTGATTTGGCGCAGATCGGAACCGTGACAGACGGCAAAAACGGGTATTTCACCCGATAAATTGACAGTAAGAGCCGTTACTATATATAGGTGATGGCAGATTATCGCATCAGGCCTGAAGCTTTGTATGGTATCGGCGATAACCTCAGAAAATGCCGAGACAAAGCTGTCATACATCTCATCCGAAAAGTCGCGGTATCTCGTGCTTTCGTAAGGCATTTCATCAGACATGCCCGCGACCGGAAAAGGCAGCTTTTGAGTATTAAAAAACACGGGATTTACAGTGATTTCCGAGGGAAACCCTGATTCAGAACCGAAAGGAAGCCCGCAGATAAGCTGTTGTTCGATATTCTTTTTTGCAAAAGATTTTATAAGCTCGGTCAGATATACCCCGCTGCCCGTGCTGTCGGGGCGCTGTGCCGTGATGCTCAGGAGTTTCATAAGTAATACATTTGCTCCGTTTAAAATAAAAAATGCGGATGACAGGACTCGAACCTGCACATCAAAGACATCAGATCCTAAGTCTGACGCGTCTGCCAATTCCGCCACATCCGCATATACGGAATTTTATAACCTGAGATAGTATTTGTCAAGAAATCAGAAGTATTGTATACTTAAATAAAACAACGTACAGGAGGCAACCATGGGAAAAAACGTACTTATCATAGAAAGCAGTCCGAGGATGAAAGGCAATTCAAATCTTATTTGCGAGGAATTTGCCAAAGGCGCTGCCGAAGCGGGAAATGATGTAACCATTGTTAATATCAACAAAAAAAACATAGGTTTCTGCAGGGCCTGTGATGCCTGTATGAGAAACGGCGGCACCTGCATTTTAAAAGACGATATGGCAGAAGTATTGGATATGTATAAAAAAGCCGACGTGCTTGTTTTGTCAACGCCGGTATACTATTACGGTATTACGGCTCAAATGAAAACCTTTATTGACCGTACATATCCTATATGGCAGCATCTCGGAAGCAAGGATGTATATTATATCGTTTCCGCAGGACTCGACCTTAAAATCATCGAAAGATCTCTCGGTGATCTCGACGGATTTGTGGAGCACCTTGAGTCTTATGAGATAAAGGGCAGGCTTTATGCTCCGGATGTAATGGACGCCGGTCTCGTAAAAGGCAAACAGATATTGGAAGACGCCTACAACATGGGCAAGCAGGTGTAAATATGCCCGTAAGGATATAAGATCATATCAGGTTCAGCATGCTCAGTCCTTTGGCTATGCCGTCGTTATAAATGGATTCGGTCGAAGGAAAGAGCGCTTTGAGTGCGTCAGGGGCGTCTCCCATTACTATGGGATGCCCCACGGCTTCGAGCATTGCAATGTCGTTTCTGCTGTCGCCGAAACCATAAGAATTATCTTTGTCGCTCCCGACATGATCCAGTATTCGTTTTACGCCGGTTCCTTTGGAATGGTCTTTCAGCGAGATTTCGATATAAGCGTATTCTTCATGGATCAAAAGATTCATCCATGGGGATAATTCTTCTTTTGCTTTTAATAAAAGCGAACGGTCTTTGGGATATCCTGTTATTTTGGATATCCTATTATTATATTCGCTAACGGGTCTTAATTTTCGCGAATAGCTTTGGTTTTTGAACACTTCTATTTTTTTAAAAACCGGAGGAATAAAGTTTTTATCATAATAAAAATAATTCGAGTTTTCGATATAATATGGGATTTTGTATTTGTAAAGCACGGAAAGAATGTTTTCGCACGAATCTCCGGTGATTGCGTCATCTTCTAAAATATCATCCTTATAAGAGATATATGCGCCGCTTGCGCCTATAATACCGTCATAGGGCAGGGCAAGCACCTCATCCGGAATTATGCTGTAATTGCGCCCGGTGCATATCATTATCCTGTGTCCGTTATCGATGCATTTCAGGATCGCGTCCTTTGCGCTGTCAGGGACTTTGCAATCGTTTCTGTATAATGTGCCATCTACATCAAAAAATATAATTTTTTGCATTTCACAACCTGTATATTATTAAACAGCATTTTTCGTATCATATATTTGAAAAGTATACGACAGAAACCCTAAATATGCAAATTTTATATGTTGGACTTGCAAAATTTAGCGTGATAAATTATTATACTTTAGTGGGCTGATTTGAGATCGGTTTACAACTCTCAAAATAACCCTGAATGATTTATTTTAAATCCTGTAATGGAGCGATTTTTATGTGTAAAACCGGTCTTGTCTTGGAAGGCGGAGCCATGAGAGGACTTTTTACTGCCGGAGTAATCGATGTCATGATGGAAAACGGCATTGAATACGACGGAATGATCGGCGTTTCCGCCGGAGCCGTTTTCGGATGCAATTACAAATCCGGGCAAATCGGACGTGTTATTAGATATAATAAGCGTTTTTGCAAGGATCCCAGATATGTAGGATTTCGTTCGTGGTTAAAGACGGGCGATTTGTACGGCGGAGAGTTTGATTATCATATATTGCCTGACAAACTCGACATTATGGACGCTGTGACATTTAAAAACAATCCGATGAAATTTTATGTGGTTGCAACTGATGTGCAGACAGGCAAACCCTTTTATAAAAAAATAGATGAAGTAAATTACGAAGGACTCGAATGGATGCGCGCATCCGCTTCCATGCCGGTTGCATCGCGGCCTGTTGAGCTTGAAGGGCAAAAATATCTGGACGGCGGTATTTCCGATTCCGTTCCTTTAAAATGGATGCAGGAAAACGGATATTCAAAAAATGTTGTGGTTCTGACCCAGCCGGACGGATATGTGAAAAAGCCTCTCAAATATTTCGGTTTTACCAAACTGCTGCTGCGCAAATATCCGGCAATTGTAAATGCTTTAAGGGATCGTCACAGAAGATACAACAGACAGCTGGCTTTTATCGGAAACCAGGAAAAAAGGGGTAGATGCTATGTTATCAGACCCGAAGAAGAGCTTGATATCGGAGCAGTCTGCCGCAATCCCGAAAAGCTTCAGGAGGTATACGAAAAAGGCCGAAAAACAGCCGAAAACAATCTGGAAAACATCAAGTCTTTTCTGGATTGATTGTATATATTTTTAAATTTTATGTTAAAGCAACCCGTTATAGCCGAAAGGTTAGTTTTGAACAGATAGGAGAGAAGATATGAGAACTTCCGGAACAGTAGTAAGAGGAATCAGAACACCGATCATAAGAGAAGGCGATGATCTTGTAAAGACAGTCAGAGACAGTGTGCTCGAGGCTGCAAAAAACGACGGTTTTGTTTTTAACGATAAAGACGTTATCGCGGTAACGGAATCCGTTGTGGCAAGAGCTGCGGGAAACTATGCTTCGATACAGGATATTGCGCAGGATGTAAAAAACAAATTTGCATGCGATCATATAGGAGTGCTGTTCCCGATACTTTCCAGAAACAGATTTGCAGTTGTTTTGAGAGGTATCGCACTCGGAGCAAAAAAGATAACTCTTATGCTCAGTTATCCGTCTGACGAGGTCGGCAACTGCCTCTTTAATCCGGAAAAACTTGAAGATCTGGATTTTAATCCGTTTTCACATGTTTTTACGGAGAAAGAATACCGTGATACGTTCGGATATGAGCTTCATCCTTTTACGGGAATAGATTACGTTCAATACTATAAAGAACTTATACAGGACTGCGGATGTGAAGCGGAGATAATATTCAGCAACCGTCCTGAGGCAGTGCTTGAGAAAACCGACAGTGTGTTATGCTGTGACATTCATACGAGATTCCGCACAAAAAGAAGACTTGAAAAGGCCGGTGCTAAAAAGGTACTTACATTGGATGAACTGCTGAATTCGCCCGTGAACGGAAGCGGTTTTAACAGCAATTACGGTCTTTTGGGATCAAACAAATCAACTGAAGAAAAAGTAAAACTTTTCCCGGATAACGGACAGGTGTTCGTAGATGCCCTTGCGGACGAAATGAAAAAAGCCACAGGCAAAAACGTAGAATGTATGATATACGGTGACGGCGCGTTCAAAGATCCCATAGGAGGCATCTGGGAGCTTGCGGATCCGGTCGTTTCTCCGGCATGCACGCCGGGCCTTTTGGGAACGCCTAATGAGCTTAAAATCAAATATCTCGCAGACAACGATTATGCGGCTCTTGACGGGGAGGCACTTAGAAATGCCGTTAAAGAGTCTATCCTGAATAAAGATGAAGACCTGAAAGGGAATATGGCAATTCAGGGCAGGACCCCGAGA
>CAYMCZ010000010.1:0-85526 GCA_964389285.1 uncultured Lachnospiraceae bacterium | reverse complement strand
ACCCCCAAGTAGGTTTTATATTTCAATGTCCTACTTGAGGGTAGCATATCATAATGCAACAGCCCCGTATTTTTATATTATTTATATGTATTACTCTTCAATAGAGGCAGAACTTTCGGAAGACTCCGAGGTTGACTCGCTCTCTTCGGCGGCTGCCAGATAATGCAGGTTGCCTTTGGGGTCCGAAACTTCATAAGCATCCGTCAGTTTCTGCACGTATTCCGAAATCTTTTCGGAATCAAGCGCGGATTTAACTGAATTAAACCAGCTTTCGGGTCCGTCTCCGGCAAAATATACCACATAGTAGGTTTCACCGTCTTCGATTATTTCGGTATCGCCTTCGCTTCTTTCATCCGAAAAAACCCAATCCGCAATTGCCTGCGGCAGATTGTCCCTGTCTGAATTTTTATATTCGGTTGCTTCCATGTCATTATAATTCAGCTCTTTAAAAGCATCCGCTGTTTTTTCTGTTTCATTATACGCCGCAAGAAGCGCTTCAGCTTCGGCTGCTATTGAAGAAATCTCTTCCTGAATCGCGGTTTCATCGGCATCTTCTTCATAAGATGCGTTTATGCTGTAAACATAAACGTTCTTTGTATGCTCAGTCGGTTTTTCGCGATTTATGAAATAATATACCGTTGCGTAATAATAATCGTCATCATTTACGACAGTGATGTCGCCCGGCTTTCTGTCGCCAAAGAGCCACTCACCGTCCGAGACATAGTCATGTCCCACAGCATCCGTGCTTTCTATTTCATCCGCGCTTTCAACAACTCCATACTGAACCGCCAGATTTTTCATCTCATTCAGATCGGAAGCATGTGAAATAGCCTCTGCTTTTTGACGCGCTTCCTGATACGCGGCATCCACAGTCTGCTGATCAACCTCCGAAAGTTCATCCGAATAGATATCAATTTCTTCCGGAATGTCGGAGTTTACGGTAATTGATACATATTCGACCCTGTCATAGTCGTCTTTATCCTCTTCGTATTTCGCGTTTACTTCTTCTTCGGTCGCGCCGAGCGTATCGGCAAGAGAATCATAATATTTTTCGGCTTTTATGCTGTCTCCGATGTATTTACGGGCGTCTTTTTCCCTTACACCGTAATACTGGCTGAAATAAGAATTCAACGAAAGATCGCTCTCACTTTCGGCAAGCTGTTCGGAAAGGCTGTCCATCTGTTCCTTTACATCTCCTGAAGGATCATAAGAAAAACCGTTTTCTTTGGCGTCTTTAAGGAGGGCATGATTATAAATGATATTATTTACCGCCTGCTGTTCAAACATGTCCTGATATGTCTGAGTCTCGTCATACATCTGCTGGTCCAGCGGCTGTGTGGTGTCGAGTCCCATATAACTTGAATATATCTGGGCCATGCTGTTGTAAGTAGAATTAAAATAATAATTGAATTCGCTTTCGCTTATCTTTTCGTCATTGATCCTGATATAGTCTCCCGCGTCCGCGGCTTTTGCGCCGCAGATTCCGATAATAACCGCCAAAGCAGCAGCGGCAACACCTATAACCGGGGCATTTGACCTTAACGCGCCTTTTCTGTTAATAGATGCCATTTCTTTTTTTATACGCTTTTTCGCGTCATATGAAGTTTCACCGGGAAGTCTTTCATATTGAACGGAAGTATTTGCAGGTTTTTTTTCACCTTCTTTTTTATTTCTGTTGTTTTCGGTTTTATTGTCTTTTTCGGACATTTCTAAAAGCTCCTTTTATTATTATTTGAAATTTATATAATAAATTTTTAATTTCGCCTTGAGCCTCCCGCTATGGCAAGCAGTCTGAGCAGCTGGAGAAGGGTGACGGCAACAGCCGCAACATAAGTAAGTGCCGCCGCATTAAGCATTTTCTTTGAATCTTTTATCTCTGACTGCAGCCGCACACCCTGCGCAGTAAGGTTTTTAAGCGCCCTTGAAGAAGCGTCAAATTCAACCGGAAGCGTAACCAGCTGAAACACCAGTACAGCGCAAAACATGATTATTCCTACATAAAGCAGCGGCCTTATGCTGAATATAAGCCCTATGATAAACATCGGCCAGCATATCTTTGAAACAAGATTTACCCCCGGCACCAGAGACGCCCGCATACGAAGCGGTCCGTAAGCCAATGCGTCCTGTATCGCATGTCCGCATTCATGTGCCGCTACGCTGACTGCCGCAAGTGACGTCGAGGAATGAACCGAATCCGACAGGTTAAGCGTTTTGGAAGAAGGATCATAATGATCCGTCAAATCTCCGCTTACGCGCCCTATCCTGACATTGTGAATATTATTTGCTTTCAGTATCATGGAAGCTACCTGCGCGCCTGAATAATTCTGCGAAGATTTTACGTTTTTGTATTTGGAAAATGTTCCCCGCATATAAACCTGCACAAGTATCGAGATTATCATTCCGGCTATTATCAGCATAAACGTCCAGTCAAAATAAAAGGAGTTCCCGTAGCCGTATCTTCTGAATCCATATCCGTATCCGTATTGAAATATAGTCTGTAACATAAAAATAATTCCCTATAAAAATTCCCAAAAGCTGAAAATCGATAATCCTGAAAGTTTCCTCCGAAACAACGTCAACAGACGATATTATATTATTAACATGTGATTAAATTGTGATATATTTTTATGAGTTTTCTTGCGGGTTATCTGCATGATTCCAAGCTGGGTTATGTCTATTACATTTGTATAAACCGGATCCTTTCCTGCAAGATGTGAACAGTATTCTATAAGCCTGTCCTTTTCCTGCTTTGATTTCATGTTTATAAAATCTATAAGAATTATGCCCGAAAGCTGTCTTAAACGTATCTGTCTGAACGCTTCCTCAGCCGCTTTCATATTAAAATCCAGCACGCCGCCTTCGTCTTTTCTCCATTTTCCGGACTTGGCACTGTTTACATCTATGCAGGCAAATGCTTCTGTCTGCTGGATAATCAGCATGCCTCCCGACTTAAGCCAGACTTTTTCTTCGGTGCTCCTTTTAATAACAGCGGAAAAATCATACAGATTGTAAAGGCTCAGCATTTCATCCCGATAAAGGCACAGGGTTTTATCCGTATCAATATCGGTTTCTTTAAAACCGGAAAAATATGATGTTCTGATGCGAATGAATAAAGCTCACGATATATTTCTTCATCATCGGTTATAATACGCTCAAAAGAATCAATACCGTACTGTCTCAGCTTTTCAAGCCATATTCCTCCGGAATCATAAAGCCGCACACCGTAATTTCTCATCCTGCCGTTTTTGATAAGTTTTTCCATCCGGCATGAAAGCTCCCTGATTTCGATAATCAGCTCCTCTTCCGCAGCATAAGCCGCGGAGGTTCTTACGATAAATCCGTATTCGGATAAATAAGGCTGTAAAACACCGGTTATTCGACCCTTATCATCTTTTGTCAGCTTTTTGGAAAAAAGAAGCCCGTCTATACGGTTTGATATTATAAAATTGATTCCGGTTATTTTCAACTCCGTTGAAAGCACGGGATTCTTTGTCTTTAAAGCTTCTGTTTCTATGCTTACAAGCAGCTCGTCTTCTGCTTTAAGTATGCCGTCTTTTTTTGAATTTTTAAATACGGCTCCCGAAAAGCTTTCTTTCGGGAGAAATCCCGTTTCATCGGGAGTAAATTTTACAAAAGCCCCGCCCGATGTTTCGTCAATATTGATAACGTGACCTACGAAAATATCTCCCGCCCTGTATTTTTGTTCCGCGTCATCTATATATAATTCAATCGGCTTTTCATTTTCAAAAAGCACGGTTACAATAAAGTCACGGCCTGCCGATTTTTTTCGGGCAGAGACGAGTTTATAAATCCCGCCCATCTTAAATCACCTCTCCGAAATGATCCAGCGGATAAAATATGCCGTCATCGGATAAAAGCAGCTCTTTTCTGTGCGTCTGATAAGAAACGCTTTCCGGCCGCGTTTTTATTTCATCGCAGAAAGCATCCATCACAAGCGAAGGCTTTAGATTATCGACACTGCCTGCGGAAAGACGAAATGATACCATATCATTTTTTATTTTATAATCATATATCAACGGCCTGATATCCGTTAACTTTTCATTCTTTTTGGTTTTTTTAAGTACCATAATTTCTTTTTTTTGCAGAAATGCTTCAAGCAACTCTTTCCAATCAGGGGGAAAAGCGCCCATATCGGTTAAGATAATATCATAGTCGGCTGCCGCTACCAAAGTCATGCATTTGGAAGCTTTATCATCTTGGACCTTTACGATATTTAAGACTTTGATTTCCTCCGGCATCTGCGCATTAAGACTGTCTTTCATTTCCGGCGACGAAAAAACCGATCTGACTTCAAGGTCAAAATATTCACCTTCGCTTGTCAGTCCAACTCCCAACGGAAGCGCGAATGACATTATCATATGAGGACTGAACCCTTCCGAATATACCACGTCAAAACCGGCTCTTCTTAAAGCCTTCTGGAAAAAACGCATTGTATCCAGATGACCTATATATTTCAGAATTCCGTTTTTAGAATATTTAATTCTTATTCTCATAGCATATCCCGCTTCCGAATATTTGAGCGCCGCAGCCCTGGCACTGCGCGGCGCAGTTCGGCGTCAACTCGCCCGATTTTGATTTTTCCCATTCTCTGATGAGAAACTTTTTTGTAACTCCTATATCTATAAAGTCCCACGGCAAAAGCTCGTCTGTATCTCTTTCTCTTGCCGTGTAAAAAAGCGGGTCAATGCTGGTCTCTTCAAAGGCTTCTTTCCATTTTTGAGGATCAAAATGCTCTGACCATGCGTCAAATATACAGCCCTTTCTGTAAACAGCCTCTATCAGGCGGGAGACTTTTCTGTCTCCCCTGGCCAATACTCCTTCCAGGATGCTTTCATCGGGATTATGGTACTTATATCTTATGCTTTTCTGATTGAGCTGAGCTCTGATTTCGTCTTTTACGATACCGGCTTTTCTGACAAACTCATCCTCCGTATTCATGGATGCCCACTGAAAAGGCGTAAAAGGTTTCGGCACAAAAAATGATGAACTGGCCGTAATCTGTACTTTTCCCGTCCGCTGCTCTTTTGGAATGGTATCATAATAGAGCATCGCGGTTTTTTCGCAGAGATGCGCTATTTCTTTAATATCTTCATCCGTTTCTCCCGGCAGTCCCAGCATAAAGTAAAATTTTACTTTATTCCAGCCTCCCTTAAAAGCAGCCTCCGCACCGTTTAAAATATCTTCTTCGGTGAGTCCTTTGTTTATGACATTTCTCATCCTCTGGCTGCCGGCCTCGGGCGCAAATGTAAGGCTGATCTTTTTTATGTCCTGAACCTTTGACATTACATCAAGCGAAAATGCGTCGATACGCAAGGACGGCAGTGAAATATTTACACCCTCTCCCGGACACATGTTTATAAGATACTCAAGATACTCCGGCAGATGCCTGTAATCGCTTGAGCTTAAAGAACTCAGGGAAATTTCATCATATCCAGTGTTTTTTATGCTTTCTTCGGCAATGGTTTTTAAGATATCCACGGGTTTTTCCCGTACGGGTCTGTATATCATGCCGGCCTGGCAAAAGCGGCAGCCTCTTATGCAGCCCCGCTGTATCTCCACTACAACACGATCCTGTGTGGCCTGAATATATGGCACCACCGGAGATGTAGGATAAGTGACATTTTTAAAATCTTTTACTATCTGTTTCTGAACCGCCGCAGGTACTCCTTCTTCTGTGGGCTCAAAAGAAACAAGCAATCCGTCTTTGTCATAAGAAGGTTTATATAAAGACGGTACATATATTCCGGGTACGGAAGAAGCGGCTTTTAAAAATTCTTTGCGGCTGCCTCCCATGCTTTTATATTTTTTATATTTCTCGAAAAGCAGCGGATATACCGTCTCACCCTCACCGATATAAAACAAATCAAAAAATTCGGCAACAGGTTCGGGATTGTATGCACAGGGACCGCCGCCTATCACAATCGGGTCGTCTTCGCGGCGTTCTTCGCTGCGTAAAGGAATGCCTGACAGATCCAGAATCTGCAATACGTTTGTATAACACATTTCATATTGCAAAGTAATTCCGAGAAAGTCAAATAATTTAATCGGATCCTGCGATTCAAGCGCGAATAAAGGTATATTTCTCTCTCTCATGATCTGATCAAGATCAGGCCAAGGCGAATAAACCCTTTCACACCAGACATCCGGCATTCTGTTAAACATATCATAGAGTATCTGAATCCCGAGATGAGACATTCCCACCTCATATACATCAGGAAATGCAATCGCAAAGCGAATGCCCGAAAACGGTTTTTCAGGGGTACCTTTTACAACTGCATTTATCTCATGTCCTATATATCTTTCCGGTTTCGAAATACTCATTAAAACAGCGTCACTCAGCATTGCTTTAATGTTTACTGACATAAATCATCTTCTCGCTAATTCTTTTGTAATATCATCCCATGTGACCTCTTTTTCGGCCATGAGAACCATGGCATGATACAGAAAATCCGCTATCTCGTATTTAATCTCTTCTTTATCCGGATTCTTGGCCGCTATTACGATTTCAACGGCTTCTTCACCCATTTTTTTCAGGATCTTATCGATTCCCTTTTCAAACAGGTAATTGGTATATGAACCTTCTTTAGGATTTGTTTTTCTGTCAAGAATAACGTCATAAACTTCCTGAAAGACAGTTGCCGGATCATGATTAAAATCTGAAGTTTTATAAATATCCGTATAAAAACAGCTTCTGTTTCCGGTGTGGCACGCCGCGCCCGTCTGTTCTACTTTGGCAAGCAGGGTATCGTTATCACAATCAATGCAAAGTGATTTAAGATACTGAAAATGACCCGATGTTTCACCCTTTATCCAAAGAGCACCTCTGGAACGGCTGAAATATGTCATCCTGCCGGTGCTTAATGTTTGCTCATAAGCATCCCTGTTCATATAAGCCATCATCAACACCTGTCCGTTTTTTACATCCTGCACTATGCACGGCACAAGTCCTTCGCCGTTTTTCTTTAATTCATCCCAGGAAATCTTTTTTATAAAAGGATCATAAATAATACTTTCGTCCGCGTAAAGCAGAGTTTCTTCGGTGTTTATAAAACATGCCGGAAGCGACGTTGCTTCAGATATAAAATCTTTGCTGATATCACGAGTAATAACCGCGCTGAAATAATCGTCGTATTCTTTTTTATACTTGTTCATGGCGCATCTGCAGGGTACATAAGCCATGAGCTTGTCTTTCCCGAATTTTCCGGCTGTTTCTTTCAGAAACTCTTCTGAAATATCAGCGTCAAAATCTACTGCTGCGAAGGCACAGCCGGCGTAGAGTATTTTTTTGATATCTTCCATGCGCAATGAGCGCACCTTTGCGATTACCCGTGTACCCGATGCGTTGCAAACGGCTCTCAAATAAGAGACGGCTTTTTCTCCCGCTTCAAACGAAGTCGAGATATCATATACAAAAGCGCCTTCATAATTCCGCGCAGCAAAATCCTCAGCGAGATCCTGCGCGAAGCTTTCATCAAAATTTTCTGCGTTTATCTTAATAAAAGGTATGGTTTTCATATTTTTGCTCCAAAGCCTTATCAGAGTTTGCCTTTTGTGGAGAGAACCCCGCTGATTCTGGAATCGATCGAAACGGCTTCGTCAAGGGCTCTCGCGAAAGATTTAAACATTGCTTCGGCAATATGATGGCTGTTAAATCCATCCAGTACTTTTATGTGCAGGTTTATCCCCGCCGAATACGAAACGGCATAAAAGAAATCTCTTATCATTTCGGTATGCATCCGGCCGACATATTCTGTATTGAACTGTGCACTGCATGTGAAATAAGGCCTTCCGGAAAGATCCAGCGCTAAAAGCACAAGCGCATCATCCATGGGGAGTATGCAGCTTCCGAAGCGTTTTATTCCGGCTTTGTCCCCCAGCGCCTTTGCTATCGCCTCTCCGAGCGCTATGCCTATGTCTTCGACGGTGTGATGATCATCAACATGAAGATCACCCGTAACCTTGACGGCAAGATCAAAGAAGCCGTGTCTGGCGAACCCCTCGAGCATATGATCCAAAAAACCGATCCCGGTGCTTATGCTGCCTGCTCCCGTTCCGTCCAGATTAAACTCTACGCTGATATCTGTTTCTTTGGTTTTTCTTTTCAGAGAACACTTCCTGTTTTTCATAATTTCTTTATTCCCTCCGTCAACGGTTTTAGCGTTTTTCAAATCTTACCGATATGGATTTTGCGTGAGCCTGAAGTCCTTCCGCCATCGCAAAACTTTCTATATCGGTATGCACTTCTTCAAGAGCGGCTTTCGAATAATAAATAACGCTTGATTTTTTAATAAAATCATCTGTCGAAAGCGCCGAAAAAAATTTTGCGGTGCCGTTTGTCGGCAATATATGATTCGGACCGGCGAAATAATCTCCCAGAGGTTCGCTTGAGTATTCCCCCAAAAATATGGCGCCCGCGTTTTTTATGCGCGTCATAACTTCGAAAGGATTTTCCGTAAGTATCTCAAGATGCTCGGATGCGATATCATTTGCGGCGTCTGTCGCCTCGTTCATATTTTCCGCAATCAGAATACAGCCGTAATTATCGAGAGACTCTTTTATAATATCTGCTCTCGGCAAATCCTTTAACATCCGATCAATCTCTTTTTGAACTTCATCCGCAAGCCTGCTGCTGGTCGTGATAAGTATGGCCGAGGCCATCTGATCGTGTTCGGCCTGAGAAAGCAGGTCGGCTGCCACATATACGGGATTTGCCTTTTCATCCGCCAGCACAAGTATCTCGCTCGGTCCTGCTATAGAATCGATGCTAACGTTTCCGAATACGGCTTTTTTGGCAAGTGCCACGTATATGTTTCCCGGTCCCACTATCTTATCGACCTTCGGAACACTCTCGGTACCGTAAGCCATTGCGGCTATCGCCTGCGCCCCGCCTATCCTGAAAATCCGATCCACACCCGCCTCATTTGCGGCAACCAAAACCGCCGGATCCGGTTTTCCGTCTTTTTGACATGGAGTAGTCATTATAATCTCTTCCACTCCGGCGCATTTTGCGGGAATAACATTCATAAGAACCGACGACGGATATACGGCTTTTCCTCCGGGAACATATACTCCCGCTCTTTGCATGGGAGTAATCTTTTGTCCTAATATCGTGCCTTTTTCGGAAGCGGAAAACCAACTGTTTTTCTTTTGCTTTTTATGAAAATCCCTGATGTTTACCAGTGCTTTCCTGATTATCCCCAAAAGAGCGTCGTCAACTTCTTCGTAAGCGGCTTTTATCTCCTCACGCGTGACCTCAATATCGGAACTGTCGATAATTACGTTATCAAAGCGTTTTGTATATTCGAATAAAGCGCGATCCTTATTCTCTTTGATATCTTGAATTATTGAGCGTACCGTCTTTTCATATTCATCGGTATTTTGCGGACTTCTGTTAAGAAGTACTGCCAAAACATCTTTTTTTGTACTTTCATTCAGTTTTAATACTTTCATTATAAGAGCTCCCTGATGCTCATAATCAAAGATCCTATCCTGTCATACTCCATTTTCATGCTGACGGGATTGACTATCATCCTTGCTGAAATCGGCATGATTTCTTCGAGTATGACAAGTCCGTTTTCTTTTAAAGTGCTTCCTGTTTCAACTATATCCACGATAACCTCCGAAAGGCCGACTATGGGAGCCAGTTCGATAGAACCGTTCATTTTGATGATCTCCACAGTCTGATTCCTTTTTTTATAAAAATAATCTTTGGCTATATTGGGATATTTTGTAGCCACTCTTATCAGCTGGTTCTGATGCAGGTATTCGGAAGCCGCAGGAGGGCCGCAGACACACATTCTGCATACTCCCAGCCCGAGATCCAGAACTTCATAAATATTTCTGTCTTCTTCGGCTATCGTATCTTTGCCCACTACTCCGATATCGGCCGCGCCGTATTCCACGAAAGTCGGTACGTCAGGCCCCTTTGCCAGAAATACTTTTATCATGTTTTTTTCATCCGTAAAAACAAGCTTACGGTTGCTTTTGTCGTTTATCTCGTCGCAGCTGATGCCGAGTTTTTCAAACAGCTCTAAAGTTTTTTTTGCCAAACGTCCCTTTGTCAGAGCTATTGTTAAATATTTCATCTTATAAATCTCCTGTTACAGCCAGATGGTTTCTTTTTCTTTTGGATTTTTAATGAAAATAACCGTGCCGCATGAATGTTTTTTGGCATATGCTTTGTATGCATCCAGCCCTCCGGGATCATCAAAAGGAATACAAAAGACATTTAACCCGGTGCTTCTGCAGCTTTTTGCCTCCTGTATCGCTTCTTCTACAAGATCGCTCCTGTAGAGGATCATTATTTTGTCATTTGGTATGAAAAACTGTCTGTCCTGCCGCTGAAGCGCCGAAATCAGCGCATCTATTTTTGTCGTAAAACCGCTGGCATTAGCTCTTTTTCCGAATTTTTCAATAAAACTGTTATAGCGTCCTCCCTGGATGACCGCATCGCCGGAACCGTATGTAACGGTCTGGAAAATAATACCCGTATAATATGTGTAGTCACTGAGCATACTCAAATCAAAGCTGACATACTGACTGAATCCGAACCGGCATACAAGCTCATATACGGCTTTCAGCCTCCCGATGGCATCAAGCGCGTCTGTATTGTCCGTAACCGATGACGCCTTTTCCAAAATATCAGTCCCCCCGAAAAGGACGGGAAGCGAATTGAGGGCTTGTTTGACGTTTTCTTTAATGTCCAGTGAATCTATGTACTCCATCGCCCCGAAATGGTTTCGCGCACTGAAAAGGGACCTCAGGGTTGCTATGTCATCATCAGAAAGACAGCCTTCTTTGCAAAGCGCATAAAAATAAGCCACATTTCCGATGCATATCTGAAAATCCGCAAAGCCGGCTTCTTTCATAATGGAGCACTGCATGGCAATGAGTTCGGCGTCAGCTTCCGGCTTGTCGAAATTTATCAGCTCTACACCCATTTCCGTACTTTCGTTTAATCTGCCCCTGTACACCTTGCCGCTTAAATATACGTTGCCGTTATAACAAAGCCTGAGAGGCAGGTCCTCTTCGGAGTAATACATGGAAACCGCCCTTGCAATCGAAGGGGTATAGTCCGGACGAAGCACAAGCGTGTGCCCGTCTTTATCTATTATTTTATAAAGCTGTGAAGAATGTAAGGTTCCCTTGTCCTTGTCAAATACGGGAAAAAATTCAATGGCCGGTGTTTCGATAAAATTATATCCGTAAGAAAGAAATATCTTTCGGATCTTATCTCTGAGAAGATTTTTACGTTCAAGCTCGGTTCCGAAAACATCTCTGACCCCGGCCGGTGTATGTATCAGTTGATTCAATTAATAATACCTCCGAACTGCG
This sequence comes from uncultured Lachnospiraceae bacterium, assembly GCA_964389285.1. GTDB lineage: Bacteria > Bacillota > Clostridia > Lachnospirales > Lachnospiraceae > Alectryocaccobium. The sequence goes on along the minus strand of CAYMCZ010000010.1, from coordinate 74,171 downwards.
CTTTATCACTCTGCTATGCTACCATGTTAAACTAAATAATGCAAGCTTTTAATCTCTTAATTCCAAGTCTTTTTGAATCCCCTCCAGATACGGAACAAAAATCCCTTTTTCCGGCTTGAGAAAAAATTCATCTTCCAGCTCGCCGTATTTAAATCTTTTCAGGCCTCCGTTTTCTTTTCGCTCTATAAATTCGAGCAGTTTTTTTAACCTGAGATAATAGTATCTGTCCTGCTTGACAAAATACAGAAGCAAAAAAGCTATTCCGTCCTGTTTTTCAAAATCCATCATAAATCTGATCTGGTGCTCATGAACGTTTGAAAGCGGAAAGGCATCGGTTCTGCATTCTTTCGCGTCAAAACATACCGGTATCCCCTGAACCGCCCCGATGTAATCCACCGTGCTCTTTTCTTCAAAATAAGCGAGCGTGATCTGCCGTGTCTCTTTATCGAATCTGACTGGCGTGATAGGCGTATGAACTTTTTGGATCAGTGCAAGCCCTTTTTCCCGATACTGTTCGTTTGATCTGTTTACAAGTTCCTCAAGTCCCGAACCTCTAAGACCCCTTGAATTCCAGGTGCTCATATTTTTATCCGTCCTAATGTATGATTCCCATCTTGTTGAATGGCCAGTATCTGAAAAACGCTTTTCCGACTATTTTATCTTTTTTGACGAACTTTTGATCCCAGTATCTGGAATCCTTGGAGTGATTTCTGTTATCTCCGAGCATAAAATACGAATCTTCCGGAACCCTGAAAACAAAATTATAAGCATCTCCGGTAACCATGGGCTCTTTGATGTAACTGTCGTCCAAAACTTCTGTAAACGGAAGCTGCATCGGATCGGCTATAAGCGATTCGTCCGGGATGTCGGTAGTTTTTGTGGCTGCATCCACTGCATATACCTTACCCTGGGAAATAATAACGGTCTCTCCCGGCAGTCCTATGACTCTTTTGATATAAAGCTGTGTTTCATCATCAGGATACTTGAAAATGACAATGTCATATCTTTGCGGATCTCCGGTAATATACGCAAGCCTGTTTCCATATATCCTGTCACCTGCCATTATGGTGTTTTCCATGGATGAAGACGGTATTCTGGCATTTACAAATACAAAACTGTTTACAAGGAAACCTGCGGCCAGAATGATAATAATAATCCTGGAATATTCCCAAACCACACGAAGCGTGCTTTTTTTCTTTTTTAAGTCTTTTGTATTTGCTGCACTGTTTTGAATATCGTTGTTTTCGTTAATATTGGACATTAAAATACCCCGATCTTAAAAATAAGCGCGTCCTCAGTCTGTCTGAATATCTTTCGGTAAGGCGTTTTTTAAAACCTTAGTCAGTTCAGACGGCAGCGGTGCTGTAAAAGTCTTTCCCGAAAATATTTCTCCAAGCCTCTCATCCGTCGGCATTTGAAGTCTGTATGAATGCAGAAACTGCCTGTTCAGTCCATATTCTCTTTTGAGTTTTGCATTGAAACCGGCGTCTCCGTATTTGGGATCCCCCGCCAAAGGATATCCGAGCGCGGCCATCTGAGAGCGAATCTGATGCGTTTTTCCCGTTATCAGTTCGACAGATACAAGCGTCAATCCTTTTTCATATATCACGGGCCTGAACAACGTCTTTATCCTTTCATGTTTTACGGAAACGGCTTCTTTTTGAGAAATAATCCTGACCTTATTTGATCCGGCGTCTTTTACCAGATACCCTTCGACAGTCATTTCTTTTTCTGCCTTTCCTATGACCAGACAAAGATATTCTTTTTTTATCGTTCTTTGTTTAATAATCTCGGAAATGCATTGCGCTCCTTTAAGAGTCAGGGCGCAGATCAAAACTCCGCTCGTGTTTCTGTCAAGCCTGTTTACGACTGACGGCCTGTATGTCAGCAGCTTTTCATCGTCTGTCTCATTCTTTGATTTGAGATATTCTATAAGAAGCTCACAAACCGAAATATCGCTTTTTTTTGCCTTTTGCGAAAGCATTCCGGCCGGTTTGTTTATCAAAAGAATGTCATCGCTTCGCGCAATTATGTTTTTCTCAAAAAGCCGCAGCTCTATTTTTTGTAAAGCCCGCACGTCATTTGCCGTCTGACACTTTTGATTTGTAAATATCTCAAGCGTACTGTCGGAAAAATAAATCTTTATTTCGTCTCCCGCTCTTAAAATTACATTTCCGGAAGTTTTTTGATCATTCAGCTTGATCTTTTTCTCACGCAGCATCCTGTAAATAAAAGCGCCTGCCGCATTAGGCATATATCTTTTAAGGAATTTATCTATCCTCTGATTTTCATTGCTTTTATCTATGATGATTTTTCTCATAAAGAATATTTTAACAAATATATTATTGTTTCACAAGCTAAAGAAATGATTTGATGGGTTTTACCGAATCCGCAGCGAGAGTTCGTATTTGTTTTTCAACATATCTCCCGATGATTTGGCCCATCCGATCGGATATCCGTCCGTGCATACAAGTATCCACGAAGAATCCGTATTCCGGATATCTGCCATCATATCCCCCATTTCATAAAGCTTAAAAGATTCCCCCTTAAGATATTTTTTTGTGAAAATACTGCCATGCGGCAGATCTATCGTATTTGTAAATTCGCTTTTTTTAAGCGCCAGCGCCAGCGCATGTGAAGGCTCAAAGCCGTTTTTCGCGCATCTGCCTAAAAAAAGTCCCGTCCTGAGATATCTGACACCGGATAGTATCGGCATGTTTTCTTTTATTAAAAAGAGTCTGTCGGCTTCGAGATAAAACCTGCCGTTCATACGCCTAAAATCAATATTTCTTAAAAAGATCTTTGCAGCAGCGGGAATGTTTTTTTCGGAAATATATTTTTTTATGTTTTTGTTTTCTTTATGAATAAATTCCGGGTTTTTTATGACGGGCTTATCCGGCGTTTTTTTCAGCAGACATAAAAACTGGCCCTCTCCCTTAATCTTGTGCGGATATAATCTTACCGCATCTTCAACGCCGCAGATACCGTGTTCAAATCCTTCGAAACATTTAATAGGCACGGTCTTATATTCGGCATGTTCTTTCAAAAACGCGGCTATGTTTTTTTCGTTCTCGATATCCGAAAAAGTACATGTCGAATACATTATCATTCCGCCCGGTTTCAGCATTTTATCGGCCGCCGTAAGGAGCGAGCGCTGCAGCTTCACATAATACTCAGGCTGCTTTTCAATCCATGATTCGATCATAGAAGAATCTTTTCTGAACATACCTTCACCGGAACACGGAGCATCTATTAAAATCTTATCAAAAAAGAACGGGAAAAAACCGGAAAGTTTTTGAGGATCTTCCGCGGTAACACAGGCGTTATCCGCTCCGGCCAACTCCAGATTTCTCACCAAAGCCCTGCCTCTTGAAGCGCTGATATCGTTTGCCAGCAAAAAGCCTTTTTCCGAAAGACGGGCCGCAAGCTCAGAAGATTTTCCTCCGGGAGCCGCGCACATATCCAGCACGAAATCCTCCGCATTTACGGGAAGATTGGCCGCGGGAGTCATGGCTGACGGATCCTGTATATAATAAAGTCCCGCTCTGTAAAAAGGATGCGCCGAAGCGTCCGATACCTTATCTATGTAAAAGCCGTTATTTATCCATGGCACAGGCCTGATTTTCAAGACCTCCGCAAAGAAGCATTCATTAAAAAAAACGTCCATTCTTTCGGGCGGTATTTTTTTATTGTTTATCCTTATTGCGTTATAAGGCTTTTCATCCAGCGCTTCGATATAGGCTTCGTAATCGTCCGCAAGAAGCTCTTTTATTCGGTTAATATATTTTTCAGGCAGTCTCATAATCAAATATTTAAATAGAGGCTGTCGTACGATCAATGAGAAAGCATAGTACGACAGCCCCATATAATGTGTCAAATTTTATTCTGAAAAAGCATTCGGAGATTAAACTTCATCATCGTCCTGATGATCCTGATGATCGTCCATTATGGCGGGATCTATCTCAATCCTGAAATCATCTTCGGAATTATCCGAATACTGGTCATCTCTCACTTCCGGAGAAAGTTCGCTTCTGTTGTTGTTAATAACCTTGTAACAGCTCTGGAGCGTTGTGATGAGATTGTTGTTTTTTTCATTGACTTCAGCCATAGTCTGCCCGACTATGTCGGAAAGGTTTTCAAGGATTCCGTCCGTATATGAGATAGCGCTCATACGGATATTGTTTGCGTCCTGCTGTGCGGAATCAAGTATCTCCTGAGCCTGATTGTTTGCGGCGTTCATCGTATCGCTCGCCTGAATATATGCCTGTTTCATGATCTCTGTCTGCTGTACCATATCATTGGCTTTTTGTTTGGCTTCGGCAATAATCGCTTCGCTTTTTTCGTGCGCATCGGTCAGGATAGCGTCTTTGTTACTGATTATACGCTGATAACGCTTGATCTCTTCCGGTGTTTTCAGTCTGAGCTCTCTTAAAAGCTCTTCCAGCTCTTCTTTGTTTACTACGATTTTAGTGCTCGAAAGAGGTTGATATTTACATCCTTCGATAAATTCTTCGATTTCTTCAATGATCTGTTCAATTCTGCTGCTGCTCATCGATTTCCCAGCCTTTCCCCTAGATTTTTTCTCGGTATTCTTTTCATAACAAGCTCACTCACAAATTCCGGCACAAATTTGCTTATATCTCCCCCATAAGAAGCAACTTCTTTTGTGATAGTAGAACTTAAGTATGCGAATTGCAGCGAAGTTATAAGAAACATGGTATCAACCGAAGGCATAAGGACTCTGTTCGTCTGAGCCATCTGAAGTTCGTATTCGAAATCAGTCGTAGCTCTCAGTCCCCTGAGTATGGTCCTTGCGCCGTGTTCGACTGCAAAATTAACCGCAAGTCCGTTAAATTCGTAAACTTCCACATTCGGTATGTGAGCGACTGCCCGTTTCATAATTTTAACACGTTCCTCAGCAGAAAACAATGGAGTTTTTGAAGAATTCTCAAGCACTCCTATTACCACTTTTGCAAACTGGTGAGACGCTCTTTCTATGATGTCTACATGTCCGTTATGAGCGGGATCAAAACTTCCCGTATATACTGCGATATTTGCCATAATTCACCCGTGCCTTAAAAAAATATGTTTATTTGTTTTGTATCTTTTTTCTTTAATACATTCGAGAGATAATTCCCCGACCCAGGAAAAATCCGTATCCGCGTCAGCCTCTATTACGTATAAAGCATTATCCGACGCCCAGCCTGAAAACGCTATTTTTTTCAAAACTTCTTTTTCAAGACCTCTGTTATAGGGAGGGTCCATAAATATAACGTCGTATTTTTCTTCGCCCGGTTTGTCAAAAACCTTTATTGCATCCGCGCAAATGAGTCTTGTTTCTTTGAGAAAGCCGGTCGTTTTAAGATTTTCCCTGATCACTGATACCGCCTTACGGTTTTTCTCGACCATACAGCAGGATACGGCGCCTCTGCTTAAGGCTTCTATCCCTATACCTCCGCTTCCCGCAAATACATCTAAAAACCGGCAGCCGGGTATGTAGGGATTTAAAATATTAAAAAGCGTTTCCTTAATACGATCTGTCGTGGGCCTGGTATCGTTTCCCGAAAGTGTCTTTAGCGGAAGACTCTTTCTGCTGCCCGAAATAACTCTCATATAATGATCGTTCCTTTATAAATAAGTCTTTTCAGAAAAGATCTCTAAACTGCTCTCTCCAGTCCAGATCGCCTCTCGCAAGACTTAAGATAAGTGCCTCCGCCGTTGCAATATTTGTGGCAAGCGGAATCGCGTATTGATCGCATGCCTGAATGATATTCCTTACATCAGGTTCTTTTTTGTTTATGATAGACGGGTTATAGAAAAATATGACGAGATCCATATCTCCCCTTTCTATCATTTCGGTGAACTGCTTATCGCCGCCCACGCTTCCGGCAAGGAATTTATGCACATGCAGGGAAGTGACTTCTTCGATTCGCCGCCCGGTGATCCCCGTGGCATAAATCTCATGCTTGCTGATAATGTTTTTATAAGCAATACAGAAATTTTCCATAAGATCTTTTTTGCAGTTGTGCGCGATAAATCCAATGTTCATAATATTCTCCATTCCGCCGGATCAGATATTCTCCCTAGCATTTTCAAGCATCAGCTTAATACGGTTGAGCTGGTTTACTTCGCTTGCGCTCGGATCATAATCCACTGCAACTATATTGGCTTCATTATACCATGATTTTACTTTTTTGATAATTCCTTTTCCGACAATATGATTCGGCAGGCATCCGAAAGGCTGGATACATACTATATTATTGGCTCCGTTGTGTATAAGATCTATGATTTCCGCGGGCAGAAACCAGCCCTCTCCGGTCTGATTGCCTTCCTGAAGTATGCCTTCCGCATATTTTCGCATGGTCTTTAAGTTGTCCGGAACCGAAAAATGTTTACTGGCTTCAAGCGCTTTAAGCATTGTCTTTCTGCTGTGATCTATTACGGCATTTGCAATCTTAGCGATAATATGCACTACCCTGCTTCCGCCCAGTTTTTCTTTGCGGTAAAACGCGCTCGAAAAACAGTACTGCAAAAATGTCGCAAAATCAGGTATGACTACTTCCACATCTTCTGATTCGAGTATTTCGGCCAGATGATTGTTTGCAAGAGGCATGTATTTTACCAAAACCTCTCCGACTATCCCGACCTTGGGTTTTTTTATCGTCTCATCCCTGGGCAGCTCGTCAAATTCCCGCACAATATCCCTGCAGTTCTGTTTAAATTTTTTTGAATTGAATCTCGGATTGGCGAGATCGTTCAGGCATATTTCTTTCCATTTGGCATAAAGCCTGTCGGCCGAGCCTTTTATCTTTTCATAAGCCCTGGAATTATACAGAACTCTTAAAAAGAGATCTCCGTAAGCAAGTCCCTGCAGGCATTTGATTCCCATACCGACAGTATAAAGCAGTCCCGAGTTGGTTTCCATGCCGTTGTAATTTACCGATATTACGGGAATGTGCGCATAACCGGCTTTTTCAAGGGCTTTTCTGATAAAGCCGACATAATTCGAAGCCCTGCAGCCTCCGCCTGTCTGTATCATGAAAACGGCTAATTTGTCAGTATCGTAACCGCCGTTGATCACTGCATCCAATATCTGTCCGGTAACAATGGTCGCGGGATAACAGGCGTCATTATGAACATATTTCAGTCCCAACTCCCTGATGGCGGAGCTTTCATTGTCCAGCATGACAATATTCATCCCGGAAGAGCGAAGTCCCACATCCAGAAAATCAAAGTGCATCGGAGACATGGCGGGACAGAGAATCTTATAATTCTCTTTTCGCATCTTTCTGGTATAGTGTACACGTTTGTAATCTTTTATCTCTCCCAAAGGAGAAGCTTTCAGGCGTTTCATTTTCAGCGCCGCGAACAAAGATCTGATCCTTATACGGGCTGCGCCTAAGTTGTTTACTTCGTCTATCTTGAGAAGGGTGTACAGTTTGCCAGCCTGATGCAAAAGTTCATGAACCTGATCCGTGGTTATTGCATCAAGACCGCAGCCGAATGAATTAAACTGTACCAGATCCAGATTATTATGCCGGCTGACGTATTCCGCGGCGGCATAAAGACGCGCATGATACATCCATTGATTTGTGACGCGCAATTTTATTTTTCTCGTGCTTTTGTCCGATACGGCATCCTCGGTCAGGACGGCGACTCCGAAGCTCTGTATCATCTCGGGGATACCGTGATTGATCTCGGGATCCAGGTGATAAGGCCGGCCGGCAAGCACTATGCCCGTCTTATCGTTTTCCTTCATCCAGTCCAGGATCCTGTGTCCTTCGTTGTGAACGTCTTCCCTGAATCTCATAAGCTCTTTCCATGCTTTTTTCGCTGCAGCTTTGATATCCGCAGGGCTTTCATTAAAGGCTCCACGGATACATCTGACAAGACATTTCTCAAGCACCCTTTCACTTGAAAACGATATGAAGGGATTTATATAATTTACGCTGCTTGTCTCCAGCTCCTCGACGTTGTTTTTAATATTTTCCGGATATGAAGTGACAATCGGACAGTTAAAAGAGCTCTGTAAATGCGATTTTTCTTTGTGTTCGTAATAAACACAGGGGTAAAATATGGTCTTTGCCCCTTTTGAAATCAGCCACTCTATATGACCGTGTACCAATTTCGCCGGATAACATTCGGACTCGCTCGGAATCGAATCCATTCCTAATGAGAAAATATCCCTGCTGGAATACGGAGAAAGCATAAGCCTGTAACCGAGAGCATTAAAGAAAGTTACCCAATAAGGATAATTTTCAAACATGTTAAGGACTCTCGGTATGCCTATTACTCCTTTTGCCTCGTTTTCATCTATCTGTTCATAGTCAAAGAGGCGTTTTCTTTTGTATTCAAACATATTCGGAATGCCTTTGATCTGATCGGCCTTTCCGGTCATCATTTCGCATCTGTTGCCCGAAATATGCTTTGTTTTGTCCGGAAAATGACTTACCGTGAGGCGGCATTTGTTGTCACAGCCCTTGCAGTGTGTATAGCTTGTTTCAAACGAAAAGTTAAGTATTTCATCAATGGATATCATGGATGATTCGGCGCATTCGCATCTTTCTTTAGCTATCAGAGCAGCACCGAAAGCTCCCATGAGTCCCGCGATCTCGGGTCTGATTACCTGTGTTCCGAGCGTAAGCTCAAAACTTCTGAGCACCGCGTCGTTGTAAAAGGTGCCGCCCTGAACCACGATATGCTGTCCCATATCTTTCGGGTCGGTTATACGGATAACTTTATAGAGCGCGTTCTTAATTACGGAATACGCAAGTCCCGCGGAAATGTCGGTAACATCCACACCCTCTTTCTGCGCCTGCTTGACATTCGAATTCATAAATACCGTACATCTCGTTCCCAAATCCACCGGATGCTTCGCAAAAACCGCCAGTTTCGCAAATTCCGAATCCGTATATCCGAGTGATACGGCAAAATTCTGTATAAAAGAACCGCAGCCGGATGAACACGCTTCGTTCAAAACAATAGTGCTTATACTGTCGTCTTCTATTTTCATGAATTTCATATCCTGGCCGCCTATGTCCAGGATACAGTCTACATCCGGTCTGAAATATTTAGCGGCATAATAATGAGAAATGGTCTCAACCTCTCCCTCATCCAGATGATATGCCGATTTAAAGAGACTTTCTCCGTAACCGGTGGAACACGAATATCTGATGACGGCATCCGGATTCAATCTCTCTTTGATAATCGAAAACGCTTTTTTTGCTTCTTCGAGCGGATTTCCGTTGTTATTTCCATAATATTCAAATAGGAGATCATTGTCTTCGGAAATAAGCACGACTTTTAAAGTGGTCGATCCCGCATCAATCCCCAAAAAGCAGTTTCCGGTATAATCTTTGAGGTCGCTTCTGCGCACCTTGTACTGCGACTGCCTTTTTGTGAATTCTTCATATTCGGCTTCGTTTTGAAACAAAACGGGAAGCGCTGTGATATCCGCTTTTCGATCCTTTGATGCAGCTATCTTGTCTATCAAAACACTGATATCCGAAGGTTCATCCGCAAAACCGTGATAAGCCGTTCCCCTTGCTGCGAAAAGATGCGCGTTTTCCGGGAAAACGACCTGTTCCGGCTCAAGTTTAAGCGAATCCATAAAAGCTCTTCGGAGTTCGGAAAGAAAATAGAGCGGCCCGCCCAAAAACGCTACATTTCCTTTTATCCTTCGCCCGCAGGCAAGTCCGCTTATCGTCTGTGTAACTATAGCTTTGAAAATACTTGCCGCCAGATCCTCTCTTGAAGCTCCTTCGTTTATCAGCGGCTGTATATCCGTTTTGGCAAAAACTCCGCAGCGTGAAGCAATAGGATATATCTCTTTATATGTTTTAGCATATTCATTAAGCCCGGAGGCATCCGTCTGAAGCAGCGCCGCCATCTGATCTATGAAAGCTCCCGTGCCGCCTGCGCACACTCCGTTCATGCGCTCTTCCATGCCATTGGTAAGATAAATGATCTTGGCATCCTCTCCACCGAGCTCAATCACCACGTCCGTATGAGGTTCTTCCGCCTTGATTGCTCTCGCTACTGCCACAACTTCCTGAACAAACGGGATTTTGCACGATTGCGAAAGTTTGAGTCCGCCGCTGCCCGTTATGGAAGCGGTGCATTTTATTTCGCCCATTTCTTCGCGTATCTTATTTAAGAGCAGCATAAGAGTCTCGGTTACGTTCGCCATATGACGCATATAATCCGAGTAAATTATTTTTTTGTTCTGATCAAGCACAACCGCTTTTACTGTAGTTGAACCGATATCAATCCCTATTGCATATTTCATCAGTATACTTGTTCTCCAAAAAACTTATAGCACAACTTCCGCATTGTCGGAAGCTGTCTCAAGAATTTTTCCTATGGTTTTGTATTTTCCCGAAGTCAGTTCCGGATCCTCGCTTATGACACGATGGGCGTAATCTGCCGCGGTTTTCAATAATTCGGAATGTTCGATCGGATCCGCAAGGTTAAATACAGGCATCCCGCTTTGTCGTAATCCGAAAAGATCGCCCTGTCCTCTGAGCTTTAAATCTTCGGATGCTATATAAAATCCGTCGTTTGATTCATTTAGAATCTTAAGACGGTCATTTGTTTCTTTTTTATTGTCGCACTGCATGAAAATACAGTATGACTGGGCTTCTCCCCTGCCGATACGTCCCCTGAGCTGATGAAGCTGGGCCAGTCCGAAGCATTCCGCGTTTTCGATCATCATTACGGTGGCATTCGGCACGTTGACTCCCACCTCAACCACAGTGGTTGAAACAAGTATCTGAATCTTATTTTCGGAAAAAGCCTGCATAACGGCTGTTTTCTCATCAGGGCTCATACGCCCGTGAAGCATTGCGGCTTTTACGTCACGAGGCATAAAATTTTTGACCTCGTCAAGACATTCATGGACGTTTCGCCAGTTATTGTCTTCATTGGGCTCTATCATAGGTGATATGATATATGCCTGATGTCCTTTTTTTATCTCTTTTAAAATAAAGGAATATGCATTTTTTCTCCATGTCGTATCGACAACACAGTTTTTTGTTTTTAATCTTCTGGCAGGCATTTCATCCAGTCTTGAAACAGACATATCCCCGTATAAAATCAGGGCCAGCGTCCTCGGTATCGGGGTCGCGCTCATTACCAGAACATGCGGCGCATCACCCTTATTTCTGATCCGGTCTCTCTGAGCCACACCGAACCTGTGCTGCTCATCGGTAATGACAAGCGCAAGTCTGTCAAAGAGAGTTTTTTCCTGTATGACAGCATGAGTTCCTATTACGATAGCAGCGGTGCCGGATAAAATCTTATCATATATTTCTTTTTTTTCTTTTGATTTAACGGAACCGGTCAGCAAAACAATCCTGGAGTCGTCAAGTCCGTTTCTCTGAAACAATGCAGTCAATGCCCTGTAATGCTGAACAGCCAGAACCTCCGTGGGAGCCATCAGCGCACTCTGATATCCTGCGGAAAATGCCGCAGTCATGGCATAGAAAGCCAAAATGGTCTTGCCGCTGCCCACGTCTCCCTGTATGAGCCTGTTCATAACATGATTCGACTCCATATCGGCTCTGATCTCGTCTATTATCCTCTTTTGTGCTCGGGTGAGTTCATAGGGCATGTTTTTTGTCAAAGCTTCCGCCGCCGACCATTCCCGCACGGGATATCTGTTTTCTCCGGCGCCGATAAGCTTAAGCTGTTCCAATTTTAAAAGAAAGAGAAAAAATTCATCGAAAATGAGCCGCTCTGCCGCTTCCTTAAGTGAAGCTTCATCATCCGGAAAATGTATCTGCTCCAATGCGCGGCGAATCCCGGTAAAACCGGATTCTTTTAAGATTTCATCCGGCAGCCAATCCTTAAATTCGTATCCCTCCAAAACCGAACGAACACTTTTGGCGACAAGTTTGTTTTTAAGTCCGGCCGTAAGCGAATATACCGGCTGTATCGTCCCCTCTATATTTTCAAATGCGCCGAGCGAAAATATTTCGGGATGCTCTATGCATATCCGGCCGTTTTTCGTATTTGCCATGCCCCGAAGCACATAGATGCTTCCGCGCTTTAAAACGCTTCTCAGATAAGGCATATTAAACCATATAAAGTCCAGCTGCGCCGTACCGTCGTCCGCTCTTAAAAGTGTAACTTTAATTCTCCCCCCGTCTTTTACAACGGGAGGAGATGTGATTTTAATCTTCAGAGAAAACTTTTTCCCCGGAAATACTTCATTAAAAGAAACACATTTTTCATAAACATCATAAGAGCGCGGATAATAGTGCACAAGCCGGTCAAGGTTTTCAACTCCGACTTTTTTAAAGAGTGCGACCGTCTTGTCTCCTATGCCCTTTATGGTTTTAATACCTATATCTTCCAGGCTTTCGATCTGTTTCATAAATGCTATTCTGCCGATATCAGACAATAATATACCGGCTGTCCTCCATACGAAACTTCCACATCGCAGGAAGGAATCTGCTCGTCGATCATTTCGGCAAGTTTTTCGGCTTCTTCTTCTGAATACTCTTCACCGTAATATATGCAGATGAGTTCTTTCGTATCGTCCGCTATGGTCTTAGCGCTTTCAAGAGCCACTTCCGTGATATCTTCTCCGACGTTAAGTATCTTTTTATCACCCACGGCCATGATATCGTTCGTTTTAATATTAATGCCGTCTATAGTCGTATCCCTGACCGCATACGTAATCTGAGCCGTCGAAACCGCAGCCGCGGCCTCTTTCATTGCCTCGGCGTTTTCCTCGGGGCTCATAGCCCCGTCAAAGCTGATCATGGCCGATATGCCCTGTGTAACGGCCTTTGTCGGTATGACTATAATATTTTTGTCTTCGGTCAAAACCCTGGCCTGATTTGCGGCCATAAGAATGTTTGAATTGTTCGGGAAAATAAATATGGTTTCGGCATTTATGACGGATATGGCCGTCATGAAATCATCCGTGGACGGATTCATGGTCTGTCCTCCGCTGATGACTACGTCAACTCCCATATCATCGAAAATCTGCTTGAAACCCTCTCCGGCACATACGGTGATAAAGCCGTATGGTTTAGGCGGAATCTTTTCCTCTTTCGGAGGCTGCTCGTCCGACAAACCAAGCATGGCCCGGTGTTCTTCACGCATATTGTCGATTTTTATGTTTGTAAGCTCGCCAAACGTTAAAGCTCTTTGCAGTACCGTACCCGGATTATTTGTATGTACATGTATTTTAATAAGTCCGGAATCACAGACCAGAACAACGGAATCACCCATGCTTTCCAAAAAAGCGGACATCTCCGTCAATTCTTTTTTCGAAGGTTCCTTTTCGATATTTATTATGAACTCTGTGCAATAACCGAATTCAGGAGCCTCGATCGGTCTGTTTACGGCAGCCGCGGCTGAAGTTGCTTTTGATTCTTCGGACGGCTCTTTTACGCTTCTTTTTACTTCTTTGCCGATAAAGGCACTGTAAGCACCGTGCAGAAGAACCATCAGGCCTTTTCCGCCCGAGTCAACCACTCCCGCTTCTTTTAATACAGGGAGCATTTCCGGCGTCAGATTCAACACATGATCCCCTTCGTCAAGAAGCGCTTCCATCATCTTTTGCAGATCGAGTCCTTCTTTATATAAGATGACCGCCTTTTTTGCAATTCCTTTTGCTACGGTAAGAATCGTGCCTTCTTTTGGTTTCATGACGGCCTTATAAGCCGTATCCACCGCCTTTTCGATGGCAAGCGTAAGTATTTTTCTGTCAACAGGCTTTTTGTGTTCCTGTATTTCTCTGGTAAAACCGCGTATGAGCTGGGAAAGGATTACGCCGGAATTTCCTCTGGCGCCTCTGAGCGAACCCTTTGCTATGGCTTTCAGCAACCCTTCCATATCATCGTCTTTGATGCTGTTGATTTCGTTAACAGCCGAAAGGATTGTCATGGTCATGTTTGTCCCGGTGTCTCCGTCAGGCACCGGAAAAACGTTTAATTCATCTATCAGTTCTTTGTTTGCTTCGAGATTATATGCGCCGGAAATAAACATTTTTTTTAAGATTCCGGCATCTATATGTTTAACTGACAAAACCCGTTCCTCCTGTATCATCAATCAATGACACGAACACCCTCTACAATGATGCGGATGCGGTCGATCTCCATACCCGTGAATTCTTCGATGCTGTATTTAACGGTACTTATTAGAGTTTCCGCAACAGTATTTATACCTATACCGTAAGCCAGCAAAACATGAAAATCCAGTGATATTTTATTATTGTCGATCTTTACGTTGATTCCGTGTTTAAGACTGTCCCGCTTTAAAAGCTTTACCAGACCGTCTTTCATATTTACCGCGGCCATGCCGACAATTCCGGCACATTCAACGGCAACACTTCCCGCGTAAGTAGCGATAACGTCAGGAGTAATAACGACCTCACCTAAGTTTGATTCTATACGTCCTTTCATATCCACGCTCCTTTCATTCTTTATCCAAAAAATTATAACTTATTTGCAAAAAAAATAAAAGTAAAATCTTTCTTAATACTGTCTTTAAGCCGTTATCTGCCAAATAAAGAGGGCTGTCACACTATACTATAGTGCGCCAGCCCGGAAAATCTTTATTTGTTGAACAATCAGGCTTCAGCCTCAGGTGTAACTTCTGCTTCAGGTGCCGCTTCAACCTCAGGAGCTGCCTCTGCTTCAGGTGCCGCTTCAACCTCAGGAGCTGCCTCTGCTTCAGGTGCCGCTTCAACTTCAGGAGCTGCCTCTGCTTCAGGTGCCGCTTCAACCTCAGGTGCTGCTTCTGCTTCAGGTGCCGCCTCAACCTCAGGAGCCGCCTCTGCTTCGGACGCCGCTTCAACCTCAGGTGCTGCCTCTGCTTCAGGTGCCGCTTCAACCTCAGGTGCTGCTTCTGCTTCAGGTGCCGCTTCAACCTCAGGTGCCGCCTCTGCCTCAGGAGCTGCCTCTGTCTCGGGTAGCGCCTGCTCCGCAGGAGGAGCTTTGGGCTCAAGAACTTTCTTGCTGAGGGATATCTTTTTGGTTTCTTCGTTAAAATCAACGATCTTTACGGTAACGATATCTCCGATGGAAAGAACATCTTCGGGTTTTTCCACACGTTCTCTGGATATCTGCGAAACGTGAAGAAGTGCGTCCACACCGGGCTCAAGCTCCACAAAAGCACCGAAATCCGTCATTCTCGCAATCCGGCCCTCAAGTATGGTTCCAACCGGATATCTTTCAGCCGCAGTAAGCCAGGGGTTTTCGTCTTCGAATTTGAGACTGAGCGCGATTTTGTTTCCTTTGATATCTTTAATCAGAACACGTATCGGCTGCCCTGTTTTGAAATGATGTTTGGGGTTATCTACTCTTCCCCATGACATCTCGGATATATGAAGAAGTCCGTCAACTCCTCCGAGATCTACAAAAGCTCCGAAATCCGTAACGCTTTTGATAACGCCCTCGACAGCATCGCCTATTGAAATACGCTCAAGAAGCTCTGCCTGGGCTTTTTCTTTTTCTGCAAGAACAAGCTGTTTGCGGTCGCCGATGATCCTCCTTTTTCTGGGCTCAAATTCAATGAGCTTGAATTGGATCTCCTGTCCCGTGAATTTGTTGAGATCTCTCTCAAAAATATCCGAAACAAGGCTTGCCGGGATGAATACTCTTGATCCTTCGACAGATACGCTTAGGCCCCCGTGTACCGCCTGAGTAACAGTACCGGTAAGGATCTCGCCGTTGTTAAACGCTTCTTCCAGGCGTTTGTTGCCGCGCTCGGCAGCAAGCCTCTTGTAACTGAGCAGAACCTGTCCGTCTCCGTCATTTACTTTAAGAACTTTTACTTCCATTTTGTCGCCGACTGAAACAAGCGTGGTAAGATCCGCATCAGGGTCATTCGAGTATTCGTTTTTATTGAGAATACCGTCTGATTTGTATCCGATATCCAGGATTATCTGATCCGGTTTAACATCGAAAACAGTTCCCTCCACTATGGCATTATTATGGATCGGCTTGCAGTAGTCCGCGTCCAGCAGTTGTTCAAAAATTTCTTTTTCCTCTGACATAATTTTGAACCTCCTCAATGATATTTTTTGGGGTAGATGCCCCGGCTGTAATACCTACACAACGAAATGTCTTGAAAGGTTCTATATTCAGATCCATAACAGTTTCAATAAAGTAAGTGACATTGCAATTTCGGTTACAAATTTCATACAGCTTTCGTGAATTCGAACTATGTCTGTCGCCTATGACAATCATAGCATCTACCTTTTTTGCGATCTGCATGGCCTCTTTCTGTCTTTGGACAGTGGCGTTGCAAATCGTATTAACGACTTTAACATCATAATCTATTTTATTTATTTTTTCAACAAAATCTTGAAATTTTTGATAATTAAAAGTGGTCTGCGCGACCAAGGTGTATTTTTTATCTTTTTCAAGTTTCAGGCGCTCGGCGTCCTCGGTATTTTCAATCACAAAACATGGTCCTTCCGCCCATCCTTTTATGCCCTCGACCTCAGGATGCCCCGGATTTCCGGCTATCAAAACGACTCTTCCGTTTGAGCTGTCTTCGGCAACCGTCCTGTGTATTTTGGATACAAACGGACAGGTCGCATCCACACAGATTATCCCCTCTCTGTCAAGGCTTTCCCTGACCGCTCTCGAAACGCCGTGAGACCTTATGACAATGACCCCGTCTTTTATACTATCCAATTCTTCTTTTGTGTTTATGACTTTAACGCCTTTTTCGGCAAGCTTGTCCACCACATTTGAGTTGTGTATGATCGGGCCGTAGGTATAGATCGGGCGGGAATGTTTTTGAGCCTGTTCAAAAACAGTATTTACCGCCTTGTCTACTCCAAAGCAAAAACCGGCCGATTCAGCCATGATAATTTCCATTATCTTCTCTCCGCAACCAAAGATATTATATGATCTACCACCTGATCTATAGTCATATCGGACGTGTCCAAAAGCAGAGCGTCTTCTGCCTGTCTCAGCGGAGACGCTTCCCTTGTCGTATCCTGCAAATCCCTTTGTCTGATATCTTCCTCTATTTGGCTTATTTCCGCATTAATCCCTTTGCGTTTTAACTGCTGCATCCGTCTTCTGGCTCTTTCTTTCACGCTCGCCGTCAGAAAAAGTTTCAAATCAGCCTCGGGTAATACGACGGTACCTATATCTCTTCCGTCCATTACAACGTTGCTGCTGCCGGCTATTTTTCTTTGCAGCGCCACCATACGGCTTCTCACCTCTGGAAAAGCGCTCACCTTTGAAGCGGACATACCCGCTTTTTCGGTTCTGATAGCCTCCGAGACATCTTCCCCGTTCAGAAAAATAAACTGGTTTCCGTTTTTATTAACCAGCCTTATCTTTGCCTTATCTGCAAGCAGGGTTATTTCTTCGGATTCTTCCGGCCATTTTCCGTTTCTGTCAAAAAAGAGCCCCATTGCCCTGTACATGGCTCCTGTATCTATATATACAAATCCAAGTTTTTTTGCCGTTATTTTTGCTATTGTGCTTTTTCCGGCTCCGGCCGGGCCGTCTATCGCAAGTTGAAAACTCATAATATTACTTTCCTCCGGAAACGGCTTTTGCCGCTTTATAACCCGTCGCCCACGCAATCTGCAGGTTGTAGCCTCCCGTAAAAGAATCCACGTCCAGAACCTCTCCGACAAAAAAGAGTCCTTTGATCTTTTTAGATTCCATTGTGCCGGGATCAATCTCCTTTACACTGACGCCGCCCTGCGTTATAACCGCTTCATTATAGCCGCGGGTTCCCGTCAGGGTAAAATCAAAATTTTTTATAAGTCTGATAAAATCAGACCTTTCCCGTTTTGTGATTGCATTAACCGTCTTTTCAGGTGAGATTCCGCTTCTTTTGATGATAACCGGACGCAGTTTTGCCGGAAACAGCGTTGATACGGCATTTTGGAAATGCTTATTGGAATTATCCTGAAACTCTCTGAGCAGCCTCGCGTCAAGCTGCTCAACGGATAAAGCCGGTTTCAGATCCAGCACGGCAGTAAGTTCATTATTTTCAAGGTGTCTGCCGATAACGGAACTTGCCGATAATGCAAGCGGCCCGCTGATCCCGAAATGGGTAAACAGCATTTCACCGAATTCCGAAAACAGAACTTTTTTTTCTTTTTTTATGGTCAGGATCACATTTTTCAGAGAAAGCCCCTGCAGCCGTGTCACAAAGTTTTCTTTTGCAGCGAGCGGCACAAGCGCCGGCCTCAGGTCGCTTACTTTATGTCCCGCTTTTTTTGCAAATCCGTAGCCGTCTCCCGTTGAACCCGTAGCCGGATATGATAACCCTCCGGTGGCCACTATAACGGCGTCGGCATGTTTTTCTCCGGCCTGTGTGATTACTCCGCATGCTTTTTCATCTTTAATAACGATGTCCGTTACCGGAGTATTGTAATAAACTTTTACACCCTGCCGCTTCATTTCGGCGGTAAGTGCCTTTATCAGATCAGAAGATCTGTCCGAAGCCGGAAAAGCCCGCCTGCCCCGTTCAATCTTTGTTTTAAGGTTGATTCCTTCAAAAAAATCTATTGTATCTGACGGCAGGAATTCTTTATATGCGCTGTACAGAAATTTAGGATTTGAAACCGTATTGTCGATAAGCGTCTGCAAATCGCATAAATTCGTAAAATTACATCTGCCTTTTCCGGTCAGATAAAGCTTCTTGCCGGCTTTTTCGTTTTTTTCATAAACGCTGACGCTATCGCCGTTTCGTCCCGCGAAAACCGCGGCTGCCATTCCGGCGGCTCCGCAGCCGATAACGATAATTTCTTTCACTTCTCCTGTGTACTCCTTTTGAATTGAAGCTCGCTTAAAGGATCCATGTCATCGCTGTTGTATATTTGATACTCGTCCCAGAGTTTTTCCATATCCGTAAGCGTGGAAACGACTTTTTCCCTGTTTTCCATGCATAAAGCGACTATAAGTGCATTTATCAGGCTTAAAGGAGCAACAAGGGAATCCACTATCGAAGCCATATCGCTTTTTGCAAGCAGAGTGCACGAGGAATAAAGATTTATCGGGGAATGAATACTGTCCGTTATCGTGACTATCCTGGCGTTGCGTTTATTGGCAAACTCCATGGCTTTGAGAGTTCTCATGGAATATCTCGGGAAGCTGATCCCGACTACAACGTCTTTTTCGTTTATTCTTATCATCTGTTCGAATATTTCGTTAATATTATTCGTGGAAATAAGACGCACGTCGTCCAAAATCTGATTCAGATAAAACGAAAGAAAAGATGCCAGCGGGGCGCAGCTTCTTATGCCTATTATATATACCCGTTTCGCTTCTTTTAAAGTAGATACGGCGTTCAGAAAATTGTTTTTGTCACAGATTTCCAATGTCTGCTTGATCTTTTCCACATCTGAAATCAGTATTTTTTCGAATATATCCTTTTCGGGGATATTGCTGTAAGCCACTTCCACCCTCTGCACTGAGTTAAGATGCATAAGCACGACTTCCTCGAGTGCCTTGCGAAACTCCGGAAAGCCTTCATAACCCAGCTCCATGGCAAATCTTACCGTAGTGGATTCACTGACTCCGACTTCGCTGCCAAGTCTCGAAGCGGTCATAAAAACAGCCTGCTCGCAATTTGAAAGCACAAATTCGGCAAGCTTTTTCTGACTCTTGCTGAAAGAATCATACTTTCCCCTGATTATCGAAAACAGATTACCTTTTTCCATTATTCCCCCCGTTTTTTTTACAGTAATTATAAGCTAATAATATATTACAATCAAGGACGAAACCGAAAGGATTTAATTTATGAAAAATACATGTTAAGCCCGGCGAGTATTCCCTCTGCTCGCTGCGTAAGCGCAGCGTCGCCGTGGTCGGAAGCCGCGTTTCCGAGCTCAATAACCGCGCTTGGAATTTTGCTGAAACTGGTCTGCGTCAGATCAGACGGAATACTGCCGCCTTCAAAAATCGGGACACCCTTATTGCGCAGTCCTTCTATAAGACATTCTCCAAGTCTGTTATCCTCCTGCCAGATTTCCGAGACCGGGTACATGCCCTTAATAGCATCCGGTACCGCCATATAGTAAGCCCCCTTGTCATATGAAAGGGAGTCGCCGTCCCAGTGAAGAGCTATATGACAGTCGGCTGAATTGTTGCAGATAACCGTTCGGGCTATATTGTCGAGCTGAACATCATCGTCATCCCGCAGCATCAGCACGTCATATCCGTTATTAAGCAAAAGCTCTTTTAATATCTGAGCCTCTCTTAAAGCAACACTTTTCTCAGGTGTTCCGTCATACATTGTCATGCCCGACGAAACAGCCCTTGCCATTATCGAACCTTCCGCGTTTGTGCCGCCCGTAACTTTCGGGGTCTGATCCGGATGACAGTATGTATAAACCGAATCACCTCCCGCGGTACCATGCCCGGCATTAACGCCTATGACTATATCTTTCCTGTTTTCGGATGCCCTGTACATGACGGCGCTGCCGGAATTGATGACGGAATATGAAGCAAACTCCCAGTCAGGATCCAATTTCACCCCGGCAATATCCGGAAGTGCCGGGGATTCTTCCGCAGCTTCAATTTCTTCCGGCGTTTCGGGAATGCTTTCCTGTACCTGAGGCGTTTCTTCGACAGCAGCTTCGGCAGCAGGGATCATCTGAATATTTTCTTTGATTTCAGATTCCGATGATATCTCCGAGACTGATTCATCACCTGAAGAGTATATCTCTTTTTCGGAATCACATGCGGCCGAAAACAGAATACCGCAGCAAAAACCAATTATCAATAATGCTTTTTTCATAATATTAATTCTTTGTCAACAGAGTTTCGCCATAATGAATCAGTAAAACAGCGCAAGCATATCGTCCGAATTCAATTCCGAAAGAGCGTCTGAATTATTCAGGAAAATAACGTCTTTGATATTATTTTCCAGTATAAATTCCGTCAGATTGCCGGTATAATACCTGTAGTCAATTACATATACGTCCTGATAATGATCTACCAGGAAAGGCGCAAATGCATTTCCGTATGATTCTTTTATCAGAACACAGGCAGAACCATCGGTTATGTCCGGATTATGTATTTCCGTGAACGCGTTGTCACCGCCTAAAAATGTGCTGTATTTACTGCCTGCATTTGAATCCGTCATATCGTTTATGACATTCATATAATATTCGCTTCCGTCTGATTCCGTAACCTTTTCATCATTTGTGCCGTCCGGTATATATGCGTACACTGTATCCGGATTGCCTGCAAGGGCTTCCGACTGGTTACTGTAAGCATATAATGTTCCCAAAAATCCGCTGAATGAAACCTCATTAAAGAAGGACAAATCATGCGGCTGTACGTCCTTTGCCGAACAGAACTGCTTGTAAGCATAATATGCGCCCAAAGCCGTCCAATGGTGATCTGTATTAAAATAAATATATTCAGCGTTGTGTTTTATGAGGGTATCCAGCACATCAACCTGAACTATCGAAGGATCCAGCATACTGTCTATATAGTTAAAAGCATCCCTCGCACTTGAACCTCCCAGATCGGCCTGAATATTTTCATCCAGGCAGACGCTGAAATTAGTCGGTGCAAGAATATCGTAAATTGTAACGCTGTTATCAAGAGTCGCACGGACAGTATTCATCATAGAGGCATATGCATCCGCTCCGCCGTGATTGAAATAATAAATCTCAAAACCGCGGTTGTCGGCTATAAATACCGTTCCCGCTACTTCAGGAGTGTTGTGTATCGTGCCGTCCGTAAACTGCTGCGGTTCCTCCGCAGGAACAGTCGTCTGACTGACATCCGGCGTAACAGTCCGTACCGGAGCCGGAGTGACTGCCGATTCCGGAATTATATCGGCCGTTTGTGACGTATTGCCGTGAATCTCCTGTCCGTGTACGCCAAACAGATTTTTCATGGCTGAACCCAGCGTAAGAAAGCCTTCCCTGAAAGGATAGGTGTCCGAATACCATGTGCTGAGATCCTCAAAAAACGAACCTTCCCACAAACCGGATGCCGATAAAGCCGGAAACTCGGCAAGAGAACGTTTTTCTATGTCCGAAGCCTTGGGTCTGAGCGGAATAAGCAGCCCTAAGACAAACAGCGCCGCAAATGCGATCTGAAATACCCGTATAAACCTGATATTCCAAATTCTCCGGGTTTTTTTATTATTGATCTGAGTGCGGATTTCTTTTTTTCGATCCATCTCACTCTCCTTTTAAAACTGATAGTACAAAAACGGAGTGTAGCTGTTTCCTATCATGGCAACCACCGAAACAGACAGAAACAGCAAAGAAATGACAATCCGTACGGCATAATATTTTCCAACGGAAGCAGTATCTTTTTCGAGTTTCGCAAAAATCCATCCCATGGCTTTTTTGAAGACCGGAGTGCAGCCAAGGATTGCTATTATCATAAAAAAGATATTGTTGGCAAATGTAATGCTGACCGCCGAACCGCCTGCCGGGTTGCCGTTTAAACCGAATAGTCCGCCCAGTGCCTTTCCCATCTGCGAAAAATCTTCGAAACGGAAAAAAATCCATGCTATAAAAACTATAAACAACGTAACGGCATGAGAAGCCGGACGGGGCAGATCGCGCCATCCTTTATCTCTCTTTGTGTTTTCCAGTACTATAAATACGAAAAAGAAAAGTCCCCATATGACATAGTTCCAACTGGCTCCGTGCCACAGCCCCGTGAGGATCCAGACAACAAAAAGGTTTATGATAAGACGCCTTTTTGAAACCCTGTTTCCTCCGAGAGGGATATAAACATAATCCCTGAAAAAAGTACTTAGCGATATATGCCATCTGCGCCAAAAATCTTTTATCGAAGCGGCAATATACGGATAGTTGAAGTTTTCCTCAAAATGAAATCCGCAAACCTGCCCGAGCCCGATGGCAATATCCGAATACGCGGAAAAATCCAGATACAGCTGAAGCATATAAAAAAGCGACCCGAGCCAGACGCCGCTTACGGGAACATTTGAAATGTCCGAAACTGTAGGAAGAAACTGTTCCGCTAAAGTACCGCAATGATTTGCGATAATGGTTTTTTTAGCAAGGCCCACACACATCCTGTAGATACCGTCCGTTACGTCCGAATAACGGTGCTTTCTCTGCCTTAGGTCTTTCTGCACCGTCTTATATCTGACGATTGGACCGGCTACGGCATGCTGAAACATTGACACGTATGTAAGGACCATTAAATAGCTTTTATCGGCTTCTGTCAGTCCTTTATAAATATCAGCCACATATGAAATAAGTTTAAAAGTATAAAAAGAAATGCCGAGCGGAAGCGCAATATGCAATAAAGGTGAGTTTTCCGGGATCAGGCTTCCCAAAGTACCAAGGAAAAAGCCGGTGTATTTGAAAATAACCAGAACCGAAATAAAAATAGCGACTGAAGCAATAAGCCACGGCTTTCTCTGCTTTTTTGTCTTTCGTTTGGCAATCTGAAGTCCGAAAAACCATCCGACAAATGTCATTGCGGCGAGCAGGAGCACGTATCTTACGCCGCCCCAGCAATAAAATATCAGCGAAAAAACAAGAAGCACCTTATTTCTGGTGTCTATAGATTTATTCTGAAAATAAATCAACAGAAACAGGGGCAAAAAAAACAGCATGAAAAACAAAGTCGAGAAAATCATTATTTTAAACCTTTGATCAGTTTTGATATGACAGCTTTTTTATGAGTAAAATATTAAAATGCGTATAATATGATGTCAAGTGAAATCGGCATGACTTTTGCGAATTTTTCCGGCAAAAAAAGTTCCTATGACAGCAGTCAAAAAGCCCCAGAACAAAAATCTGACCGGAAAGCATAACAGCATCAGAAGTGCAACGGCAAAAGGTTTTCTGAGCTGCGCACCGAGAGTTACCGCCGTAATAATGCCCGCCGCAAAAATTGCGTGTCCGGTTGATTCCGGAAATACAAGCATCGAAACTCCGAATCCCATACAGGAACATGCATAAATGAGCGGGAAAAAATGGCCGCCTTTCATACCGAATTTGATGCAGAAGGCGGTTAAAAATATCTTAAGAAAACAAAGCCCTATAAGAAACCATGGAGCATAAACGCCGAAATCATTTACAAGACCGGCCATATTCTCTTCTCCCGAAAAAATGGCCAGCGGAATAAGCAGCCCCATTACTCCGATAACGGCGCCGCAGAACATCTCGCGAAGCACAACGGGAAAACGGCCTGCCGCCGACTTTGCAGCGCTTTCGCAGAATTCAAAAATCATATACAAAAACAGACCGATCGGAACATAAATCAGTATCATAAGATAATCCTGTATTCCGGGAACCATATCCGGGAAACTGGTATATCCTATTATGCCTTTTCCGAAAAGTTCATTAAATATTTCAATCGTGAAAAAAGCGGCAACCGTAGAGATGCCGTATAATAAAAGTTTCTGAACCCGTGGAAGTGTATTTTTGTCATATTTAAAATCAGGATCTTCTTCAACCGCGAAAATCCCGAAGAGAGGCGAATGAAACAGCTGTCCCAAAGAAACGGCTTCGCCAATCTGTGAATAAAGGGCCGTATGTTTTTTTGCATAAGCAACATTGTCGCCGACCCAATAGCATAAAGCGGCTATTATGCCCGCAAGACCCGCCTCCGGGCCTACGCTTGCGCCAAACGCAAGCGGAATGACGGCACAGATTATCATTACAAACATGGGATGATAATCATAATGCTTTTTTTTCTTTACTTTTGCAAGAACCGTATGCAGCGGCTCAGGATAGTTTCCGAATTTTTTATGCAAAATGCCGGCGGCAAGGCCGCCGGCAGCGCATACAAAAATCATGATAAAAGGAGTGCCGCAGGTTTCAGGAATCTTTTCCCAGATAAGACCTGATAAAAATGAAACTATTTTTATAAATCCCCAGATAACAATCCCTGAGACCGCGCCAAGTAAAGCTGTAAATGCAAACATTTTAGAAATATTTACAACATTTTTTTGCTTCATTTAGTATCCGCACCCGCCATAATAATCATGCTGAGTCCAATCTGCATAAAATAGAAACCGATCAGAAGTCCTGTCGCAATCGCCGCAAACATCGGATGTCCCAGTGAATATGCACCGAGGAGCAAAGCCAGGACTCCTACGATAATACCGAGGAACCACAGTCCGTTTGATTTGCGGTTTTTTACAGACATAACTATCAGGATAATACCCTGAAGGAGCAGCCATATCGCAACGAGAATAATAAGAATACCGTCGATGATAAGCGTTCCGCCGGGGCGCACAATTGCGATAAAACCAACTACCGCAGCCAGAACACATAAAATGATCTGCAGCGCGCCGGATTTGTTTGAAACCGCCATGATAAGTCCGATAATACCGAAAACGAGCAGGAGTATACCGATCAGATAACCGGCAAACAGAAATGTCGCAAACGGCGTAACCACACACATGAATCCGCAAATCAGCATGATGACACCTAATACTACACTTAATGCTTTCATAGAATAATACTCTCCTTATTTAAAACAACTGAAATCAGACTGATTTTATTTTTTAGAATTTGAAATAGCCGCCTGAGCTGCCGCAAGTCTTGCTATCGGCACGCGGTAAGGTGAACATGATACATAATCCAATCCGATGATATGGCAGAATTCCACCGAAGTGGGATCTCCGCCGTGCTCACCGCAGATACCGCAGTGGATCGAAGGGCGGACTTTCTTGCCTTTTTCGATAGCGATTTCCATCAGCTTCCCTACGCCGTCACGATCCAGTCTTGCAAACGGATCGTTTTCAAAAATCTTGGTCTCATAATAAGAGCTTAAGAATTTGCCGGCATCATCGCGTGAAAATCCGTAAGTAAGCTGCGTAAGGTCATTTGTACCGAAACAGAAGAATTCAGCTTCCGTCGCGATCTGATCAGCGGTTATACACGCACGGGGAATCTCTATCATTGTACCGATTTCGTATTTAAGCTCCACACCTGATGCAGCTATTTCTTTTGAAGCGGTATCCTGAACAATCTTTTTAACAAATTGGAATTCCTTAACATCGCATGTAAGCGGAATCATGATCTCCGGAACGATATTCCATTCGCTGTGTTCTTTTTGAACGTTTATGGCAGCACGGATAACCGCTTTTGTCTGCATAACCGCTATCTCGGGATATGTGACGGTCAGACGGCATCCGCGGTGCCCCATCATGGGGTTTACTTCCTCAAGCCCGGCAATAATTTCTTTGATCTGTTTAACTGTTTTGTTTTTTGACTTCGCAAGTTTTTCTATATCCTGCTCCGTAACGGGAACAAACTCATGAAGCGGCGGATCTAGGAAACGGATTGTCACGGGATTGCCTTTCATGGCAACAAAGAGTTTTTCAAAATCCTGCTGCTGGAGCGGCATTATTTTATCGAGAGCTACTTCTCTTTCTTCTACGGTATCTGAACAGATCATTTCACGAATCGCGTCAATACGGTTGCCGCTGAAGAACATATGCTCCGTACGGCAAAGACCGATGCCTTCCGCGCCGAGTTCGCGGGCTTTAGCCGCGTCTTCGGGAGTGTCGGCATTAGTTCTTACTTTAAGTGCGCGGTATTTGTCGGCCCACTCCATAATGCGTCCGAACTCACCGGCTATGGTAGCTTCTTCAGTCTCGATGGCTCCGTCATATATGCATCCGGTGGTTCCGTCAAACGAAATAACGTCGCCTTCGCGGTAAGTCTTTCCTCCTAAGGTGAACTCTTTGTTTGCCTCCGTAAATACGATCTCCGAGCATCCGGCTACACAGCAGCTTCCCATTCCCCTTGCGACTACGGCCGCATGGCTCGTCATACCGCCTCTTGCGGTAAGTATACCCTGAGCGGCTTTCATGCCTTCGATATCTTCCGGAGAAGTTTCAAGACGAACAAGCACTACTTTCTCGCCTTTTTCGGCAGCGCTCTTTGCATCCTCCGCGGTAAATACGATCTTTCCGCAGGCAGCGCCGGGAGCAGCCCCTAAAGCTTTTCCGATCTGCTCGGCTTTTTTAAGAGCGTCTTTATTGAACTGAGGATGAAGAAGCGTATCTAAGTTTCTCGGCTCTATCATAAGAACAGCTTCCTGCTCGGTGCGCATCCCTTCGTCAACAAGATCACATGCGATCTTAAGTGCCGCGTGAGCAGTCCTTTTTCCGTTTCTGGTCTGGAGAATGTAGAGTTTTCTATCCTCGATTGTGAATTCCAGATCCTGCATATCTCTGAAACGACCTTCAAGCGTGTCGCAGATATCTATAAATTCTTTATAGGCATCAGGCATAACCTGCTCAAGCTGATCTATCTTCTGCGGAGTACGCACGCCTGCCACAACGTCTTCGCCCTGAGCGTTCATCAGGAATTCGCCCATGAGTTTTTTCTCTCCCGTAGCGGGGTTACGTGTAAATGCAACGCCCGTGCCGGATGTTTCTCCCATGTTTCCGAATACCATCATCTGAACATTTACGGCCGTGCCCCATGAATAAGGAATATCGTTATCACGACGATAAACCTGTGCGCGGGGATTGTCCCACGAACGGAAAACCGCTTTTATGGCTTCCATAAGCTGCTCTTTGGGATCCGAAGGAAAGTCCGCGCCTATGGCGTTTTTGTATTCCTCTTTGAACTGGAACGCAAGCTCTTTTAAATCATCGGCAGTCATTTCCACGTCAAGCTTGATGTTCTTTTTTTCTTTCATTTTGTCGATAAGTTCTTCGAAATATTTTTTGCCGACTTCCATAACGACATCCGAAAACATCTGTATGAAACGTCTGTAGCAGTCCCACGCCCAGCGGGGATTGCCGCTCTTTTTCGCAAGCACTTCGACAACTTCGTCATTAAGACCCAGATTAAGGATCGTATCCATCATTCCCGGCATGGAAGCTCTCGCACCGGAACGTACCGATACAAGCAGCGGGTTTTCCTTGTCCCCGAACTTTCTGCCCGTGATCTCTTCCATTTTGCCGATGCTCTCCATGATCTGGCCCATGATTTCATCATTGATTGTACGACCGTCTTCATAGTACTGGGTACAGGCTTCGGTAGTGATGGTGAATCCCTGCGGTACGGGAATCCCGAGATTGGTCATTTCCGCAAGGTTTGCTCCTTTTCCTCCAAGGATTTCTTTCATTGTTGCATTACCTTCATTAAAAAGGTACACCCATTTAGCTGCCATTATATTTCCTCCAAAAAATTTTAATCTTGAGACATTCTATCACATCTTTATCCCCGTGTCATTTAACTTTTAAAATAAATTCAAACAAATCTGTTTCTGTAGGAAAATGCTGCTAAGAGAATCATGCTCTTTGATTGTACACATTTACGGCTTCTGTGTATACATCTGAAAAAGATACCTTGTTTTCAAGCGCATTTTTAGAAACGCTCTCATATTCGGGATATACTTTTTCTCTGCCTGCGTGAATGCATATTTTTAAAACCGTATCTCCGTATTTTGTGGACACCGTCTCAAAACGTCTCGGCAGTACCGTCCTTCTCATTTTCTGACGGCGGATTCCTATAGTCGTAGTCTCATTGAAAATGACATCTTCCAGCGTTTCTATTTTATCTTCCGTCGTAATGACCGACAAAAGCCATGCCGGTCTGTTTTTCTTCATAAAAACAGGTGTATAAAACACGTCCCTTGCCCCTTCGGTTTTAAGCCTTTCCATGACATAACCCAGCTGCTCTCCGGTTGAATCGTCTATATTGGTCTCCAGTTTCCAGACGCAGTCATTTCCGTCCGGTTTTCTTTCAAAAAGTATCGCCCTTAAAATGCTGGGCTGCTTATACTTTCTCTTTCCCGCTCCCATGCCTGTTTTCAGGGGATAAAAAGTTTCCGGAAGTATATTCGAAGTCATTACGGCCGCCGCGAAGGCCGCGCCGGTCGGAGTTATAAGTTCTCCTTTTCTGTCGGTAACGGAAATCGGAAGCCTGTATTTTTCGGCAATATTAAGCACGGCCGGAACCGGCACGGGGATGATCCCGTGCTGACATCTGACGCTTCCGTATCCTTCGCATATCCTCGTAATAATTACCTCATCTATTTTAAGGTCATCAAAACACACGGAGGCCGCGATGATATCGGCTATGGAGTCCACTGCTCCGACCTCATGAAAATGTACCTCGTTTATGTCTTTCGCATGTGCCGCAGCCTCAGCCTCGGCCAGGATATAAAATGTCCTTTTTGCGAGAGCCGCAGCACCTTCGGGCATGTCAATACCGTCAATGATCTTTATCACATCTCCCAAAGCGCGGTGTTCATGCTCATGATGATGCTCATGACGTTCATGGTGCTCAAGGTGATGTTCATGCTCATGTCCGTGATGCCCATACCCGAAATCATACAGATATTTCATGTCATGATCATGATTTTCGTGTTTTTTATCAGTTACGACTTTAAAGTCGCAGCAGTCGATACCGGATTTCATTACTCTTGATATTTCAACCGAAAATCCTATATCTTTTATCTGTTCCAGAACTCTCAAAAGTTTTTCCCGGTCCGCTCCCAGATCCAGCAGCGATGCGGCTATCATATCGCCGCTTATACCGGTTTCACATTCAAAATATAAAGATCTCATATTATCCTTTCTTAATTGCAAGCCTGTTTATCTGTGTAGCCATATATCCTGCTCCGAATCCGTTGTCAATATTTACAACCGCCACACCGTTGGCGCAGGAGTTTATCATGGTAAGCAGGGCTGACATGCCGTTAAAGCTGGCTCCGTATCCCACCGATGTGGGAACCGCTATAACCGGACATGATACCATGCCGCCTATAACGCTCGCAAGCGCTCCTTCCATCCCGGCGACCGCCACTATGCAGTTGGCATCCTGAAGCTCTTCCACGTATGACAAAAGCCTGTGAAGGCCGCTTACCCCCACGTCATATATCCTGTTTACGCGACTTCCGAAATATTCCGCTGTCTGCGCGGCTTCTTCCGCAACCGGAATATCGGCCGTCCCGGCGGTACATACCGCAATATTTCCGACCGGTTCATTTTTGTGACGCTCAACCTTTAAAATACGTGATACGGGATCATATTCGGCGTCTTTTATCTTAGCCCTGATATAATCATACTGTTTTTCGTCGGCTCTTGTGCCAAATGCCCGTCCGTCCTGCTCCAAAATCCCCTCAAAAACCGAAAGCAGAAATTCATCCGTTTTTCCCATACAGAAAATCACTTCCGGAAAACCGCTTCGGATTTTCCTGTGAGCGTCCAGCTTTGCATATCCCAGCTCCTTAAAAGGACGGCTTTTAAAAAAAGCTTCCGCCTGATCAACCGATATCTCTCCGTTTTTTAATTTTTCAAGTATATCACGGGTATCCTGCATTATCGTAATCCGCCTTGTCCTGTTTTGTTTGATTATGTCCGGCTTCGTTCATGCTTCCGGTTCTGTATCCGGCCAAATCCATCGAAACATATGAAAATCCGATGCGTTTAAACTCATTATACACCATAACCCGAACCTCTTCACGCATTATCCGCCTGATTTCATCGGGAAGCACCTCTATTCTGGCGAGATTATCGTGAAGCCTCACCCGAACCTGCGAAAAACCGAGACTTTTAAGAAACTTTTCTCCTGATTTAATCATCTCAAGTTTTTTTATGTTAATCTCTTCCCCATAAACAAACCTGCTGTACAGACAGGCCTCCGATGGTTTGTTCCAGCTCCTCAGGCCAAGCTTTTTTGAAAGGTTTCGAATCTCGTCTTTAGTAAAACGCGCGTCTCTTAAAGGACTTTTTATCCCCAGTTCCGATATGGCTTTAAAGCCGGGCCGATAGTCCGTCTCATCATCCAGGTTTGAGCCTTCCAAAATTTCCGTAAATCCTTCTTTATCGGCAATCTCCCTGAAATCGGTGAAAATCGCTTTTTTGCAGATATAGCATCTCTCCGGAGGATTTTGAGCAAAGCCTTTTATTTCAAGCTCATGGGTTTTAACCATGATATGTCTAATTCCTTCGGCTCTGCAAAAATTTTCCGCCTCCGAAATATCATCCTCCGTAAAGGCGCACGAGACAGCCGTCAGAGCCAGTACGTTTTCCCCGAGAGCATCTTTTGCGGCTTTCAGCAGAAGCGCCGAATCGACTCCGCCCGAAAATGCTACGGCAGCATTTTTCAGCGGCCTGAGGGCGTTTATCAGTTCTTTGTATTTTTCTGTAATTGCTGACACGGTTTTCCTCCCGCCCGGTTTAAAATTATGTGTTCTTGATTTTGCCGTTTTTTTGTTATAAGCTAATCTTAAAATAAGAATGTTTTACGTCAAATGAGGTCTGTGTATTTGTCAAATAAAAAACCATCGGGAACCAAAAAGATATCCGTCGGCAGCGGAAATATCTCTTTTGAAAACACCTGCTTCAGCCTGCTTGGCATCTCAGGCAAAATCAAAACAGAGCTTACGGAACTTATTACTTTAAAAGGCGGCAAAGTCTCTCCGCCCGGCGAAAACACCGTTTATCTGATATATGACCCGAAACGGGCAAAAAAAACGAAATATTGGTTCACTGCCCTGAATCGGATGACAAAAGGAGAAATATATATCTTAAAACCCGAAATATTTTTCTGCTGGGCCGACCCCTCATATTCGCTTAACAAAAAAAGTATGAAAACAAAAGCGTCCGTGTGCAGACATTATTTAAAATACAGGTCGGACTGGCAGACAGACCTCTATGAAAAAATCCCCGAACTGAACTCCGTCATGCTTAATAACGCAAATGAAATCATGAACATCTTTGCCGACACCGAAGACAAACCCTATCTTATGGAACTTTATCTGAAATGGGGACACAGCTATAAAGGCGGCGAATGGTTCGGAATGATCAATCTGAAAAAGCTGTCTTTCAATGCGGCCATGGCGTTCATAGCCGACTGCTTAAACGAAACAAACGCATGGAAAGCCGCAAGCCTGAAAGCGCGTGAAGATATCGCTCATTACATGTATAATAATATAACCGAAATGACGGACAGCCTTTATAAAAACGGCAGATACAAAACGCTTTGCATATATTTCGACCACCTGCTCGAAAAAGAAAAGCAATGGACCCGGACAGGTTATTCCGACGGTTTTTTTGTTTATTCTCTGCTGAACAAAGTGCTCAACAGAGCCATTAAAGACAATGATCTGAACTCTAAATCCTTTTTCATGAACTATAAGGCCGAACGCTTTGATGAAGAATTCATCGAGGCTGCCGAAGAAAATGAGCTGGATATTGAATTCGGCCTGAAATTCAGGCCCGCCGCTTATTTAATAAAAGGCGCTACCCTTACCTTCGGAACCTTTGTTCTCTCCGACGAAAAAGATGCCCTAAACGAACCCCTTGAATGGGAAGTTCTGAAACAGGAAGATGATCGCGTCCTGATCATGACTACAAAGGCTATACATGTCAGTATGATGGATCTGGCCTTTCATGAATTCACCTGGGAAAACTGTATGGTCAGAGACTGGCTCAACGGAGCCTTTATCGAACAGGCTTTTCTGAAAGAAGAGCTTGACCGGATAAAGCCGGTTGCCAATAAAAACCCCGGCAATCAAAAATGGAAAACTCCCCGCCAAAAAGATACGATTGATACCGTATTTTTACTGAGCCTGGACGAAGTAAAGCGTTTCTTCCCGAAAGCCGCCCGAAGAAAACGGCTGGCTACGCCCTATGCCGCAAAGAATACGAGAAAGCTCGATGACGAAGGATATTGCTGCTGGTGGCTGCGGACAAACGGAATGAAAGGCAATTACATGACCTATGTATATACTGATGGAAAGATCATAGATATGGGTGACAACGGCGGCAACTTTTACTGTATTTGTCCCGCTCTCTGGCTTAAACTGTAATCTTTCCAAAAAGCGTCATCTGTCCTTACCGGCAAAAACCCCGATTATATCTCTTGCCACAAAAACACCGCTGGCCGAAGCATGCGACAGTGAATGTGTCACTCCGCTGCCGTCTCCTATTATATAAAGACCCGGATGCTTTGATTCCAGATGGCTGTTTACCTGTACTTCCATGTTGTAGAATTTGACTTCCACCCCGTAAAGAAGAGTGTCGTCATTTGCCGTCCCCGGAGCGATTTTATCAAGGGCATAGATCATTTCTATTATCCCGTCCAGTATTCTTTTCGGCAGAACAAGGCTGATATCTCCCGGCTCCGCCTCAAGCGTAGGCGTGACAAAACCTTCCTTCATGCGTTTTCGGGTACTGCGTCTGCCCCTTACCAGATCTCCGAAACGCTGTACTATAATTCCGCCTCCAAGCATGTTTGAAAGTTTTGCAATGCTTTCGCCGTATCCGTTGCTGTCTTTAAACGGCTCGGAAAAATGCTTTGAAACCAAAAGCGCAAAATTTGTATTTCCCGTCTGTTTTGCGGGGTCTTCATAGCTGTGGCCGTTTACGGTGACAATTCCGTTTGTATTTTCATGAACCACGATTCCGTAAGGATTCATGCAAAAGGTTCTGACATTGTCCTCAAATTTTTCCGTACGATAAACTATCTTGCTCTCATAAAGCTCATCCGTAAGATGCGAAAACAGCTCTGCCGGAAGCTCCACTCTCACGCCTATATCCACCCTGTTTGATCTTGTAGGTATTTGAAGTTCCCTGCATACCTGCTCCATCCATTTGCTCCCGCTGCGTCCTATCGAGACTATGCAGCGCCGGCAGGTAAAAGTCCCGTCATCGGTATGAACCGCAAATCCCTCTTTCAAAACCTCTATACTTTTGACGGGTGTAAGAAAATAAAAATCAGACCTGTCCTTTAAGTCTTCGAAAAGCCTCTCCAACAGAATGTAGTTTTTATCTGTTCCCAGATGTCTCACGGATGCGTCTAACAGCTTCAGTTTATTCTGCATACAGATTTTCTTCAGAGAAGTATTTGCGGTAGAATACAGCTTTGTGTCCTCTCCCGTATAAGATACGTTGATTTTATCTACATATCTCATAAGCTCAAGAGCCTTTTCACTGCCTATGTACTCGTAAAGCGTTCCGCCGAAATCATTTGTAATATTATACTTCCCGTCTGAAAAAGCACCCGCACCGCCGAATCCGCTCATGATCGAACAGCTTTTACAGTTAATGCAGGTCTTTATCTTTTTTTTATCTATAGGACACTTTCTGTCTTTCAGTTCGCTGCCGCTCTCAAATACCGCAGTCTTTAGCGAGGGATCAAGCTTTGTAAGCTCATACGCGGCGAAAATACCGCCCGGCCCGGCTCCTACTATAATAACATCATAATCCATTTATCTTATCCTCCGTTACAGACAATTAATCAAGCCTCGCTTGCGCATATCCAATAATCCTGCCCGGCGCTTAAAAAGGCGTTTAATTCATCCGCAAAAGCATTTGAAAGAGCGCTTACCCTGCCATAACCCTTTACCAGAGGATCTATACAACGCTTTTTCGCAAATACCTTGCGCCACCTGCAGCCCCCGTCAGAATTATTATTTCTGATTATGACCTTAAAAGCACAAAAATCTTCCCATAAACGGGCCGTACGCCGATCTGACCTTAGCTTCTCAATCAAAACCGGCTCCGTCAGATAAAGCTCTTTTTCAGAGATCACTTTAAGATTTACCGCCGTATTGAGCAGTTCGGAAAGCATCTGCATGGAATAACGGTCTTCGTCGCTGACATATATTTTGGAGCATTCAAGAGCGGCAAGCGCAAAATCCAGTGCGTTTTCAAGGGTTTCAAACGCAAGCTCCGGCTCTCCTTCTTCGTTGATATCTGTTTTTATATCATCATAAAAGCTCCGCACTTCTTTTTTGGAGCGAATCCTGTAATTAATACAGTTCCCAAGCGTGTATTCCAGCCTGTCGGCGGAAAGTCTGGGCGAATCGTTATCCGCTATCGGATAACGATGATAGTCATATACCTCATCTGTGGAAAGACCTGTTTTTTTCAAAATATTCTGAAGCTGAACGGAGCCTGAAATCATCTCCCTTGTACCTTCTTCCGTAGCTTCCTGTTTCATGTAGTCTCCCCGCATGAAATCAACCACATGCGCAAATGCGGGCGTGGCGATATCATGAAGCAGTCCGGCAATGCTCTGGGCAGGGCTTTCGGTAAAATGCCAAACTATAAGCGCTACTCCAACGCTGTGATCAAAACGCGAATATGACTCAATGTTTCGAAATCTCGGAAAAGAGGTGTATTCACAGCCGCAGTTCATCCCGACTTCTTTCAGTCGCTGCATAACATCCGTTCGGAGACACTCTTTGATAAAATCCGGTATTTCTTCGTGATATATATGATAATGATTCATTTAAATACTCCGAAGCATACTCATGCTCGAAAAAACGACCGCTGTCAGGCCGCGCTTTTCTGTATGTTCAGATGATATCATGTATTTTTTTTCCTTGCAATCTGAATACACTCATTCTTTTTTTATCATTTTATAAGGAATCCATTAGTCTGAATATGATAGCTTGACTTTGATAAAGCTATATTATAAGCTTTACGCAACAAATCGGACTGTTTTTGTTAGAATAATCATACAAACAGAGAGTTATTTATGAAAAAGATTGGACTATTTCTGACAGCAGCCTTATTTGCTGTTTTTACGGCCGGATGCAGCGGTTCGGTTTCCGAAACTTCGACTCAGTCCGCATACGGATCGGAATTAAGCAATATTACCACCATAGCTGACATAAAAAATGCAAAGTCTTTTAAGACAGGAGCTTCCGCCGTTTCTCTTTTTAATCAATTTTTGGATAATAATACCAAAAAAAACACCTACCGTAATTCATCGTTTTATTTTGACGGAGAATTCCTGTTTTATGATAATCCGGAATATGATACCGCTGTCGGCATAGACGTTTCCGTGTTTCAGGGCGAAATAGACTGGGAAAAAGTAAAAGCCCAGGGAATGTCTTTTGCATTTGTCCGCATCGGCATCCGCGGCTACGGCGAAGCGGGTTCCTTAAACGAAGATCCCATGTTTAGGCAAAATATTGAGGGCGCAAAAAACGCCGGTATTCCGGTAGGCGCATACTTCTTTTCGCAGGCAATAAACGAAGCCGAAGCCGAAGAAGAAGCGGAATTCTCACTTAGTCTTCTCGAAGGCATTTCTTTGGATCTGCCCCTTGTATATGACGCCGAGATAATAAGCGATGATGATGCGAGAACCGACAATGTTCCGATAAATCAATTTACGAAAAACGCTCTCGCTTTCTGCCGAAAAGTCGAATCCGCCGGCTATGATGCAATGATTTACGCAAATCTTACCTGGGAAGTAATAATCTATGATATTTCACAGCTTTCCGATTACCCCTTATGGTATGCCGGTTATAACGATATCCCGCTTTCGCCATTTCATTTTGAATTCTGGCAATATACCGAATCCGGCAGGCTTGACGGTATTGAAAGCAGCGTCGATTTAAATATATGGATGCGGAAAGCGGCTGAGCCTTCTTCCTGATACATCATTCATCTGCTCTCTGGTTCTATTAAAAATATTAATATTGGTTCTTTTTTGATTTCAGATGTATTGTAATATTTAAAATACAAATCAAAAAAAATTAAATGATCGGAGGAAACACATATGGGACAATTAGACGGTAAAGTTGCCATTATCACGGGATCGACTTCCGGAATGGGAAGAGACACCGCTTACCGATTTGCGGCTGAAGGCGCAAAGGTAATGATCACCGGCAGAAACGAAGCAAGAGCAAAAGCAGCGGTTGAACAAATAAAGGCTTCAGGCGGCGAAGCTTCCTATGTGCTTGCAGATACATCTGATCTGGCAAGCGCTCAGAAGATATTTGATGCAACAATGGCTGAATACGGCACTGTAGACATACTTGTAAATAACGCGGGACAGCTTTCCGTACCTCCTTTTATGGAGCTTTCCCTTGAAGAATGGAACAGCGTTATGAACGTCAACGTAACCATGGCGATTCTGCTCGGACAGCTCTGCGCCAAAGTTATGAAAGAAAAAGGCAAAGGCCACATTGTCAACATAGCTTCCGTTGCGGGAACTTCCGCAAGATGGGGCCCGACCGCATACTGCACCTCCAAACACGCTATGGTTGGCCTGACAAAAGCTATGGCAAGGGAACTCGGCCCTGAGATCCATGTAAACGGCATCTGTCCGGGTGCTATCCGCACGGCAATGCTTGATTCCATCGGCGGTGAAGCCGCTGTGGAAGGTATGCTTCAGATGTCTCCTCTGCACAGGTCGGGTGCCGGCAGCGAGATCGCTTCCGCGGTGCTTTTCCTTGCAACCGACGAATCCTCTTTCATTGACGGACAGCTCATACGGGTTGACGGCGGCGTTGACTGCTGATAAGGAACACAGACGTATATCTTTAACGTGGCTGTCGCAATATAAAAGAGCATGAATATTCTGAAAGGGACATCCGCAACGCCGGTACTTAGCGAACGCAAGCTTAAGCGCCGCGTGAGGTTAGTACCGCTGCGTGAGGACTTAGCGCAAGCGGTCCCTGGAAGAATATTCATGATAATGTATATTAAGACAGCCACGTTTATATATAAACAGTTCCCCGTCAACCGGTCTTACGCTGTCCGGATCTGTTCTGTACTATTTTCAGCACCACGGCCGTAAGCGCAAACAGCGCTATAACGTTAGGCACGACCATCAGATTATTGAACATATCGGTAAGCTCCCATACCAGATTATTTGAAACTAATGTGCCCGCAAATACAAAGACAAGCGCAATCACCGAATAAATGATTATCACCGGCTTTTGATTTTTCTTTCTGAACAAATATCCCGCGTTTATTTTCCCGAATAAATTCCAGCTTATTATAGTCGAAAAAGCAAAGAAAAGCAGACATACGGCTACAAACATATATCCCGCGTTGCTGCCAAACACCGTGCCGAAAGCGGTCTGTGACAGATTTGTTTTGTCGATAGTATCCGGGATAACGCCGTTGTGAATCGCACCGTCTCCGGTGTACATGGTAGAAATGATAACAAGCGCGTTTAAAGTAAGCACGATAAAAGTATCGATAAAAACGCCCGTCATTGCGACTATTCCCTGATCGTGAGGATCCTTAACTTTAGCGAGAGCATGCGCGTGCGGCGTAGTTCCCATACCCGCTTCATTTGAGAAAAGTCCTCTTTTCGCGCCTTGTGAGATTGCTGTTTTAATGGCGATACCAAAACCTCCGCCTATTATGGCCTGAGGTTCAAAAGCATATTTAAAGATCATCCCGAAAGTTTCAGGAATATGCGTTCCTCTGTTGATAAGTATTATGACAGAACCGCCGAGAAAAACCAGCGCCATTATCGGAACTACTTTTTCGGTAACGGCGGCGAGCCTGTTTGTTCCCCCGATAAAAATAAAAGCACAGACTGCCACAAGCAAAAGTCCGATCACCCATGAGGGTATCCCGAACGCATTCTCCATGGTCGAACCGATCGAATTTGACTGAACCATGCAGCCCATAAATCCAATGGCAAGTATTATGGCTACGGCAAAGAAACCGGCCATAAACCTGCCGCCCTTTCCCTTAAAAGCCGTTGTAATATAATAAACGGGTCCGCCGTGTATCCTGCCGTCCCTGTCGGTTTCACGGGTCTTTACCGCAAGCGTAGCTTCAGCATATATGGTTGCCATTCCGAAAAACGCGATAACCCACATCCAGAAAATAGCACCCGGCCCTCCCGTAAGGATAGCGCCCGATGCACCGATAATGTTTCCGGTCCCTACCTGCGCTGCTATCGCCGTAGTCAGAGCCTGAAACGAAGTCATCTCTCCGTTATATTTTTTCCCTCTGAGCGAGAGTCCTCCGAACACCTTTTTCATCCCCGCGCCGAAATATCTGATCTGGACGAATTTCGTCCTTACGGAAAACCATATTCCAGCTCCGAGCAGCATAAAAACAAGTATATAATTCGAAAGATAATTATTTATGCCGGAGACCAGGTCATACAAAGCATTTTCCATGAAAATCTTTCCCTTTCTTCATTTCAGGTTATATTACGCGATATCAGCAGTCAAATAAGCTCTTTTTGTTAAATAGTGATGTCCGGTTTGTTTTTACACTGATACGCATACCATGTGCTGTTCTCATTTAAAAACTCTCTCGAAAGAAACAGCAACAACTCCTCGCTTTCACCTTTTTTCAGGATCTCTTTCTCAGCTGTTTCATATAAGGCAATCATCCTTTTGTAATCATCTATGACATTTGAAAGCGACATCTTACCGTAATAACTTCCCATAAAAATCGTAATTGCAGACATTGTTCCCAGTATTATTTTCAGAACAGCACGAATCAAATCCGCATTTGCCGCAATGTTCTTATATACAATCAATTCATATAACAAAGCAGCGACATAGACGGCAACCGTGATCGCAAGAACCGTCCTTGCAACACGCCCGTCCCTTTGATTTTTTAACTCCGCTTTTTTAAGAGCCGCTTCGTGATACTTCTTTTGTTCCCTGATCCAGCAATCCAAAATCGAATGCTTTTCTTTGGGCCTTTTCTTCGGAAGCATCGTTAAAACCTCAAGAATCCATGGTATTCCTTCTCTGACATACCAGGGCATTATTTCCGCTACGCATGTAACCGCTCCGGCAAACGAGAGAAAAAACTGACATCTCAAACACTCTGCCAGCACCCTGTACTCAAGATATTTTCTATGGCAGTCCAATCGATCCGCAATGCGGCGAATGAAAAACAGGCATAATACCATAATCCCACATGCGAGAATAAGTCCGTGCAGCTCCGCTTCGTCATAAAGCAGAAAAGCGAGTGTCAGCAAAGTCCCCAAAACAGAAAGTCCCAGCAAAGTCCGGCGATGCTTCGCGGCATTTTGAATACTGAGAACATCCGCGGCACCGTAAAGCTCATCTATCTCACTTAACGGCGATTCTTTCACTCCATCCATTATATGCGTGAGCGCAATGCCGCACGCTTCTTTTTCCCTGTAAAATAGTTCTTTTTCATTCATTACGGCTGCAGTACAACCTTTCTGTTTTATCCCGGTTTTGCCGGTCTTTTTATTACGCTGCGAAGACAATCGGTCCGCTGTAAAATTTATACTATTGTATATCCTTCAGAAGCCAAGACATTTAAAGCCCTGTCAAAGTTTTCTTCCTTCACAAGAATATAATCTGTATTGTATGTCGATACTGCAAATATACCTATTTTATGATCAGCAAGGATACCTGACAATTTTGACAATATACCAATCAATGAAAAATCCAGTGTTCCCTGAATACGAAAGCCTTTCCATCCATCATCACGCTCAATTATTTCAACCGGGGTATCTTCCGTTTTGCAGACTAAAGATAATTCTTCATCCGTTTTACCTATAAAATAGAACTTGGATGTCATGTCTATATTTGTTATATCCGGCACTTTGCAAACAGTCAGATTAAACTCTAATTTTTTCAGTTGCATTTGATCTTTTCTCTTTCAATGTTCGCTTTTTCATCTGTCTTAAATACGCCGCTGGTTTTTAAGTCATTATAGTTTGCCCTTGCGTACAGGATTCTTCTCGTATGTGCAAAAAAACAGACTCAGTCGTCATTGACCATTTCCATTATGTCACTGATATCGCATTGCAAAGCCACACAGATTTTCTGTATAATCTCTGTGTTTACGTTTTCGTTCTTGCCGAGCTTCGTAACGGATGCCGCACTGATCCCAGCTACACGCTGCAAATCTTTTTTCTTCATGTCTTTATCAATCAACAGCTTCCATAATTTCTTGTAACTAATGGCCATGTGCTAACCTCCATTTTATTCCAAAATGTCTACACATAAACTCTGATTATTTATTATATTACACCGAACTTCAAATTTCAAGATTTTTTCCTGCGTTTGCACGAATTATTATCGTTTATCCTTGATTTTTTTGACCAATCTGATATATCGCTGCCTTCAGTTCATCATACTTCCGTCTGATATTGGTCTTATTCGATTTTATCAGATAAGAATCTCCATATTTATGATCGCCTTATCCAGTAATTCCTTCAGCTGCAGCTGCTCGTCCTGTGTAAGGTTCAGACAGCCTTCCATCTCGCAGGGCACCTCTATCGCCTGATCCTTCAGCGCTTCTCCCGCCGCTGTCAGTTCAATAAACAGCTTTCTTTCATTCGTTTCCGGTCGGATCCGTGTGATGTAACCCTGCTTCTCCATCCGTTTCAAAAGCGGTGCCAGCGTTCCTGAGTCGAGATAAACTTTTCTCCCAAGCTCGCCCTCAATCATACCGCCGAATTCCCAAAGCACCATCATCACAATATACTGCGTATAGGTCAGCCCCAGTCGCTCCAGCGGTTTCCTGTACTACCTTACGACTTCCTTTGCACAGGCATACAAGGGAAAGCAGATCTGGTGTGTTCCCATGCAATAAGATCATATTTATCTTTAAAATGCCGATAAAAGGTTGCCGGTGAATACCCACAGTTGTCCACAATCTCCTGTATTGTAATCTTATCGATGCCTTTTACCGCCGCAATCTCCTGAAAAGAAGCTGTGAGTATTTCTTTTGCAGTTTTTCGTTTCATCTCAATCACCTGTATATGTTCTATCGTAGTCATGTCGCTGTCATTGTAAACATATCGACAGACCGGAATTTGAACACCTATTAATGGTACTTTGACCACCATTTTGCCAGGACATAAAAAATCGGAAACAAATCCATGCCTTTTTCTGTAATAGAATATTCCACATGTGG
This sequence comes from uncultured Lachnospiraceae bacterium, assembly GCA_964389285.1. GTDB lineage: Bacteria > Bacillota > Clostridia > Lachnospirales > Lachnospiraceae > Alectryocaccobium. The sequence goes on along the minus strand of CAYMCZ010000010.1, from coordinate 32,624 downwards.
CGGTATCTCGTTATACTGCTCCCGCTTCACAATGCCGTTCTCTTCCATCTCCCGGAGCGCAGTTGTCAGCATCGTCTTGGTAATCCCCGGTATCGTCTTGACAAGCTCTCCGAACCGATAGGACTCCTTTTTGGAAAGCTGATACAAAATCGGCATACGCCACTTCCCTCCAATCATCTGTATTGCCCGAAATAATGGACATTCCTCAGAGATTGTTGGTTCCGTTTTAGCTATCTTTAGGAATTCCTCATATGTCATGTTTTCAAAGTCAGGTTTTCCGTCCATAGTATCATCCTCCGTACCAGGAAAGAACATTCTTCCTACTTGTGCTATATTTTAGTTCATAGTATAATTTTTAAACCATAATATGTCAATAATCTTTTACCGGTAATTCCTGTACCGGTGCTTTTAAGTGACAAAGGAGGAACCCCTATGGGCAAGAAAATCATAACAGTAAATGCCGGCCCCCGAAAAGGCTATAATACCGACACTTTAATATCCGAAGCATCAAAGGGAGCTGCTTCTGCAGGCGCTGAAATAGAACGCTTCGACTTATACCGACTGGAAAAATACACGGGCTGTATCTCCTGTTTCGGATGCAAAAAAGAAAATTTCAAGGGACGCTGTATCTGCAGAGATGGATTGACGCCTGTTCTGGACGCAATCCGCGAATCGGACGGCCTGATCATCGGCTCACCAAACTATCTGTGCGATCTGACTGCAGCCTTCCATGCTTTGTATGAACGCCTGGTCTTTCCTTATGGCACCTATTCTTCAGAGGGGCTTATCTGCAATGAACATCCCATTCCGATACTGCTGATCATGACAAGCAATGCTCCGGATGACGCTTATCTGGATTTGCTTAATTCTTACAAAAAAATATTAAATGCTTCTGTCGGACCAACAGAAGTGCTTATAAGCGGCGACACGCTCCAGTTGAAAGATTACAGCAAAACGGACTGGCCCTGGTCTGCGTTTGATATAGAAACAAAGAAAAAAAGGCATGAAACCATATTCCCTGAAGAAATGAAAAAAGCATATCAAATGGGCGCAGAGCTTGTTGAGCAAAGAACTCTTCACCCGGTTCTCATGAGCTTTTCGTAACAAAAGGCCACCAGACACTCTGGTGGCTCTCTGTTTACCGCCGCAAGCTTAACAATCATTTTAGGAAATGATTCCTTTACATTCAATAACGGCACTCTTTCTTGTCTGGCTTTTTCTTCTCTTTCTTCATCTTGCTCCAAGCGGCAAGTACACGGAGCACTATAAAACTCAGCGCTGTTATTCCTATAAAAAACAATGCAGAAAACATCGCCGCTTTTGATCCGTCAGGACTGATTCGATATATTGTCAATCCATATAAAACAGAAAAAACAGCCGCAATGACAACACTTAATACGCAATCGTTTAGTGGGGATCGTTTCTTTCCCGCACTTACCTCCCATACTCCAGCATTAGCCATAAGAATTACGATGTTCTCTTTGACCTCTACATCATAGTACTCTGCAAGTTGCTCTTGCGTCAAACCTTTCTCTTTACGCAGCATTTTAAGAAAGTTTCCAATTTTCTGCATATATGAGTTTTTCCACTATTCAAACACCTGCATATTATCATCCACTGGTTTTTTTGACCACAGAAAAAGGCGCCTCTCGGCGCCTGAAAACTCAACCCCTTGTCATCAATACAACTGTCTCGACTGTATTTTCTTTGTCCCAACGGATTTCCTCTATCGTCTGACCCTGATAGAAGACCGGGAACTTAAACTTCATAGACTTCAAAACCTGCCCATTTTCAAGGGCTTCCGGGTATAACTGAATCTCCTGAATGAAGCTCTGGAAGAACTTTTTCTTCCAGATATCCGGCAGCTGATCATAGGCATCATGGAACAAAATCAGGTAGTTGTAGACATTATCTGCACTGATCTTTTCCCGTCGGATACTCTCGATTTCATTCTGATACTGAGCGACAACATCTTCAAGCTCCGTGATCTTAACATAAGCATTTTCAAGACGGTCCTGAAGGTCATTGTACTTTCTGTCATATGCCCTGTCAGTGATATCAAGATTATCCAGCTGAGCAATCAGCTTATCCTTCACGCCGATGGCCTGCCTTAACTGCTTCTCGGCATTTTCAAGTGACTGGTCAGCTTCCCTGGTATCAATGGACATATTGATCTTTTCCTTCATCTTCTCTTCGAAGTCAGGATTTTGTACCAAACGGCTGATCACATGCGCGACAGCCTCATCAGAATAGGATCCTGCAATAATCATGTCATTGAACTCCGCATACTTCTCCATACGGTCATTCTGCGCATCCAATGAGTATCCATCGACCTGCATCGCGGTAGATACTCTTTTATATGTGTAAACTTTGACTTTCTTGTTTGCCATAGTATCTCCTTTCGTTACAAGTCCTTCGTGTTGTGTCCCAACGATTCTATCATAGTCACTTTTAGCCATTTTTTCAATCCTTTCTTCTCTCAAAACAATTAAGGCGGAAGCCCTCAAGCCTCCGCCTTATCCTCAGCATCACCATTTGTCTTTTGTTTATCCTTATCCTTCTCAACCTTCGAATAATCAATCTTGTCTGAAGTCATCTTGTATATCTGAACCATGACATCAATAAATCCGTCAAAGGCAAGCATTTGTTCCGGTGTCATTTCAATCTTATCCATCGGGCACCTCCAAGAGTAGTTTTTCCTACTCCCTAAAGTTCTCTGGGCCCGAAGGATTCCGATGTTTGCACAAAAAATATCGGTCAGCAGAGAAATCTCCACTGACCGCAATCAATTCACTTATTCTATTTCTTCTTTTTCTTATCCGGCAGTTCTTCCCACATGCTCTCAACCAGCTTACACAAAAACTCCCGATTATCCACGTCATCAACCAAGATCATCTCTTTCGCCCCTTCATACGGCAGTTCCCTCTCAGCATCCGGCATCAGCTTTTCAGCCGATGGAACTGGCTTCACCAAAAGTCTGTCATCGTATATTCCGCCAAACACCCTTCCTCGATAATAAAGGATGTATTCTCCCATCATTGCACGGCTGCTGATTTCATCCAACCCTGATAATTGTTCCAGAACAAAGTCCAGATACTCTTTTGTCGATGCCATGATGTTTCCCTCCTACCCGTTGATAAGCTTCAAGAACTTCTTATCATTCATCTGCTCATTCGTGACATACTCTCCATCACAAAATAGCGAATAAGTCGTAATCGGAGTCGGTGCATTCTGAGCAGCCTCCTTGCTTTCTATTTTTACTGCCTTTAATGATATACCGTTCTTCTTAGCGGTTTCTTCCAGAACCGGTACATACTTTGCATTAAATGGACACTGATTCGTATAGTAAAGAACATAGCCCTTCTCATCTATATGAGGATGTTTGGCACATTCCTTGAACATTGGTGTCTCGGATCCCTTTTCAAACGGCAGATACCATAACTGGATTCCATTATCAGCCTCATCACAAACTTCAAAACCTTTGTATTTCAGAAACTTCGGATCAGCCAGAAACGGCTTTTTCTTTGCTGCCGCAAGAATACACAGCCCCTTCTTTCCCTTTGCATTGCTGTCCTTGATACATTCTGAAAGCAGATCACTTGAATATCCATGTCCTTTGAAAGAGCCGGAAACCCATAGGCAATCAATATACATATACCTAGGTGCTTCAATCGGATTCCAAGCATACTCCGCAGGAATATACTCTATGAAGCATTTTCCGCGCTCCACACTTTTCAGGAATACAAGTCCTTCATCAAATCTGTCCGCAAGCCATGACTTCTTCGACGATACCTGAACATCTTTATTATTGGAGATGGCACAGCAAATATGCTCTTTTTCAAGATTCTCCTTCGTAACTCTTATATATTCCATACTCTTAATCCCTCCTTATCGGATGCCTGATCACAGTCTTCAGCTTCTCCGGTGCAACCTTCCTTGCATCGCTCAAATATATTTCATGATGCATCCTTTGATCTGTAATATCAAGAACGTATCCCTGCTCTTCCATAAATCTGTGCATTACTTCTACCGTAGCAGATTCATCATCATAAGATCCGATATGCATGCACTGTACACACAATCCTTCATCATATGTGAAATAATCTACCTTTGAGAAATCCTGTTTCTTCTTTGCCGTTGCTTCTCCAACAGCCCAATCGAAATCTTCTTTCGTCACAAAGTCAGGCAGGCGGATGACGGATATCCATTGAAAAGAATCCTTGTGCGCATAATCAATTCCGACAATGTCATCCTGCCACCAGAATCCTTCTAACGGCGGTACCACATAATCATAATATCCATCAATCTTATGGTCACCCTTTTTGCTCATTTTAATCGTAAATGCGATTCCATACAGAAGGCCTATGGCCTGCTTATACTCACCGTCTTCATCGTTTGGATTCCCGCTGCCCCTAACCGCGATATAATTCATCTTCGGAACATCAACGATAGACGGCGTGCCCTTCGGCATATAAAACTCTTTGTATTCCTTCTTATAATCAAACGCCATACCAATTAACCCTCCGTCAGATCCTTCTCTTCATAAGGCTTATTCCAGGAACCGATCTCAACCAGATTGCCTTCAGGATCTGCAATATAGCAGGTTCTCTGTCCCCAAGGTTCAAGTTCCGGCTCCAGCACGGATGTTGCACCATTTTCCACAGCTTTCTTATATGCCGCATCCACTTCTTCAAATGTATCGACATACAGGGCTATTTCAAAATGGCCATTCAAGCCCTTAATATACTCATATCTTCGGCTTGTCATCTTCTCAAAATCCTTCCTGCCGTATAGCAGAAACAACGTTCCATCCTTCACAAGATACACATTGGAGGTATTCTCTGCTTCCTTGATCTCGAATCCAAGAACATCTCTGTAAAAACGGATCATTCTCCCCATATCCTCAACAAGTATTCCAAAGCCATCTAATCTCATTATGCTAATCCTCCATATATTTTTAATGTTTCCTCCGCATTCCTGCGGATAATGTCCCGTGCTTCTTTCGGTTCATGCACCTCCGCCTTTGCTCCAAATGTCATAAGCCAGGTCACAAGGTTTTCCATATCCGTATAGTCCGCTGAAAAAAGCAATCTTCCATCATTCATTTCTGTAAAGCAGTGCGGTCCGAACTCTTCGACCAGCCGCCATTTCATATCCGGTGTAAAAAGAGCCTTTACCTTAATCCCGCCCGGAAAAATCTTCTCATTCGATAAATCCGGCATAGGCGCATTCCGGCAGACAAATTCCTTATCAGTTTCTGCAACCCGATCCATACGGTTCAGCTTGAACAGCCTGTAATCTTTTCGTTCTAAGCACCATCCCCATACATACCAGCTTGACCATTGGAAAACCAAATAATATGGCTCTACCCTGCGGTTACTCTCACCGGACGGCGCATAATACTTAAACTGTATAAGGTGCCTGTTTTCTATTGCGCTCTGGATCACCTCAATCTTCGGAGCAAGAGATCCTTTATACCATGATGACAGATCAATCAGCATAGAATCTCTGCCGCTGATGAACTCTGATGATCCTGTCTGGATTTTTTCCATCAGCTGACCGTAATACTGACTTCCGCTTACACTATCGAGGCTCCGTAGCCCGGCAAGGATCATCTGCATATCTTTGGAAGTCAGAATCGTCCTGTCCATACGATATCCGTCCATAATACTGATACCGCCGCCGGTGCCCTGTGCAGTTCTTATGGGAATCCCTGCTTTGCAAAGATCTTCAATATCTCGGTTTATTGTCCTGCGAGATACCTCAAACCTTTCCGCCAGTTCAGGAGCCGTTGTCTTTTCTTCCTGCAGTAAGATCGACAATATCCCTATAAGCCTATCTATCTTCATCATCTCTCACACTCCGTACATATCATAACAAACTCAACATGACAATAGTATGTCATGTTTATTATAGCAGTTAAACTTTTTTTCGTAAATTGAAAAAGCCTGCGAACATCAGGATTTTTCCCAACGCCCGCAGGCTCAATAACGATTCGTTATTCAGTTTCTATCTCAAAACATTTTATTTCATGCTGATCGTGATTGGATCTATACTTTAAAAGTGTACACGAAACGATGTTATCAGTTACACTTTTGTAAACACCGAAAGGAGGTGTCCACATGGGTTCAAAGCAAACCCGCTACGACGAGGATTTTAAGAAATCCCTGGTGTCGCTTTATCATGAAGGCAAGACCCAATCTTCGCTCTGTCGAGAGTACGGCGTGTCCCAGACCGCACTATCCAGATGGATCAAAGCCTACTCGACCGTCACAACGGAGGACGGCGAGATCATGACCGCCAAGCAAATCAAGGTTCTCCAGAAGCGGATGGCTCAGCTCGAAGAGGAGAACCTGATCTTAAAAAAAGCGATTGCCATATTCACGCCACACTCAGACAAAGGCTAGATGCGGTTCACAAGCTCCGGTTCCAGCACGATATCAAAACTCTGTGCCGTGTCCTTCGGGTCAACCGCAGCTCTTATTACAAGCACTTTCGCACGAAGCCGGCTGCGCGTACCGTCGAAAACGAGCGTATCAAACAGACAATCCTGTTCATCCACGCAAACTACGACAAACGTCTCGGTGCTTACAAGATAGCCGTCGTTCTCGAACGTGACTATGGCATAAAAATCAGCGTCGGCAGAGTGTACCGCCTGATGAAGACCTTGAATCTACCGAAGATGTTAACGCAGAAGCCCAGATACAAAGGCTTTGCTGACTCGCCGGACTGTAACAACAAGCTGGAGCAGGAATTCAATCAAAAGGCTCCAAACCTTGTCTGGGTCAGCGACATCACTTTCATCAAGGTCGCCGGGCACTGGTGTTATCTTTGCGTTATCCTGGATCTGTTTTCCAGGAAAGTAGTCGCCTGGGATATTTCTACACGCGCCGATGCCGATTTTGTTATCAAGGTGTTCCGGAAGGCCTACACCCTCCGAGGTGAACCACAGGGGCTCATGTTTCATTCGGATCGAGGAACGCAGTATACATCCTTCTCTTTCCGGCAGTTACTGGACGCTTTGAATGCTGTGCAGTCCTTCTCGAAGAAGGGGCATCCTTATGACAATGCCGTAGCGGAATGCTTCTTTCGTTATCTCAAACACGAAGAGACAAACCGAAGAACCTATCACAACCAGGATGAATTACACCGGTCCCTGTTCAAATATATTGACGGTTTCTACAATTCCGTCCGTCCTCATGGTACGTTGTCTTACCTGACTCCGAACCAGGTGGAGGATCAATACTTCGGGCGGGCTTAGCCTGCCCGAAGAAAGTCATTACAAATCGTGTCTTTTTTATTGACTATAGGCCAAGCAGACTCCTCCAAACCATCTGTGCGTGCCCCTTATGTCGATCCAACGTCGTCTTTTTGGTTGACATCGTAAACTTTTCGTATTATAATCATCTCGAAAGGAGATGATTATAATGGCTACAACACCAACCCAAATCCGTATCGATTCGACAGTAAAACAGCAGGCAACCGATCTGTTCACCAGCCTTGGCATGGATATGTCCGGCGCAGTTAATATATTTCTCCGTCAGTGCATCCTCAGAGGAGGACTTCCTTTCTCCGTGGAACTACCGAAGTATAATCAGGAAACTCTTGAAGCAATGGCGCAAGCACGCAGGATATCCAGAGACCCTGACGTCAAAGGATATACAAGCATGGCTGAATTAAAAGCCGCTCTCGATGCCGACGACTGATGTATACCGTCAAATTCACCACCGCGTATAAAAGGAGCTATAAGCTCATGAAAAAAACGCGGCCTCGATCTTTCCTTTCTCGATGAAGTTGTAGAGGAGCTGCGTCAGGGAAACCCTCTCGCTGAAAAGTACAAGGATCATATGCTAAAGGGGGAATATTCCGGTTTCCATGAGTGTCATATCAAGCCGGACTGGCTTCTTATTTATCTGATTGAAGATGATATCCTGACACTCACCCTTGTTGACACAGGATCGCATTCAGGCTTGTTCAAATTGTAATAATCACGGCTGCTCTTATCGGGCAGCTATTTTATTATTCCAGCGGTCTCCACGGTCTGCATGAACCATTTCGCCAGCAGACTCCTCGATACATAGGACTGCTCTCCCAGCGGAACATAGCATCTGACCCGCACTTTCAGGCTGGAATTTTCATAATGCGACCGCCTGAAACAGGGGCGATACAGCCTGTATTTATAATCAAAATCAAATTCCGAGAAATAAAGCAGGTTTCCTATGTCGCTTTTTGTATACACACTATACACTCTATATGCACACTCTGCGGGAACATGTCCACCGGCTGCACTTTCACAGGCTCATAACCGTATCGTTTCATATATTTTATATCCCTGGCGAGGGTAGCCGGATCGCAGCTGACATAAATAAATCTGGAGGGAGATATTCCGGCTATGGTATCCAGAGTGCGTTCGTCGCAGCCTTTGCGCGGCGGGTCAACAATGACCACATCCGCACTGTCCATTCCGCTCTCAAAGAGACTCGGAAGCACTTCTTCCGCTTTTCCGCAGTAAAAGCGTGCGTTTTCGATCCCGTTCAGCCGGGCATTTTCTACAGCGTCCCTGACAGCATCCGGAACGATCTCGATACCGATGACCTGCCCCGCTTTCTTTGCGGCGTATAAAGCGATGGTCCCTATGCCGCAGTAAAGATCAAGAACGGTTTCATCGCCTTTAAGTGCCGCGAATTCCAGTGCCTTGTCGTACAGTTTTACAGTCTGCACGGTATTGATCTGATAAAATGACAAGGGTGAAATCCGAAATCTTATCTCGCCGATAAAGTCCTCCGTATAAGGCTCCCCGAAAAGACATTTAACCGCAGAGCCCATTATCACATTGCCTTTATTTTTATTTGTGCTTATCAGCAGTCCCGAAATATCAGCCTTTTCCGAGAGCATTTCAAGCAAATCCTTAGAATAAGGCAGGTTGGCGCCGTTTATCACAAGGCAAATACAAATCCTGCCCGAAATTCCCGTCCTTAAAAAGATATGCCTGATAAGCCCCCTGTGCTCTTTCTCGGAATACGCGGGTATATCATATCTGCGCATCCATTTGATAACGATATCTTTTATAACCGAAAATATCCGTGGGCTTAAAAGACAGTCTTCATGAGGAATGATATCATGTGTCCGCTCCGCAAAAAATCCGCATGTCGGATTTCCTTCACGGTCGATGCCGACCGGATACTGAGCCTTGTTTCTGTAGCGGAATACTTTTTCGGAAGGGATAACGGGCTCGACCCGTATATCAGGGCATCCGCCTATTCGCCTTAGACATTCCAAAACCCTTTTTCTTTTAAAATCAAGCTGGGCCTCGTAGCTCATTAACTGAAGCTGGCAGCCCCCGCATCGCCTGAATACGCCGCATTCGGGTTCTGCCCTGAGCTTTGAAGGAATAATAAGGCTGACGATCCTCGCGTACGCGAAGTTCTTTTTTACCCTCGTGACGCCGGCCCTGACCCGGTCTCCCACGACCGCATGGCGCACAAAGAGAGGAAAACCGTCGGCTTTCCCTATCCCGTTTCCCATATCGTCCTGATCTGTTATATCCACAATAAATTCATCGTTTTTCTCGATCATTTTCTCAAGGCCTCATTTTAAGTTTCCCTTAGCTTTATGATCTTCTATTATTGTTTTAATCACTTCTTCATACAGCTTAACTGAACCGAGGGAACTTTTCTTCTGTCGTTCATAAACCTGCTCGGCTGATACCCCGTGTTCCGCCCAGTCTCCTCCGTCGTTGCTGTTGTTTAATAAAAGAGGCTGAAGATTGTCCATCACATGAGCAAATTTAGACTCGGGCGTTTGGTACTCTTCAAATTCTTCAAAAAGTGCCGTAAATTCTTTTTTCTGATCTTCGGGCAAAATGGAAAAAATGCGTTCTTTCGCTGCTTCTTCCCTTGCTTTTTGTGTCTTTAAATCCGTTTCGTCATACGCATAAGTATCCCCCGCGTCTATTTCGACGATATCATGGATGAGACACATCATCATGACTTTGCAGATATCCACTTCCTCGTTTGCGTATTCACGCAGCAGATAAGCCATAACGGCCATATGCCAGGCATGCTCCGCATCGTTTTCGTTGCGGCCGCCTCCGGAAATATGTGTTTGTCTGAATACATTTTTTTCTTTATCGATTTCAAGTGAAAAATCCAGTTGTTTTCTGAGACGTTCATTCATAATATGTATCCGCTCTTTCTTTTTTATCTGTCAGGCGGTCTCGGATTCGCCATTTGAAATGTTTTTCCCGTCTCTTGTCAGGATCCTGACCCATCTGTATCTGTTGCAGACGATTCCGTTCGGGATGCATTTTATCAGCTGGTCGGCTTTAAGAAAACAAAACGTAACCACCGGTGAAAAATGAAAAACGTATGCGCTGAGCGCCGAAAAAGGTATAGTAAAAAGCCACATAAAGAGATTGTCTGCATACGCCTGATATTTTGTGGAGCCTCCTCCGGCGATTATGCCGCTCTCAAGAGGATATTCATATCCCGTTCCCATGCATGTTATGCTTAATACGGTCATAAACTGAAGCGCCAGCTGCCTCGTTTCGGCGGAAACATTATAAAAATCCACAACAAAGCCTTTAATGCAAAACAGAATCAGACCGCTGGCGACTCCCATTAAGATAAGCAGCCCCTGCATTGTTTTTGTATATGAGCGTATCAGATGCAGATTTCCCTCTCCGATGGTTCTGCCCGTTATGATGGATGTGACATTTACATTTGCGTATCCGAACACAAACACTATCTGAAACACAATGGTCGCTATGCTGTTTGCCGCTATGACGGACGCGTTTATATGTCCGAGCACGGCCGTCTGGGCTCCCTGGGCTATGCCCCATAAAAGTCCGCTAATGATAACAGGGAAAGCCACTTTCAAATAGTCTTTTAAAAATTCGTCATCAAACCGGAAAAGCTCTTTAAGCTTCATGCGCAGCTTTTTGTCTTTGAACCGTATATAAATCAGGATAATCAGAAGCTCGACACTCCTGCTCACAAGAGTAGCGTATGCCGCGCCCCTTATCCCCAGTTCGGGAGCGCCGAAATTTCCGTATATCAAAATCGAATTCAGACATGTGTTGATACAAATCGTGCTAAGAGACATAAGAGTCCCCACGAGCACGGTTTCAACACTCTGCATTGCGTACATCAGGGAATTGGAGGCCGCGAACAAAAGATACGTCCAGCGCATTATCTCCAGATATCTTACGCCTTCGGCTATTACCTCTGTGTCATGGGTAAAAAGACCTAAAATCTGCTCCGGCATGAAAGTGGAAAGCAGAAAAAAAATCACTCCGACAAGTATTCCGACTTTCAGGCCTGTGGAAATGATTTTTTTAATCGGTTCGATCCTCCCCTGTCCCCAATACTGGGAAGCAAGAACCACTATTCCCATACCTATTCCGAAAGCAAGCTGCATCATAATAAACTGCAGCTGATTTACAAGCGTCGCTCCCGAAAGAGCCAGTTCACTGTACCGGCCCAGCATAAAGTTGTCCACTAAGTTGACCATTGTGGTAGCCAGCTTTTGGAGGGCTATCATGATCAGAAGCGAAAAAAACACTTTGTAAAAATGTTTCCTCCTGGTAAACAGTCCGAATATTTTCGGATCCGTGTCCTCGGGAATTACGATATACTTTTTTTTCATAAAAGTTTTCTCTTAAATGCTCCCGTATAATCCGAAAGCATTTTTGAAATTATTATACATCCGTGGTGCGTCTGATATTGCTCTCCAGCAGTTTGCTGTAGCCCATCCAGTCCGTCTTTACGGAAACATCTTCAAGAACTTCCCTTACCGTTTCCATACGGGCATCCGTCAGATCGGCAAGGCTGAGCGCCAGGGCCTCGGCAATTGCGGGCTTTTTGGGAGAACCGTACTCAAGTTCGCCGTGATGAGCTAAAATGCAGTGTATAAGCTCATTTTTAAGAACCGGCGGAAAGCCTTCGATTTTATCTATGGCTTCGCTCACCATCTGTGCCCCCATATATACATGCCCCAAAAGCTGGCCTTCATCCGTATATTCGTTTTGCGGGAACAAAGAAAGCTCTCTTACTTTTCCGATGTCGTGAAATGCGGCCGCGGTGACAAGCAGATCTCTGTTAAGTACGGGATAAGCTTTCGCGTAAAAATGGCAAAGCCGAATCACGCCGAGCGTATGCTCAAGTAAGCCTCCCATAAAGGCATGATGGACTGTTTTCGCTGCAGAGCTTTGTCTTAATTTATTAATAAATTCCGAATCCTCTTTGAAATACATGTCCGTCAGTTTTTTAAGATAAGGGTTTTCCGTCTTGTCCAGATATTGGATCACCGCACCCAGCATCTCGTCTACGCTGTATCTGCTCGACGGCATAAAGTCTCTCGGATTATATTCCGTTTCGGCGGCCTTTCTGGTTCTCTTTATCGAAACCTGAAGCGCACCTGCGAAAAGGCTGACATCTCCTAAAATATCAATATAGTCGCCGGTTTCAAAATCGGATATTCCCGGATTTGAAGGGTCCCATATCTTGGCGTCTATGGTTCCTGTTTTATCCTGCAGAATCACATTTTCATACTGTTTCCCGTTTTTTGTCATGGCGGAGGCTTTAAATTTACAATAATAAATGCCGGATACCCGCTGACCGTCTTCAAATTCTTTAATATATTTCATAACCACTCCCGTTATTGTGCTTTTTTTGTATTTTCTGTATAATAAACAAAATACTTGTCAGCATTAATATTAAACAAAAAGCAGGTAATAGTCAATTGAATAGTAAGATGTTAAAAAAGCTCGAATTCGATAAAATAATCTCTTCTCTCGCGGGTTATGCCGGCAGCAGACCCGGCAGAAAGCTGTGCGAAGAACTCGTTCCTCTAAGAGAAAAAGAGGCAATCATTACAATGCAAAAAGAAACCTCCGCGGCTCTTTCAAGGCTTCTGAAAAAAGGCAAGGTTTCATTTTCCGGCACCGATGATATCGGCGCTTCCCTGAAAAGACTCGAACTGGGAAGCTCTCTTGGCATATCCGAGCTTTTAAAGACTGCCGCTCTACTTGATAACACTTCCATCGTAAAAAAATACGGAAAAAGGGACAGAAATCACGTAGAAGACGACTGTCTTGATCTTTTCTTTGATTCCCTCATACCTCTTGATGCGCTTTGCGGCGATATCAGAAACGCGATCATTTCCGAAAGCGAAATAAGCGATCACGCAAGCCCCGCGCTTTATAAGATCAGACGCTCCATAAAAAACTGTGAAGACAGGATACATTCCCAGCTGAACTCCATGCTCACGGGCCAAACCCGTACATATCTGCAGGACGCGGTAATAACCATCAGGAACGGCCGTTACTGCATCCCCGTAAAGGCCGAATACCGTTCTAATATACAGGGAATGATTCACGATCAGTCCTCATCCGGCTCCACATACTTCATCGAACCCATGTCGGTGGTTAAATTAAACAACGATATACGCTCGTACGAATCCGAAGAATCAAAAGAAATCGAAAAGATTCTTTCAGATCTGAGCAGCCGCGTCTTTGAAAACATCGAAACGATACTGGCCGATATGGACATTCTGATAAAACTGGATTTTATTTTCGCGAGAGCTTCTCTTGCCCTTGAAATGAATGCAGCAGAGCCTGTTTTTAACGACGAAAAATTCATAAATTTAAAAAAAGCCCGCCATCCGCTTATAGACAAAAAAAGCGTTGTTCCCATAGACATAAGGCTCGGAGATGATTTCGACCTTCTCGTCATAACGGGCCCCAACACCGGCGGAAAGACCGTCGCGCTTAAAACAGTCGGCCTTCTGACACTGATGGGACAGGCGGGACTTCATATCCCGGCACTTGCTCAGTCATCTCTGGCTGTCTTTGATAATATTTATGCCGATATAGGTGATGAGCAGAGCATAGAACAATCCCTCAGCACATTTTCATCGCACATGAAAAATGTGGTCGGCATTATAGAAGAGGCCGATACGGATTCCCTGGTTCTTTTTGATGAACTCGGCGCGGGAACCGACCCGGTGGAAGGCGCCGCGCTTGCTCAGTCAATCCTCTCATATTTTCACAGCCTTGGAATCCGTACGATTGCGACAACACACTACAGCGAACTCAAACTTTACGCCTTATCCACCGAAGGAGTTGAAAACGGCTCCTGTGAATTTGACATACAAACCCTTCGTCCGACATACAGGCTTCTGATCGGCGTTCCCGGCAAAAGCAACGCTTTTGCAATTTCCAAAAAGCTTGGACTGCCGGAACATATCATACACGACGCTCAACAGTTTATAGGCGAAAAAGACGAAACTTTTGAGGATGTCGTTTCACGGCTTGAGCAAAACCGTATCGAGCTCGAAAAAGAAAAAGATGAGATCGCAAGGCTCCGCCGTGAGGCGGAAAGTCTGAAAAACGACCTTGAAAACCGCCGAAAGGACTTTCAAAACAAAAAAAGCAGCATGCTTCAAAACGCGAACGAAGAGGCCTACTCTGTTTTGAAAGAAGCCAAAGATTATGCCGATTCCGTTATAAAGACATTCAGGAAAGTCGCGGAAAACACCCCCGCTTTCAAAGAACTGGAAAAACAAAGAGATGAACTGCGCAAAAAAATGAGCGAAGCAGGCTCTAAAATGAGCATGCCCGCTCAAAAAGCCGCGCCCGGCAAAGAGTTAAAACCCTCGGACATACGTCCCGGCGATACCGTAAAAGTCCTTTCCATGAACCTGAAAGGAACGGTTTCCACAAATCCCGACAGTAAAGGCTTTGTGCTCGTTCAGATGGGTATAATCAGATCAAAAGTCCACATCTCCGATCTGGAACTTGCGGAAGATACTTCGGCACCTTCAAATACGGCAGGGGCCGTAAAAGGGGCGGGAAAGATAAAAATGTCGAAGACTCAAAACATCTCTCCCGAAATCAACCTGATCGGGAAAAAGGTGGATGAGGCCACGGCCGAGCTTGACAAATACCTTGACGACGCATACATGTCTCATCTCGAAGAAGTTCGAATCGTACACGGCAAAGGAACCGGCGCACTTCGCGCCGGCATCCACTCATACCTCAAGGGCCTTTCCTTCATAAAAGAATTCCACCTGGCCGCCTTCGGCGAAGGCGACGCCGGCGTAACTGTTGTAAAATTCACACGTTAATATTTGCACGAAATATTCTTTCAACTATAATATAGAAAACGAAGATTAATTATAGCAGGAGGTTTAATCATGCCAAGCATAAAACCGATATCTGATTTAAGAAATTATACAGATGTCCTTAAAGAAGTAGATACCAAAAGCAGGGTTTATCTTACCAGAAACGGACATGGCGCTTATGCCATAATGAGCATGGCCGAAGCAGACGAACTTGATAAGATAAGAGCACTCTTCCGCTTGTACTCTAATTTGAAATCAGCCGAAAATGAAGCCGATACAGTCGGATGGCTCGATTCGGATAGCTTCGAAAAAGAAATGGGGATATACGATTGAAGAAACTGGTTTATTCTCCGCAATATAAAAGAAAACTGACCGAGATAAAAAAGTATCTTGATATTAGATTTGGAGTTGATATACGAAAAAAAGTCCTTAAAACGCTCACAGACTGACTTCACCAGCTTCAGAAATACGAAAAAAGCGGCGTTTCTCTTAAAGACTTATATGGAATCAATACGGGTTACCGATATGTTTTTGTTGCACATAATTATATCTTTTATCGAATAACTGCCGAAAACATTCGAATCCTGAACATATATAACGAACGGGAAGATTTCATGCTTAATCTTTTTGGGATCAGTTTTGCAAATGACGAGTCAGAACGATATTGGGATGAAGCAGAACGCGATAAGAATATATAATTAAAGAGATTACAAAAAAGTTTGATTCACGACAAGTAATATTAGGACTGTCGCGCTATACATTATCATGAATATTAGTGCGACAGTCCTATTCCCTTGTTTATAGCTTTATCTTACCGTCAGAGTCGCCGACCGCGAATCAACATAAAGCCCGCCTGAGCCTGTCAAGTTGTTTTTTTATTTTAACACAATACTGCGTTATTTCCAAGCATAGCCTTATTCGTAATGTGTCCACATTCTCTTTATAAATACTATACCGTCATACAGGTTTCCGCCGCTGTCTTTCAATCCCTCGGAATTGTCAAGTATTTTATAAACAATCCGATGTTGTATGTTAATGCGTCTTGAGTAATGTCCATACAGGTTTCCTATAAGCTTTTCAAAAGCAGGCGGCTTTTTCAGAGGATCTTCCATTATGATATTGAGTAATTCTTTTGCCTTTTGCTCTAATCCTGCCTGTTTTAACAGCTTTTTGTCTTTTTCAGCCTGCTTCGAAAACACTACCAGATACATCACCAATCTTCCTCCGGATTATATATGGCAGCTTCTGAAATCTCTTCTTTGTCACAGTCAAGAATGCTTTTTACCATGCCGGAGACAGAATGAAGATACAGCGTTTCCTGAATCGCATTCCAATCTTCCTCTGAAACCAGCACAGCATTTTTTCCTCTGCTGTTTGTGATTGTAATCGGCGATCTGTTTTCATTGACTTCTACAATATATTTATACAGGCATTTTCTTGCAGTTGTTGCATTTACAGATGTCAAATAAATCACCTCCTTTATGCAAGAACATTATAACGTACGTTTAAACGCTCGTCAATCATTTTCCTTGTTCGCTATAATTCAAACAACGACATCTGGTTTGACTTCGGAAGCCCTTTCAGGATCTCCGTCTGCGTCATGTAATCTATTATTGTCTGGCTTACTTTAGTCCTTTTCTTGAAATCGTCCAGCGATATGAACGCGCCTTCTTTTGCCGCTTCCACGACGGCTTCGGCCGCTTTTTCCCCGAGTCCCTCTATGGACGCAAGCGAAGGCATAAGGGCGCTGCCTTTGATTTTAAATCTTGAAGCGTCAGCCTCGTATATGTCTATCGGCACAAAATCAAAGCCTCTCGCGTACATCTCGCGGACTATTTTCATGTCTTTTAATACGTCCTGCTCTTTTTTTGAAAGCTCGTTTATCCGGCTTTCATAATCATTTAAAAACATCAGCAGCCGGTCTTTTCCCCGGCACATGATATCATACGAAAATCCGGAAGCCCTTATGGAAAAGAACGCCGCATAATAAGCGAGAGGATAATAAATCTTATACCATGCGATCCTGTATGCCATCATTACGTAAGCTGCGGCATGTGCCTTGGGAAACATGTATTGAATCTTGTTGCAGGACCAGATATACCAGTCAGGCACGCCATGCTCTTTCATTACTGTTTCCCATTCGGGTTTCAGTCCCTTTCCTTTTCGCACGCTCTCCATAATCGTAAAAGAAAGCTCGCTTTCAAGCCCTTTTGAAATCAGGTATATCATTATATCGTCGCGTGTGCAGATGGCCGTTGAAATAGTAGCGTTCCCGTCGGAAATAAGAGTTTGAGCATTTCCGACCCAAACATCCGTACCGTGCGACAGGCCCGAGATTCTTATGAGATCCGAAAATGAGGACGGCTTTGTATCCAGCAGCATCTGTATTACGAATTCCGTGCCGAATTCCGGAACTCCGAGGCAACCGAGCCGGCAACCTCCGATATCCGCAGGGCTGATTCCCAGTGCCTCCGTCGATCTGAACAGCGACATAACCGCCGGTTCATCCAGAGGAATCTCTTTTGCGTTTGTCCCCGTAATAACTTCCAGCATCCTGATCATTGTCGGATCGTCGTGTCCGAGTATATCCAGTTTTAAAAGGTTCTGATCTATCGAATGATAATCAAAATGAGTCGTTATGATATCGGTCTGCATATCATTTGCGGGGTGCTGTACGGGTGTAAAAGAGTTAATATCCTCACCTAAAGGCAGAACGATTATGCCGCCGGGATGCTGTCCGGTAGTACGTCGGATACCGGTACACGCCTCGACTATCCTGTTAATCTCGCAGCTTCTTTTGGATATCCCCTGCTCCTCAAAATAGTTTTTTACAAAACCGAATGCAGTCTTATCTTTCAGCGTGCCTATGGTACCGGCTCTGAAAGTCTGTCCTTTTCCGAAAATATCTTCCGTATATTTATGGGCGCGTCCCTGATATTCTCCCGAAAAATTCAGATCTATATCGGGCTCTTTATTGCCTTTAAAGCCGAGAAAAGTTTCAAACGGTATGTCAAAACCCAGTTTTTGCAGCGGTTTACTGCACACGGGACAAAGCCTGTCGGGCATGTCGCTTCCGCACCTGCCGCCGTATGCCTTTACTTCATCGGAATCGAAATCCACGAAATGACAGCTGCTGCACAAATAATGCGGACTTAAAGGATTCACCTCCGTAATCCCTGCCATGGTCGCGACAAACGAGGATCCCACCGAGCCTCTTGAGCCGACCAGATAACCGTCTTCATTTGATTTCCAGACCAGTTTCTGGGCGATTATATACATGACCGCATAGCCGTTTGATATGATCGAGGTCAGCTCTCTTTCAAGCCTTTTAACCACTCTCTCCGGCAGCGTCTCGCCGTATATCCTGTGGGCTTCCTCGTAACATATGCGCCGCAGATCCTCATCGGAATTTTCTATTACCGGCGGGTATTTACCCGCTCTTATTGGCGATATCCGCTCGCACATATCGCTTATGCGCTCAGGCGCGTAAATAACCGCTTCTCTGGCGGCCGCCTCATCCAGATAATCAAATTCATCAAGCATCTCGCGGGTGTTTTTTAAATATAAAGGAGCCTGATGATCCGCGTCCGAAAATCCCTGTCCCGCCATAATGATACGTCTGTATAATTCGTCCTCCGGATCCATAAAATGCACGTCGCCGGTGGCCGCCACCGGCTTTTGGAATTCCCTGCCCAGTGAAACAATGCGTTTGTTTATGGCTCTGATATCTTCGGCGGAGGTAATGTTTTCAGCCGATTCGTCTTCTATCAGATATTCGGAATTCGCTACAGGCTGGATCTCAAGATAGTCATAAAAATCCACTATCCCGGCTATCTCTCTTTCGCCTTTGCCTTTCAGGATCGCCTGAAAGAGTTCGCCGGAAGCGCAGGCGGTGCCTATTATAAGTCCGTCCCGATATTTTTTGAAAAGACTTTTGGGAACACGGGGTCTTCTGTAAAAATAATTCAGATGCGACTCTGATATAAGCCTGTAAAGATTTACACGGCCCGTCTCGTTTTTGGCCAGAACCACGGCATGGTTGACAGGCAGATGACGGATCGCGTCGGCGTCAAGTACCGCCTTTGTATTTAATGCATCCAGATCGTTTATTCCGCGCTCCTTCAGCATGCCGCATAATTTTATGAAAATACCCGCCGTACACTCGGCGTCATCCACGGCTCTGTGATGTTTTCCCAGGGTGACACCCAGATGTTTTGCCACATTGTCCAGCCTGAATCTCCCGAGTCTTGGGAGCAGATACCTTGAGAGGGCAACCGTATCCAGCACGGTCGCATTAAAATCCGTATTCAGATCTTCACAGGCCTTTTTTATAAATGAATAATCGAATTCGGCATTATGCGCCACCAGAGCGGCACCATCGCAGAAATCCAGAAATTCGGGCAGGATTTCATTTATGGGCTTCGCTTTTATCAGCATTGTGTCATTTATGCCGGTAAGCTGTTCTATTTTAAGCGGCACCGGCATCTGAGGATTGACAAACGCGCTGTATCTTCCGGTGATCTTTTGATCTTCTATGCAGACTGCTCCTATCTCGATTATTTTTGAAGTCTCCGGCGAAAGACCGGTGGTTTCCAGATCAAATACCACGAATTTGGAGTTAAGCGACTGGCCTTTCGGATCGCAGGCTATCTTTTTTTCGTCATCGCAGAGATATATCTCGCTGCCGTATATAACCTTAAAAGGAGCTTTAAGTTTTTTAAGTTCGTCCGGCGGGGTTTCGGGATGCTCCGAGGCATACTCTTCTCTGAATTTTTTGTCTATATCTTCGAGGGCATGATTCGCATCCGGAAAAGCCTGCACAACTCCGTGATCCGTGACCGCTATTGCCTTATGTCCCCATGCGTAAGCCCTTTTGACAAGTTCTTTAATATCCGTAACGCCGTCCATGTCGCTCATTTTGGAATGACAGTGAAGTTCTATGCGTTTTTCCGGCTCATTGTCCGTTCGGTTTTCTTTAAAAGAGAGAATCTTTCTGATGCCGTTTACCGAAGATATCGTAAGCTCATGGTCAAACGTGTCAAAGACCGCCTTTCCTTTCAGCTTCAGGCAAAGGCCTTTTTTGATTACATTCTTTAAATCTTCATACATTTCAGGCGAAAGAAACAGTTTTACGGAAATCGTGTCCGTATAATCAGTCAGTGAAAACTTAAATAAATATTTGCCGTTTTTAAGTTCTCTGGCCTCGCATAAAAGAACTTCGCCTTTTATGACCACGTCATTTTGTTCTTCGTCTATTTCGGAAATGCTGACGGGATCCGCCGAAACATCATATCCGTAAATGACATCGGGATCCGAGGATTTTCTTTTTAAAGAACCCTGATCGCGCCCGCCTTTTGTGGCTTTTGACGCTGCTTTTTCCGCTTCTTCATTCCGACTCTTTGAGCCGGCTTCCTCAAGTCTTTTGCTTATCTCTTTTGTCTGATCGTCGAAGTGTCGTTTTCCGGCGCTGTCAGAAACAGCCGCCGAATCTTTGTATTCCAGCAGCACATTTACGTTGAAACCGCATCTTACGTTAAGCACTTCATCCATAAAGCGTTGGAGCTCACGTCCGATTTCATTGAAAATACTGCTGCCGTTTACTTTAATGATAAGCGTGTCCGTATCAGGGTATTCCAGCACGGCATCACGGAAAAATCTGGCAAGGATCCTGTTTTTTTCGTCCAGCTCATATATAAGGCTCTCATTGCATCTTTCGATCAGAATCTTCGGAGTGTACTGAGACGAGAGTTCATATTTTTCTATTATATTGATCAAAATGTCATAGTGTCCGAAAAGCTCTTTTTTTATCGTTTTTTCAAGAGCCCGCAATTCTTTTTTATGTATATACTGATGACATATGATATAAATGTTTATCGCATCCGTTTTTTTGCTCACGGCCACATCCGAAACCCTGATCATCGCCGCCGTCTGTGCGAGCGGTTCTTTTAAATCAGCCAGTCCCGGAAATGTCTGTGACAGATTTTTTAAGCTGTTATCCACCATCTTTAATCCTGCCAATTATCAAGTTCCTGTTTTAAAGCCAAAAGCAATTCTCTTTCAGGTACTTTTTTTATAATCCGGCCTTTTTTGAAAATAAGCCCTTCTTCGCTTCCTCCCGCCACGCCGATATCGGCTTCTCTGGCCTCTCCCGGTCCGTTTACTGCGCAGCCCATGACCGCAACCTTTATATCATACGGATAATCGCAGGCAAGCTGCTCTACTTTCGCTGCCAGAGTGATCAGATCTATCCGGGTTCTGCCGCATGTCGGACATGCCACGACATCTATTCCGCCTTTGCGAAGCCCCAGCGTTTTCAGTATCTGTCTTGCCGTCTTTATCTCCTGCACCGGGTCGGCACTTAAAGATACTCTTACTGTGTCTCCTATGCCCTGATAAAGAATCAGTCCTATACCAATTGATGATTTAATACTGCCGGCATTTATCGTTCCCGTTTCCGTTATGCCCACATGCAGAGGATAGGGACACTTCCCTGCAATTAGCTCATGAGCCTTTACACATTTAAGGACATCCGAGGATTTGATGCTTACAACCAGATTATCGTATCCCATATCCTCAACAACCCTGACCTGATCAAGGGCACTCTCCACAAGCGCTTCAGGGGTTGCGCTGCCGTATTTTTCGAGCAGCCTTTTTTCGAGGGAACCGCCGTTCACCCCTACCCGTATGGGAATATCCGCATGCCTTGCCGCATCCGTCACTAAGCGAACTTTCTCAGATGAGCCTATATTTCCCGGATTTATCCTGATCTTGTCGGCCCCCGCTTCTATCGCGGCTATGGCGAGCCTGTAATCAAAATGTATATCGGCCACAAGGGGTATGCTTATCTGTTTTTTGATTTCGGTTATGGCCCTTGCCGAATCCATGTCCGGAACGGCGCACCTGATTATTTCACATCCCGCGTCCTCTAAAGCTTTGATCTGCTTCACGGTCGCTTCGATATTGTCTGTCCTTGTATTTGTCATGGACTGTATCAGGACGGGTCTTCCCCCGCCTATATATCTGTTTCCAATCCTGATTTTTTTTGTATTGTCTCTGTACATGGCATTTCCCCGAATCGAATCTTATTAATCCTTTCGTCTGCTGTAGGTAAAAAATACGTATTTCAGGCCTTCATGCTCAAATGTTTCGCTTTTGTCCGTTATTTCCCAGTCAGGGTCTTCATCCAGATTCAAAAAAAACGTGTCGGCCTCGGCCCTCGCGTCTATCTTTGTCACATAAGCAGTGTCGCAAAGACCGATAAGCTGCCTGTAAACCGAATCTCCGCCGATTACGAATATATTCTGACTGTCGTATTCTTTAATTACTTCCTGAAGCTCATTTATATCATGAACAGTTATTATTCCCTCTTTTTGATAATCTTTATTTCTCGTCATGACGATGTTGACCCGGTTTTTTAACGGATTTCCGTTCGGAAAGCTCTCAAGCGTCTTTCGTCCCATGACTATCACATGGCCGGTCGTCTTTTCCCTGAAATATTTCATGTCCCCGGGTATCGAAAAAAGCAGTCTGTTGTCTTTTCCGATACCCCAGTTTTTATCTGCCGCTACTATAGCTATCATATCTTCTCCGTTCGTTTATTATGCTTTGATCTGATTCTCAGACCGCTATCGGGATGTTTTTTATCTGCTCTCCGTGACGGTAGTTTTCTATAATTACGTCATCCTTTGTAAAATGATAAAAATCTTTAATCTCGGGATTCAGCTTTACTGTCGGCGCCGGATAAGTCTCTCTTTTTATAAGCTCTTTTATAATGGGTACATGCCTGTCGTAAATGTGGGCGTCCGCGATTACGTGTATAAACTCTCCGGCTTCCATGCCGCATACCTGCGCAAAAGCCATAAGCAGCAGCGAATACTGGGTAACATTCCAGTTGTTTGCCGCCAAAATGTCCTGCGATCTTTGATTAAGTATGGCGTTAAGCGTCAGGGTATCGCTCCCCGGCTTCTGGGTTACGTTAAACGTCATGGAATAAGCGCACGGGTAGAGATTCATCTCATTCAAATCATTATGTACATATATGTTTGTCATAATCCTCCGGCTGAAAGGATTGTTTTTAAGATCAAACAGAACCCTGTCTACCTGATCCATATAACCTTCTTTGTATTTGTGTTTGACTCCCATCTGATAGCCGTAGGCCTTGCCGATGGAACCGCTCTCATCCGCCCATTCATCCCAGATATGACTGCCCAGATCTTTTATGTTGTTGGACTTTTTCTGCCATATCCAAAGCACTTCGTCAAATGCCAGCTTTATGGCCGTGGGGCGCAGGGTCAGAGCCGGAAATTCTTTTGAAAGGTCATATCTGTTTACCACCCCGAATTTTTTGATCGTATAGGCATAGGAGCCGTCCTCCCATTTCGGACGTACTTTTTCTCCTTTTGTATCCGTTCCGTTTTCAAGAATGTCCCGGCACATATCTATGAATAATCTGTCAGCGTAGCTCATTAACCGCCCTCCCGATGTTCTTTTTAATGATATCAGCTATGTTATCATATTTTTGACTCAAATACTATAAAAAACAACTTCGCTTCTCAAACTCACGCATTTAGTTTGAAAAGTTTACCTTAAATACTCCTCCAAATCAAATCCGTCTTCATAAACCTTCACCGTAACGGCTCCCGAAATACCGGTCTGAAACCATACTATTCCCTCAGAAGTCAGCCGCTCGATGGTTTCTTTATGGGGATGTCCGTAAAGGCTTTTTGCGGGCGCGGTTATAACCGCGGCTTCGGGACTCAGCTTTTCGAGCAACCGTACGCTGTTTGTATATTTAGAGCCGTGATGCGCGACCTTATACAGATTACATTTTCCGGCGCGCTCAATAAGCCTTTCCTCGCCCCCGCCTTCAACGTCACCCGCAAACAGTGCTTTAAAACCCCCTTTTTTCAGTTCCAGCACAAGCGATCCCTCGTTTCCGGTAAAGCCCTCATCTTCATCCGGTGATATCACCCTTATTATCAGCTCTCCATCCGTAACCTTATCGCCTCTGGATGCATATAAAACGCTGCAGCCGGCTTCTCTTGCAGCTTCGCAGACGGCATCTTTTGAAGGATCATTTCTAAGCCAGAGCGGCATTATCAAACGATCAGTTTTTATCTTTGTTTCGTTTTTTGCCGTCATCTCAAAAAGCTCCGTCAGTCCGTTCATATGATCTTCATCCGCATGGCTCAGAAAAACCGCGTCTATATGAGATATGCCCTGAGATTTCAGGTATGGAACTATCGTATATCTGCCTGTGCTGTTTTTACTCGAACTTCCGCCGTCTATCACATAACACGAATCATTATATCTTACGACGCTGCAGTCCCCCTGTCCCGTATCAAGCACCGTAATGCTGAGGCCGTTGAAATTATTTATAAATATCATCGAAAAAAGGGCTGCCGGCAGCAGCATATATCTGAGCTTTGTTTTATTCTTCAACATTAGAATAAATACAATCATCCCTGTCAGATATAGAAGCAGCTGCCAGATTTCAGGTCTTCCGGTGATAAGCATTGAGTCCGGCAAAGTTCTTATAAAACCGCCGAGACTGTCCTGTGTTTTAAGAATTAATCCCGGCAAATAAAGCAGGACTGCTCCCGCCGGCAGAAAAACGGCACCTGCCGCTATGCCTGCCATACCGGCAATAAGCACTATTCCCATAAACGGAACAAAGATAAGATTTCCCAGAAAAGAGAATAAAGAAAACTCGTAATAATTATAAAGCAGCAGCGGCATTGTAGTGAGAGTGACGCAAAACCAGAGCAGGGCCGCCGAAAAAATCATGTCTTTTATCTTTTTGGAAGCATTCCCGCCTTTGGCTTTGATATCAAAACAATTCCTAATCGTAAAATACAGACAGCATATAGCAAAACAGGCCGAAAAACTCAACTGAAATCCTGCCCTGAACAAAAGCGCCGGCCTGATCGAAAGCATTATGATTCCCGAAATCGCAAGGGCGTTTAACGGGTCATAGCTTTTCAGTATGCATTTTCCCGTCATCATAATACCGTACATTATGCAGGCTCTTATGGTAGATTCGCTTCCTCCCGAAAATATACAGTAGATTGACATGAGCCCGATTGATATAATCGCCGATGGAACAATTTTTATACGTAATGCCAGAAGTCCCCTGTAAAGCAGCATTCCGAGAATCATTATATGAACTCCCGAAATTGCCAGCAGATGACTTAACCCCGCAGCGGAATAATCCAGCTTTATTTCCTGAGGCAGACTGCTTTTATCTCCGAGAAGCATGGCGCATAAAACTTCGGCCTGATCTTCCTGCATTGCCGAAGATGCTATGCGGCGTATTTTTTTCTTGAGTTTATATGCGTATTCGCCCGCGGAAAAAGCCGGTTCCTTTGTGGTTTTAATATCAGAGGAATACATGTAAAAATACATATCCTCGCCCGCGTAATAATCCGCTCTGTCAAAACCGCCGGGATTTGATGCGTTTTGAAACGCTTCAAGATCGCCGGTTACATGAACCCGCGATCCTATAGATATTAAATTTTCGATGTTTTTGTCGGTTATTTTAACTTTATGAACAGAAACCGGCTCCGAAGCGGAGTCGGAAAGCAGAAATGTATCCGAAAGGATATATGAAATGTAATCGGCTTTTTCAGTTTTATCGATAACCGTGCCCGAAACGGCGACGACAGTGTCGCTTTCGATCGTATCACGGATCTCTTTGCTCAAATCCGGCCCGCCCCAGAGGGGCAGACCGGCGGCTTTTAATATAATTATCAGAATAATAATACCGAGAAAGCCGAACAACAAAGGTCTTTGTTTCAAAAAACTTTCTCCCAAATATTAATCAGGTTCTTTTTTTCGGCGTATATATTCTGTCAAAGTCGGTACCGTCTTCAAAGGTAATATCCGAATCGCCGTTGATCTGGAACTGTACCTTTTTAGTTCCGCAGACCGAATATAACGACTGTACAATAGATTCCGTGGCAAGCTTCATGTTGGTGCCTGAAAGCACCCTCAAAGCATCCACATCGAAATTCACGTAACAGGTATCGTCTTTTACCGTGACTCCGGCTATCTTAAGCGTTGAGGGAAGAATACTCTGCTCTGTGGCCGTTAAAGGGCCTTTTATCAGCTCCTCAATCACGGCCAGCTCCGGCTGTTTATTTCTGTTGTAATGAACCTGCCTTTTGACGGATTTGAGTTTCGTCCCCGACATATCGGCAAAATACAGCGTCATCTCGGTATTGATGTAGTTATTGATATCCTGTCCGTTATGAATAATAAAATCCTCATCACTCAAAAGCCCGTACTCCGCGCCTGCGGGATCCAATAGCGGCTCACCCTGTATTGTAAAAAGCAGCGCATCCACACCGTCTGCCTGACAGAGAGTTTTGACGATTCCGCCCACTAAAAACAGCTTTTGAGGAGATTTTATCGACCCGTAATCACCGTTCAGATTTATGCAGACTATATTCCCGTCTCTGAAATAGGATTCGATATATACATCATTTTGAAGCAGCCTGCCGCCGCCTTCGGGAATGCCCTCTCCGGCGCTTATCATATCAATCAGAGTACTTATCTGTACGTCCAAAGGCGCCTCCGTCAGTTCGGAGTCGTCCGCTATCGGGACTGACCTCAGGCTGTCTCCGTCTATATAATATATGCTCATGCCGCTGTTTTCGGATACTTTCGCGGCCGAACATCCCGTCAGCAAAAGCAGCGCGGCAAAGATTATAATAAACGCTTTTTTTATAACGATCTCCTCCCGGGTTACGGCACATAATTCAGGGGAATCCTTATAAAGAAAGTAGTCCCCTCGCCTTCTTCGCTGGTCACTCTTATCGCGCCCTTGTGCATGCTTATGGCGCTTTTGGTTATGGCAAGTCCGAGTCCCGTGCCTCCGATTTCTCTTGAATGACTCTTGTCCACACGGTAAAATCTGTCGAATATTTTTTCCTGCGAATCTTTGGGGATACCTATGCCCGAATCGCTGATCGTCAGGAAGAAATATTTATTGTCGGCATTTAAAATAACGCGTACCCATCCGCCTTCCGGCTTGTTGTATTTGATGCCGTTGTCAATTATGTTGGAAATAACAAGCGTCAGCTTTACCGGATCCACTTCAGCCTCAACCGTTCTGAAATTATCCATGGTCAGCTCCACCTTATGCCCGTCTGCGATCGGCTTAAGTCTTTTTATAACCTGGGCCGTAAGCTCATTTATATTTGTCTTTTCGATATTGAGCTTCGCCACGTTTTTATCCATGGAGACAATAGAGAGAAGATCATTGATAATGGCATTTTCACGATCTATCTCCTGGGAAATATCCTGCATGAATTCTTTGTATTGCTCAAGGGTGACATCAGGATTCATAAGCAGCGAATCGGCCAATACTTTCATGGAAGCAAGCGGCGTTTTAAGCTCATGAGAGACATTTGAGACAAATTCGGTTCTTGAATCATCCAGTCTTCTGACCTGGGTTATGAGTCTGTTGAAAGCATCTGATATCTGTTCGGTTTCCTGATAATCGTCCACATATATGTATTCGTCCTGATATGTTGTCGTCATCATATCTATGGCTTTGGTGATCTTTCTGAACGGAAGCACCAGAAACCTCGACATCAGAAGTCCGAAAACGCAGATAGCGGCAACGATAAGTCCGAGTATCATCAATCCTCTTGCGTTGAGAATCTCTCTGTTATTGTTGATTTCCTGCGTAGAAAAGCTGACGAGCATCGCTCCGATAACGTCCTTGCTATTGGGATCCGTTATTTTCAGACCCATCTCTACAGCTCTGTCCCCGCTGTCATAATTATTGAATTCGAAGCCTTTCATACAGTCAATCAACTCGGATGAAATCATATATTTGCCCTGATTCATACCGAAAGTATCCCGGACGACTCTGTAATCGCCGTCAATTATCTGGATCCTGCCTCCGTATATATTGGTAAGCAGCTCCAGCTCACTGTTTATTACTTCATTTTCCTGATTTTCAAGATAGTTGTCGGCCAGCAGTTGATCGCATAAAATCGTACACTGGTTTTTTACTATGGCGCTCCTGCTCGATATGGCTCTGTCCTCATAACTGCTGACTATGCTTCGCTCTACTATGATAGTAGGTATGACGCTGAGGATGATCATTATCACAAAAATACGAAAACGCAGCGACCTGAAAAAGCTGAATCTTTTCTTATGCCTGGAAATAATAACCAACTCCCCATTTCGTATGTACATATTTCGGTTCGCCGGGCTTTTTTTCTATTTTTTCGCGCAGTCTTCGTATATGTACGTCCACCGTACGCACGTCACCCGGATATTCGCTCCCCCAGATCAGCTTTAAAAGCTGCTCTCTGCTGTAGACTTTATTTGGATGAAAAGCAAGAATCTCAAGCACGTCAAATTCTTTGGCCGTGAGATTGACTTCGGCTTCGCCTATAAAGACCCTTCTGGATTCTTTGTCAAGAGTAAGCTCTCCTACCGTCAGTGTGCTTGCTGGAACATCTTTTTTCTGCGATACCCTGGTACGTCTGATTATGGCTTTTATCCTGGCCTTCACCTCAAGGATATTAAAAGGCTTTGTAATATAGTCGTCCGCGCCGTATTCGAGTCCCAGAATCTTATCCATATCCTCGCCTTTAGCCGTAAGCATAATAATGGGAACCGTTGAAAATTCCCTTATCTGCTGACATACCGACAAACCGTCTATCTTAGGAAGCATAAGATCAAGAAGAATAATGTCATATTCGCCCGAACGTACTTTTTCGAGCGCTTCTTCGCCGTCGTAAGCACAGTCAACTTCCATGCCGTCCTGCTCAAGCGAAAACCGGATGCCTTTAACTATAAGTTTTTCATCGTCAACTACAAGAACTCTGCCTGCCATAATCAATCTCCAATCAAACTTCTATAAAATCTTTCAATTTTTCGAATGTCTTTTCGCCGATCCCGCTGATGCTGCAAATCTCACTGATCTCGGTAAATCCTCCGTTTGCTTCCCTGTATGCGAGTATCTCATCGGCTCTGGTTTCACCGATGCCGGGCAGCGTCATCAAAAGCTCTTTACCTGCTTTGTTGATATTTATCTTAGAAGACGCTCCGCGCCCTCCTCCGTCATAAAAGACGCCTGTTTCAGAAACCGCGCTTTCGGTTTCTTCGAGGGTATAGACGGTGATCTGCTGTTCGTCGGATAAAACCTGCGCCTGATTAAGGGCTTTTTCATCGGCGTCGGGAAGCAGCCCTCCGGCCATTTCCACCGCATCGCATATCCGGCTTCCGGCATTCAGTTCATATACGCCGGGAGCGTTTACCGCCCCGCAGATATATATCATTACGGTATCCTTTATCTGAGCGTCTGAGGTTTCATCTTCGGTGTCGGCGGAAATTTCAGAGATATCTTCCGAAAAAGACATCTCCTGCTGCATATCAAAGTGCGTCTCGTTTTTTTTTGCAGCCGGAAAGAGCTGCCGCGCATAAGATAACAGCTACTGCTTTAATAACGAAATATTTCATTTCGAACCTCCCCGCAGCCAGGAAGTTTAAACCATTCTTTTTAGTATTTTAACCAAAACGTAACAGTTGTGCAAGGACTTATTGCTTGCATATTAATATTTTTCGTTGTATAGTAACGAATGTCAGTTTATTTAAAACATAAAAGATTATCATAAAAATAAGACAGGAGATAATTAACATGAAAGAGAAAATCATACTTGCTTATTCCGGAGGCCTTGACACGACCGCCATAATCCCGTGGCTTAAAGAGTCATTTGACTATGATGTTGTCTGCTGCTGCATAGACTGCGGACAGGGTGACGAACTGGACGGTCTTCACGAAAGAGCTGAACTTTCCGGCGCGACAAAGCTTTATATCGAAAATGTTACGGACGAGTTCTGCGACGACTTCGTTATGCCCTGCGTCAAAGCAGGTGCGGTTTATGAACACAAATATCTTCTCGGCACTTCCATGGCGCGTCCCGTTATAGCAAAACGTCTTGTTGAGATTGCCCGCAAGGAAGGCGCTACAGCCATATGCCACGGTGCTACCGGAAAAGGAAACGACCAGATTCGTTTCGAGCTCGGCATAAAAGCTCTTGCTCCTGATCTTAAAATAATAGCACCCTGGCGCATGCCCGAATTATGGAAAATGGAATCCAGAGAAGACGAGATCGCCTACTGTATCAAACACGGTATCGATCTTCCGTTCAGCGCAAGCACCAGTTACAGCCGCGACAGAAATCTCTGGCACATAAGCCACGAAGGTCTTGAGCTTGAGGATCCCGCCATGGAACCCGATTATGAAAACATCCTCGTGCTCGGCGTAACTCCGCAGAAAGCTCCCGACAAAGAAACTCTCGTATCGCTTACCTTTAAAGAAGGCACCCCGGTTGCCCTTAACGGAGTCGAGATGAAGGTTTCAGAGATCATCAAAGAGCTGAACGTCCTCGGCGGCAAAAACGGTATAGGCATAATAGACATAGTAGAAAACCGCGTGGTAGGCATGAAATCAAGAGGCGTTTACGAGACTCCCGGCGGTACCATACTTATGGAAGCTCACGACCAGCTTGAAGAACTGATACTTGACCGCGAGACGCTTGAAGCAAAGAAAAAACTCGGAAGCGAATTCGCGCAGATCGTATACGAGGGAAAATGGTTTACGCCGCTTCGCGAAGCCATCCAGGCTTTCGTGGAGTCCACACAGAAATACGTTACCGGAGAAGTAAAATTAAAACTCTACAAAGGTAATATTATCAAAGCCGGAACCACTTCACCGTATTCGCTTTACAACGAATCTCTGGCTTCCTTCACAACAGGCGACCTCTATGACCACACGGATGCCACGGGCTTTATAAACCTGTTCGGCCTCCCGCTGCAGGTAAGGGCATTTATGCTTCAGAACAAAGAAAAATAAACCGCTTACAGAGACTGTCGTAATATACTTTATCATGAATATTACGACAGTTTTTTATGTTATCACATAATGCCCCGGCGACAGCTGCGCGGCATACCCTTTCAGCTCAAGCATAATAAGCGCCTCCGAAACCGAAACTATATCGAATCCCGTCTTTTGACATGCGTACTCCAAAGTCACCGGATCCGACGAGAGCTCTTCATATATCCTCTTTTCTTTTTCGGAAAGCCCCTTATCCTGCTTTCTTACCGGATAAGCCTCATTATTTAAGGGCTTAATCCCCAGCTCATCCATTATATGTCCCGCGGAAAGCGCCGGGGCCGCGCCCTGAAACAAAAGATCGTTTGGCCCTTCAGAAAGAGGGTCATTTAACCTGCCCGGCACCGCAAATACCGGCACTCCCTGTTCCAATGCGTAATTTGCCGTAATAAGAGAGCCGCTTCTTTTTTTCGCTTCCACTACTATTACCGCATCCGAAAGACCGCTGATTATCCTGTTTCTGATTGGAAAATGGTACGGCAGCGCCAGGGCTCCCGGCACAAATTCGCTTATTATGCCTCCGCCTGTTTTTAAAATATCTTCATACAGTCTGGTATTTGAGAGCGGATAACAGGAA
Source organism: uncultured Lachnospiraceae bacterium (assembly GCA_964389285.1). Classification (GTDB taxonomy): domain Bacteria; phylum Bacillota; class Clostridia; order Lachnospirales; family Lachnospiraceae; genus Alectryocaccobium. The sequence continues at coordinate 1,008 of CAYMCZ010000010.1, read as the reverse complement.
TCTATGCCGCAGCCCATCACCGCAAAGGTTTTCCCGCCCCCGTCCAGTGCTCCTTTATGCGCATATGAATCTATGCCGAGCGCAAGCCCGCTTATAATCTGTACACCTTCCTTCGCAAGCTCTTCGGCCATATCGCGGGCAGCCTTTCTCCCGTAAGCGGAACACTGTCTTGCGCCTACTATGGCAACGGAGTATTTTAACGGATCCGGAAAACAACCCTTTATATACAGCGATCCGGGCATCCTCTCTTTTTGTCTGAGTTTTTCCGGATAAGCAGGATCCTCATATCTGACACATCTGTAATCACTCATAATGTCCTCCCCCTGAAGCTCTGAGCTCTGAAACAGAACGCTTCGCTGATATGGCTTTCATTTATGAGATCAGCGCCCTCTAAATCGGCTATTGTACGGGCAAGCTTTAATATGCGGTGATATGCCCTTGCGCTTAAGTTCATTTTGGTAAATGTGTTCTCAAGCAGTTTTCCGGCCTCGGCGGTGGAAGCACAAAACCTGCCGATATCATTTGGGGAGAGTTCGCCGTTAAAACAGATTTCCATCTCCTTGTATCTTTCTTTTTGAATCCCGAAAGCTTTTTCAACTTTTTTTCTCATCTGCGCGGAAGATACCATGTCATCATCCGAAGAAACCAGCTCTGAAAATTTGGCGGCCGGCACGTCCACCCTGATATCTATACGGTCAAGGATTGGCTGGCTGATCTTAGACATATAATTTTGTATTTCCCTGGTTGAACAGGTACATTTATTCATATCCGGAAAATGGCCGCAGGGACATGGGTTCATAGCGGCCGCGAAAAGAAAATTTGCAGGAAATATGCAGCTTCCCCCGCTTCTTGAAACAAGTATCTTTTTTTCTTCAAGAGGGACTCTTAAATGCTCAAGCGTCCTGCCCGCCATTTCGGGAAGCTCGTCGATAAACAGGACCCCCCTGTGGGCGCAATGTCATTTAGTTAGCGGGGGTCTTTATTAAAGACAGTAGTTTACTACCAAAA
>CAYMCZ010000009.1:0-88105 GCA_964389285.1 uncultured Lachnospiraceae bacterium | reverse complement strand
TAGAAAAATATGCCGGAAAGATCATCGAATCACTGAAAAAGAGAATAGAAAAAGGAGAAGCTACAAGAAGTCTGCAGGGTTCCACGCTTAATACCGGAGTTACGACGCTTCCGGATTTTTATAAGGACGCGACCGACAGAAACAGGACTTCGCCGTTTGCTTTTACGGGCAATAAATTCGAATTCCGTATGGTAGGCTCAAAAAGCTGTTCGGCTCCGGCGAACATAGTTTTAAATACCATAACGGCCGAAGCTTTTTCCGAAGCAGTGGACGAACTTGAAAAGGCTTCGGATAAAGAAGAAGCCGTTCACGATATTACTTTTAAAAATTTTAAAGAACACAGCCGCATTTTATTTGCGGGTAACGGGTATTCAGATGAATGGATAAAAGAAGCCGAAAAAAGAGGCCTCCCCAATTTTGCAAATGCCGTGGACGCATTTTCACAGCTTGTTACCCCTCAGACCATTGAGCTTTTCGGAAAATACAATGTTTTCAATGAAAATGAATTAAAGGCAAGAGTTGAGGTCAAATACGAAAATTATGCAAAAACGCTGGATATCGACGCAAAAGTAATGATAGACATGACGGGAAAGAGCATCATCCCGTCGGTTATCAGATTTACAAAAATGCTTGCGGAAGACATCTGCATGCTTAAAAAAGCCGGTTTTGAGGATGTATCGGTTCAGACAGAGCTGTTATCAGAAATCAACTCTCTGCTTGGCAAAGTCAACAGAGAATACGTATTGCTTCAGGAAAAAGTCAGAGAGGCTGCTGGAATTTCCACGGAAAAAGAAAAGGCGGTTTTCGGCAGAGATGAAATTTTGCCGGTTATGAAAAGGCTCAGAACGCCCGTGGACCAGCTTGAAATGATAGTGGATAAAGAATACTGGCCGATGCCGTCTTACGGTGATCTGCTTTATCAGGTATAGGACTGTTTCGTTTATTATTGAGGTTTGAAATGAGCTTTAAAATAAAAGCTGTTATTATCGTAGCGGTTGCCGGCGTATGCGCTCTTTTTGCCGTTTATTTCATATATGCATTTATGCATTACAGGGATCGTTTTTTGCCCAACACATCGATTAACGGAACCGATGTTTCGGGACTTACAAAAAAAAGAAGCGGTCAAAAAAGTAGAAGACTCGTTCGATGAATATGAATTGCGGATAGCATTTAAGGACAATGCAAAAGAAACCCTTTCGGGTGAAGATATTGAATATTATATTGACCCGGCCGATGACGTAAAGGCATATTTGGAAGAGCAGCATTGGTATAATCTTGCGCCTTCTTTATTTAATAAGACAAAATACAATACTTCCGGTACTATGTCATATAATAAAGAAAAACTTAAAAATGCGCTGGAGAACCTGCCGGAATTTCAGGAGGAGAATATCACCCGCCCCGCGGACGCGTATCTTGAGGAAAAAGACGGTCAGTATATAGTAGTTTCCGAAGTGGAAGGCAATGCACTGGATTTTGAAAAAGTATATTCCGTCGTATGTGATTGCGTTGACCGGAGAGAAACATTTGTGGATACCGTGGAAAATGACTGTTATATCAAGCCTTCCGTATATTCCGACAATGAAAACCTCCTTTCGGTGGCAGGAGAGTTAAACAGTCTTATTCAGGGTACGGTGACCTATATTCTTCCCTCTCAGGAAGAAATGACACTGGATACCCAGACGCTTAAGAGCTGGCTCGTTCAGGATGAGAACGGACACTATCATAAAGATGAGGCGCTCTGGAATCAAAAAATCAACGAATACGTAGACGCCTTGGCGGAAAAGGTGGATACACTGGGAGAGCCGGTGGAATTTCCGGCGACAACAGGTGAAAAGGTCATGCTTAACAGCCTTTGCGGCTGGAAAGTGGACAGGGAAGCGGAAGTTGCCCAGCTTACCGCCGACCTTTCAACAAACGGAAATGAAAAAAGAGAACCGATCTATTCTTCACGCGGCTATTCGGGCAGGACGCCGGCAGGAGATACCTATGTCGAAATAAACCTGACGCAGCAGCATATGTGGGTATATGACAACGAGGTACTCTTTATGGAAACGGATGTGGTATCCGGTAAAATGACTCACGAAAGATACACACCTGCAGGAATCTTTTATCTTCAATATAAACAGCAGGACAGGTATTTAAGAGGCCCTCAAAGAGAAGACGGTTCTTATGAATGGGATGTCCATGTGGATTACTGGATGCCGTTTTATAACGGCTGCGGAATGCATGATGCTTACTGGCAGAGTGTGTTCGGCGGGTCGGCATACGTAAGCGGCGGTTCAAGAGGCTGCATTAACATGCCGTTCTCTCAGGCTAAGAAACTTTATGAATGGATCAGCGTGGGAACGCCTGTGGTCTGTTATTACACCGAAGAGCTGAGTTTTATCAGCTGAGTATTTCTCATTGACAAGGTTATATCATAAGTGTAGAATATTAAAAGTATTTTTTAAACCGGAAAAATAAGAATATCAGGTTAAAGACATGAGAAAGATTACATTATCTATACTTACGGAAAATTCAACCGGCGTACTCAGCCGCGTATCGGGAATGTTCAGCCGCCGTGGATATAATATAGACAGCCTTACCGTGGGAGTTACGGCTGATCCGAGATATTCCAGAATGACTGTTGTCGCAAACGGCGACGATATTGTGCTGGATCAGATCACAAAGCAGTTATGGAAGCTTTGGGAAGTTAAAGACGTCAAAGTTCTGGATGAAAACAGCGTTCAAAAAGAACTTATTATGATTAAACTCAGATGCGAACCGGACGACAGGCAGGAGATTGTAACCCTGACAAACGTCTTCAGATCCAGAGTTATTGATGTAGGGCTTGAATCGCTTATCATCGAAGCGACAGGCAACCAGGCAAAGCTTGAAGCTCTTATAAATATTCTGAGCGGCTATGAAATACTTGAAATTGCCAGGACAGGCATAACCAGCCTTGAAAGAGGCGTGGGAAAAGTATATTGGCCGCCGGAAAAAGAAGAGTTCTGATTACTATTTATTATAAAAATGACGGAGGAATATTATGTCAGCAAAAATCTTTTATCAGGAAGACTGCAACCTTTCTTTGCTCGAAGGCAAAAAAATCGCAATTATCGGCTATGGAAGCCAGGGACATGCTCATGCCTTAAATCTTAAAGAATCCGGCTGTGATGTTATAATCGGACTTTACGAAGGCAGCAGATCATGGGCAAAAGCCGAGGCTCAGGGATTTAAAGTGTTTACAGCTTCCGAAGCAGCTAAACAGGCAGATATCATTATGATTCTTATCAATGACGAAAAACAGGCCGCTATGTATAAAAAAGATATCGAGCCCAATCTCAAAGAGGGAAATATGCTCATGTTTGCCCACGGTTTCTGCATACATTTCGGTCAGATTGTTCCTCCTTCGTTTGTGGATGTTACAATGATCGCTCCAAAAGGGCCGGGACATACCGTAAGAAGCGAGTATCAGGCGGGCAAAGGCGTTCCGTGCCTTATTGCCGTACACCAGGATGCATCGGGAAAAGCGCAGGATATGGCGCTTGCGTACGCTCTCGGTATAGGCGGAGCGCGTGCCGGAGTTCTTGAGACGGATTTCAGGACAGAGACCGAGACGGATCTTTTCGGAGAGCAGGCGGTTCTTTGCGGCGGTGTTTCCGCTCTTATGCAGGCCGGTTATGAGACCCTTGTCGAGGCGGGATATGATCCCAGAAACGCATATTTTGAATGCATTCATGAAATGAAGCTCATTGTCGATCTTATTTATCAATCGGGATTCGCGGGAATGAGGTATTCAATTTCAAATACCGCTGAATACGGTGATTATATAACAGGTCCCAAGATCATTACCGATGAGACAAAGAAAGCCATGAAACAGATTCTTGCCGACATTCAAGACGGATCTTTTGCAAAGGATTATCTTCTTGATATGTCCGAAGCCGGCGGACAGGCTCATTTCAAAGCCATGAGAAAAAATGCTGCCGAGCATGCCTGCGAGGCGGTTGGAGAAGAAATCAGAAAGCTTTACAGCTGGAATGATCAGGAAAAACTTATCGAAAACTGATTATTAATATTTATTAAAATACGGGCTGCCTTATTGTGCAAAATGCATGTCAAGGCAGCTTTTTTGTATTATAATATCTTCCAATTATCTACTCTTTTTCAGATTGTTTTAGGTAAAACTTCTGAATATTTATGTTTTGTTGACAGGGGTCATAAAAATGTATATCATAGAAACAAATATGTATTTGGACTACAGTATGTTTTTCCGGATATAACCTCATTTGTTTTTTGTTTTTCTACGAGGTAGAGTATGCAATTAAGTGACATTTTAACCTGCATAGGCGGCATAGGCCTTTTCCTGTTTGGAATGACATATATGGGAGAAGCGCTTAAAAAGCGTGCGGGCAGTAAAATGAAGCTGTTTTTATCCAAGGTCACAAAAAAACCCGGAAAAGGTTTTTTGCTCGGGCTTTTGCTTACAATGGCTATACAATCCTCGACCGCTACAAATGTTATGGTCATCAGCTTCGTTAATTCCGGAATGATGGCGCTTTTGCAGGCTATTCCGCTTGTAATTGGAGCGAGTCTGGGAACCACTGTTACGGGATGGCTTATCTCACTGAGCAGTATAGACGGGGCGGGGGTGCTGATCTCGCTTATCAAGCCGGCTTCATTTACACCTATATTATGTATTTTAGGTGTTATTCTATACAGGTTTATTGCCGGAGACAGAAAAAAAGATATCGGCAATATACTCATAGGCTTTGCGATTTTGATGTTCGGTATGACCATGATGTCAAGTTCGATGTCGGGATTAAGCGAAGTTCCCGGATTTATGGCTCTGTTCGATACTTTGTCAAATCCTTTCCTCGGTATGGTATTCGGAGCCGCAATGGCCGCTATAATGCAGAGCTCGTCTGCCTCTATCGGTGTGCTGCAGGCTCTTGCGCTTGCTGGAGGCATTACTTTCAGCAGTGCCGTTCCTATTATCATCGGCATCAATATCGGACAGGTTCTTCCCGTCATGATTGCGACAACCGGCGCTTCTCTCGACGCGAAAAGGGTTGCTTTTGTAGATCTTTTCCTCAATCTTTTCGGCGCTATGGTTGCGCTGCCGGTATTCATCATTCTTTCAGTCACGGGACTGTTTCCATGGCTGGATGTTTACGCGGTTCCCGTTACAATAGCACTGACCCATACCACATACAAGGCACTGTCATGCGCTGTCGAACTGCCGTGTTACAGGTTTTTCTATAAACTGGTTAACGCGGTTGTAAAGGAATCCAGAAAACACGTAAAGCCTGCTCTTTTGGATGAGGGTTTCCTGAAAACCCCGTCGCTTGCGCTTGCGCAGTGCCGTCAGAGAGTCGGAGAGAGTATCACGGAAACGAATAAAGCGTTTGACGACGCTTCCAGACTGTTTATTGAATGGGATGAAGATCTTGCCAAGGATATTTACAGAATAGAAGATCTTGTTGACAATTATCAGGACGAAATAGACATTTATCTTTCAAAGCTTTCCGTAAGGAGTATGACCGAACAGGAAAGTTTTGAGCTTTCATATCTTATGCATGTTATTTCGGATTATGAAAACATTACCGATCACGTTTATCATATGGTCGTTTCTCTTAAACGTACATGGGACAACGATAAAAGGTTCGGACCGGAAGCCATGGCGGCTCTTGAAGAGATAAGGCTGCTTACGAGAGAAATCCTTGAGCTGGGAGAAAAGTATTTTAAAAGCGGAGATTCGGATACGGCTATCCGCATTACAAAACTGGATCAGAAGATCGCGCATCTTACGGAAGAGGCTCACAACGGACATATGGACAGGCTCAGAGCAGGAACATGCACGGTAGTGGAAGGCGCGATTTTTTCGGATATTCTGCTTGATTTTGAACGCATTTCCGATCATCTTTCAAAACAGGCGAGGCAAAATCTGTTTAATTCCTTCAGATACGAAAAAAAAGCTGAGGAACGTTTATCCAAAGGCAGAAATGCCGCATCATGAAAGGAGTCTGATTCATGTCATTGCAGTTTGTTATAGGACGAAGCGGCAGCGGCAAATCACATTTTGTATATAATAGTATTATTCAGGAAGCGGTTCATAATCCAAAAGACCGCTTCTTTGTCATTGTTCCGGAACAGTTTTCCATGCAGACGCAAAAAGAACTCGTAAAACTGAGTCCGGGAGGGAGTATTCTAAACACGGATGTTCTCAGTTTTAACAGGCTTGCCTACAGAGTTTTTGAGGAAACCGGCGAAAACCGTTCTCCTGTGCTTGAAGACTCCGGAAAGGTGCTTGTCATTCAGAAAATTCTTTCCGAAAAAGGCAATGAACTTAAAATACTCGGAAAGCTTCATGGAAAAACATCGGCGGCTTCGTGCCTGAAATCCCTCTTATCGGAGTTTAAACAGTACAGGATCGGTTCCGGGCGTCTGAATGAATTAAAAAACGACGAAAAACTTCCGGCTTTGCTCAGATATAAACTGGAAGATTTTGAACTTGTATATAATTCTTTTAATGAATATCTTGCAGATAAATATCTGACTGCCGAAGATGTTCCGGAGATATTAAGCCGCGTCATACCGAAATCAAAGATGCTCAAAGACGCCACAATCGTGTTTGACGGATTTACCGGTTTTGTACCGACGCAGCTTTCGGTGATTGAAAAGATGCTCAGGATATGCAAAAAAGTAATCATCGTCCTTACGGGTGATGAGTCGGTCGCGTATTCGGACAGCGTCAGGATGTCGGATTTGTTTTATATGAGCCAGCACTGTAAAAGACAATTGCTTGAGATTGCTGACAGGGTGCAGGTTGAAGTGCTTGACACGATATATGTTGAACCTTCGGATAAAAGCAGATTTTCGGCAAATGCGGAACTTGATTTTCTTGAAAAAAATCTCTTCAGATATAATAATTTATGCTATGAGAAAGAACCTGAAAAAATCTTAATATGTGAAGCGGCTGATCATAAAGAAGAGATAATTTACGCGGCGGAAACCATTCTGAGACTTGTGCGCGAAGAGGGTTACATGTTTCGTGATTTTGCTTTTGTTACAGGTGCTCTTGATGATTACGCCCAAAGCGTGCAGAATATATTCCAGGATAATAATATCAGCTGTTTTCTGGATCGGAAAACAAGCATACTTGCAAATACAGCGGTAGAATTCATCAGATCGGCTGTCGGCATTGCCGCTGACGGCTTTACTCCGCTTGCTGTTTTCAGATATCTAAGAAGCGGGTTTTCCAATATTACGAGACAGGAGAGTGACCTTCTTGAAACATACGTATCCGCTTTCGGCGTCAGAAGTATAAAAGGATACGAAAAAGAGTGGATTAAAACCTGCAGGACAGTATCTAAAGATGATCTTCCGAAATTAAATGATATCAGGATAAAATTATTGGAAGAGATCGGGGATTTTATCGAAAAAATAAAAAAACGCAATTCGGATATAAAATATAAAACGACTGCTGTTTATGAATTGATGCTGAAAGTGAATACGGCGGAAAAATGCGATTCCTACAGGGAATATTTTGATAATCAAAACATGCCGTCGCAGGCAATGGAATACGATAGGATTTATGAGACCATTATTGACTATTTCGATAAGCTGACAGAGATAATGGGAGATGAGAAAACATCGGTAAAAACATATCAGCAGATACTTGACGCCGGTTTTTCGGATCATATGATCGGCATAGTACCTCCTGCGCTTGATCAGGTAACCATAGGGGATATCGAAAGGACAAGACTTACGGATGTAAAGATACTCTTTGTCGCCGGGGTAAACGAAGGTACTATTCCAAAACAGTTTTCGAGAATATCGCTTCTTTCGGCGAGTGAGAGAAACGCGCTTGCCGAAAGAAAAGTCAGACTTGCACCCGAGCCTGACGAGGAAATGTACCGCCAGAGGCTTTATCTTTATCTGAATCTCACAAAACCTTCCGACAGGCTTTATATTTCATACCGAAGGTCGGACAACAGCGGAAGTCCCGTTTTACCCTCATATATAATCAGAATTCTGCGGGAATTGTTTAAGAAATCCAAAGTTCAAAAGATTTCCAATATGAGTCTTTATAACAGACTTGAAACATTTGAAGGCGTTTCTGATTTGGTTTTAAAAGGGGTAAACAACCGGCTTTCTTTGGAGGAAGAAGAGTGTTATCAGTCTGTTTTGAAATGGCTGAATAAAAACCGGAAAGGCCGGGAACTGATTTCCCGGATGAAAAAGGGAATAATTGCCGGAAGACCCGATACGGATATCGGTTTGAAGGCCGCGGAAATCCTGTATAACGAAAACAAAAGATATTCGGCTTCGAGACTGGAGCTGTTTGCGGGATGCCCGTTTGCTCATTTTCTCTTATACGGTCTTAAAATAAAAGAAAAAGACGAGTATGAAATCTCTTCCGCAGACATAGGCTCGATTCTTCATGACGCAATAAAAAGATTTTGCGAAGAAATCTCCGGGATGGATCCTGAAAAATTATCTGCGGATGAAAGAGACGCTTTGGCAGATGCCGCGCTTGAAAAAAGCATAAAGGAAGACAGTGCTTTAAGCACGTCAGGCGGTGAGTTTTCCGGAGTGGACATCTATATAGCGGAGCAATTAAAACGGCTCAACAAAGCCAATGCATGGGCGGTATATGAGCAGCTTAAAAGGGGAAGTTTTAAGCTTTTTAAACTTGAAATGCCGTATTATAAAGCAGATGTAAGCGGTATCATAGACAGAATTGATATATGCGAGAAAGAAGATACGGCTTATATACGGATAATCGATTACAAATCAGGCAAAACCGAAATAAGTCTGAGGGATTTTTATTACGGTCTTCAGCTGCAGCTTCCCGTATATCTGATTGCGGCACTTGCTTTTACAAAACAAAAAACCAAAAAGACGGCAGTCGAGCCTGCGGGAATATATTACTGCAATATAAGCGATCCTTTTATCAAAGTGGAATCATTTGATGAGGAAACGGATGAGGATGCCGTTTTAAGCGCGCTTAAGCTTTCGGGGTATTCCAGAGAAGAACCGGAGATTCTTAAGCTGCTGGATCATGATATAGAAAACACGCTTAAATCCGCGATAATACCGGTAAAGCTTAAAAAAGACGGCACGGTCGATTCCAGATCCAGGGTTTTGGAAAACACTGATTTTTATCTGATAGAAAAATATGCCGGAAAGATCATCGAATCACTGAAAAAGAGAATAGAAAAAGGTGAAGCAAAGATTAATCCTTTGACGGGAAAAGATCATGACAGCTGTCAATATTGTCCTTACGGCAGCATCTGCAGATATGATGAAAACATAAAAGGCTATAAAAAAGATTATATTCCGAGCGTTTCTGACAAAGAGGTGCTGCGTAAGATTTCCATGGAAGACTGCGCCAAAGAGGAGCCGTAAAACATGAATATAAAATGGACAGAAGAACAGAAGAAAATAATAGAATCAAGAAACAAAAATCTTATCGTAAGCGCAGCTGCGGGAAGCGGGAAGACGGCCGTGCTTGTCGAGAGGATTGTTTCTATTGTGACTGATAAAAACAATCCCGTGGATATAGACCGCCTTCTGATCGTAACATATACGAAGGCGGCTGCCGGTGAAATGAAAGAACGTCTGAGAGAAAGATTTGAAAAGCTTTCGGCGGCCGATAAAGGCAGCGGGCATTTAAGAAAACAGACCGTGCTGATACATAATGCCCATATCAGCACAATACACGGCTTTTGTTCTTATGTGATAAAAAACTATTTTTATAATGCGGGTATAGATCCTCTTTTTCGCATTATGGAAGATGCCGAAGCCGTTCTGATGAAAAAAGAATGCGCCAAAGAGGTTATAGCACGGGCAATGCTGACCTCGGAAAATGATAACGAACATTTAAACAGGGAGCGGGTGTCGGATTTTTCGGCAGCCTGTCTGGGCGGGAAAAAGACGAAGCGGCTTGAAGAGCTGCTTATAAGCATATATGAAAAGCTGATTGCAGACCCGTGGCCATATGAATGGCTTGAAAATATACAGGAAAAATGTCTTTCGGCTGAGAAAGACCGGATAAATGAACCGGATATAATTCGGGAGCTTGAAGAAGAGTGCGAGACTGAATTAAAAAGCATTCGTCGTAAAGCCGAAATAAATCTTAAAACTGTTCTTTTGCCCGCAGGGCCGTCCGCGTATATCAAAACCGCGGAAGCCGAATATCATATTATTAAAGCCGCATCGGAATCCGCATCAAAACAGGAGAGAACAGAGCTTTTAAAAAAGCTGAATATGCAGAGGTTATCGACCGCGAGACCCAAGGCCGGCGAAGACCCTTCAATAAGAGAAAGCTGCAAAAAAACCAGAGATGAAATTCGTGAAACAGCCAAAAATATTATTAAAACATATAAGATGACGGATGCAGATGAACTTCTGAAAGAAACCATGCTGACCGCCGGGCATATCAATACATTATGCGAGCTGCTTCGTGAATTTATGGACTGTTTTGCTTTAAGCAAAAGAAACCGGAATCTCATGGATTTTGCCGATTTGGAGCATTTCGCCCTGAAAATACTGGTTCAAAAAAACTCTGAACCTACAGCTGCAGCCAGGGAACTGGCAGCAGGCTTTGTTCAGGTTATGACAGACGAGTATCAGGACAGTAATGATATCCAGGAGCTGATTTTAGAGAGCGTATCGGGAAAATGCAACCGCTTTATGGTCGGAGATATTAAACAATCGATTTACGGCTTTCGTCACGCCAAGCCGGAAATATTTGCCGGAAAATATACAGAATACAATAACTCCGGTGAATCGGAGTCAATTGACCTTCACAATAATTACAGAAGCAGAAAGCAGGTAATAGATACCGTAAATCACGTATTCGGAAAACTCATGAGCAAAGAATTGGGCGGAGTGGATTATTCCGACGGTCAGGAGCTTTATGCGAAAGCGGATTATCCGGACTCTGAAAACCCGTATGATGACGATCCTTATAAAACCGAAATTATGCTTGCGGATATCGAAGAAGATCAGACCGATAAAAGGGCGGCTATAGAAGCCGAAGCGCTTATGACGGCAAAAAAGATACTCGCCATGAAAGAAAGCTTGCGGATATACGATAAAAAAACAAGGCAAACCAGAGCTTTCAGGTTCGGAGACTGTGCGGTTCTGTTAAGATCGGTAAAAGAGTGGTCCGAAATATTTTACAGGGTTTTTCAGGCAAAAGGAATACCGGCGCGTACGGATTCAAAAACGGGATATTTTAAAACGGTCGAGGTAATGACCGTAATAAACTATCTGAAAATAATAGATAATCCTCTGCAGGAGATACCGCTGACCTCTGTCCTTTTTTCCGATATGGTCGGATGCTCCGCAAAAGAACTGGCCGAGATCAGAGCCTTCAGTGATCATAATCAGTTTTATAATGCGGTAAGAGAATATGCCGTCTCCGGAAGAGATAATCAATTAAAAGAAAAAATCAGCGGTTTTTTGAACAGCTATGATATGCTTCGTGTTCAATCAGATTATTCTTCGGTACAGAATCTTATCAGAAACATATATAAAGAAACCGGTATACGCAGCTGTTCTGCCGCAATGCCCGCCGGAGAGCAGAGAGCCGCAAATCTGGATATGCTGATATTAAAAGCCGCGGAATACGAAAAGACAAGTTATCACGGCTTATATAATTTTATCAGATACATAGAAGACATGGAGAAGCATCAGCAGGATTACGGAGCCGCGGCGCTGGATGCGGATGAAGCCGATGTGGTAAAAATAATGACAATCCACAAGAGCAAGGGACTTGAGTATCCGGTTGTCATAATAAGCGGATGCAGTCATGAATTCAATTTGACCGATACTACTAAATCCGTGCTTTTTCACAGGGAAATGGGTATAGGACTTGATGCGGTAGATCTTATCACCCGGAAAAAGAAAACCTCTTTTTTAAAGAGAATGATTATAAACAGGATAAAAAAAGAAAGTTTAAGCGAAGAACTGAGAATCCTGTATGTCGCGCTAACAAGGGCAAAAGAAAAGATTATTATTACGGGAAGCAGAAAAAAACTCGCTTCGTCAATATTAAAGTGGAATGAGAAGGCTGCTTTATATAAAAACACGGTTTCAGCAGATGCCGCTGCAGTGAAATGCTATCTTGACTGGCTTGTTCCATCTTTTGCTGATCAGAGCGCATTTAGTGCTGTTATGAATTATGCCGGCGATTATTCGGCGAATGCCGGGAAAAATAATGGCGAAGATATCGTTCGTTTTGAAATAAGCTCTGCAGGTGATCTTCTGGTCTCGGAAACCGAAGAGCTGCTCAAAACAGATAATTCGCTTGAACGTCTTCATCCGCGTGATGATATTATGGATCATGTTGCCGAAGAGCTTTTAATTAAAATTGAAGATTTTGAATACAGATATAAACTTCTCTCTGAGATTCCGCAGAAGATAAGCGTATCCGATTTAAAAGCCCGGCTCTGTGAATCTGTCCATGATGGAGAAGCGGCGGATTTTGAACGTCATAATAAAACGGTATTCCTTAAAAAGATTCCGGGTTTTATCTCGGAACAGGAGCCGAACCTTCCGGGCGCGGCAAGAGGTACGGCATATCATAAATGCTGGAAAAATATTGATTACCAGGTCTTAGGGGACCCGGAATTTACTGACGGTAAGCTCCTGAAAGAAAACATAGAGGATCAGATTTCGGTGATGCTAAAAAAAGGATTGCTGCGAAAAGAGGAAGCCGCCGTTATTGATCCGGCAGATATAGCGTCGTTTTTTATGTCGGATATCGGAGGTCGAATGATTCTGGCCGAAATAAACGGCAGTTTAATGAGAGAACAGCCGTTTACCTTAGGAGCGAAGGCATGTGAAATAAATCCTGATTGGCATTTTGATGATACCGTAATAATTCAGGGAATAATAGACGCATGCTTCTATGAAGATGATGCATGGGTTATAGTCGATTATAAAACAGATAAAGTAAAAACTCTTGATGAGCTTGCGCACAAATATAAATCGCAGCTTAATATATACGCCGCCGCCGTGGAAAAAAGCACCGGCAAAACCGTTAAAGAAAAAATTATTTATTCAAGCGAGCTCAAAGACATGATAAATATATGATAATATTTACGTATGAGAATATATGAAATTATTTTTCTTGCATTAATGACGGTTTCATGCGATGATAAATTAAATTTGGCCTGTTTAAACAAACGGCTGTCATTTTCCGTTTATAACGCAAAACAGAAAGGTTGATTTTAATATGTACTCACAAGAGATGTACGGGTACGGGGCGCAAAGCTCCGTAATAAGGGAAATCTTTACTTACGGACAGAAAAGAAAGGCTCAGATCGGAAATGAAAATGTTTACGATTACAGTCTTGGAAATCCTTCCGTTGCGCCGCCGCAGATCGTAACAGATACATTCATAGAGCTTTTGCAGACAAGATCACCGCTTCAGCTTCACGGATATACCGCCGCGGTAGGCGACACTTCCGTAAGACAAGCCATTGCAGATGATCTGAACGGCAGATTTAAAACAAATATTAAAGCTGAAAATCTTTATATGACATGCGGGGCGGCCGCATCTTTGAAAATAGTTTTATGCGCGCTTTTCGAGGAAGGGGACGAAGCTCTCACTTTTACTCCCTTTTTTCCGGAGTACAGAGTATTTGCCGAGACTGCCGGCTATAAATTCACTGCGGTAAAAAGCGAAGAAGGTACATTCCAGCCTGATTTCAGCCGATTGGAGGCTGCCATAAACGAAAAAACAAAAGTTATAATCGTAAATTCGCCCAACAATCCTTCGGGAGTTATATATTCGCGGGAAAATATAATAAAACTGACTGAGTTTCTCTCAAAAAAAGAAAAAGAATACGGGCATCCGATTTTCCTGCTTTCCGACGAGCCCTACAGAGAGCTTTCATACGGAACCGAAGTTCCGTTTATACCCTGTTATTATAATAATACCATAGTATGTTATTCATACAGCAAGTCGCTTTCGCTCCCCGGAGACCGCATAGGATATATCTGTGTTCCCGAAACCGTTATTCAGTGGAACGATATTTTTACCGCGGTCTGCGGCGCAGGACGGTGTCTCGGATATGTCTGCGCGCCGGCTTTGCTTCAGCAGCTTGTGGGTAAATGTACGAACGCAAGGCCCGATCTGAATTCATACAGGGAAAACAGAGATTTGCTTTATGAGTCGCTTACCCAAATGGGATACGAATGTATTTATCCCGACGGGGCGTTTTATCTTTGCATGAAAACGCTTGAGCCGGATGCCGGAAAGTTTTATGAAACCGCAAAAAAATACGAGCTTCTGCTTGTACCGGGAGACAGTTTCAGCGCTCCGGGTTACGTAAGACTCTCATATTGCGTCAGCAACGACATGATAAAAAGATCTCTTCCCGCATTTAAAAAGCTTATGGAAGAATATAACAATAAAAACTGAAGACAGAGGAAAGATATGTTAAACGACAAAAAAGTAATTTTTTCGGGAATGCAGGCAACCGGCAATCTGACCCTCGGGAATTATCTGGGAGCTTTAAAAAACTGGATAACCCTGAGTGATGAATACGAATGCTTTTTCAGTGTTGTGGACATGCATTCCATTACCGTAAGGCAGGATCCGGCTGAACTTCGCAAAAGAGCCAGAGAGCTTTATAAAATATATGTGGCGGCTGGGCTCGATCCCGAAAAAAACTGTATTTACTATCAGTCGCATGTATCGGGACATGCGGAATTGGCGTGGATACTCAACTGCTTTACATATATGGGAGAGTTGAACCGTATGACCCAGTTTAAGGACAAAGCCGCAAAGCATGCCGACAATATAAATGCGGGACTTTTTACATATCCGGTTCTGATGGCGGCAGATATCCTGCTTTATCAGGCTGATCTTGTGCCTGTCGGAATAGATCAGATGCAGCACCTTGAGCTTACAA
Organism: uncultured Lachnospiraceae bacterium; assembly: GCA_964389285.1. Classification (GTDB taxonomy): domain Bacteria; phylum Bacillota; class Clostridia; order Lachnospirales; family Lachnospiraceae; genus Alectryocaccobium. Next base: position 73,190 of record CAYMCZ010000009.1, on the reverse strand, counting down.
GAAACCTTGCCGAGCGTTTTAACAATATTTACGGAAATGTATTTACCGTTCCGGATGCCTATATAGGCAAGGTGGGGGCCAAGATAATGAGCCTTCAGGATCCTATGAAAAAGATGTCAAAATCAGACGAGAACCCTAATTCCAGCATATATCTTACGGACGACGCCGATACGGTTGTACGCAAATGCAAACGCGCCGTTACGGATCTTAAGGCCGATATATGCTATTCGGACGAGCAGCCGGGTATCAAAAACCTTATAGGCATTTACAGTTCGTGTACGGGTGATTCTCCCCAGACGGTTGTTGATCGCTTTAAAGGAAAAGGATACGGAGAATTTAAACTTGAAGTTGCGGATGCCGTTAATTCTATTTTACAGCCGCTTCAGACAAGAATGAAAGAGCTGGATAAAGATAAAGAATATCTTGACACGGTTATTAAAAACAATGCCGAAAAAGCTCAGTATTTTGCAAATAAGACGCTTCGTAAGGTGCAGAAAAAAGTGGGATTTCCCGAAAGACCTAAGATAAAATGAAACCAGATTTAAAAGACATCCTGACTGTTCTTCTTAATAACGATCTTGTGACGGAATATGATCTTAAGGACGAAGTCGGAACTAAGATCGCGTCCATAACATATAATTCAAAAATGGCCGGAAACGGCTGTCTGTTTGTATGCAAGGGAAGTGCTTTTAAGGAACAATATTTAAAAGATGCTCTCCGTAACGGCGCCTGTTGTTATGTCAGCGAGACTATATATGATAAAAACAATCCTTATATTATCGTAAATGATATCAGAAAGGCCATGCCTTATATCGCGGAGCGGTTTTACGGGATAAAGGATGAACTTATTAAGATAGGAATTACCGGGACAAAAGGTAAAACCACCTGCGCGTATTATATTAAAAAGATGCTGGATACTCAGCTTTCTTATGAAAACGCGCCATGTAAAGAGTGCGGATTTATAACAACGGTGGAAACTTTTGACGGTATAGAACGTGTAAGCACCGGTATTACAACTCCTGAAGCTTTTGAGCTTTACAGGCATTTTGACAATGCATGCAAAAGCGGTATCGACAAAATCGTTATGGAGATTTCAAGTCAGGCACTCAAATACAGAAGGACACAGGGCATTTTTCTGGATACCGCCTTGTTTTTGAATATTTCAGAGGATCATATCAGTCCGAATGAACATGAGGATTTTGAAGACTATTTCACCTCAAAACTAAAGATTTTTTCGCAATGCAAAAATGCGGTTATCTGCAGGGATTGTGATTATTTCGAACGGATCCTTCAAAGCGCGAAAGGCAGCGATACGGTTCAAAGGATAATTACCTACGGTTTTGATCCGTCCGCAGACGCTTATGGCTTTGATATAAAAGAAAAAGGCTCTCAAACTGAATTTAAATTAAAATATAATGACAGAATATATGAATTTGTTTTGAATATGCGCGGAGACTTCAATGTCTTAAACGCCATTGCGTCTGCCTGCGTTGGATTTATATACGGTATTTCGTACGAAAGCATGAAGAAGGCTTTTGAAAATGTTTCGGTACCGGGCAGGGGCGAAGAGTATCACAGTCCCGATGATAAGCTGACGGCTATTGTGGATTATGCCCATAACGGGTTCAGTTTTGAAAAGATTATTTGCATGGCTAAAAAAAGCTGGCCCGAAGCCCTGATTGTGACTTTATTCGGAAGTCCCGGCGGCAAAGCTTATAACAGAAGAAAAGATCTGGGCACGGCGGCTTCTTTAAACAGTGATTTTCTTTATCTTACCGCGGATGACCCGGGCAGGGAAGACGTCAATGAAATATGCAAAGAAATTTCAAAATATGCAGAGCAGAACGGTTGTAAATATGTTATAATATCTGACAGAGAGCAGGCAATCTTTCAGGCGGTGGCGGATGCTGCCGGCAGAAACATAAAAACAGTTCTTATGATACTGGGAAAAGGTTGCGAGACTGCCCAAAAAGGCGCGTCCGGAAATGAAGCATACAGATCGGACGCGGTAGTAGTTCAGGATGCTATCAATACATATTGGTCGAAATGAGAGGTTTAATATGAAAAAGATTTTATTTGCGGCATCAGAAGCGGTTCCTTTTCTGAAAACAGGCGGACTTGCGGATGTAGCCGGAGCTCTTCCCAAATATCTGCCTAAGGACGAATTTGATGTTCGTGTAGTATTGCCCAAATATACTTTTCTGAGAGAAAAGCTTTCTGATTATGTGTTTAATTTCAGGATGGACTTTCAGATGGACCGCAAATATGTGGGTATCTGGATTGCAAAATACGAGGGCATCACCTTTTATCTCATAGATAATGAACAATATTTCAGCGGCGACGTACCGTATCAGGGCATGCCGAATGATCTCGGACGCTTTGCTTTTTTCAGCAAAGCGCTTCTCAGCATGCTTTACGAAGTCAATTTCAAACCCGATATTATCCATTGCAACGACTGGCAAACGGCACTTGTTCCTATTTATCTGGATTTCTTTAAATCCAACGAGCCGGATGGTTTTTACAAAAACATGAAATCGGTTTTGACGATTCATAATCTTAAATTCCAGGGAATCTGGAACATCAATGATGTCAAAAGCGTAACAGGTCTGCCTGAACGTTATTTTGATTATGACAAGCTTGAATTCTACGGTATAGCCAATCTGCTTAAAGGCGGCATATCCATAGCCGATAAGGTTACCACCGTAAGCAAAACTTATGCGAACGAAATCTGTTCATATGAGTTCGGAGAAGGACTCGATAAAACCTTAAATTTCAGGAGAAATGAGATCGCCGGTATTGTAAACGGGATAGATTACTCTTTATTTAATCCGGAGGCGGACACAAAGATTTTTAAACAATATAATATCGAAAATTTCAGACAAAATAAAGTCGAAAACAAAAAGCGTCTTCAGGCGGAACTCGGTTTCCCGGTTGACGCCAAAAAATTTGTCGTTGGTATCGTATCGCGCCTTACCGAACAGAAGGGCATGGATATCATAGCCTATGTAATGAATGATATTATAAGGGCAGACATACAGCTTGTGGTCCTTGGGACAGGCGATTCCAGATATGAGGAAATGTTCAGATATTTCGCAAGTGTTTTTTCCCACAATGTGTCGGCAAACATCAGATACAACGACGAGCTTGCAAGAAAAATATACGCGGGCTGCGATGCGTTTCTTATGCCTTCGCTGTTTGAGCCCTGCGGTCTTTCGCAGCTTATCAGCATGAAATACGGAACCGTGCCCGTTGTCAGAAGCACGGGCGGTTTAAAAGATACCGTTTCACCTTACAGCGAAGAAAATACCGACGGTACCGGATTCGTATTCGATAATTTTAACGCTCACGAAATGCTCGATGCCATATTAAGAGCGAAAAATGTTTTTGACAACAACAAAAGAAGCTGGAATTATATCGTTCAAAGAGATATGAAGCAGGATTATTCATGGGAGTCTGCCGCAAAAGAATATGCGGATCTTTACAGATCGCTTTGACTTTCAGGATTTTGACCTAAACTGACCTAAACAGACCTGATATAGACCAATATGTTACTTGACGTATAACAAGGGTATGCTATCATACCCTTGGATTTATATTTATTATATTATTCCAAATAGAATTTCGGAGGAAAAAATGGCGGCTGTAAAATCAAATAAATTAAATAACGAAACAGGTAAAAACGAAAAAAAAGAAGCGCTTAATGCCGCTCTCGAGCAGATTGAAAAGCAGTTCGGAAAAGGCGCGGTTATTAAAATGGGAGAGAACGATAACAACATGAATATCGATGTTATTCCTACAGGTTCTCTCAGCCTTGATATCGCTCTGGGCTTAGGAGGAGTGCCAAAAGGACGTATTATCGAAGTATACGGGCCCGAATCTTCCGGCAAAACGACCGTTGCGCTGCACATGGTAGCCGAAGTGCAAAAAAGGGGAGGCATTGCCGGATTTGTGGATGCCGAGCATGCGCTTGATCCGGTTTACGCTAAAAATATCGGAGTTGATATAGACGAGCTTTACATTTCTCAGCCCGACAGCGGAGAACAGGCTCTTGAAATTACGGAAACTATGGTACGTTCGGGAGCTATGGATATTATCATAGTAGATTCCGTTGCGGCGCTTGTGCCTAAAAGCGAGATCGAAGGCGAGATGGGAGACGTGCATGTCGGATTACAGGCTCGTATGATGTCTCAGGCATGCCGAAAACTCACTTCCGCCATAAGCAAAACAAACTGCATAGTCGTATTTATCAATCAGCTCAGAGATAAAGTGGGCGGATTTTACGGCCCTTCCGAGACTACTACCGGCGGACGCGCGCTTAAATTTTACGCTTCGGTACGCATAGACGTAAGAAGGGGTGAACAGCTTAAAGCAGGCGGCGAAACCATCGGCAACAGAGTGAGAGCCAAAGTCGTTAAAAACAAAGTGGCTCCGCCGTTTAAAGATGCTGAATTCGATATTATGTACGGCAAGGGTATTTCACGCGAAGGCGATATTCTGGATCTGGCAGCGAACAAAGGGATCATCACGAAAAGCGGAGCATGGTTTGCCTATGAAGAGGACAAGATCGGGCAGGGCAGGGAAAACGCAAAGAAATTTCTTATCGAAAATCCCGATATCATGGAAGAGATTGAAAACAAAGTCAGGTCCGCATACGGGCTGAAAACTTTTGAATCCGCTGCCGGTGAGGAAATCCCGACAGATGACTGACAAGAAAAAAAAGCCTGCCGATCAAAAGGCTTTGGAACTTTTGCTGTACAGGGACCGTTCCGTGTCGGCGCTCTCAGACAAACTTCGAAAATATGATTATAATGAAGAAGAGATAGCATCCGCCATAGAGGCAGTATCGGGATTCGGATATCTTAATGACGAAAAATATGCCGGAAACTATATCAGTCTGAACATGAAAAGAAAAGGGCGGACAGCCATTATCAGAGAATTAAAGGCAAAAGGCATTGATGAGGAAATAATAGAAAAAGCCGTTTCGGAGACTGAATTTGACGAAGAAGGGCTTATATTGGAAATGCTGATAAAAAAGGCGGGAGAGCCCCATGCCTTAAACGAAAAAGAGTACCGCAGACTGTTCGGTTTCTTTGCGCGCAGGGGCTTTCCTCAGGGACTTATTCATAAAATATTGAAAAACTATTCAAAAGAGGATGAATACGGCTGTTGATTCAGCGATTGGTTATCTTTTCGGGATACATATCATGCCGGGAAAGCCTCATCCATGCCGCTTCTTCCCATTTTGTATCAGGTCGGCCGTAGTTGCAGTAAGGATCTATTGAAAGACCGCCCCTTGGCATAAACTTGCCCCATATTTCAATATATTTGGGATCCAGAAGTTTTATAAGGTCTTTCATTATGGTGTTTACGACTTCTTCATGAAAACCGCCGTGCTGTCTGAAAGAGAACAGATAAATCTTTAAGGACTTGCTTTCCACCAGATACTTATCCGGGACATAAGAAATATATATAGCCGCGAAATCGGGCTGCCCCGTTATAGGGCAGAGCGTTGTAAATTCCGGACAATTGAACTTTACAAAATAGTCATTGTCCGGATTTTTGTTTGGTATGCATTCAAGCTGCGAAGGATCATAATAGGTCGGATATACCGTATCGGTATTTCCGAGTTTTTTTAATTTAATGTCTGAATTCATGTAAACTCCATTTATGATTATTTTTAAAAACTATAAAAGCGGGTCCTGTACCTTGTTTGCTTTAAAAGCGGCGATCCGGTCGATGCATGTTCCGCATTTTTTGCAGGGGCGCGCATTCCCTTCATAACATGACCAGGTAAGTTCGTAAGGGACCTCAAGTTCAAGCCCGAGCCTGATGATATCGGCTTTGCTCATATTTACAAAAGGAGCTTCTATATGAAGCTTGCGTCCGCTTCCTTCCCAAATCGCTTCATTCATGGCGTTGTTGAAGACTTCCGAGCAGTCGGGATAGGCAAACCCTGCCGCGTCGTCCGAATGAGCTCCGTAATAAATGATATCGCAGTCTTTGGATAACGCAATACTGGCGGCACATGAGAGAAAGAGCCCGTTCCTGAAAGGTACATAAGTGCTTACCGGTGTGTTTTCTCCGGATTTTTGAATCTGGGATGCATAGCTTTCATGAGGTATGGCATCCTTAGATTGTTTTAACAGCGAAGAATTGCTGAAACTGAAAATCTTAGTCAAATCCAGAAAAATCAGTTCAGTATCGTAATATTCGCAGACAGCTTTTGCGGACTCGATTTCTTTGTCATGTTTTTGCCCGTAAAATATCGAAAGACATATGATGTTTTTATGTCCGTGTTTTTTTATTGCCAATGCAAGGGCGGTAGCAGAGTCTGTGCCCCCGCTCATCAGAACCAAAGCTTTCATATATTATCACCCTTTATATATACTCATCTGAGATAAAGCTGAAGTGAAGGCTCTTCCTTAAAACGTCCTCTAAGCTCCGCGGTTACTGTTTTTGTGTTCGGTTTTTTGACTCCCCGTGTATTTACACAGCTGTGATACCCTTCAAGCACTACGGCTACATCCTCGGAAGCGGTTATTTCGGAAATGATATCGGCTATGTCCCTGCCTAATTTTTCCTGAAGCTGGAGACGCCTTCCGGCCATATCACAGACACGGGCAATTTTGGAAAGGCCGATAACTTTTCCGTTGGGGATATAGGCTACGGCTGCCTTCATATTATACATGAGAGCCATATGGTGCTCACAGTATGAAAAAAGTTCGATGTCTTTCATAACTATAACCCTGTCGGAATTATACTCCTGAGGAACGTCATTAATACCGTCTTCGAAAGTTACGTTAAACATCTCGGCAATTTCGTGATTTGTATAATTCATGCCCTGAAAGACTTCTTCATACATTTTGGCTACTCTTTTAGGGGTGTCTTTAAGTCCTTCACGCTCGGGATCATCGCCGAGAGCGATAAGTATTTCTTTTATATGTTTTTCAATAGCGGCAGTATCAATCATTTTATACACCTTTCGTGTCGGGATCCCAGATGTGCTTATGCATCTGAAGCTGTATTCTGGTATTGTTTAATTTGTGTTTTAACATAAAATCAACTATTTCATACGGTTCAATCAAACCGAAAACCGGGCTGAAAAATATATGGCACTTTCCGGAAAGCCCGTATTTTTGAATAATCTCCAATGCGCGTTTAAGATCCGAAGCGGAGCCGGAAACGAATTTTACACTGTCCTGTGAGGTCAGTAATCCGAAATTCGGAAGAAACATATGATTTTCGCATCCGCTTGAGGGAAGCTTATAATCCATAGTAAATACAGGCCGGTTTTCAGAAATAAATCCTGAAATATCAACGGAACCGTTGGTTTCTATTTCAATGCGAATGTCTTTATGCTGATACAACAGCTTCAGAAGAAGAGGAAGCTCTTTTTGCAAAAGCGGCTCGCCGCCTGTCAGCGTAACGTTTTTAATACCACTTTGAAGTATATATTTTAAAATATCTTCGGGAGCTTCATCCGAAAAAGAAACGTCGGGCCTGTTTGCCCAGGAAGTATCACAATAAGAACAACTGAGGTTGCATCCTTTAAACCTGATAAATACCGCAGGTTCACCGGCATGCGCTCCTTCACCGTTTATGCTTATAAATTTTTCCGCAACCTGCATGTCAGACCTCATATGCAGCGCAGTTTACAGGCGTTTCATATACTTCCACACGATGAACGTTAATACCGTTTTCGCGTATTTTATTATAAAAATAAAAAGCAAAATTTTCGGCGGTAGGCCTGAACGGAACCGGTATCAGGCGGAAGCCTTCGTCATTAAGCGCGGCAACGGTAGTCTCTTTCAAAGAGCCGGATTCATATATCAGGGCATGGTCAAATTCGATGCAAAGGTTTTTGACTGTTTCCTTAAAATCTTTGAAGTCCATGACCATGCCGCGGGTTTGTTTTTCCTCGCTGAGTTTGTCTCCGCAGGCCTTGGCCACGACTTTCCATCGATGTCCGTGAATATTGCTGCATTTTCCCTCGTAGCCTTGCAGAAAATGGGCTGAATCAAAGCTGTGTTCCGTTTTAAGGTAAAACATAAATTATCCTTTCGATAAAAAAACCGGCTTTATAAACAAAAGCCGGTCATAAAGATATAATATCCAGGAACGCAAAAAAGCGTAGTAATTATATAAATGATCTTTAGTCCAGGTTTTGTTTAACGACAGGAAGGTACAAATGAACTGTCGGTCATGTGACGCATATATTATAGCACGGGTTTTAGGTAAGTCAATAGAAATAAATCTAATAAAATACTTCCATAAAATAGCTCCAGAGCGGTATTGTGGCTATGCAGAAAAGAGTACTGAATAAAATGGTACCCGCGCATAAGAAATGTGCTTTCGGATTGCTGTCATATTTGATGGCATAACTTACGGAAGTTGACGCTACCGGAAGGAAAGAGCAAATGATGGCAGGCTGCGCAAGATTTGCGGGTATGCGTAAAACAGAAAAAACCAAAATAGTAATCAGCGGCATGGCTATACATCTTAAAAGAGAGATTATAATAGCCTGAGGTTTAAGCAGGCTTTTCACGGGATATTTTGCCAGTGAAATACCGCAAAGAACAAGTGCAAGCGGCGTACAGCATGTGGCAAGCCAGGAGAGAATCTGCTGCGGGATCGCGGGGAGCTGAAATCCGGATACGTAAAGAATAAGTCCGATCGGGACAGCCGCGAGCGGAGGTGTAAGCCAGCCAAGACGATTCTTTTTCTGATCCGGGATGGCTCCTTTTTTAAGCTCTGACGCCGGAGGCGTAAGAAGCGGTTTGGCAAGAGAGTAAAGCGCTATCCGCATCGGAACCAGAAAAACCACGAAATAAAATACGCCCTGCGCTCCGTAAAGAGCTTCGGTTACGGGAATCCCCACAAAAGAAAAATTAGAAAAAATAAGGCCGAATCGTATTATACGTGCCCGGTAGTCTTTCGGATTTAACTGGTATGCTACCGAGGCAACAAAAAAACTGAGTCCGAAAAACAGACAGCCTATGAGGAGCAAAAGGCCGCAGTTGCGTAATTCCTCAAATGAAAAATCCATTTGCATGGATTTGACAATAAGACAGGGGAGGGCTACATTGGTTACAAAGGTGGCCAGATCGGCATTGAATCTTTCACTGAAGAGTTTGCCTTTTTCAAGGCAATAGCCTATGACTATCATAACGACAAGTTCTATTGCCAACGGGATTGCAGCCATGTTAATCTCCTTGAGTAATCTGTCGGATAAAAAGTTACAAACAAAATTCGCAAATAATTATATCACAGTTTTATGGATTTAAAAACATATATATGTTATAAATACATTAACCTGAATTTCTAAGTTAACGAAAGGAATAAGCGGCTTAAAATGGAACACTATCTGGATAACGCGGCAACGACAAAGCCCTGCGAAGAGTCGGTTCAGGCGGCATACGAAGTTATGAAGTATTTTTACGGCAACCCGTCTTCGACGCATACGAAAGGTCGTGAAGCAAAAAACAAACTAAGTGAATACCGAAAAAATGTTTCAGACGCGCTGGGAGCAAAACCGTCCGAAGTGTATTTTACTTCATGTGGTACGGAAAGTGATAACTGGGCGATAATAAAAGCCGCCGAACTGAATAAACGTCACGGGAGGCATATTATTTCCTCAATGGCCGAACATGACGCCGTAAGAGCTGCTATTGATATTTTGGAAAAATCGGGATATGAAGTGAGCCGTTTAAGACCGGATTCGACCGGAAAGATTACTGCCGAAACGGTAAAAGAGGCTTTAAGAGAAGATACGATTCTCGTATCTTTGATGCAGGTCAATAACGAAACGGGCGCGGTAAGTGATATATCTGAGATTTCAAAAACAGTAAAAGCATATAAAAAAGAAATAATTATACATACAGATGCTGTTCAGGGTTTTATGAAAGTTCCGTTTAAGGCAAAGAGTTTTGGAGCCGATCTTATAAGCATCAGCGGCCATAAAGTTCATGCCTTAAAAGGAGTCGGCGCTCTTTACATAAAAGAAGGACTGCGCCTGAAGCCTTTTATCTGCGGAGGACATCAGGAAAGCGGCAGGAGAGCCGGAACGGAGGCGTTGCCTCAGATAGCTTCATTTGCGGCAGCCTGTAAGCTGGATCCTCAGACAGAAAAAATAGCGGGATTAAAAAAAGAGCTTATTGAAAAACTGCGCGCCGGGATACCGGAAATAAAATATCTGGAAACCGAAGCTCCTCATATCTTAAATATTTCAATGCCGGGATGGAAGAGTGAAGTGATTATGAATTATCTTGAGTCCGCAGGGGTTTATGTTTCAAAAAGTTCGGCCTGCAGACAGGGACGGCGCTCCCATGTGCTGGAAGCAATAGGACTTGATAACAAAGTGATAGACGGCTCGATTCGTATAGGCTTATCCAGATATAATACATCAGAAGATACGGACGCTTTGGCGGATGCGCTGGCGGCGTCCAGAAAGCTTCTGCATATCTGAAAGAAATTAAATGATTATTATTTGATACGGACAGGTATGCCTGAAACAAGCCGGTAGACTTTTTCGGCTTCTTTGGCAAGAGCGCATGAAAGACGGCCGCATGCTTCGCGGGCATCACGTTCTTTGCGGCTTACGGGGATAATCCCGCTGCCGACTTCGCTGCAAATAACCGCTTCTTTAGTTAAAAGAAGAGGAAGGAGCGCATCTGCCGAATCGGGGTTTTGAAACACCATTTTATCTACATTGGCAATAACGGGAGAATCGTTTATACAGGCATCGGCGATATCTTTATCTTCGTATCCGAGAGACTTGGCAAAAGCGCGTTTTCCCGAACATTCGCCGCCGGTTATAAAAATCATATTATATTCACCACCTTGGTTATAATTGTAAAACAGATAATAAAAACGAGTTCCGAAAGGGTGATCAGATATCCCGCCAGATCGCCGGACATGCCGCCGAATTCTTTTTCCGACATCTTTCTCATATAAAAGAGCAGTAAAAGAGATGATGCGGCGCAAATTATCCCAAGAATCGGGAACAAAAATATCATAATCATACAGCATGCCGAAAATGAAACAGCTAAAATCAGAACGGCTTTTTTGGAAGAGGCTTCTTTAAAAGAATAAAGCAGGCCTTTTTTTTGCGAAGACGGAAATGCGATCCCCGCAAAAGCCCCGCAGCATCTGGAAAGAATATGTATCAGCATCATGCACAGGCCTGTCGTTATGGAGATATTAAGCTCGCATGAGCAGGCAAAATAAAAAATCAAATAAGCGGCCGTAAAAATTATCGCAAAAGCGCCTGCGTGAGAATCTTTGAGAATTTCTCTTTTTCTCTCAGGCTCCGCATGACTTGAAAGAGCGTCAACCGTATCGGCAAAGCCGTCCATATGTATGGCTCCGGAAATTGAAAGCGGGATCAGGGTCATGCCGGCGCCGTATAAAAACTTACCGGTGTGAAGCCATTCACATAAGGCGTTCCAGCCGATAAGAGCAAAGCCTATGACAAGACCTACGAGAGGCAGGGCGCAAAGCATGTATTTCATGTTTTCTTTTTTCCATTTAACCATAGGCACGGGTATTTTCGAAAACATTGAAAATGCCATGCAGATGGAACGCAATACTGTCATCATATAATAAGCTCGCCTTTTAGTACTAAAGGTATTCCGCAAACCATTTCGTAAACATGGTCTGCCAATTCAGCAAGTTCGATATTGATTTTTCCGAGTGTCCGAATATAGGATTTTGTGGACTCATCAAAGTTTTGGGCGTCACAGCCTACTTCGTTTGTGATAATCACGAGATTGTCGGCCTGCATTGAAAGCGAGGTAATACCGTCAATTACGGCATTATAAGGATCGGAAATGTTTCCGTGTTCGTCATACATTTCATTTGCGGTCAGGTTTGTAACACACTCCAGAAGAACAGTGCCTTTACGCATAAGTTTAAGTTCTCTAAGGTCTGTATACCTTTCAATAGTAATAAACCCTTTTCCTTCTCTCATTTTCCTGTGTTTTTTGATTTTTTCCATGCTGCCGTCCCCAAACGGGCGCATGGTGGCAATATAGAATCTGGGTTCGTTAAAAGACATGCAGATATCTTCGGCATAAGAACTTTTTCCGCAGCCTGCTCCGCCCGTTATCAAAAAGATCATGAGAGTTCTCCCTCGAAGTGTTCATACTGTTTGATACCGGTATCGGAAAACGCAGCGGATCCGTTATAAACGGAGAGTGCCATATCCAAAAGCGGAATGAGGCAAACCGCTCCGGTTCCTTCGCCGAGCTTCATATCCGCGAAAATAACAGGTTTAAGCGCAAGCTCGTTTAAGATAAGCATAGCCGCGGATTCGGCCGAACAATGGCTGGCGAGCATGGCGTGTATACTGTTCGGACACAGACGTGACGCTAAAAGTGCCGCCGCGGAACTGATGAGTCCGTCTATAATAACAGGGATGCGGTATATGGCTCCGCCGATAAAGAGACCGACCATACCGGCAATATCAAAGCCGCCTAATTTGGAAAGAATATCGAGAGGATCCGAAAGATCAGGGGCATTAACCTCAAATGCTTTTTTTATGGTTGCAATCTTCAGCTTCAGGCCTTCGTCCGAAAGTCCGGCTCCCCTGTCGGTGACTATTGAGGGATCAAGATTAAGAAGCGCGGCCGTGACGGCACTTGAGGTGGTGGTGTTCCCGATACCCATTTCACCGGTAATAAGGAGCTCATAACCTTTATCACGATACTCTTTTACCAGCGAAATACCGTATGAAATCGCCTTAACGGCCTGTTCTTTGGTCATGGCGGGACCTTTTGCGATATTACCGGTTCCGTCCGATATATGGCAGCCGTCCACGCCGCTGACTCTTGTAAGCATGCCCATATCATAGGGAATGACATCGGCGCCGGCCGAAGCGCCCATAAGGCAGACAGAAGAGCGGTGATCACGGATCTGGCCCGCCATTGCAGCGGTCACCGAAGCGTCTGTCTGAGTAACGCCTTCGGCAACCACTCCGTTATCGGCACATAATACTATTACGGAGCGTTTTTTAATTGAAAAGTTTTCCGCGCCTTTCAGTGCGGCGATTTTAATAATCAGATCTTCAAGTTTTCCAAGGCCTTTTAAAGGCTTTGCCACGGCGTCCCAGTGTGCCGCTGCCGCGGCTGCCGCTTTCGCGTCAGGTTCTTGAATCATATTATTCAGGTTTGCAAAATCAAGCATTATTGCCTCTTTTCTGCTTAAGGTTAAATAATTAATTAAACAGTAATAATTATAAGACATAATCTCAAAACTTACAACCTGCATGTTTTTGATATTGCCATTTGGATTTATGTATATATAATTAATTATGAAATATTGCTGAAGGGAACTGAACACATGAAAAAAAGAAATATAGGAAATCTGCGTGTATCTGAAATCGGTATAGCCTGTATGTCTGAAAATGAGCATACAATAAAGTCAATCCGAAAAGCATATGATGCGGGATGTACGTTTTTTGATGCTTCACAACCTGATACGGGGCAGCTTGATTCTTTCGAAGATAATGAAAAACTTCTGGGAGAAGCCGTAAAAGATTTCAGAAGGAATGTGGTATTGGCTGCGGGCTTTTGTCTGGAAGCAAAAAGTTCGGATGTAACAGAGCTTGAAACTCTTATCAAAGAAGGGCTGGATGCGTCTCTTAAAAGAATGCAGACAGATTATATAGATCTGTTTTATATCCACGGCATCAAAGACGGGATGCCGATAGAAACCGTTGCAGCAGTGATGGCCAAACTCATAAAATCCGGACTTATAGGCGGATGGGGGCTTTCACTGGTCGATATTAACATTCTGAAAGAAGCTCACGGTGCCGCACAGGTTACCGCGGTTAAGATTCCGCATAATACTATTGAAGAAGACTCATCACAGGAGCTTTTATCATACTGCCGGGAAAATAATATAGGAGTCGTTCCGATTTCTTTTGTCTGCGAGGATATCCATTCAATAGATATCATAAAAGACTTCAGCGCAAGAAAAGACGCCGCGCCTTCCCAGATAGCGCTGGCATGGCTCTTACACAGACATCCAAAGACAGTTCCCCTTACGGGAGGCAAAACCACGGAAAAGATACTTGAAAATCTCGGAGCGTCTCATTTGGAATTTGAAGAATATGAGCTTGAAGAATTCCAATCGGCACTCAATGATAATCTGTTTGAGGATATCGTGGACGGAGATGCTCGAAATGAAAATATACTGGATATAAAAACAAAGAATCTCCTAACGCTGACGCTCCTAATCACACAAGGGATCAGCGGCAGTATTCTTAAATCCCACCTCATCACGGCAAAAAACAACGGCCTATCGGAAAACGAGACGGAAGCCGCGCTCAGACATGTAGCCTCAGAGCAGGAAACATACGATCTTTCCGATGCGTTTGAGCTTGTAAAAGAAATATATCAGGGGAATTGAACCCTTGACTTTGTTTGTAATTATTATATAATACAAACAAAAGACTAACGTTTTTTAGGGTTTATTATCCGGACAGGAGGTTTTTATGAATAAGAAAAAAATAATTATGGTACTTGCGGCCGTTGTTATGTCGCTGTTTTTTGCTACAAATGTAATGGCTACAATTTATCTTGATCAGAACGGAGATGTTATTAGTGTAATAGACGACGGTATAGATCAGAATATTACAGTGACAGTTGATTATGTTGATAATGTTATTCCGGTCATGAATAATACTTATATAGATACGCCTACAAACGGAACAACCGATGTTGATCCCGCAGGAAACAATACAGATATTAATGGTACATCTGATGTTGACCCCGCAGGAAACAATACAGATATTAATGGTACGTCTGATGTTGATCCCGCAGGAAACGATACAAGCATTAATTCTACATCTGATGCTGATCCCGCTGTGAATGATACCGCCGTTAATTCAACTGACAGTTCGAATTCTTCCGCAACAAAGTCAGCTTCCGCAAACGCTGCTTCTTCAACAGCTAAGAAATCACCTGCTACCGGACCTGCGACTTCTGCATTGCCCGTGATTTTAGCGGTAGGTTTCGCTGTTTTAGCATTCTTCCTCGCTTTCTTCTGGAGACCCAAAAAATCCGGAAGGTAAGATTTTATGAAACAAAGAGGACGAAGCGTATTAATACTATTTATCTGTATTATTTCGGTTATGGCAGCCGCAGTTATTGTGCGGCTGCCTTCTTCTGCTTTGCCGAATGTTTCGGAGGAAAATCGCAATTCCTATATCAATGAAAACGGTCTTCCGTACTTAATTGATCCTGACTCATATTATCATGTCAGGCTTACGGATAATTATCTGAATTACGGTACTTTGGGTGACGGCGTTGACGAAAACGGTATGGAATGGGACACAAAGAGTTTTTATCCCGAGGGCCGCAGCGCGGAGTATCAGCCGGGAATAATTGTCCTTACTTCATTTGTCTGGCGCATACTCAATCCTGTTTTCGGGACGGAATTATATATGGTCGAATTCTGGATTGCGGCATGCATGTCGGCAGTTGCAGCCCTTGCGGCGTTTATTCTCGGGAAAAGGCTGGGAGGAACTGCTGCGGGATTTGTTTCCGGGATTCTGGTTGCGTGCGCTTCTTCTTACGTATCACGAACTACTGCGGGGCGATTTGATACAGACATGTTTCTCGTCCTTATGGACGTGCTGCTGATATTGTTTCTTACGGAGTCATTCAGGGCGAAAACCGTTATTCGGCGCATCCTTTTTTCGTTGCTCTTTGCTTTGGTTGTACTGACATATTCTCTATGCTGGTCTGCATATTCGTTTGTATTTTCTTTGCTTACGCTTACCGGCGGACTTATATTTCTTATCATTCTTATTATATCCTTATCATTTGGAAAAGAAAAAAAATCCGACACCCGTTTTTTTCTCCGTCAGCCTGAATTTATCTCCTTTATCTTATGTATCGGTTTTTCGGTGCTGATGCTTTTGCCGGTTTACGGTAGTTCGTTTTTTGATAATTTCTCGCAGGCTTTTACGACAGCACAGGATATTACCGCTTCGAATGTTATGCCGAATCTTTTTATTTCGATTTCCGAGCTTAAGGTAAATAGCTTTTTCCCTTCGAACGCACTTCAATGGTTTATGTCATATACACCGGGCGCAAAAACAACGGTATTAAACGGAATTGGAGTTATTATTTCTGCCGGACTTTGTGTATGCGGTGTAATAGTATTAATTTTTAAAAGCATAAAGAAAAACGTAAACGGCAGTGCCGTTGCAATGGGGCGCCGTCCGAGCGTGCTATATCTTGCGGTGCTTGCAGTCTGGCTGGCGGGAGGTTTATATGCGGTCAGGATGGGAACGCGTTTCACCGAACATCTGGCTGTTCCCGTCGGCATACTGGCGGGAGCGGCAGTCGGCTGGTTTTTAAATAAAAGCTTTGAAATAAGACCCGCCTCCGAAGGGATTAAGGTTTTATTATCCGCGGTTCTTTGCGCAGCTGTAGTTCTTTTGCCGGTATGGGGATCGGTTCGTATGAGCATGTCGCTCGTTCCGGATGTAACCGATTCTTCGGCGGGAGCCATGGATTGGATAAAAGAAAATTCGGAAAGTCCCGATGCTGTAATCGCTTCGTGGTGGGATCTCGGGTATTATTATGAAGCCGAGTCCGGTCATCCGGCATTTTGGGACGGAGGTTCACAGGATCCTGTCCGGGCAATCCTTATAGGAAAAGCACTTACAACCGATAACCTGAGCCTGTCACAGGGCATTTTTAAAATGCTTTCGGTTTCGGGAAACAAAGCGGCAGAGTATCTTATGGAAATAATCGGCCCTCAAAGGGGCGTGGAAGCGGTTTTATCGGCAATCCCGTTGGATAAAGACAGCGCAGTTTTACTTTTTGAAGATAATTATGGTCTGACTGAGACAGAAGCCGCCGAAGCGGAAAGGCTTGTACACCCTGCAGAGCAAAGTGAGATATATCTGATTGTCACCGATAAAATGATGAGACAGATTGCGTGGATAGAATACTACGGCGGTTGGGATTTTTCGGGAGAACAGGCTCCTCCGACATATACTACATATAATTCGACTCCGGACGGACGTCTTATGAATGAAACAGAAGATGAAGAAGTACAAAGATTTTTTGATAAGCGTAAGACGGAAACTCTTTGGAGACTGTTTTTTGATAGAAACGGGGGGAACTGTTTTGAAATCGTTTATCAACAAAACGACGGCATAAGAAATGTGCAGGTCTGGCGTGTAGTTTACGGCAGTTAGCGGACATGCGCCGCCGGGTCTGCAAAGATCAGTGCTTATTTTTTGAAGCATATAAAAAAAGAAAACATGCATGGAACGATAGTCGCGGCGAACGAGCTTCACTTTTTTTTCGTGCTCGCGCCGTATGCGCCGCATTTCTTAACGCTCTGCAAATGAAATACCCTCAACAAATGAGGCGCAATGCAGATGAAAAGAAGTGAAGCGAAGAGAGCGCGGCGTGTTCCGTGCAGTTTTCTTTTTATTATGCGTAAAATAAAAGCACTGATCTTATGTAAAACAGCAGTTATCTGAAATATTTTACCGCAGCCTCAAACATCCTGATGTCGTAATTACCCGGAACATTTTTATAAAGGCCGCAGCCGATTCTTTCGCTGTGTCCCATTTTACCGAAAACCCTGCCGTCCGGCGAAGTGATGCCTTCTATGGCATACATGGAATTATTGGGATTGAAATGCACATCAGTCGTAGCATGTCCGTCAAGATCTACATACTGAGTTGCGATCTGGCCGTTTTCGGCCATTTTTTCAATAAGAGCTTCGTCGGCTATAAAACGACCTTCCCCGTGTGAAATCGGGACACTGATTATATCGCCCGGCTCCATGAGAGAAAGCCAGGGAGATTTGTTTGACGCAATTCTCGTCCTTACTATCCGGGACTGATGTCTTGCGATAGTGTTGAACGTAAGTGTAGGAGAGTTTTCATCTGCGTCAATAATACGTCCGTACGGTACAAGCCCTAATTTTATAAGTGCCTGAAAACCGTTGCAGATGCCGCATATCAGGCCGTCGCGTTTTTCAAGCAGATCGGTAACCCCGGCTTTTATTTCACTGTTTCTGAAAAATGCCGTTATGAACTTTCCGCTGCCGTCAGGCTCGTCGCCGCCCGAAAAACCGCCGGGTATGAAGATCATCTGTGAAGTTTTCAGTTCAGCGGAAAACCTGTCCATGGAAGCATGTATGCCTTCGGCATTGAGGTTGTTAATAACAATTATTACCGGCTCAGCTCCGGCATCGCGCATTACCTTTGCGCTGTCATATTCACAGTTCGTACCCGGAAACGCGGGTATAAGCACCTTGGGTCTGGCTGATTTCAGGGCAGGAGCGCAGGTATAACGTTCGGATGCTTTATACGTAAAATCCTGAACAGGCGCCTTTGTGTCCGGTATGTTGCAATGAAATACCGATTCCAGGCGGTTTTCATAAACCGAGAGCAGTTCTTCGCCTTTGACGGATTCGCTGCCGAAAGTGAAAGCATTGTCATCCGTAACGGTTCCGAGAAGAATCACGTCATATTCGTCACTAAGCGGAATTTCGCCGCTTGCGAGTTCTGTAACAAAAGAGCCGTACCTGTATCTGAAAAGATAGTCAACGTCTAATTCAGGATTGAAGTTAAAGCCGAAACCGTTTCCGATGGCCATTTTAAATACCGCTTCAGCAGGCCCGCCGATGCCGCATGTATAAGAGCTGCAAGCCTGCCTTAAGTGAAGCAGGTTTGGAATTACTTCAAACATTTTAAGGAGTGAAGCACAGGACGGAAGATGATCTTTATCGTATTTGGGAGCGATAAGATAAACCCGGTTTCCTGCTTTTTTAAACTCCGGAGATACAATATCATCGGCTTTTGCCGTGGTAACCGCGAAAGAAACAAGCGTAGGAGGCACGTTTAATTTTTCGAATGTTCCGCTCATGGAATCTTTTCCGCCTATGGCTCCTATGCCAAGCTCTATCTGAGCTCTGAATGCGCCCAAAAGCGCGGAAAACGGTTTGCCCCATTTTTTGGGGTCGGTGCCGAGTTTTTCAAAGTATTCCTGGAAAGTCAGATATGTGTCCGTAAAATCAGCACCCGAAGCTATCAGCTTGCATACGGATTCTATTACGGCAATATAAGCGCTGTGATAAGGGCTTTGCTCGGCAAGATACGGATTATAACCCCATGACATAAGTGAACAGTCATTTGTATGTTTTTTCTCCATCGAGATTTTTTGTACCATGGCCTGAGCCGGGGTGTGCTGCAGCTTTCCGCCGAAAGGCATAAGTACGGTGCCTGCTCCTATGGTGGAATCAAACCTTTCGGCAAGACCTCTTTTTGAGCAGATATTTAAATCGGCAACAGCCATTTTATAGCTTTCGGCAAAACCTTTGGAAAGATCCAGAGACGGTAATGTAAGAACGGATAACGCGGCTTTTTCGGGAGCCGCCACGGTATGCTTGTCCGCACCGTTTGAATCCAGAAATTCTCTGGAAATATCGCAGATAATATTTCCGTTCCAGGTCATTGTAAGTCTCGGATCGGCTTTTACTTTAGCTACGGGAGTGGCATTTAAATTTTCTTCTTTTGCGAGAGCAAGAAATGCCGCCTCGTCTTTAGCTTCGACAACGACAGCCATACGCTCCTGTGATTCCGAAATCGCGAGTTCGGTGCCGTCAAGCCCTTCATATTTTTTGGGAACGGCGTCCAGATTGATATCAAGACCGGCCGCAAGTTCTCCGATTGCGACCGAAACTCCGCCTGCGCCGAAGTCGTTGCAGCGTTTTATCATCTTTGTGGCCGTCGGATTCCTGAATAATCTCTGAAGTTTTCTTTCTTCGGGGGCATTTCCTTTTTGCACCTCAGCCCCGCAGTTTTCTACCGAGTGGGAATCATGTGCCTTTGAAGAACCCGTAGCTCCACCTATGCCGTCCCTGCCGGTAGCTCCGCCCAGCAGGATAATGACATCGCCGGGGGCGGGTACTTCGCGCCGCACGTTTTCTGCCGGAGCGGCAGCTATTACGGCACCTATTTCCATACGTTTTGCCGCATAACCGGGATGGTAAAGCTCGTCTACTATGCCGGTGGCAAGACCAATCTGGTTTCCGTACGAAGAATATCCGGCAGCAGCCGTGGTAACAATTTTTCTCTGTGGCAGTTTTCCCGGAATGGTTTCACTGACCGGAACGGTCGGATCCGCCGCTCCGGTAACACGCATTGCGCCGTAAACATAAGAACGGCCGGAGAGAGGATCCCTTATGGCGCCGCCTATACAGGTCGCAGCGCCTCCGAAAGGTTCGATTTCAGTAGGATGGTTATGTGTTTCATTTTTAAAAAGCAGCAGCCACGGCTCTTTTTTTCCGTCAGCTTCAATTTCTATTTTAACCGTACACGCATTGATTTCGTCGGACTCGTCCAGTTTTGTAAGCTGTCCGGTCATCTTCAGATATTTGACTGCTATGGTGCCGATATCCATAAGACATACCGGTTTGGTACGTCCTAATTCTTTTCTGACATTCAGATACCGTTCGTACGTATTTTGAAGCAGATCATCTTCGAATTTAACATCGTCAATAACCGTAAGGAATGTGGTATGACGGCAGTGGTCTGACCAGTAGGTATCGATCATCTTTATTTCCGTTATGGTAGGGTTGCGCTTTTCGGAAATAAAATACTTCTGACAGAAGAGTATGTCTTCGATATCCATCGCAAGACCGTTTTCTTTTATAAAAGAAGCAAGGCCGCTGCGGTCAAGAGCGGTAAAGCCTTCAAGGAGTTCGACGGCAGTAGGGATCTCATATACAACCTGAAGAGTATCGGGCTTTTCAAGCGAAGCTATCCTGGATTCGACGGGGTTAACGACATATTTTTTGATTTCCAGTATGTCTGCTTCCGAAAGGCTGCCGTAAAGAGCATAGACTTTTGCGGAACGAATAAGCGGACGTTCGCCCTGGGAAATAAGCTGAATACACTGAGCGGCCGAATCGGCTCTCTGGTCAAACTGTCCCGGAAGGTATTCGACCGCGAAAACATATGCGCCGGTCAGATCAGGATCATCGTAAACATAATCGATCCGGGGCTCGGAAAAAACTGTCCTGACAGAATAATCAAACAGCTCCTGAGTTATGTTTTCAGCATCGTATCTGTTAAAAATACGGATTTTTTCGAGAGAAGATATCCCAAGAAGAGATTTGGCATCTCCAAAAAGAGCTTTCGCTTCAAGAGCCTGTTCATTTTTCTTTTCTACGAAAATTCTGTAAACCATTATATTCTCCAATCTTTACTGAAGTGTTTTAAGGGCTTTTGCGCCGATATCGCTTCGGCAGTATGAATCTTTGAAATGAATTTTTGAAACCATATCATAAGAAGATTTTACGGCTTCCGAAAGAGTATCCGCAACGGCGGTTACCCCCAAAACCCGGCCTCCGTTCGTATAAAGCCTGCCTGACTCAAGTTTAGCTCCGGCAATATAAACATTCGGAATGATTTCTTCCGGAATATCGATTTCATATCCTTTATTATAAGAAAGAGGATATCCTTTAGAAGCCATTATGACGCAGGCCGCGGATTTGCCGCTGAAAACCACGGGCGTTTTATCGAGAGTTCCGTCTGTTACGGAGCGCATTACGGTAAGCAGATCACTTTCAAGAAGCGGAAGAACCACCTGGGTTTCGGGGTCTCCGAAACGGCAATTGTATTCGATAACCTTAGGGCCGTCGACAGTGATCATAAGCCCGAAATAGAGGCAGCCTTTAAAAGTGCGTCCTTCGGAATTCATTGCGTTTACGGTGGGAATGAAAATTTCATTCATACAGCGTTTCGCTATTTCATCCGTATAATACGGGTTGGGAGCGACGGTTCCCATTCCCCCGGTGTTAAGTCCGGTATCATTATCTCCGATACGTTTATGATCCATGGATGAAACCATGGGGATAACGGTTTTACCGTCGGTGAAAGAAAGAACCGAAACTTCGGGACCCGTGAGAAATTCTTCTATGACGATGCGGTCGCCGCTGGCTCCGAACTGCTTATCTTTCATTATTGAAACAACTGCATCTTTTGCCTGTTCTCTGGTTTCGGCTATGATAACGCCTTTTCCGAGCGCGAGCCCGTCGGCTTTAATTACCGCAGGAAGAGGGGCGCTGTCCAGATAAGAAAGAGCGGCGTCACAGTCGGTAAAAACTTCATAAGCTGCCGTCGGAATGTTATATTTGCGCATAAGCTCTTTGGAAAAGACCTTACTTCCTTCTATTATGGCAGCCGCTTTATCAGGTCCGAAGCATGGAATACCGCAATCATTCAGTGCGTCAACGCAGCCGAGTACAAGCGGGTCATCAGGTGCCACAACGGCATAGTCGATTTTATTGTCAACGGCAAAGCTGACAATAGAATCAATATCTTTTGCGCCTATCGGAACACATTCGGCATCAGATGCCATGCCGCCGTTTCCCGGAAGCGCGTAGATTTTCCCGATGGTTTTATTTTCTTTAAGTTTTTTGATTATGGCATGTTCACGGCCGCCGCCGCCGACAACCATTATATTCATTTACGATAATCCTCCTGAAAAAATTAATGATGGAAGAGACGCATGCCCGTAAAAGCCATGGCTATTCCGTATTTGTCGCAGTAGTCGATGACTATCTGATCACGGATGGAACCGCCCGGCTGCGCTATATAGAGAACCCCGCTTGCTCTTGCACGGTCTATATTGTCGCTGAAAGGGAAGAAAGCGTCAGATCCGAGAGATACGCCGTCGATAGTCGAAAGGTATGCTTTCTGTTCTTCGTAGGTAAACGGTTCAGGTCTTTCGGTGAAATAGTTTTGCCAGATACCGTCGGCGCATACGTCTTCTTCGTTTTTATTTATATATCCGTCAATTACATTGTCTCTATCGGGACGTCCGAGTTCAGGTTTGAACGGCAGATTCAGCACTTTATCTGACTGGCGCAAAAACCAGGTGTCGGCTTTGCCGCCTGCAAGCCTTGTGCAGTGAATACGGGACTGCTGACCTGCGCCAACGCCGATTGCCTGTCCGTCAAATGCGTAGCAAACCGAATTTGACTGTGTGTATTTGAGAGTGATAAGAGCAACGACAAGATCTCTTTTGGCTTCTTCCGGGAGTAAGGAGTTTTTGGTAACCACATTTGAAAGAAGCTCTTTATTTATGAGGAAGTTGTTGCGGCCCTGTTCGAATGTAATCCCGAATACCTGTTTTGTTTCCTGAAGCTGAGGCTCATAAGCGGGATCGATTTTTACGATGTTGTAATTCCCTTTGCGTTTGGATTTGAGAATTTCAAGCGCTTCGCTGTCATATCCGGGTGCGATCACGCCGTCTGAAACTTCACGCTGTATGAGTTTTGCGGTCGTAACGTCGCAAACGTCTGAAAGCGCGATCCAGTCTCCGAAAGAACACATGCGGTCCGTGCCTCTTGCTCTGGCGTATGCACAGGCAAGAGGAGAGTCGTCAAGACCTTCTACGTCATCCACGAAACAGGCTTTTTTCAGCTTGTCCGGAAGAATGGTGCCTATTGCGGCAGAGGTCGGACTTACATGTTTAAATGATGCGGCAGCCGGCATCCCTAATGCTTCTTTCAGTTCTTTGACAAGCTGCCAGGAATTGAACGCATCCAGGAAATTAATATATCCCGGACGGCCGGAGAGTATTTCTATGGGAAGATCGCTCCCGTCGTTCATATATATTTTGGCAGGTTTCTGGTTTGGATTACATCCGTATTTAAGTTCAAATTCTTTCATCGCACACCTCCCGAATCGGTATTACCGGTTTTTGTTTATGAGCCTGTTTTCTTCTTTGAGTGTTTTAAGATCAGTATATCTTACATAGAGCGAAATTTTGTTTTCCGTATCAAGGGCTTCCCAGAGCTTCGAAGTGAAAACATCGATATCATCAGGAATGGCGATACGCTCAGGTTCGCCCTGAAATGTGGGAATGGGATTGCCGTTGCACACGTAGGTATGCAGAAAGTGCCCGAGACCGGAAACGGACGGATATGAAAACGTATAACGCGCACAATCGCTGCCTTCGGCATCTATGCTTTTCAGGATGCTCATTTTATAAGAAAAATCATTGTTTTCAAAAGAAAGCATGCCGCTGATACGTGGTGTGAGATTGGGTGCGTCAGGCTCAAAGCGGCGAGTATCAAGGGCTTTTTCAAAAGTGCCGCCGGATTCCAGGGACTCATATATGGTATCTGTCTGGTCGCCGTTGGTAACGATCAGATGGTTTTCGTATTTTCTGATTGCCGCATAAATAATAAGAGAAGGGTCTTCGACCTTTGAAGCGTCGAACGGTTCCGTAAAAACTTCACCGTTTTTTTCCGTAAAGATACGGTTGCGGCTGTTTGCACTGCGGCCCATGATAAAATAGGCGGAACAGGCTTTTGTGCCGTCTGCACTTTTACCGATGACAATGCCTCTGCCGACGTACGAATTGCCGAGAATGAGTTTGTCGATATCATTGATTTTATAGATTTCCATATTCAGTAAAACCTCCGAATGAATAAAGTTTGCTATTTTTCAGATGCAATTTCAGATGAAACTATTTCAACCGCCGCGGGAAGCAGCTTCCATTCGGCAAGACGCATAACCCGCTTCTGAAGGGTTTCTGGAGTATCATCCGGTTTTATTTTAACGGCTTTTTGAAGAATTATTTCCCCTCCGTCCGGAATCTCATTTACAAAATGAACGGTCGCACCGGTTATTTTTACGCCTTTCTCAAGCGCGGCCTCATGAACTTTCAGTCCGTAGAAGCCTTTGCCGCAGAAAGACGGTATGAGAGAGGGGTGTACGTTTATTATTCGTTTGTCGTATTTCCCGGTAAACTTTTCGCTGAGTATCGACAAAAATCCGGCAAGAACTATAAGTTGTATGTCTGCTTTATCCAGCGTGGACATAATGGCTTTTTCAAAGGCTTCCTGGCTGCCGCAATCATTTTTTGAGATTACTACAGAAGGAATGCCTGCTTTTTCGGCTCTTTTAAGGGCATAAACGCCTTCTTTGCTTGATATAACAAGACTGATTACACCGCTTTTAAGCTCGCCTTTATTTTGAGCGTTGATAAGAGCCTGCAGATTTGTACCGCCTCCGGAAACTAAAACGGCTATTCTGGTTTTTTTTCTGGACATATTTTTTTCCCGTATTTTATTTGCAAATTAAAGCAGAGTGATTTTTTCACTGCCTTTAATGATGTCACCGATTATATAGGCATTTTCACCGTTAGCTTTCAGGATTTCAAGTGCCGTATCAGCATCTTCTTCAGATACGATAATGCTCATACCGACACCCATATTAAAGGTATTATACATGTCTCTTTCGGAAATGTTTCCTGTTTTTGCGATTAGTTTGAAAATCGGAAGCACGCGAATATCTTTTTTATATATTCTGGCACACAGGCCGTCCGGGATGCTTCGGGGAATATTTTCATAGAATCCGCCGCCGGTTATATGTGAAATCCCTTTGACTTTCACTTTTTCAAGGAGGGCAAGCACGGGTTTTACATAAATTTTTGTGGGTGCAAGCAAAGTTTCGCCGAGGCTTTTGCCGTCAAGTTCTTTTAAAGGGGTTTTGAGATCGGCATTTTCAACATCAAAAACTTTGCGGACAAGTGAAAAACCGTTTGAATGAACGCCGCTTGAGGGCAGACCGATTATGACATCTCCGTCTTTCATGGTGCTGTGATCGATTATCCTGGATTTATCGACGATACCTGTACTGTATCCGGCAAGGTCATATTCGTCTACGGGATAAAATCCGGGCATTTCGGCAGTTTCGCCGCCTATAAGAGCAGCGCCGGACTGTATGCAGCCGTCACAGACTCCTTTTACGATCTCTGCGATTTTTTCGGGATAGTTTTTTCCGCAGGCAATATAATCCAGGAAGAAAAGAGGGCGTGCCCCGCAGCATATTATATCATTTACGCACATAGCGACACAGTCGATACCGACAGTATCGTGTTTATCCATAAGAAAGGCTATTTTCAGTTTTGTACCGACTCCGTCGGTCCCGCTGACGAGTACGGGTTTTTCGATACCTGTCAGATCAGGCTCGAACAGACCGCCGAAACCGCCCACGTCGGAACAGACTCCGGACGTCAGAGTTTTGGCTATATGCGTTTTCATAAGTTCGACAGATTTGTAACCTGCCGTAATATCAACGCCCGATGCGGCGTAAGCTTCGGATTTTGACTGTTTATTCATATATTGAGTCTCCTTATAGATTTTATTCTTTTCCGTCCCAGCAGTATGTACAAAGATCACAGGCATCTATTCCTATGGATTTTATAACGCCTTCCAGAGATTGAAATTCCAAAGAAGAGAAGTGCAGCTTTTCGCATATCACTTTTCTGAGTTTTTTCCCTCTTTCGGTTTTGCCGTCACTGTATTCGTTAATGTAATTAAAGCCTTCTTCGCCTTCGATTTCCATTATAACCCGTCGTGCCAGCAGCTCCATTTCGCTTGTGGAATTGGAAAAATTAAGGTATTTGCAACTGTACATTATAGGCGGACACGCGGATCTGATATGGACGGATTTTGCCCCGCTTTCATATAAATAATCCACGGTTTCACGAAGCTGTGTCCCCCTGACAATGGAATCATCCACAAAGAGCAGGTTTTTATCTTTAATCAGCTCGTTTACCGGAAGCTGTTTCATTTTGGCTATTTTGTTTCTTTCGACCTGCTTGGTAGGAGTAAAGCTTCTGGACCAGGTAGGCGTGTATTTAATAAATGCCCTGGCAAAAGGAATTCCGGATTTATTGGCATATCCGATAGCGTGGGGTGTACCGGAGTCCGGTACGCCTCCCACATAGTCGATATTTGCTATCGAAGCGGGTGTTCCTGCATTGAATTCTTCGTTTGCCATATCGGTTTCAGCCATGATATTTCCGTTTTTGTATCTCATGACCTCTACGTTTGATCCTTCATATGTAGCCGTAGGATAGCCGTAATAGCTCCATAAAAAAGAACAGATTCGTTTTTTCTTTTCAGGCAGCATAAGCTGTTTTACGAATTCAGAGGTAAGCTCAACGATTTCTCCGGGGCCGAGTTCACGGTAAAAATCATATCCGAGTTTCTGATAAGCGAAAGATTCAAATGAAACGGCATATCCGTATGGATTATGTCCGATCTGTACGGGGAGCCTTCCGAGCAGATCCCTTGCGGCTATAATAGAGCCTTCATCGGTCAGTATAAGTATGGAGGCGGTGCCTTCGATCTGCTGTTGGGCGAACCTGATGCCTTCGGCAAAGTTGCTTTTTTGTGAGATAAGAAAAGCGATAAGCTCGTTATCGTTGACCTTTCCGCCTGTCATTGCGTCAAAATGAACACCGCCGCTTTTCAGGTATTTATCAATGAGCTCGGCAGAGTTGTTGATGATACCAATGCTTGATATGGCAAAAGCACCTAATTTGGATCTAATGAGTATGGGCTGAGGGTAAGTGTCGCTTATACAGCCTATGGCGGAAGTCCCTTTCATGTTATGAAACACTTTTTCGAATTTAGTTCTGAAAGGGGAATTTTCTATGTTGTGTATCTCTCTTTGGAGTCCGATATCTTTGTCGTAGACAGCAAGACCGCCTCTTTTTGTACCGAGATGAGAATGGTAATCCACACCGAAAAAAACATCCGCAAGACAATCTTTTTTAGATGTGATTCCGAAAAAACCGCCCATAAAGCGCCTCCTTGTTTTTAAAGTCTTTCTGTTATGCCGGCGTCTTTTTCAAGCACGGCCTTTGCGTCAGATGCTCTTTTTGCGTTCAGTTTTTCGGCAAGAGACGGATCGGAAACCGCCAATATCTGTATAGCCAGCAGAGCGGCATTTGCACCCGCGTTTATCGCAACTGTCGCCACAGGAATTCCGGATGGCATCTGAACGGTTGAAAGAAGAGCATCCATGCCGTCCAGAACTGAAGATTTGCAGGGTATGCCGATGACCGGAAGGGTAGTATTTGCCGCTATGGCTCCCGCAAGATGAGCCGCCATGCCTGCGGCGGCTATAATAACGCCGAAGCCGTTAGTCCTTGCCGATACTGCAAAATCATGAGCTTCGGCAGGAGTTCTATGAGCCGAATACACGTGAACTTCAAACGGAACGTCGAATTGTTTTAAAATATCGACGGATTTTTTTATTACCGGAAGATCGCTGTCGCTTCCCATTATAATACCGACTTTTTTCATATTTTCCTCCACAGCTGGTTTTATTGTAAAATTTTTATTATCCGGGTGCAAGCTAAATATTGTCAGAGAGCGAAACCGGAGCCTCGCAGTATATACATCTGTAAATGCCTTTAAGATCCCTTTTAATAAGATGTACGCTTTCCTGCTCGATAGAAGTTATACATCTGGGATTTGCGCAAATCATTCCGGGGTTGGGAAGCTCTTCGGTTGAAAGAGCCATATCCGAATATGGAGTGATTTTTTCAGGCGATTCTTTCGCGTCTCTAAGCAGCTTTAAAATCAGCGCCATACGCATGAATTTTCCGTTAGAGCACTGCCTGAAATAACTTGCTCTTTCGTCTTCGTCCACTTTAACGCTGATTTCGTTAACCCTCGGAAGCGGATGAAGTATGCGGCAGGATGCGGGAGCAAGACGCATAAGCTCGGGGGTAAGCACATATGAATCCTTCAGTTTTTCATAGGTGTCCGGATTGTTGAAACGTTCTCTCTGGATGCGCGTCATATATAGTATATCGAGTTTTGGAAGCGCCTGTTCGAGAGAAACGGTTTCTTCGTATGAAAGCCCCTTTTTTTCGATTGTATCTTTAATAACATATTCCGGAATCTTCAGCTCTTCCGGTGAAATCAAAATAAATTTTGTGTTGTTGTAACGCGCCATGGCGTTTATAAGCGAATGAACGGTGCGTCCGTATTTCAGATCTCCGCACATGCCTATCGTAAGATTGTCAAGCGAGCCCTTTTCCCTGTAAATAGTCAGAAGATCGGCCAGAGTCTGGGTGGGATGGCAGTGACCTCCGTCACCGGCGTTTATAACAGGTATATCGGCAGCTCTTGCGGCAGTCAAGGCAGCGCCTTCTTTAAAATGACGGATTGCTATAATGTCTGCATAGCAGGCCATAACTTTAGCCGTATCAGATACGCTTTCGCCTTTTGCGGCAGATGAAGACGCGGCGTTTTGCATGGAAAGCACTTTGCCGCCGAGATCATACATAGCGGCTTCGAAGCTCATTCTTGTGCGTGTTGAAGGTTCATAAAAAAGAGTGACAAGCTTTTTTCCTTCGCAGATATGAGCATATTTTTCGGGATTATTTATCATATCAAGGGCCGTATCCATCAAGTCATAAAGCTCCTCAACACTCAGATCCAGAATATCTATTATGCTTTTCATAAAGCGCCTCCTTATTTTGCGTCGATCCAGCTTTCGTCAGAGGGATTGTCCCTGAAAGCAAGCAGCCTTTTAATATCGGAATCCGATATATAACCTTCTTCGGCTGCAACCTGAGCTATCACGTCAAAATCGGTAACGGATGTGTTTTCAACTCCGGCCGAAGCAAGGCGTTCGATGCTTTTTTTCATTCCGTACGTCATGATCGAAACTATCCCCAAAACTTCTGCGCCCGCGTCCCGAAGCACGTTTACCACTTCGATAACACTGCCTGCCGTGGAAATAAGATCCTCGATAACCACGACTTTCTGTCCCGGCAAAACACGGCCCTCTATCTGGTTTTTGCGCCCGTGGTCTTTGGAGCCTGAACGCACATAACCCATAGGCAGACGCAGGATATGTCCGGTAATAGCGGCATGAGCTATTCCTGCGGTGGATGTTCCCATTATGACTTCGGTTTCGGGATATTTATCTTTTATGATATCGGCCAGGGCGTTCTCTATGTCGTCGCGCACCTTGACCGATGTCAAAGTAAGTCTGTTGTCGCAATACACCGGGCTTTTGATGCCGCTTGCCCAAACAAAAGGATCGTCGGGGCGGAAAAAAACGGCTTTGATCTCCAAAAGGTCTTTGGCTATAATTCGTTTTACATTCATATGATACTCCTGTAATTAATTCAGTCACAAAATTCTTTGCAGCAGCGCTCATAAGCCTGAACCGGGTCATCGGCCAGTGTTACGGGACGCCCGACAACTATATAATCAGAACCCGCAGCCTTTGCCTGTGCGGGGGTCATAACGCGTTTCTGATCGGATACGTCTCCGTCCGCAAATCTTACGCCGGGAGTTACTGTCAGAAAATCACTTCCACAGGATGCATGTACCGCAGCTGCCTCCAGAGGAGAGCAGACAACCCCGTCAAGGCCGGCCTGTTTTGCGTTCAGTGCATAGTGCATAACCACATTTTCCATTGAATCTTTGATCAGAAGGTCATTTTCCAACGCTTCCTGATCCGTGGAAGTAAGCTGTGTAACGGCAATCAGCAAGGGTCTTGTGCCGTCCGGTCTTGTAAGGCCTTCAAGCGCGGCTTCCATCATCCTTTTTGTACCCGAAGCGTGTATATTGCATATATCCACATCCATGGACGAAAGTACTTTCATGGCTTTTTTTACGGTGTTGGGGATGTCGTGAAGCTTCAGATCCAGAAATATCCGGTGCCCCCGTTTTTTTAATTCTTTTACTATCCGAGGGCCTTCGGCATAATACAGTTCCATGCCTATTTTTACAAAAGGTTTTTTTTGAGTAAACCTGTCAAGAAAGGCAAATGTATCATCGGCACTTGCGAAATCACATGCTATTATAACATCTTTTCCCATCGTTTTCTCCTGTTTCGTAAAAAATTAATCCTTTAAAATATCTTTAAGGTTTTTAATTCCGTATTTATCCATAACCGTCGGAAGATCTTTGATAATATCCCGGCAAATATACGGGTTTACAAGATTTGCGGCTCCGATCTGCACCGCACAGGCACCGGCATACATCATTTCTATCACGTCTTCGGCGGAAGAGACACCGCCGATCCCTACAACCGGTATATTAACTGAGCGTGACACCTGATAAACCATCCTTAGGGCAACCGGAAAAACGGCAGGGCCGGAAAAGCCTCCCATGACATTGGCAATCACCGGTTTGCCTGTTTTCAGGTCAATACGCATGCCCTGCAGCGTGTTAATAAGACTTATGGCATCCGCGCCGGCGTCTTCACAGGCTTTTGCGACGGATACTATGTCGGTCACATTGGGCGTAAGTTTCATAATGACAGGTTTTGAGGAAACGGCTTTTACCGCTTTTACGACTTCCGAAGCCGCTTTCGGATCGGTGCCGAAACTCATACCGCCGCCGTGCACGTTCGGACAGCTTATATTTACTTCCAGCCAGCCGACCTGTTCTTCCTTATCCAGAAGAGAGCAGGTATATGCGTATTCATCAACGGAAAATCCGCTTATGTTTGCGATAACCGGTTTGCTGAAACACTTTTTCAGTTTGGGAAGCTCCTCGCTAATTACTTTTTCAACCCCGGGGTTTTGCAGGCCTACGGCATTTATCAAGCCTGCAGTACACTCCGCTATACGGGGAGTCGGATTTCCGAAACGGGGTTCTTTGGTGGTTCCCTTAAAAGAAAATGTACCGAGACAGTTTATGTCGTAGAGTTCGGCAAATTCGCAGCCGTATCCGAAAGTACCGGAAGCGGGGATCACCGGGTTATCTAATTTAATGCCGCAGAGCATTACGTTCAGTCTTCCCATAAGATCTCCTCCTTTGACAAAACGGGTCCCTCCCTGCAGATGCGCTTATAACCCGTGACGGTTTTGCAGCTGCATCCCATACAGGCGCCGAAACCGCAGCCCATACGTTTTTCAAAGCTGAACTGTCCGGAGGTTTTTGATGCGGCATAAATCGCTTTCAACATAGGTTCCGGACCGCAGCAGTAAAAATATGAATACGAGTCGGGCAGGGCGTCGGTAACAAATCCTTTTATTCCAAAACTGCCGTCAACCGTAGTAACGGTAAGCCTGCAATTAAGTTCTTCGAACTTTTCTTTGTAGAAGATTTCAGAAAATGTATTAAACCCGAGTATAACGGAAACGTCTTTGCCTTCTTTAAGCAGCTTTTTCGCAAGATAATACATGGGAGGAACTCCTGCGCCTCCTCCTATCAGAACAGGGGTCTCACCCGAAAGCGAAGTATCATAACCGTTGCCGAGACCGGTCATTATCATGAGTTCGGCCCCGGGTTTCATGTTTTTAAGCTTTTCGGTACCTTTTCCGACTACTTTATATACGAGCGTCAGAATATTTCCTTCTAGATCACAGACGGAAATCGGACGACGCAGAAACATACCGTCGATTTTAATGTTTACGAACTGCCCGGGTGCCGTTATGCTGGCGACATCCCCTTTCAGCTTTATTTCATATACCGAGTCGGTCAGAGGCCGGTTTTCCAAAATAGTAAATAAGCTGTCTTTGAGCATAGCCGTAATCCTTTTAAGCATCTATGGTTGAGATGGTAAGGGTAGTTTCTTCCAAAACATCGAGAAGCACCTTTACCGTATCAAGGGATGTAAAAATAGTTATGTTGTTTTCGGTTGCGAGCTGGCGGATTCTGAGGCCGTCGCCTTCAACATTGCCGTCTGAAATATCTTTTGTATTGATAACGTAAGCTATATGTCCCTGACGTATGGCGTTCGGTATCTCGTCGCTTCCGTTGCTTATTTTGCCGAGTATATGTGTTCTGATGCCGTTTGCTTTAAGGAAATTGGCTGTTCCTTCGGTGGCTTCGATATTGAAACCGAGATTATAGAAACGTCTGATAAGTTCAAGCGCTTCATCTTTGTCGCTGTCGGCGATTGTAGCCAGTACGGAACCGTAGTTTTGAAGTTTTGTTCCGCCGGCCTGAAGCGCTTTAAATAAAGCGCGGTTAAGTTTGTTGTCATAACCGATGGCTTCGCCAGTTGATTTCATTTCAGGCGAAAGATAAGCGTCAAGGCCTTTGATTTTATTAAAAGAAAATACGGGTACTTTTACATAATACCTTTTTTTCTCTTCGGGATAGAGCGTGAATATGCCCTGTTCTTTAAGCGTTTTGCCGAGAATGACTTCGGTTGCTATATCGGCAAGAGAATATCCGGTTGCCTTTGAAAGGAAGGGCACTGTTCGTGAGGAACGGGGATTAACTTCTATGATATATACGTTTTCATCGTTATCAACTATGAATTGTATATTGTAAAGCCCGATTATTCCTATACCAAGGCCTAATTTTTTAGCGTACTGCAGAATGATTCCTTTTACTTTATCGGAAATACTGAAAGTCGGATATACGCTTATCGAATCTCCGGAATGAATGCCTGTTCTTTCAACAAGCTCCATTATGCCCGGAACAAATACATCATGTCCGTCGCAGATGGCATCCACTTCAACTTCTTTTCCGAGTATGTATTTATCAACGAGCACCGGTTTGTCTGCATCGATTTCCACGGCTGTTTTAAGATAATGACGCAATTGTTTTTGGTTTGCGACTATTTGCATCGCACGTCCTCCCAGCACGAAAGAGGGGCGTACGAGTACGGGATAGCCTATCTCTTTCGCGGCAGCTATACCGTCGTCTATGTTTGTAACCGCCTTGCCCTTGGGCTGAGGAAGTCCGAGTTCGAGAAGAAGTTTTTCGAAACTGTCTCTGTCTTCGGCCTTTTCGATAGCGTTGCAGTC
Organism: uncultured Lachnospiraceae bacterium; assembly: GCA_964389285.1. Lineage (GTDB taxonomy): Bacteria > Bacillota > Clostridia > Lachnospirales > Lachnospiraceae > Alectryocaccobium. Next base: position 39,609 of record CAYMCZ010000009.1, on the reverse strand, counting down.
GGTGCCGTATATGGTTACGCCGCGGTCGCGCAGAGGATGAGCCAGATTAATGGCTGTCTGTCCGCCGAGCGTGGCAATCACGCCTTCTGGCTTTTCAAAATCAATGATAGCCATGACGTCTTCCGGCGTAAGAGGTTCGAAATAGAGTTTATCGGCAGTGGTATAATCCGTAGAAACCGTTTCCGGATTGTTGTTAATGATAATCGCCTCGTAACCTGCCCGTTTGATGGTTTGCACGGCATGAACGGTGGAATAGTCGAATTCAACCCCCTGGCCGATACGGATAGGACCTGCGCCAAGGACGATCATTTTCTTTTTATCGGTCAGGCGTGACTGGTTTTCGCCTGTATATGAAGAATAAAGATAAGCGATATATTTTCCCGTATGCAGAGTATCCACCATTCTGAATATGGGAGTGATGCCGTTTTTCTTTCGGATGTTGTAAAGATCTATTTCCGGCATTTCCCAGAGTATCGAAATGAATTTATCGGAAAAGCCCATGATTTTGGCTGCTTTGAGGGTTTCGATACTGCCGACATTTTCTCTGAGAGTTTTTTCCATATCGACAATACGTTTGAATGACTCCAAAAACAGCTCGGTTATCATGGTGGTTTCGTGCAGTTTTTTAATGTCGGCGCCTCTTCTTAAAAGCTCGCAGATCGCGAAAACATTATCGTCCTGAAATTGTTCAAGATACCCGAAAAGTTCTTTATCTGTATAGGAAGAGAATTTTTCGAGATAAAAATGACATACTCCGGTCTCAAGAGAGCGGACAGATTTTAAAAGACATTCGTCAAGAGTGGAGCCTATACCCATTACTTCGCCCGTTGCTTTCATCTGCGGCCCGAGAGTGTTTGGAGCGGTAGTGAATTTGTCAAAAGGAAATCTCGGAAATTTTGCGACAATATAATCAAGGGATGGCTCAATTGCGGCGGTACCTCCGGCCACCGGGATTTCTTCAAGTGCCATACCCATGGCGATTTTCGCAGTTACGCGGGCTATGGGATAGCCGCTCGCTTTTGAGGCGAGAGCGGAAGAGCGGGAGACTCTCGGATTTACCTCTATAAGAAAATATTCGCTTGAATAGGGGTTGAGCGCGAACTGTACGTTGCATCCGCCGGCTATCTTTAATTCTCTGATGATCTTAATCGCGCTGTCGTTCAGCATTTTAAGGTCATGATCATTTAAAGAGAGTATAGGCGCGACCACCAAAGAGTCGCCGGTATGAACGCCAACGGGGTCTATGTTTTCCATACCGCAGATGGTTATCGCGTTGTCGTATGAATCGCGCATTACTTCAAATTCGATCTCTTTATAGCCTTTGACGCTTTTTTCTATGAGAACCTGATGAACCGGAGAGAGTTTGAAGGCGTTGATGGCAGTTTCAACAAGTTCTTCTTCGTTGTATGCAAAACCGCCTCCGGTGCCGCCCAGAGTAAAAGCAGGACGCAGTACGACGGGATATCCTATTTCAAGGGCTGCCGCCTTTGCTTCATCAATGTTGTATGTGATCTTGGAAGGTATTACGGGCTCGCCGATGGATTCGCACATTTCCTTGAAAAGTTCCCGGTCCTCGGCCTTTTCTATGCTTTCGCTCGGGGTGCCCAGAAGCTGAACTTCACATTCTTTAAGGATGCCCTTTTTCTCAAGCTGGATAGCCAGATTCAGGCCGGTCTGCCCGCCTATGCCCGGGATTATGGCGTCCGGACGCTCATATCTGAGAATTTTAGCCACATATTCGAGGGTCAACGGCTCCATGTATACTTTATCGGCGATAGTGGTATCTGTCATAATGGTAGCCGGATTTGAATTGCACAGGATGACTTCATAGCCTTCTTCTTTAAGAGCGAGGCAGGCCTGTGTTCCGGCGTAATCAAATTCCGCCGCCTGTCCTATGACAATTGGTCCCGATCCGATAATCAGTACTTTTTTAATATCAGTTCTTTTTGCCATCTTTACCTCCTTGGCTGTATATAAAAATATTATTGTCCGTGTTTATGAAGAAAAGTAAACCTGTTTTCCGCCGCATACGGTCATAATGCATTTGCCGAATAGCAGTTCATTTTCAAAAGGAGTAGATTTTCCTTTGGATAAAAATGTTGAGGGATCTACTTCGCAGGCGGTTTCAAGATCCCATAACGAAAAGTCATTATCAAGCGGAATGCCGAATCGCTCTCTCGGATTGAGTGCCATAAGCTCCATAAGATGCTCGAGAGAAATAATGTTTTCTTTGACGAGCCTGGTATATAAAAGCGGAAAAGCGATCTCAAGTCCGACTATTCCGAATGCGCTTTTTTTAAGTCCGCGGGATTTTTCCTGAGCGCTGTGGGGAGCATGGTCGGTTGCGATCATGTCTATGGTTCCGTCCTGTATGCCTTCTATCAAAGCGGCTCTGTCGTTTGCGGACCGCAGAGGCGGGTTCATCTTAAAACGGCCGTCTTCTTTGAGGTCATTTTCATCCAGAACAAGATAATGAGGCGCTGTTTCGCAGGTAACGTCCGTTCCTTCGGCCTTTGCCTTTCGTATGAGCTCAACGCTTTCTTTGCAGGATATATGACATACGTGATACGGACAGCCCGTTTCTTTTGAAAGCTTAAGGTCGCGTTCTATCATTTTCCACTCGCTTTCAGAGCAGATTCCCCTGTGACCATGAGACAAGGCATAATTTCCTTTATGTATATAGCCGCCGTTTAAAAGTTCATTTACCTCACAGTGCGCCGCGATAATTTTATTCAGCGATTTGGCTTTTTGCATGGCGGCGCGCATGATGTCTTCATCCTGAACGCCTTTTCCGTCGTCGGAAAAGGCTATCACGTTTTTTGAAAGCTCTTCCATGTCGGAGAGTTCGAGCCCGGCTTCGTTTTTTGTAATTGAAGCGTACGGATATACATTAATTACTGCGTTTTCTTTAATGGAGTCAAGCTGTATCTGCAGATTCCGCGCAGAATCGGGGACAGGATTTAAGTTAGGCATGGTGCAGACGGCGGTATATCCCCCGGCTGCAGCGGCTTCGCTTCCGGTGCGTATGGTTTCTTTATATAAAAAACCCGGCTCTCTGAAATGAACATGTACATCACAAAAGCCGGGAAAAATAATGAGGTTATTTGATTTTTCGGATAATAAAGAAACCTGTGTTTCTGATATCAATGGAGAGAAGGCCGGAAGCTTTTTGGATTTGAATATCTTATACCGGTTAATCACTCAAAGCACCTCTTTCCTAAAATAAAGGCGGGTAAACCGCCGCTTAAAATACAAAAGACAAGATGTTGTCACTTTTTTGTTTGTCATAGGTTTTTTAACACAAATTATTGAGTTTGTCAATATGAAAAAGCTTTTTTGCGCGAATATATATTATGCTATAGAACTGGACTTGCAAGGTGTTTGTATGATAGAATCAGTTTCGGAAACAATTGTTTATGTTCTTAATTTACGGGAGGCAGAATTTTGATTAAAGATGGCAGTATTTTTATAGGAAAATCCGAGAACAGGGAAATATATCTGAATCCTTCAATGGCAAACAGGCACGGTATTATCGCCGGAGCCACGGGGACGGGAAAGACAGTAACCATGAAAGTATTGGCTGAGTCATTTTCAGATATAGGTGTCCCTGTTTTTTTCAGTGATGTTAAAGGAGATCTTTCGGGCATGTGCAAACCCGGAGAAGCTTCCGAAAATGTTAATTCCAGAATTCAGACCATGAACATAGATGATTTTAGCTTTAAAGCATATCCGACAAGGTTCTGGGATGTTTTCGGAGAGAGCGGGCATCCCGTGCGCGTTACGGTCTCCAGCCTTTCGCCCATGCTGCTGGGCCGTCTTTTAAATCTTTCCGACGTTCAGGTCGGAGTTCTCAATATCGTATATAAGGCGGCGGACGATCAGGGACTGCTTCTGCTCGACTTAAAGGATCTGCGCGCCATGCTGCAGTATGTTTCAGAAAATAAAGAAGAATATACTTCAATGTACGGAAATGTCTCCCCCGCGAGCATAGGAGCCATACAAAGAGCCCTGCTTGCGTTTGAACAGGAGGGAGGAGAGTGTATCTTCGGAGAACCTGCGCTTGATATACGTGACTGGATACGCACGGACAGCGACGGGCGGGGTTTTATAAACATATTATCAAGCCAGAAACTGATCCAGAGTCCGACCGTATATTCGATGTTTCTGTTATGGATGATGACGGAACTCTATGAAAAACTTCCGGAGGTTGGAGATCCCGATAAACCGAGAGTCGTATTTTTCTTTGACGAAGCTCATTTTCTGTTTACCGATACGCCGAAGTCTCTGGTCCAGAAAATAGAGCAGGTCATAAAGCTGATCAGATCAAAGGGTGTAGGTATCTTTTTCGTTACACAAAACCCGTCCGACATACCGGATTCCGTTCTTGCGCAGCTCTCAAACAGGGTTCAGCATGCGCTTCGTGCATACACGCCGGCAGAGCAAAAATCCGTAAGGGCGGCGGCCGGCGCTTTCAGAACAAACGAGTCATTTGATACTGAAAAAGCTCTCATGGCGCTTGAAAAAGGCGAGGCACTCGTTAGTTTTCTGGATGAAAAGGGCATACCGGAGATCGTTGAAAAAACATTGGTGGTTCCGCCGCAAAGTCTGATGGGCCCGGCTTCCGAAGACGAGGTAAAGAATCTGATACTTCAGGACGAATTCGAGCTGAAATACAGAGAAACCATTGACAGGGAATCCGCTTACGAAATAATAGAAAGAGCAAAAGCACAGCTTGCGGCCGCTTATCAGGAAGCCGTAATTCCTGCGGTTCAGCCAAAAGAAGAAGTCGTTACCGCCGAAAATGAAAATCTTACCCAGAAAATGCAAAGACAGTTAAGAGAACAAAAACAGAAACAATCCAAGGCCAGCAAAACCGCACAGCAGGCCGTTACCGCCGCAGGTTCATCCGTGGCCCGATCTTTAAGTACAAATATGATTAATACAATTACGGGGTCAAAGGTTACAAAGACCGAGACAATAGCCAAAAGAGCGGCTACAAGCGCATTGAGTTCTGTTATGAGAAGCGGTACAACATCTCTGATAAGAGGGCTTTTCGGAAATCTGAAATAAAAAGGCTTTGATTATATGAATATTTGGTTGACACGGCACGGACAAACGGATCTTAACAAACAAACACTGATGCAGGGGCGCGTAAACGAGCCGCTTAACGAAACCGGGATTGCCCAGGCCGTAAAGGCCCGAAAAATCATTGGAGACATCAGTTTTGATGCCGTTTATTCAAGCCCGCTTGAAAGAGCGGTCGCCACCGCGTGCATTATCGGTAATATAGAGAGAAATGAATTAATTACAGACGAGCGGATCATCGAGACGGATTTCGGGAAATATGACAAATGCAATTATCATCATATGGGGCCTGCAATGACGCTTTACTGGGCGCTGCCCGAGATTTTTCCGGCGCCGAAAACCGTAGAAAGCGTTAAATCAATGATACAAAGAAGCTCTTCATTTTTAAAGGAACTCGAACAAAAAGATTATGAAAACGTGCTCGTCGTATGTCACGGCGGAATTTTAAGAGCAATGTGCGGTTATCTTATGGACAAACGAAACGGTATTTACTGGCGGCCAAAGCCAAAAAACTGTGAGATACGCGTTTTTAGTTCGGATAACGGAAAACATTCTTTTATCAAAAAGTATCTGATTGATGAAATAGAATAAGAGCAGGAGGAGAAATATGGATTTCTGGCAAAAGGTCTCTGATCTGTTTGTCAAATGTTTTATAACCGACGACAGATACATGCTTCTTGTCCGCGGTATCGGAGTCACAATCAAGGTTTCACTGCTTGCAATAGCGATCGGTGTGGTGATAGGTTTTGTCATTGCCAAGTGCAACCTCTCCAAATATCGTGTTTTAAGAGGTATAGGACGGGTATATACAAGCATCATAAGAGGAACGCCTTCCGTAACTCAGCTTATGATTATATATTTCGTCATATTTGCGTCCGTAAATATCGACAAATGGATCATAGCCGCAATAGCTTTCGGCATCAATTCGGGCGCTTATGTGGGCGAAATATTCAGGGCAGGTATTCTTTCGATAGACAAAGGTCAGACGGAAGCCGGCAGATCGCTCGGGCTTTCCGAAGGCCAGACCATGATGCACATTATCATGCCGCAGGCTATCAAAAACATTTTTCCGACGCTTTGCAATGAATTTATTGTTTTAATCAAAGAAACCGCTATCGTGGGTTATGTGGGTCTTATGGATATCCAGAAAGCCGGAGATTTCATCAAGAGTGCCACTTACGAAGCGTTTATGCCTCTTATCGGGACCGCGATCATTTATTTCGTTCTGATAAAGGTTCTGACCGTTTTACTGGGCAAAATAGAAAAACGTCTCAGAGCGTCAGATTTGCGTTAGGAGGTTGAGATGATAGAAGTTATTGATTTAAAAAAATCATTCGGCGATAACGAAGTATTAAAAGGCATATCCAAAAAAATCGAAAAAGGTGAAATAGTGGTAATACTCGGGCCCTCCGGGTCGGGGAAGAGTACTTTTATCAGATGTCTGAATCTTTTGGAAGAACCGACCGGAGGTCAGATATATATTGACGGCCAGCTTATTACGGATCATCATATAAATGTAAACACCGTCAGGGCAAAAATGGGAATGGTTTTTCAGCATTTTAACCTCTTCCCGCATCTTTCCATAAAAAAGAACATAACTTTAGCCCCGGTTCTTTTAAAGAAAATGTCGCAGGAAGAAGCCGATAAAAAAGCCATTGAGCTTTTGGACAGAGTGCATCTCTCAGATAAGACAGACGCCTATCCGGCTTCCCTTTCGGGCGGACAGAAACAGCGTGTGGCGATCGCGAGAGCTCTTGCAATGGATCCCGAGATTATGCTTTTCGATGAGCCCACATCGGCGCTCGATCCGGAAATGGTCGGAGAGGTTCTGGATGTTATGAAAGAACTTGCGCAGTCAGGCATGACCATGATAATAGTCTCTCACGAAATGGGTTTTGCCAGAGAAGTCGGAACAAGAATAATGTTCATAGACGAGGGGGTTATATTGGAAGACTGCGAACCTGAAAAATTTTTTACGGATCCGGAGCATGAAAGGGCAAAGCTTTTCCTGAGTAAAATCCTTTGACATGAATTATAAATTGTGATAGTATCTATAGCGTTGTTCTATAAATGAACAGTCGTATTACGATGATAAGCCATCTGTTCAGGAGGAGAATTATGAAAAAGAAAGTAATAGGATTATCATTGGCACTTGTCATGGGGCTTGGCACTTTTACAGCATGCTCAAGTTCCGAGCCGACAGAGGTTCCGTCGTCAACCGAATCCGGCTCCGAAGCAACCGCGTATGGTATTGACAGCATAGTATTCGGTACAAATCCCGAATTCCCGCCTTTTGAGTATATTTCAACAGACGGTGTTATCGGTGAGTTCGACGGTATCGATATGTCGATAGTGGTTGAGATCGGCGAAAGACTCGGTGTTGACGTATCTGTAGAGCAGATGGAATTTGACTCTCTTATCGTTGCTCTCGGCAACGGACAGATCGATGCATGTATCGCCGGAATGACAGTTACCGAAGAAAGAAAAGAATCCGTAAACTTTACGGAACCTTATTACACCGCTACACAGGTTATGATCGTTCCGGAAGATTCCGATATCGAAAAAGCTTCCGATATGGAAGGAAAAAAGATCACGGTTGTACAGGGTTATACGGGCGAGGTAGCCGTAAAGAAACTCGGATATGATTATGAAGCATTCAAAAAAGGAACGGAATGTATTTTAGAGCTTACAAACGGCAAGTGTGATGTTGTTGTTATTGATTCCGCTACCGCAGAAGCATATATCAAAGACAACGAAGGCCTCAAAATCGTGGAAGATCCGGAAGTGTTTGAAGCGGAAGAGTATGCAATTGCGGTAAACAAAGACAATGAAGAACTTCTTAAAGCTCTTGATACCGTAATTAAAGATATGAAATCCGAAGGAAAAATCGCTGAAATTTCAGCATCTTACCTTGACAGCAGTGCCGAATAATTCGAATCAGCACTTTATATCGATGTTTAAAGAGGTTGCCGTATAAGGCGGCCTCTTTTGTATTTGTTAAAAAAATCTAAACAGCTTGACTGAAAACACGGGCATTAATAGAATGTTATAAAAGACGGTAAAATCATTATTCAGCGCACGGAGGCATTTATTATATGTCAAAAGTTATAGGCATCGACCTTGGAACGACAAACAGCTGTATGGCTGTAATCGAAAACGGCGAGCCGGTCATTATACCAAACAATATCGGAGAAAGAACCACGCCAAGCATCGTGGCTTTTTCCAAATTCGGTGACAGGCTTGTCGGAAGTCCGGCCAAAAGACAGATGGTGACTAATCCAAACCGAACGATAGCATCCGTAAAGCGTCATATGGGCAGTATATGGTCGGTCAATATTGACGATAAAAAATATAACGCTCAGATGATAAGCGCTTTTATTTTAAAACAGCTGAAAAAAGATGCCGAAGAATTTCTCGGCGAAGCCGTTGAAGATGCCGTGATAACCGTTCCGGCATACTTTACGGATTCTCAAAGACAGGCCACAAAAGACGCCGGAAGAATAGCCGGTCTTAATGTGCTTCGAATTATTAACGAACCTACAAGCGCGGCTCTTTCATACGGTCTCGATCATGCCGAAACACAAAAAGTTATGGTTTTCGATCTTGGAGGAGGCACTTTTGATGTCTCTGTTATCGAAATAGAAGACGGCGTAATAGATGTTCTTTCCACATGCGGAGATAATCATCTCGGAGGAGATGATTTTGATATGCATATAGTGAACTGGATAGTATCGGAGTTCCAAAAACAAAACGGCATAGACATTTCAAAAGATTCCACGGCATATAACCGTGTAAAAGAAGCGGCGGAGGCCGCAAAAAAAGAGCTTTCCACTGCCGAACGGACTAATATAGTTCTTCCGTTTCTGATCAACAAAAAAAACGAACCCATACATTTGGATATGACACTTACGAGAGCCAAATTTGAACAGATCACACTGGATCTGTTAAATCGCACCGTAAATCCCATGAATCAGGCTCTTTCGGATGCGGGTATAAAAACCACCGATTTATCCAAAGTGCTCCTCGTGGGAGGTTCAACGCGGATTCCCTCTGTATTTAAGAAAGTTGAGGCCATTACCGGTATTACTCCTTCCAAAAACATAAATCCTGATGAATGTGTCGCGGTCGGGGCAGCCATATTGGGAAGTACGCTTGCCGGAGAAAACGTTTTATCAGGAGCGACTTCCAGAAGCCTCCTGCTGATGGATGTGGTTCCCATGAGTCTTTCGCTTGAAACGCTTGGAGGTGTCGCCACAAGGCTTATAGAAAGAAATTCGACTATTCCGACGCGCACAACCCAGGTTTTTACCACTACCACAAACAATGCGCGTTATGTTGAAGTAAACGTACTTCAGGGAGAGCGGCCAATGGCGCGTGACAACAAATCCATTGGTAAATTTAAATTCAAGGGAATACAAAGAGCCAGAGCCGGGGTTCCTCGGATTGAGGTAACTTTTGATATCGATGTAAACGGTATATTAAACGTATCCGCAATAGATCTCGATACACATCAGAAGCAGTCGGTTACTATAACGGCTGCCGACCGCATGACAGAAGAAGAGATAGAAAAGGCGATACGAGACTCGGAAGACAATTTGGAAACGGATTTACTGAGACGTGAGTTGAACGAGCTTCGTATAGATGCCGCAAGACTTACCGACTGCGTAAACAAGGCAATGGCCGTCGACAAAGCTAATATTTCCAAATCCGAAAAAAAGACATTAAAAAATGATATTATCAGGATTGAGCGTATCGGCAGAGGTATAAAACCCGGAAATATCGATAAAGAAAGAGTCAATGATTTTAGAGAAGCGATAAATAATCTTGCCGATAATTCAGCCGACCTTTTAAAAAGAACCGGTTTTAACGACAGCTGGAAACGCGGTATTGTATAAATTGATTATTGCAAATGCTGTTTTGTCTGCTTTCTCCGGATAAAGCAGCATTGTTATGTGCGGAACATCATAAATAATTAAAATAGAAATATGTTTACAAAAGAAGAAAACAAAAAAGCATTTACAATGGGTATCAGGCACGGCCTGCCGATAGGGATCGGCTATCTTGCGGTTTCTTTTTCGCTTGGGATTGCGGCCAAAAAGGCAGGTCTTACGCCAATGCAGGGTTTTATAGCCAGCCTGACTACAAACGCTTCGGCCGGAGAATACGCCGCTTTGCAGGTAATAAGCGCGGCGGCGCCTTATATAGAAATGGTTCTGGCCATACTTGTCGCCAATGCCAGATATCTGCTTATGGGAGCCGCGCTGAGTCAGCGGTTCTCACCGGATACAAAACTGATTCACAGGCTTATAGTGGGTTTTGACATAACAGATGAAATATTCGGAATTACCATTGCGAGACCGGGATATCTGAATCCCCGTTACTCATACGGCGCGATGCTTGCTTCAATTCCTTTTTGGGCAACGGGTACCGCACTCGGTATTGTGGTAGGCAATATTCTGCCGTTCAGAATGGTAAGTGCTTTAAGCGTGGCGCTTTATGCCATGTTTATAGCCGTGATTATTCCGCCGGCCAGAAAAAATTCCATAATAGCCGCAATAATCGTAATCAGCTTTGGCGCAAGTTATGCGGCATCGACACTGCCGTTTGTATCAGAACTGTCTTCGGGAACAAGGACAATTATTTTGACGGTCGTTATTTCCGTTGTCGCAGCAATTAAATTTCCCGTAAGAGAGGAACAGTATGCCGGTTAATTATATTTATATTCTGATAATGGCCGGAGTTTCGTTTGCCATCAGAGTGCTTCCGCTGACTCTTATCAGAAAACAGATAAAAAACACTTTTATAAGATCTTTTTTGTATTATGTACCCTATGTAACTCTTGCAGTTATGACTTTTCCCGCCATAGTTCAGGCTACAACGTCGAAACTTGCAGGGGCATGTGCGCTTGCGGCAGGTATTATAGCCGCATGGTTTGGAGTAAGCATGTTCAAAGTTGCCGTAATCTGCTGTGTGCTGGTGTTTTTGATTGAACTGGTTTTATGCTGATATACTTTGACACTGATGTTGATAATAATGTATAATCTAAAATCCGATAGTATTTTACAATAAAGGAGCACAACGTGGCAGCAACCGATCGTAACCATATAAGAAACTTTTGTATTATAGCTCATATAGATCACGGCAAATCAACACTTGCGGATCGCATCATAGAAAAAACAGGCCTGTTGACGGAACGCGAAATGCAGGATCAGATCCTTGACAATATGGATCTGGAAAGAGAGCGCGGCATTACAATAAAAGCGCAGGCAGTGCGTACCGTATATAAGGCCTTCGATGGAGAAGAATATATATTAAATATGATCGATACGCCCGGTCATGTGGATTTTAATTACGAGGTGTCACGCAGCCTTGCCGCCTGTGACGGAGCAATTTTAGTTGTGGACGCGGCACAGGGCATAGAAGCCCAGACGCTTGGAAATCTGTATCTTGCGCTCGATCATGATTTGGAAGTGATTCCCGTCATTAACAAAATTGATTTGCCATCAGCCGAACCGGAGCGTGTAATAAACGAGATAGAAGACGTAATCGGAATCGAAGCTGCCGATGCTCCTTTGGTATCGGCCAAACGGGGCATAAATATCGAAGCCGTCCTCGAAGACATAGTTAAAAAGATACCTTCTCCCTCCGGAGATGAAGACGAGCCTTTACAGGCTCTGATTTTTGACTCTCTTTACGATTCTTATAAAGGAGTTATCATTTCGTGCCGCATCATGAACGGCAGGGTAAGGCGCGGCACAAAGATCAGAATGATGGCTACCGGAGCCGTTGAAGAAGTTGTGGAAGTCGGATATTTCGGCGCGGGACAGATGATACCCTGTGAGGAACTGTCTGCCGGCATGGTCGGATATATTACGGCCAGCATAAAAAATGTATCTTATACAAGGGTAGGCGATACCGTTACCGACGATAACAGACCGGCCGAAAAGCCGCTGCCCGGTTATAAAAAAGTAAATTCGATGGTATATTGCGGGATTTTTCCTCAGGACGGGGCCAGATATCCTGACTTGCGGGACGCTCTCGAAAAACTGAAGTTAAACGATGCGTCTTTATTTTACGAACCCGAAACTTCTATAGCCCTGGGATTCGGTTTCCGCTGCGGTTTTCTCGGTCTGCTTCACCTGGAGATTATTCAGGAACGTCTTGAGCGTGAATATAATCTGGATATAATCACCACGGCTCCGAGTGTTGTATATAAAATCCATAAATCCGACGGCACCGTGATAGATCTTACAAATCCCACAAATCTGCCCGATCCCTCAGAGATCGAATATATGGAAGAACCTATAGTCAGGGCGGAAATCCTTGTTACAAAAGAATTTGTGGGTTCCATAATGCAGCTCTGCGAGGAGAGGCGCGGCCAGTTCATCAATATGGAATATATAGAGCAGACAAGGGCAGTACTGAAATACATACTGCCGCTCAATGAAATCATATATGATTTCTTCGATGCGCTTAAATCCAGATCAAAAGGATATGCCTCTTTTGATTATGAACTTGAAGGATACCAGAAAACTCCTCTTGTCAAACTGGATATCCTGGTAAATAAAGAAAATGTGGACGCGCTTTCTTTTATAGTTTTTGAAGGTTCGGCATACGAACGCGGCCGCAAGATGTGTGAAAAATTAAAAGAAGAGATTCCGCGCCAGCTTTTCGAGATCCCTATACAGGCGGCTATAGGTTCAAAAATCATTGCTCGTGAAACGGTTCGGGCTTTGCGAAAAGACGTGCTTGCAAAATGCTACGGGGGCGACATAACAAGAAAGAAAAAGCTGCTTGAAAAACAAAAAGAAGGCAAAAAGAAGATGCGTCAGATCGGAAGCGTAGAGATTCCTCAGAAAGCATTTTTAAGCGTTTTAAAACTGGATGAGCAAAAATAACGATTTTGAAATTTATATACATATTCCGTTTTGTCAAAAAAAATGCGCATACTGTGATTTTGTTTCTTTTCCGGCGGATGAAGGCGCACAAGAGGCTTATTTACAGGCATTGTCAAATGAAATACGCGCAAGAACTTCGGAGTTGCAGGGAAAAGCTTCGTCTGTTTTTTTAGGCGGCGGAACTCCGGGAATCCTTAAGGCCGAAAGAATAAACGGACTTATGAAACTTTTGAAAAACGAATTCGATATAAGACCCGACGCGGAGATAACCATAGAAACAAATCCGTGTACTCTCACCGAAGAAAAAGCGCATACATATATCGAATCCGGAATAAACCGGATAAGTCTCGGCGCGCAGAGTATTTTTGACCATCATCTTAAAAAGCTTCAAAGATGTCATGATTTTAAGATTTTTATGAAATCATACGAAATCATAAAATCAGCGGGATTTAACAACATTAATATAGATTTAATGTTTGCCCTGCCGGGACAGACGCTTTATGAATGGGAGCAGACCCTTGATTATGCGGGCAGGCTTGATGTTTCCCACATCTCCGCATATTCCCTTAAAATCGAAGAAGGGACCCTCTTTTATGATATACGGGACAGTCTTGAGCTTCCGGATGATGAAACCGCAGCAAAAATGTATGATGTCACCGCCGAAATACTCGGCAGATACGGCTTTGAGAGATATGAAATATCGAATTACGCAAAAAACGGCGCAGAATGCCGGCATAATCTGGGTTACTGGACTCTGACGCCTTATCTGGGCTTAGGACTTGCGGCGGCATCATTTACCGGAACCCACAGATTTGCAAACACTTCCGATCCGGTTAAATATATGCGCAATTGCAGCAATCCCGACTTATTAAAAGAAAACATCTGCTGCGTAAAAAACGAGCTTGAAAACGAATTTATGATACTCGGGCTGCGTCTCGCAAAAGGTGTTTCAGCTAAGGAATTTTATGACAGATTCGGATCGGATATATATCATTTTTTCGGGAACAGGCTGAGCCGTCTGATAAAATCATCGTTTTTGATTCAGGAAGGTGATTATATACGGATTCCCGAAAAATATTTTTTTGTTTCCAACAGTATAATGTCTGAATTTATTTAAACCGGCAATTAAACCGGTTCGGGAGTTATAAATGTCTGAAATCAATCCTTTTATACGAATACGGGGAGCTTCGGAAAACAATCTGAAGAACATAGATATCGATTTGCCACGCAACAAGATGGTAGTGCTTACCGGCCTTTCGGGCTCCGGTAAAAGCTCTTTGGCGTTTGATACCATATATGCGGAAGGACAGAGAAGATACATGGAAAGCCTCTCATCCTATGCGCGTCAGTTTTTGGGACAGATGGAAAAACCCAGAGTAGAAAGCATAGACGGGCTTCCTCCGGCTATAGCCATCGATCAGAAAGGCACAAACAGAAACCCGAGATCGACAGTGGGTACCGTTACCGAAATATATGATTATTACAGGCTTCTTTATGCCAGAATCGGCATAGTGCATTGTCCGAAATGCGGCAGGGAAATAAGACGGCAAAGCGTTGATCAGATCGTGGACAGGATCATGGATCTGGCCGAAGGTACTAAGATAATGCTGCTTGCGCCGGTCGTAAGAGGAAAAAAGGGCCGTCATGAAAAAGTGCTTGAACAGGCTTCAAAAAGCGGATATGTAAGAGTCATGATAGACGGAAACAGGTATGAGCTTTCCGAAAAAATTGAGCTGGATAAAAATATCAAGCATAATATCGAAATAATTGTTGACCGGCTTGTAATAAAACCCGGAATTGAAAAAAGGCTTACGGATTCCGTTGAAAACGTACTGGGCCTTGCCAATGGGCTTTTACTTGTGGATACCATGGATGGCAGCATTTTAAGTTTCAGCCAGAATTTTTCATGTCCTGACTGTGATATAAGCATAGACGAGATTGAGCCGAGAACATTTTCATTTAATAATCCTTTCGGAGCATGTCCGGAATGTTTCGGACTCGGATATAAAATGGAATTTTCCGAACAGCTTATGATACCGGATCCGTCGTTATCCATAGATGAGGGGGCTATAATCGTTCCGGGATGGCAGTCAAGTACGACAAAAGGCAGTTTTACAAGATGTGTCCTGGAGGCTCTTGCCGAAAATTACGGGTTTTCACTCTCCGAACCTTTTGAAAGTTATCCCCGTAAAATACATGATATTATCATGTACGGGACAAACGGGGAGGCGGTCAAGGTATATTATCAAAGTCAGCGCGGCAGGGGCGAATATGATATAGTTTTTGAAGGCCTTATTAAAAACGTCGAAAGACGCTATAAAGAAACCTTTTCGGAAAATTCCAAGGCCGAATATGAAACCTTTATGGAATTTACGCCCTGTCCCGCATGCAACGGGCAGCGTCTTAAAGAAAACGCGCTGGCCGTTACCATAGCCGATAAAAACATATATGAACTTACCGAGCTTTCAGTCGTAAATACCATCAGATTTTTTGACGGACTGAAACTGACGCAGCAGCAGTCGCTGATCGGTTCCATGATAATAAAAGAGATCAAAGCCAGAATCAATTTTCTTAACGATGTGGGCCTGGGGTATCTTACGTTATCCAGAAACACGGGATCTTTATCGGGAGGAGAGGCGCAGAGAATCCGTCTTGCCACTCAGATAGGTTCGGGGCTTGTAGGTGTTGCGTATATTTTGGACGAACCCAGTATAGGGCTCCATCAGAGGGACAACCGGATGCTCCTGAATTCCCTTAAAAACTTAAGAGATCTCGGAAACACTCTCATAGTAGTCGAACATGACGAGGAAACCATGAGAAGCGCGGACTGCATAGTCGATATAGGCCCGGGAGCAGGAGAGCACGGCGGAGAACTTGTGGCTATGGGTACGTCAGAGGAAATAGAAGCGTGTGAAAAATCCGTAACGGGGATGTATCTTTCAGGTCGTCTTAAGATAAAAATGCCGGATAAAAGACTTAAGCCTAAAGGTTGGCTGACCGTAAAAGGAGCCTCTGAAAACAACCTTAAAAACATAGACGTTTCATTTCCGGCCGGAGTTTTTACCTGTGTTACGGGCGTTTCGGGTTCGGGCAAAAGCTCTCTCGTAAATGAAATACTATATAAAAAACTGGCACGTGTATTAAATAAAGCAAAGGTAATTCCCGGAAAACACAAATCCATCGAAGGCATCGAACAATTTGACAAGGTAATTAACATAGACCAGTCGCCCATCGGAAGAACTCCGAGATCAAATCCGGCGACATATACCGGAGTATTTGATTTTATAAGGGATCTCTTTGCCGCAACCTCCGATTCAAAGGCAAGAGGATATAAAAAAGGCCGCTTCAGCTTTAACGTAAAAGGCGGCAGATGCGAAGCGTGCAAAGGCGACGGGATAGTCAGGATTGAAATGCATTTTCTCCCTGACGTATATGTTCCGTGTGAAGTCTGCAAAGGAAAAAGATATAACAGAGAAACTCTGGATGTTCGATATAAGGGCAAAAACATCAGTGAAGTTCTGAACATGACCACCGAAGAAGCATTGGGATTTTTTGATTCAATACCCTCTGTCAAACGAAAGCTTCAGGCATTAAACGATGTCGGCCTTTCGTATATCAGACTGGGGCAGCCTTCCACCACTTTATCAGGCGGAGAAGCCCAGAGGGTTAAACTGGCTTCGGAGCTTTCCAAAAAAGGAACGGGAAAAACAGTGTATATTCTCGACGAGCCGACCACAGGACTTCATTTTGCCGACGTGCATAAACTGATCGATATACTTAAGAGACTTGCGGATGCCGGAAATACCGTCATAGTTATCGAACATAATCTTGATGTTATCAAATCCGCGGATTATATTATTGACATGGGGCCCGAAGGCGGTGACGCGGGAGGCATGCTTATTGCAGCCGGCACTCCGGAGGAGATCGCATCAAATCCCGAATCACATACCGCGAAATACATTAAAGAAATAATTGAGAAAGGTGCCGTATAAATGTCATACGCATTGGATATAGGAATTGATCTTGGTACATCCAATATCGTGATCTACATAAAAGGAAAAGGAATAGTCCTGCGCGAACCCGCCGTACTGGCATATGACAGGGACTCCGAAAGAATAAAAGCTTTCGGTGAGGAAGCCCGTCAGATGATTGGCCGTACGCCCGGAAATATAGCCGGAATACGTCCCATAAAAGAAGGCGTAATATCGGATTATATTATGACCGAGCAGATGCTGACATATTTTATACGGAAAGCTATGGGCAGACGGGGCTTTTTCAAGCCGCGTATAGTTATCGGCGTACCAAACAATGTAACAGAAGTCGAAAGAAGAGCTATTCGCGAAGCGACTTTTCAGGCGGGAGCCAGAGAAGTAATCATAGTTCCCGAGGCTCTTGCGGCAGGGTTGGGCGCCGGAATTGATATAACCAGACCGGAAGGAAATATGATAATAGACATAGGCGGCGGGGTTACCGACATAGCTATTGTCGCTGCCGGCGGTATTTCCAAATCCGTATGTATAAAATACGCCGGAAATCAATTTACCGAAAGCATCATACGCTATCTGAGAAAAACACATCTTCTTTTTATAGGCGAGCAAAGCGCGGAAGCGATAAAGATCAAGATCGGAGCTGCCAAAAGAGGCCTTGTCGAAAATACCATAGAAGTAAAAGGGCGCAATATATTTACGGGACTTCCGAGCAGGGTTGTTTTAAATACAGACGAGATAGTAGATGCACTGGCCGCCGTGGCAAACAGGATAGCCGATGCCGTTTGTTCGGAGCTGGAACAGACAACCCCCGAAATTGCAAACGATATCTCCCGCAGAGGCATAATGATCGCGGGAGGCGGCGCAAGACTTAAAGGGTTGGATGACATAATCAGAGAAAAGACTGGTATCGATGCCTATACCGTTGACTCTCCTGAAAGCGTGGTAGCCCTCGGCGCCGTAAAATATCTGGAAGTGATGAGCAAATATGACTAAATCTATCAACGGCTTTGTTCTGTCTGTTATATTCCGAAATGAAGAAAACGGATATACCGTATTCGAGCTGGAATCAGACGCCGAAAATATATGCTGCGTCGGAAATATTGCTTCTGTCAATGAAGGCGAGTATCTCGAACTTACAGGAGATTATGTGCATCATAATATTTACGGCAGACAGTTTAAAATCGAAGAGTATTCCGTCAGGATCCCTCAGGATGTTTTAGCCATAAGACGCTATCTGGGAAGCGGGGCACTGCGCGGAGTGGGAGCCGTGCTTGCGGAGCGTATAGTTAAAAAATTCGGTGACGATTCGATACGCATAATTAACGAGGAACCGGAAAGACTTGCCGAAATAAAAGGCATAAGCGTACGCAAAGCCATGGAAATATCACGGCAGATGATAGAAAAAAACCAGCTCCAGAACGATATGATTTTTCTGGCCCGGTATGGCATATCACTGACTTTGAGTTTAAAAATCCATCAGAAATATAATGGTGATTTCTATACGATACTTCAGGAAAATCCTTATAAACTGGCAGAAGATATCGATGGTATCGGCTTCAAAACCGCTGATTCGATAGCATTGCAATCCGGCATCAGGAAAGATTCGCCTTTCAGACTGCAGAGCGGACTGCTTTATGCATTAAACTCAGCCCTAAACGAAGGAAATATTTATCTGCCTAAAAACGAGCTGCTTGAACGGACAGCCGCGCTTTTAGATACAGACGTAGAAAACTTAGATAAACCGCTGACGGATCTTATGCTTGAAAAAAAGATCATCATCAAAAGACAGCGGGATGAGGAAGATCCAATCGCCTATACTTCAAAAGCGTATTATATGGAGCTGGACATTGCCGTAATGCTGGACAAACTGAATGTATCATACAGACAGGATGACGATTTTATCGACAGCATGATTAAAAGCATCCAAAAAGAAGACGGTATTGTTTTAGATGAACTTCAAAAAAAAGCGGTTCAGGCGGCTGCTTCAAACGGTATTTTTATCCTTACGGGCGGGCCGGGTACAGGCAAAACCACTATAATAAACACCATTCTTAAATGCTTTGAAGCTAAAGATATGGAGATTCTGCTCGGTGCTCCCACAGGCAGGGCAGCGAAACGAATGCAGGAGGC
The DNA here is from genome assembly GCA_964389285.1 of uncultured Lachnospiraceae bacterium. Lineage (GTDB taxonomy): Bacteria > Bacillota > Clostridia > Lachnospirales > Lachnospiraceae > Alectryocaccobium. The sequence continues at coordinate 20,507 of CAYMCZ010000009.1, read as the reverse complement.
GACCGGTCATGAAGCGTCCACCATTCACAGAATGCTTGAAATCTTTGTGAATTCCGAAGAATCCGGCAGGGCATTATTCAACAGGAACAAGGAAAACCCGCTTGAAGCGGATGTCATTATCATAGATGAAAGTTCTATGATAGATATTTTTATTATGCACGCCCTGCTTAGCGCGACGCTTGCGGGGACGAGAATCATTTTCGTAGGAGACGTAAATCAGCTTCCCAGCGTAGGGCCGGGCAGGATTTTATATGATATGATCAGTTCGGAGGCTTTTGAAGTCATAAAGCTGACGAGGATTTTCAGACAGGCGGCATCAAGCGATATCGTTGTAAACGCCCATAAAATAAATGCAGGAGAGCAGATCACCCCGGATAATAAAAGCAAAGATTTCTTCTTTTTGCGCAGACACGATGTGAGGGTGATCCAGAAAGTAGTCGTTACTCTCGTTGACTCCAAACTTCCGGAAATGCTGAATGTGGACAGCAGGGAGATACAAGTGCTCACACCAACGCGAAAAGGACCTTTGGGGGTTGAATCTCTGAATGGTATACTGCAAAAATATACCAATCCTCCGGATCCGGACAAAGCGGAATACGAGCACAGAAGCATACTTTTTCGCGAAGGCGATAAAGTTATGCAAATAAAAAACAATTACGAACTCGAATGGGAAATACTCGGAAAATACAATATAGTCATTCAAAACGGAAAAGGAATCTTTAACGGTGATCTGGGCGTCATTAAAGATATAAATACTTTTCTTGAAACTCTTACCGTCGAATTTGACGACGGAAGACGGGTTGTATACGGTTTTAAACAATTGGATGAGCTGGAACTGGCCTATGCGATGACCGTACATAAGTCGCAGGGCAGTGAATATCCCGCCGTGGTTATTCCCATTTTGTCGGGACCGCCGAAACTGTTAACGCGAAACCTTCTGTATACGGCAGTTACAAGAGCAAAAAACTGCGTTATATTAACAGGCGATATCGACACGTTTCATGAAATGATAGAAAACAAATCCAAAGATGAACGCTATACAACTCTTGCCAAAAGGATAAGAGAAGTCAGCATTAATATTTAAGTCGGGGAGAAAAGGAGCTTTTTTGAAAAAAGCAATTAACGATTTCCTCGGCTTAATTTATCCCTCCAGATGCGTAATATGTGACGGCATTTTAAACAAAGGCGAAAGATACGTCCATGAAAAATGCATTCCCGACGTACGTTTTATTTCATCTGATACATGTATTGTATGCGGCAGGGTTTTAAAATCATTTACTGAAGAAATTTGTCCGGATGTGTTTCGGAAAGATTTTGTTTTGACGCGGCATTTTCTCCGTTTGCCTATACGGGAAATATTAAAGAAGCACTCATGCGTTTCAAGTACGGCAACCGTCCCGAATACGCGGATTTTTTCGCGGCATCCATCAGGCATTTCGGAAAAAGCCGTATAAAAGCGTGGAAACCGCTGATTATAATACCGGTTCCTATTCATAAGGACAGGCTAAACAAAAGAGGATATAATCAGGCGGCGCTTATTGCGAGGTCGCTCAGTTTACTTACGGGTATTCCCGCAAATGAAGAGTTCGTAATCAGAACAAAAAAGACAAAGGCGCAGAAAGAATTGGACAAAAACGCCCGCAGAAAAAATCTGGCGGAAGCCTTTAAGTACGTCGGTACACAAAAGGTTCCGCCTCGTGTTTTGATAGTGGATGATATTTTTACGACCGGAAATACAGCTGACGCAATAGCTGCCGTTTTAAAAGAAAACGGCGCCGAAAAGGTTTATGTGGCAACGATCGCAAATTAAGATTTTGCACGTTTTTCGCGCCGCCGGCATACAATAAAAAGTATTATGAGCAATCCTGTCGAAGCGGCAGTGCAGCAGAGCGAGAGCACAAAATAAGGCTGTTCGTATCTAAATACGACAGTGTGTTCACCTTTTTTTAACGGTATCGCGGTAAATCCGTAGTCTGCTTTAACAGGCACTACGGCAGAATTATCTGCTTCAAATTTCCATCCGTCTTCGTACGGAATCGGAATGAAAAGGTATCCGTCCTTGCGGGCATTTACTTCCGCGGTAAAACTGCCGTCATTTCCGGTGTCCGCAATCTTGACTTCGGTATTCTGAACATGATGCGTATCCATCGAAGTCATAAACCTGATATCCGATATAAGGACAGGTATATTATCGGTCAGAAACGAAAGATAAATCGACGTTGTGCCGTCGGGCAGATCGATATTTATTTTTCCGGGCGTCGTCGGACTGACGGTCGCTATATGAGGTGCTCTGCGCATGTCATAATACACATTTACGTCCATGGGTACATCCGAACTCAGCGTAAATGATACGGATATATTTTCTTTGCCGGAAGATACGGGTTTGTTAAGGGGTATTTCTGTCATGTCATTACTTGTCCATGTATAGGTTCCGTTATCGTTGTTTTTTACGCTTTTAGGTAGGGTTTTGTCATCAAAATAGTATTCGTCCGTATCATGTTTTTCGTAATCGGATAATTCGAGCGTTCCAGTGGATTCAGGGATCAGCAGAGCGTCCGCAAGCAGCTCGGAAACATTTATGTTCTCTCCTTTGGCAGCGGCTTCTTCGTATTCGTCATAAGAAACGGTATCGGTATAAAAAGAAGCAAAACCTTCCCATGCGGTGTTGCGGTACAGATAAATATCCCCGAAACGTTCCTCCGGAGCATAGTTTTCGTACGGAATTTCACTGTTTTTTGTAATAATGTATTTAATTCCGAAAAGATTATGCAAATCCGCTTTATCCGCAGCCTGAATAAACGAAATATGAGATCCGTTTACGTACTGAAGTTCCGGAAGCAGCTTTTCGATAAACTCCTGTAAATTTGAATTCATAGTTGAGTTATATGTGCTTATGCCATGATAGTCCTGCGCAAGTGCGTCCATGCATTTAGAACCTATGGTATAATCTTTTTCAAGCCTGTAAAGCTCCGAATCATTTTGATAAAGATAATACTGAAGCTTCGCATAATCGATTCCGTATAACTCCGTAAAATAATAGCTGTCCCGTGTCACGCATTCTCTGCCGTAAACAGCGGAAAATCCGTCTATTCCGACCTGTGCGGCGAGTATTAAACATATAAATAAATAATAATGCTTTTTGTATTTTATGGGGCCTCTGACAATCATGATAATAAGAATAATCAGTGCCACTGTGGAGACGGAGAGTACTGCAGCAAATAATCTGGTATAATTTGCTGTAGATGTTATGAATGCAATGCCATAAATATAAAGACAGATAACGCCTGCGGCGACTCCTCCCATTATGCTGAAAAACCATTCTTTCAGAAGACGATCCAGCATAAAGGCCGTCACGAGCGCAAAGAAAGGCATCAGTAAAAAAGTATGCCTTGAAAAGGTGCTCGTGAAAAAGTTAAACGGCAGACTGCCGGCGGGCACGCATATCATAAAAGCGCCGATTAACAAAGCCAGAACGGAAACAACCTTCAGGCGTATATCATATTTTTTTATAATAAGAAATATTACAAACTGTATCAGCAGAATAACAATAAGGCTTGTGAAAAATACGTTTGGAGCTTCATAAAAATTGGAATAACCCGTATAAGGTGCGGCAGATGAGTTGCCCTGCAGCCCTGATGAAAGGAACCTTATCGCAAGCGTTTTATAATAGGCTTTGGGCCAAAGAGACATTGCATCCGAAATCTTAGCCAAAAGCGTAGCCGAAGAGGATATTCTGGAAGTAACATTAGCTACCAGAGCATAGGAAGGCAGAAGATTAACCGAACCGATACCGATGCCGATACTGACTGCCGCCGCCTGTTTTAAAAGAACTGTAAAATATTTTTTCACGCCGCCCGGACGGAGCGACCAAAGGCGCAGGATCGCGTATAAAGCGGCGATAATAAGCGACATAAATGAAAAATAATATGTACAAAGAATCATCAGGCCGCATATAAGCGCAAGAGACGGCGAAAAGCGCTGCTTTCGGAGCGCTTTTTCAAGTGTCATAAGAAGGATCGGCAGGCAAATCATGATTATGGTGAAGGCGTAGTGCTGGCCCCATACGGTGATAAAACCGTTAAAGGCATACAGATACGCTGCCGTCAGTTTCGCTTTGTTTAAAAAATCAAATACCGATAAAAACCACCACGCGGCGGCTGCGGCGCATACGATTGCAAATATATGCACATATATGAGCATCCCGGCCATAGCCGAGGGTGAAGCGATTAACCCGCCCAGATACAGTATCCAGATAAGCGGATTAAAAAGATTGGTATTATAAAGGCTTGTGCCGAATCCGTTTGTCAAATCCCATAAAGAAAAGTTCCCTGTTCTTATGTGATTAACAACGGCATTATATTGCATAATATACTGCTGTTTCGTATCGCTGCCTATATCATCAAATAAAAACACATACCCGCAGAAAATGTATTTATGATAGATGATTACGGCCGTTATTATAACGGTAATGATCAGAAGCAAGAGGGGATGTCTTCTGAAAAAAGCTGATAAATAACGCATGATAACCCTTTCATTATGTATTCATTTGGGTTTAATAATTATAACTTTTAATATCTTAACATTCAACCGGAAAACGATTTTTATGAAGCCTTTCAGGTCAAAATTAACAGGCACCGTCAATGCTTGCATATAGCTGTCACCTGTGATATTATATACTAAATATTGTGCCGGGACAACTATAGAGAACATCTACGGAGATTTTCATATGGACAACAAAGCTATCAAAAGGATGTGCCATATTGCAATGTTCGAGCAATATGACGGAAGAGAAGATATCGAAATATGCAAATCATACCGCAGGGATTATATCGGCATAGGTATTTTAAAAAATTTTATATTAATAACGATTGCGTATTTTATAGTCGTAGGTCTTGTACTCGTTCTGAATTACGGAAGCGTTTCCATGCTCATTTCAGATCTGAATTTTATGCCGCTGGTCTGGGGTTTCTTTATTATCTATATTATAATATTAGGGGTCTATCTTGTTATAATAGGCACTCTCAGAAAGCTGAAATACGATAAAGCCCAAAAGCGGGTTTCGGTATATATACGCAAGCTGAAACAACTTGAAGAAATACTGGAAAACAGCGACAGTTCCGGTTCTTAAAGGAAATAATCTAATGAACACATTGTTATCCGCAAGAGACAGTTTAAAAGAATTTTACAGCAATCATGAAACGATTCTGGTACCGATACTGAAATTCGCGCTTGCATTTGCCTTATTATTCGGTATTAACCACGAATACGGTTATTATGATTTCTTAAACAATAACTTCATAGTTGTAATATTAGCCGTGATATGCGCATTGCTTTCGCTTAAAGGCACAGTTATTATCAGTATAGTATTTATCATCATACATTGTTTCGGACTCGGGATAGAAGTCGGAGCCATCGCACTTGCGATATACGCCCTGATGCTCATTCTTTATCTCAGATTCGCGCCTGACGATTCTCTGGCGATCATTCTTACGCCTTTTGCTTTTAAATTAAATATTCCCGCGGTCATACCGATTGGAATCGGTATCGCATCAAGAGCAGTATCCGCCATAACGGGAGTGTGCGCTGTTATCTCCTATATGTTTCTTGAAAGCCTGCCTGCCGTGGCGGCGGTCAAACAGGCGGAAGAAGCCAACGCGCTGGAAGTTGTTACGATAATCGCAAACTCCATTACCTTAAGTAAAAGGCTTATAATATACTGCGTAATCTTTGCGGTTGTAATCCTTGTTGTAAACTTTATCAAAAAAATCATTACTTCTTACGGAAGGCTGCTTGCCATCATAACAGGCGCTGCGCTGTATATGGTTCTCATGATAGCAGGAGCAGCTTTTATCGAGATCGAAACCGATGTCCTGATGCTGGTGATCGGCACGATTGTTTCTGTCATAATCATGATTGTGATAACATTTTTCTGTTTCAGCGTAAAATACAAAGAAAGCCGCTATCTTCAGTTTGAAGATGACGATTATTTTTATTATGTAAAAGCTATTCCTAAAAACAAATCCGATAAAAACACCGAATAAGGCATTGCCGGCCTTTTAAAGATAAGGGGAAAAATTTGGCTGAGGTTTGGACATGGCTTAAAATCAATGTGTTTCAATGGTTCCTTCCTCCGAAAAACATTGAAGTGATTGATATTATCCAGATTCTATTAATTGCATACTTCGTATACAGGATCATTATTAGATTCAGAGACACGAGGGCGCACGCGCTGCTGCGGGGTGTGCTCGTTATTGTGGTATTCATAGTTCTGGTAAACATCCTGCAAATGGACACTATCGTATGGCTGATTAAAAACCTGAGCGTGGTTGCGATAACCGCTGTAGTAATTATTTTCCAACCTGAACTCAGAAAAGGCCTGGAGGGGATGGGGCACAGAAATGTTTTTTCTTCGTTTTTTAAGATTGGCAAATTAGGTTCGGATCTCCCCAAACTCTTTTCCGATCAGACTCTTAACGATATTTTAAGGGCTGTTTACGAATTATCCGAAAACAGAACGGGAGCCTTGATTGTCATAGAACAAAAACACAAATTGTACGAGCACATCGAGACCGGAATTCTTATTGACGCGGTTGTTTCCGATCAGCTTATTATGAACATTTTTGAAGACAAGACTCCATTGCATGACGGTGCCGTTATCATAAGAGAAAACAGAATTATGGCCGCTACCTGTTATCTGCCTCTTTCCGAAAGAACGGATGTCAGCAAAAAACTGGGGACCAGACACAGGGCAGGGCTCGGTATTTCGGAAATATCGGATTCATTTACGATTATAGTTTCAGAGGAGACCGGAAATGTCTCATATGCTTACGAAGGCATTCTGACAACAGGTGTCGGCTTAAGCGATATGCGGGATATGCTCCATAAAATGCAAAGACCCGACAGCCGCAAAAATCCTCTTTTTTCAAAAAAGGAGGATTCTGAATCATGATTAAATTTTTGAAATGGCTCACACACAACTGGCCGATAAAGCTGTTATCCGTCGCTATTGCCATCGGAATATGGTACTTCGTCGCTACGCAGAATGATCCCATTGAGACAGGCAGTTACCAGAAACATATAACAGTCGAAAACGAATCTTATATAGCCAACGGAAAACAGGTTTTCATGATAGATGATTCCAACAAAGTGGTTACCGTTTATATAAAGGCTAACAGATCCGTCCTCAGAAAGATATCCGAAAATGATATTACGGTCACTGCCGACCTTACTCAGATAGTAGACCTTAACAGAGATCCCGTAATGGTTCCGCTGCAGGCCTCATGCACCGGCATTGAACCTAAAAATATCACCATGTCAAAAAACGCCATACCCATTGTGATAGAAAACGTGGCTACTGCCGAGCTGCCTGTTACCGTAATCACAGGCGACGCAGCCGTGGACAGCAATTACGAAATCGGAAAGCTCACGCCTGATCCCGAATCCGTAACAATATCCGGCCCGGAGTCAGTCATAAACAGTATTGACAGCGCCGCGGCCAAGATCGATGTTAAAAATCTCAGCGAAAGCACTACGGTATCCGGAAAACTCGTCTTCATAGACAAATCGCAAAATGAAATCTCAGAAGAGACTATAAGCGATGATATCACGGTCGAAGACTCTATCAGTGAAATATCTGTCTATGTTGAATTATGGAAGAAAAAATCAAACGTCGGGTTTATCACGGGATATACGGGCAAACCGGCTTACGGATACGTGGTCTCGAGCATTTCCACGACTCCCGAAACAATAACAATAGCCGGCACCGATGAAGCACTTGCAAAAATTGCCGAAAACAATAATATGATTACTCTGCCGGATGAACTCATAGACGTAAGCGATTTAAATCATAACACGACCATAGATATCAATCTTTCGGAAGTTTTGCCGGAAAACACTAAGACGGCATCTCCAACGACCGATACGCTCAAGGTGCGCGTTACCATACTTCCTACAGACAGCGCGGAGTTGTCTCTGGATGTCGATAAAATAGTTGTCAAAAACATTGCTTCAGGTCTGACGATATCTTATGTTTCGCAGACGCTCAATATAAAAGTTAAGGCTACCACATCCGAACTTTCGGAACTGACGCCCGATAAAGTCGGCGCTTCCATAGATCTTAACGGTTATTCAGCCGGAGAATATACTGTACCTGTAAATATTACTCTTCCCGAGGGGTATTCCCTCGTAGAGGAGGCAAGTGTTAAGATTCATCTGAAATCTTCATAATAACCTTAAGGTTTCGGAGAGATTAACAATAGGGAAAAACAATGGAAATTGCAAACAAATCTATATTGAAAAAGGCACTTGCGGCGGCAATCTGTATTATTGTATTTTTTTCCGCCATCGTTGTGAAAGCGGATATTGATCCTAACGCTTCATATCCCGTTGACAACGACAGCTGGCAGGACTGGCCTGCAGCTGATGCCATCTACGGAAAAACCGCGATACTTATGGATATCGATACCGGAACAATTCTTTACAGCAAGGGCGCCGACGCGCAAAGATATCCTGCCAGCATAACCAAAGTCATGACGGCTCTTCTGGTAGCGGAAAACGTTTCCATGGAAGACAGACTCATAATGAGTGAGGCTTCTCTTGCAGACGCGTATGACGGCAGTTCCAATATTCATCCTGTTGTGGGAGAATCCTTTTCAATATACGAAGCGCTTGAAATGCTTTTAGTCAAATCCGCAAATGATGTTGCCACGGAATTGGCAATTAAAGTCAGCGGTTCCGTAGAAGCTTTTGCGGATCTGATGAATTACAGGGCAGCGGAACTCGGCTGTACAAACACACATTTTACAAATGCCAACGGACTTGAGGATCCGGCCCATTATACAAGCGCAATGGATATGGCTCTCATCATGCGTATGGCCATCCAATATCCGGTTTTAACCGAGATAATGAGCCTAAACTCTGTTGTAATTCCGGCAACCGAATTCTCGGAAGGACGCATGTATTACAACCATAATTACCTTATCGATCCTTCAAGCGATTACTATTATCCTTCCTGCCTCGGGGGGAAGACCGGCTATACTGACGAAGCAAGAAGCACTCTGGTCTGCTACGCAAGCAGAGACGGAATGAATCTTATCGGAGTCGTAATGGGGGCTCCTGAATCAGGCACCAACGCATCGGATATGATACAGCTTTTCGAATACGGATTTAACAACTTTTATCACGTGAATCCCTTTGAAGGCATACCGGGCGCAGAAGGAACGGCGCTTACCATTCCAAATCACCTGAGTGCCGATAATATTCAGCATACAGACACCGTCGCGGACGGAACGGCGGTTATTACATTCTCCCTGGGCGACCATGCTATAAATACATTTTCCGTTCCGGAAGATACATACAATTCATTTTTGATTGCAAGAGGAGAATATCAGCCTGAGACAGACAATAATACCGAATCCGTCATCGGCTCGGAAAGTGCTTCTTTAAATTATGAAGCCATAAAAGTACCCGAACACGTGAACGATTCCCATGTGAAGATTGTTCTCTATATAATAATAATCGTCCTGATAGCAGCGATAATACTCTGCATAGTTATTATTAAAAACAAAAGAAAAGCCGACAGGATCAGGCAAAAAAAGAAATCAAACAAAAGCAAAAACAACAGACAGGAGATTTCGAAATGAGGTTTTTGGTTACCGGAGCCACCGGGCAGCTCGGCCATGACGTTGTAAATGAATTAAAAAAAAGAGGCCATACAGCCATAGGCGTCGGTTCAGCGCTTATGGATATAACGAACTCTGAAATCTGCAGACAGGTAATAACCGAATCCGGTGTTGACGGCGTTTTTCATTGCGGGGCATATACCGCCGTGGATGCAGCCGAAGACGACCGCGATAAATGCATAAAAGTAAATGCAGACGGCACGAGAAACATTGCCCGGGTGTGCAAAGATCTTGATATTAAAATGATCTATATAAGCACGGATTACGTCTTTAACGGCACCGGGGAGCGAAGCTGGGAGCCTGATGACGAAAGAGAGCCGCTGAATATTTACGGGTATTCCAAATTCCTCGGCGAAAACGCCGTTACGGAACTTCTTGAAAAATATTTTATAGTCAGAATATCCTGGGTTTTCGGAATCAACGGGAAAAATTTCGTAAAAACCATGCTCAGGCTCGGAAAAGAAAAAGACGCTCTTTCGGTTGTAAACGACCAAATCGGCTCTCCGACATATACATCTGATCTGGCGGTGCTGCTGGCAGACATGATCGAAACAGAAAAATACGGCATTTACCACGCTTCAAACGAAGGCTTCTGTTCGTGGTATGATTTTGCATGCGAAATATTCAGGCAGACGGGCCTTGATGTAAAAGTCACTCCTGTCAGCTCGGATGCCTTTCCCGCCAAAGCAAAAAGGCCTTCAAACAGCCGTTTAAATAAAGACAAACTTGCCGAATCGGGGTTTGCGCCCTTGCCTTCATGGCAGGATGCCCTGTCAAGATATCTTAAAGAATTGCAGGTTGTCTAATCTCGATATTTACAAGAAGTTATTATTATGTTATAATCCAAAACCGTGAATGCCGTGATTCAGTCGACGGAAGCTCCAACCTCGTCTTGATCACAGGCTCAATTAAGGCGAAAGCCGTATTAAAGGAGAAATCAAATGATAACAAAAGAAAAAAAACAGGCTATTATCAATGAATACGCAAGAACCCCCGGCGACACCGGCTCTCCGGAAGTTCAGATAGCTATTCTTACAGCCAGAATCAAAGAACTCACAGAGCATTTAAAAGAAAACCATAAAGACCATCATTCAAGACGCGGCCTTTTAAAAATGGTCGGTAAAAGACGCGGCCTTCTTAAATATCTTAAGGATATCGATATCGAAAGATACCGTTCCTTAATAGAGCGCTTAGGAATCAGAAAATAATCATCTAACCGGTCTAAGCTGCTTTTCCTGTTTTGGAAGGGCAGCTTATTTTTCAATTTTACAAGGAGAAAAAATGCAAGACAATAAAACATTTTCAACGCCTGCGGACATCTCTTATAAAACCTTTTCCATGGAACTCGCGGGACGCAAATTATCGGTAGACATAGGAAGAGTCGGGAAGCAGGCCAGCGGCTGTGCCCTTATCAGCTACGGCGACACCATGGTTCTTTCCACGGCCACGGCATCATCCAAACCCCGTGAAGGAATTGACTTTTTCCCGCTCTCCGTAGAATACGAAGAAAAAATGTATGCGGCGGGTAAGATTCCCGGAGGATTTAACAAAAGAGAGGGAAAGGCCTCCGAACACGCGGTTCTTACTTCCCGTGTAATAGACAGGCCTATGCGCCCGTTATTTCCGAAAGATTACAGAAATGACGTAACTCTCAGCAATCTGGTATTATCGGTAGATCCTTTATGCAATCCGGAAATAGTTGCCATGCTCGGTTCGGCTCTTGCCACAAGTATTTCCGATATTCCTTTTGACGGACCGATAGCAGGAACCCAGATCGGGCTGGTAAACGGCGAACTCGTAATCAATCCGACTTTGGCGGAAAACACCGTCTCTGATCTTAAGCTGACTGTTGCGTCAACGAGAGATAAAGTCATCATGATCGAAGCGGGAGCAAATGAAGTTCAGGAAGACAAAATGCTTGAAGCGATTTATCTTGCTCACGACGTAAACATAAAAATCATATCTTTCTTTGATGAAATAGTGGCAGAGTGCGGCAAGGAAAAGCACGAATACGAAAGCTGCGCTGTGCCGGAAGAACTTTTTGCCGCGATCAAAGAAATCATCACTCCTGATGAAATGGAAACTGCCGTATTTACGGATGACAAGCAGACTCGCGAGGCAAATATATCAACTGTCAAAGAAAAACTCGAAGAAGCTTTCGCAGACAACGAAGAATATCTTGCCGTTTTGGACGAGGCGGTTTATCAGTATCAAAAGAAAACGGTAAGAAAAATGATCCTGAAAGACAGAAAACGTCCGGACGGACGCGAGGTCACACAGATACGCTCTCTTTCTGCCGAGATAGACGTTGTTCCAAGGGTTCACGGCAGCGGGATGTTTACGAGAGGTCAGACACAGATTTGTACAATTACAACCCTTGCGCCGCTTTCGGAAGCGCAAAGACTGGACGGGCTTGATCTTTTCGAAACCGAAAAACGATATATGCATCATTATAATTTCCCCTCTTATTCCGTTGGGGAAACCAAACCCTCAAGAGGTCCTGGGCGCCGCGAAATAGGACACGGCGCGCTTGCTGAAAAAGCCCTGCTTCCGGTGCTTCCGGGTGTGGATGAATTTCCTTACGCAATAAGAACCGTATCTGAGACATTTGAATCAAACGGCTCCACTTCGCAGGCATCCGTGTGCGCTTCCTCGCTTTCACTTATGGCTGCCGGCGTACCTGTCAAAAAATCGGTTGCGGGGATCTCATGCGGCCTTGTGACAGGTGAAAGCGACGATGATTACATTGTGCTTACGGACATTCAGGGACTTGAAGACTTTTTCGGGGATATGGATTTTAAGGTAGCCGGCACACATGACGGTATTACGGCAATTCAGATGGATATTAAAATCCACGGTCTTACAAAAGAAATTGTCTCGGAGGCCATCTCGAAATGCAAGGATGCCAGAGAATATATACTGACCGAAGTAATGGAAAAATGCATTGCCGAGCCCAGACCCGAAATCAGTAAATATGCTCCTAAAATCGTACAGATTCAGATCGACCCCGAAAAGATCGGGGATGTTGTCGGACAAAAGGGCAAGGTTATCAATGAGATCATTGACCGTACCGGCGTTAAGATCGATATTGATGACAACGGCTTTGTTTCCGTATGCGGTACGGAGATGAACATGATCGAAAAAGCCATCGAATATATAGAGACCATTACCGCAGAATACGAAGAAGGGCAGATCCTTACCGGAAAAGTTTCCGGAATCAAAGAATTCGGCGCATTTGTCGAATTTGCTCCCGGAAAAGAAGGAATGGTCCATATTTCCAAAATCGCAAAAAAACGAATAGACAAAGTCGAAGATGTCTTAAGCCTCGGCCAGGAAGTTACGGTAATCTGTCTCGGAAAAGACAAAATGGGACGCATCAGCTTCAGCATAAAGGATGTACCTTCTGATATTTGATTTTTAAATGCCTTCGGAGGTTCCGCTATTGAACGCCCTGAAACACTTTAAAACCATAACCGAACATAAAATCTGGGTCATGAGACATTGTTTTAAAACAGGTCTTTACATACAGGGGCTTCTTCACGACATGTCCAAATATATGCCGACCGAGTTTTTGGAAGGCTGCAAATATTATCAGGGTTACAGGAGCCCCAATAACAGAGCGCGTGAAGACAAAGGCTGGTCCGATTCATGGCTGCATCATAAAGGCCGCAACAAACATCATTTCGAATACTGGATCGATTACGGCTTGGATTCGCCTACCATAATAAGGGGAGTTGACATGCCGCGCAAATACATTGCCGAGATGTTTATGGATCGTGTTGCAGCCTGCAAAACTTATAACAGAGAAAAATTCAATTCAGGTGATCCTTACAAATATTTTATGAAAAGCAAAAAAAAGCTTTGGTTTGTAAGTCCCAAAACAAAAAGAGATCTCGAAAGGCTTCTTTTAATGTATGCCGAAAAAGGTGAAGATTATACTTTCAGATTTATTAAAAATGTATATTTGAAAAAGGAGCGTAAAAACAAATGCAAAAAGTAGTAAAATTCGGCGGCAGTTCGCTGGCTGATGCCGGTCAGTTTATAAAAGTAAAAAACATAATTACCTCTGACCCCGACAGACGTTATGTGGTGCCTTCCGCGCCCGGAAAACGTTTCCCCGGAGACACAAAGGTTACGGATATGCTTTATGCATGTTACGCAAAAGCCGAAGCAGGGCAGGATTTTGAAAAAGAGCTTGAAAAGATTAAAGACAGATATGAAGAAATAAATAAAGAGCTTGAGATAGGCTTTGACTTAAAAAGCGAATTCGAAATCATAAAAAATGATTTCACGGCAAATGCCGGCAAAGATTATGCCGCTTCAAGAGGAGAATTCCTTAACGGTAAACTAATGGCCGAATATCTGGGCTTTGAATTTATCGATTCAAAAGATATTATTTTTATAGATGATTCAGGCAGTTACGATCAGGAAAAGACTTTCAAAGCCATTTCGGAACGCCTTTCAAAGACTGAATACGCCGTTATCCCCGGCTTTTACGGCACAGGACCCGACGGAAAAATCAAGACATTTTCACGCGGCGGTTCAGACATATCGGGATCTCTGGTTGCTGCCGCAATCAAGGCCGATCTTTATGAAAACTGGACAGACGTATCGGGTTTTTTAATCACCGATCCGAGGATAGTCAAAAATCCGCCTACCATTGCTACCATAACATACAGGGAAATGCGCGAGCTTTCGTATATGGGCGCAACCGTATTGCATGAGGACGCGGTATTTCCGCTTCGCAAGCTCGGTATACCCGTAAATGTCAGAAATACCAACAGACCCGAAGACAGCGGCACGATGATTGTGGAAAGCACCTGTGATAAACCCAAATATACTATTACAGGCATAGGAGGCAAAAAAGGGTTTGCTTCCATCACAATAGAAAAGGCCATGATGAACACTGAAATAGGTTTCGGTCGGAAAGTTCTTGAAGTATTTGAAAACGAAGGCTTATCTTTTGAGCATACACCTTCGGGTATAGACACATTTACGATATATGTACATCAGGATGAATTTCTTAAAAAAGAGCAGGCAATCATCGCCGGGCTTCACAGAGCCGTAAATCCTGATCTTATCGAACTCGAATCGGATCTTGCGCTTGTCGCCGTTGTGGGACGGGGAATGAAAAGGACAAGAGGAACGGCAGGCCGGATATTTTCATCGCTTGCCCACGCTAATGTCAACATAAAAATGATTGATCAGGGGTCCTCCGAGCTAAATATTATCATCGGAGTTGAAAACAGCGATTTCGAAACCACAATCAAAGCTATTTACGATATATTTGTTGAAACACAGCTTTAAATCTTATAAATTTAATGGTATAATTCTTTTGAATCAGAATACCTAAAGCAAAGTCGGCATTGGAGGAAAAATGAAAAGAGTTGTACTCAAGCTCAGCGGCGAAGCGCTTGCGGGAGAAAAAAAAGCAGGTTTTGAAGATCAGGTTCTTCTAAAAGTTGCTTCGCAGGTAAAACGGCTTACTGATGACGGGATCGAAGTAGGTATCGTCATCGGCGGAGGCAATTTCTGGAGAGGCCGTTCAAGCGATAACATCGATAGGACAAAAGCAGACCAGATAGGGATGCTCGCTACCGTGATGAACTGCATCTACGTATCCGAGCTTTTCAGGAGCATAGGGATGAAGACCGCAGTACTGACACCTTTTGCAATAGGCGAGTTTACCAAAGGCTTTTCCAAAGACCGGGCAAACCGCTGTTTTGCGGATAATACCGTTGTATTCTTTGCCGGCGGAACCGGACATCCGTATTTTTCCACAGACACGGGCACGCTGCTTCGAGCAGTCGAAATAGATGCCGACGCGGTACTTCTTGCGAAATCCATTGATGCCGTTTATGACAAGGACCCCAACAAATATCCGGATGCAAAAAGGTATTCCGAAATTTCGATAGATGAAGTAATAGCTAAAAAACTCCAGGTCGTGGATATGACGGCATCTATTCTCGCCATGGAAAACCAGATGCCTATGTATGTATTTTCCCTTGCGGAACCCGACGGAATAATAAAAGCAGCTAAAGGTATTGTCACCGGAACAAAAGTATTGGTTAACTGATAAGGAGTAATATTTATGGATCAGAGACTCGAAATATATGTAAGCAAAATGAACAAAACCATGTCAAATCTTGAGTTCGAACTCGGCACCATCCGTGCCGGCAGGGCAAATCCTCATGTGCTTGACAAAATCAGTGTAGATTACTACGGTACGAAAACTCCGCTCTCTCAGGTCGCTAATATTACTGTTCCTGAAGCAAGGATTCTTCAGATACAGCCCTGGGAACCGTCTTTGGTAAAAGAGATTACGAAAGCCGTTCAGACTTCCGATATAGGCATTAACCCTACTACTGACGGAAAAGTTGTCCGTCTCGTTTTCCCGGAACTTACCGAGGAACGCAGAAAACAGCTGGTCAAAGAAGTCGAGAAAAAAGGAGAGGCCGCGAAAGTTGCCATCCGCAACATCAGACGCGACGGAAACGATACTTTCAAAAAGCTTAAAAAAGAAGATATTTCAGAAGACGCCATAAAAGATCTTCAGGACGAGCTTCAGAAAGAAACAGACAGTTTTACGAAGAAGATAGATAAGGCTGTATCCGAAAAATCAAAGGAAATTCTTACGGTATAATCACAAACAAAGCTTATCGACGGGCTGTCAGTATAATGGTTTGCATTATCGGACAGCCTGTTTATTTCAAACAAGGAGTGAAGATATGCATCTGCCCCAGCATATAGCTATCATACTTGACGGGAACGGACGCTGGGCAAAAAACAAAGGATTACCCAGAAGTTACGGGCACGTTGTCGGGTGTGATAATCTGGAAAAAATGTGTCATATTATCAGGGAAATGGGCATCAAATACCTTACGGTATATACATTTTCCACCGAAAACTGGAAAAGGGCCCAGGAAGAAGTACGGGTTCTGATGAATCTTTTCAGGCGGTATCTTAAAAGAATATCCGATGATGCTCTCAGATTTAATATGCGGGTCAGAATCCTTGGGAAAAGGGACGGATTGCCCGCCGATATCCTCAAAAGGATAGAACAGCTCGAAGAAATGTCCGAAAACTTTGATAAAATGCATCTTCAGATTGCATTAAATTACGGCAGCAGGGACGAGATCATACGAGGAATTCAAAAGATAGCCGACAAAATCAAAACAGGAGAGATGCTCCCGGAGGATATTACGGAAAGCGCTTTTGATGATTATCTCGACACGGTCGGCATACCGGATCCGGATCTCGTTATAAGGACGAGCGGTGAACAGAGGATATCCAATTTTCTTTTGTGGCAGATAGCCTACTCGGAACTTTATTTTACCGATATCCCCTGGCCTTCTTTTAAAAAGCCTCAGCTTATCGAAGCAATCGAAGAATACAACAGGAGAAATCGCAGGTTTGGAGGTGTATAAACGGTGTTTAAAACAAGACTGATCAGCGGAGCTATACTTATTGCCGCCGCATTGTTTCTCATAATCACTGGCGGAATTGTTCTTTATTTCACTGCGTTTATTTTATCGCTGATTGCAGCATACGAATTATACAGAGCCACGGGAGTTAAAACAAAAAGCTCCGTCGGTGCTCTGATGTTCGCGGGATATGCCTCCATCGCCTTTTACTATATCGTAATACTTACTCTGCCGACTTCCTTTTATCTTATGCCGGTAGTAATAGGACTTATGGCTGTTATGTTCGTATATGTGTTCAGATTTCCGAATCACAATGCTTTCCAGGTAATGGCCGTTGTTTTCAGTATTTTGTATTGCGGAGTCATGCTTTCGTGTATATATCTTACAAGGATGCTCCCGGACGGCAAATTTCATGTTTGGCTGATATTTATAAGTGCCTGGGGCTGCGATACCTGTGCTTACTGTGCCGGCATGAAATTCGGAAAACGCAAGATGTCGCCTGTATTAAGTCCAAAAAAATCCGTTGAAGGAGCCATAGGAGGCGTAATAGGAGCGGTTGTCATCGGTATTATTTATGCCCTTTGCACTCACCAGAACATAGGAATATACGCCCTCATCTGCTGCGTCGGAGCTCTGATTTCGATGGTAGGTGACCTTACCGCTTCAGCCATTAAGCGAAATATGAATATTAAAGACTATGGAAGTCTTATACCGGGTCACGGCGGCATACTTGACCGTTTTGACAGTATAATATTTACCGCCCCCATAATATATTTTCTTTTTATGATATTGCTTTGACTTTTGTTTGAATTTTAAGAGGTCTTATGAAAAATATTGCGATCATGGGTTCAACGGGCTCTATAGGAACTCAGACACTTGATATAGTTCGCTCAAGAAAAGATCTGAATATAGTCGGTCTCAGCGCCGGGAAAAACATCCGGCTTCTTGAACATCAGGCAAGAGAGTTTCTTCCTGAGATGATAGTTGCAAAAGACAAAAACGACGCGGATCTTCTTCGTACAAGGCTCGCGGGTACTCATATAAAAGTATATTCGGGCATGGAAGGACTGACGGCTCTTGCCGAAATGCGGTCGAGTGATATATTTGTTACGGCCATAGTAGGGATGATAGGGATTAAACCGACTATTGCCGCTGTAAACGCCCGGAAAACCATTGCTCTTGCAAATAAAGAAACACTTGTAACCGCAGGTCATCTGATAATGCCTCTCGCAAAACAAAACGAGGCAACAATTCTTCCTGTTGACAGTGAACACAGTGCTGTTTTCCAGTGTCTTCAGGGCAGCATGATCGATAAATCCGGCAGATATCCGATTTATAAACTTTGGCTGACAGCCTCGGGAGGAGCTTTCAGAGGATATAAAACCGATGAACTTTTAAATGTTACCGCAAAAGATGCTCTCAAACATCCTAATTGGAACATGGGCAATAAAGTCACGATTGATTCGGCAACCCTTATAAACAAAGGCCTCGAAGTGATGGAGGCTCACTGGCTGTTTGACACGCCTTATGATGATATTGAAGTCATTATCCAGCCTCAAAGCTTAATTCATTCCATGGTCGAATTCAACGACGGAAGTATTCTTGCGCAAATAGGCGTACCGGATATGCATCTGCCAATACAATATGCGCTTACATACCCAAAAAGGGATTTAGTAAACACCGAACGCATAGACTTTAAAAAGCTATCTTCCATAGAATTTGAAAAAC
Organism: uncultured Lachnospiraceae bacterium; assembly: GCA_964389285.1. GTDB lineage: Bacteria > Bacillota > Clostridia > Lachnospirales > Lachnospiraceae > Alectryocaccobium. Next base: position 1,675 of record CAYMCZ010000009.1, on the reverse strand, counting down.
CCGACACCAAGACCTTTCGCGGGCTGTCACTGGCTTTTGAGGCCGGAAGAAGCGGCGGCTCTATGCCGACGGTATTCAATGCGGCAAATGAAGCTGCCGTTGAAAGTTTCCTAAACGGTAAGATAGGTTTTCTCGATATTTATCATATTATCGAAGATGCCATGGAAAAACACAACAATATTTCAAATCCTTCACTTGAAGAGATTCTTGAAACAGAGAAATATATCAGAACAAATATTCAATAATCAAATGAAAGCAGGTGTAAATCCTTGAAAATAGTAATAGCGCTGCTTATATTAAGCGGCGTGGTTTTTTTTCACGAACTCGGTCATTTTCTGGCTGCAAAAAAAAGCGGAATCCGTGTAAATGAATTTGCAATAGGTATGGGGCCTAAACTACTTTCCGTCAAAAGGGGAGATACGGTATATGCATGGAGGCTGCTGCCTATAGGCGGAATGTGCGTAATGCAGGGCGAAGACGAGGAAGATCATTCCGAAGGCAGTTTTCAGTCAGCCAAAACCGCACATAAACTTTTGGTAGTGGCCGCCGGACCTTTGTTTAATTTTTTGCTTGCTTTTATAGTGGCATTCATAGTCATTTTTTCCGCTGGGGCTGACCGTTGCTATATTAATTCCGTTAATCCGGGTTCTAACGCCGAAGCTGCCGGACTGACAGCCGGTGATCTTATTGTCAGCTTCGAAGGCCAGGGCGTATCAAACAGTCGTGAACTCTATATGTATCTTATGATGGACGGACTTCCGGAAGATGAGATAGACATCGGATATTTAAGAGAGAGCAAACGTTATAACGCTTCATACGCTCCCGACGAGATAACAAGATATCTTTTCGGTTTTTATTATGACTCCGAAACCGACGAGCCGCTTATAATTACAGGGCTGACTGAAGGACTTCCCATGGATAAAGCCGGGGTTGAACCGGGAGATATCATAACCGGTATAAACGGAACTTCAATAGAGTCATATAACGATTTTAATGAATATATTTCGGAGAACCCACTGGACGGCAGCGAAGTAAGCATAGAATACGAGCATGAAGGAGTTGTAAACACCGTTATAGTAGCACCCGTAGAGGAAACGGAAATAAGCGGCGGTTTTTCGTTTAACATGCAGCGTGAAAAGGTTAATCTTGCCGAAACGCTCAAATACAGTGCGGGCGAGTTAAAATATTGGGTTAATGCGACCTTCAAATCGCTTGCGGGATTAATTACCGGACGTTTTTCCATAAGAGATCTCTCAGGGCCGGTGGGTATCGTAAAAACGATAGGAGATGTATATGAACAGGCAAGTGACGACGGAGGTTATGCACCTCTGATTTCAATGCTGAATATGATTATTCTTTTGTCGGTAAATCTGGGGATCTTAAACCTGCTTCCGCTTCCCGCGCTTGACGGAGGAAGGATTCTGTTTATGCTTATTGGCATAATACGCAGAAAACCGGTAAGTCAAAAAGTGGAAGGAATGGTGCATTATATAGGTATACTCGCACTGTTCGGATTTGCAATACTAATCGCTATCAGTGATGTTATGAAACTGTTTTAAGCTATTAAATCCTTTTCAAATATGTTCAAAAAAAAATAATAAATCTGTTCAAAAAAAAATAAAAAAAACAGTTGACACGGAAATACAAGCGTGATACTATAACAAAGCTGTCGCAA
>CAYMCZ010000008.1:0-90639 GCA_964389285.1 uncultured Lachnospiraceae bacterium | reverse complement strand
CCAGACGCTCTAGCCAAACTGAGCCACACCCCGCTAAGTTTTTGTCACACAAGACATGCTTTAGTATAAAGCAGAACATCCCCTGTGTCAACATTAAAAAAATAAAAAAAGGTGTTGACATTTAAGTGTCTTCGTTATATATTTGTAAAGCGGTCGCGAAGCGGCGGTTTAATGGGGTCTTAGCTCAGCTGGGAGAGCATCTGCCTTACAAGCAGAGGGTCACAGGTTCGAGCCCTGTAGGCCCCATACTTTTATAAAGAAGTACGGCGAGATAGCTCAGCTGGCTAGAGCACACGGTTCATACCCGTGGTGTCGAGGGTTCGAGTCCCCCTCTCGCTACTTAAACGTCGGGGCTTGTTATTTTTGACGGGTTTTGGCGTTTTTTCTGAAAATCTGTGAACCGGTCCAAATACGGAGATGAATACTCCTATAAAGGTTTACTTGTATAACAAACAATAACGGGAGAGGTGATTAAAGTGAAAGCAGGAATCCATCCGGAATATTATCAGGCTAAGGTAACATGCAACTGCGGCAATTCATTTGTGACAGGCTCCACAAAGGAAGACATTCACGTTGAGATCTGTTCAAAGTGCCATCCGTTCTATACAGGACAGCAGAAAGCTGCGCAGGCACGCGGACGTATTGAGCGGTTTAACAAAAAATACGGCATTTGATAATACTTATACGCGATTGAACGGGTTGGGGTTATTTATAATCTCAGCCCGTTTTGGTATATTTGTTCCAAGTCCGTATTTGAAAATACAACGGAGAAATATAAAATGAATAAAAAAGTTAATTCCGGAATCGGCGGACAGGCGGTTATGGAAGGGATAATGATGAGAAACAAAAACCGTTATTCCATAGCAGTCAGGACCGAAAGAGAAGGGATAAAACTGAAGACCGAAAAATTAAATAACTCCCCGGCGCTGGAAACCGTTAAAAAAATCCCCATAGTACGGGGGTTTGTGGCTTTTATAGATTCGCTTGTTACGGGCATGAGCACGCTGATGTATTCTGCGGAGCTTTTGATGAATGAGGAAGACGCAAAAGCCGCGGAGGCCGAAAAAATCGAGCTGACCGAAGCCGACAAAGCCAAAAAGAAAAGACAAGACAACCTGATGATGGCCGGGGTCGTGGTTGTGGCGATTGCGCTTGCCGTGGGCATTTTTATAATAGTTCCGTATTATATCAGTTCATTTCTGGAAAGATTTATCCCTGCGGGGCTGCTTCTTTCCGCGATAGAGGCTGTTATCAGAGTGGTTTTCTTTCTGTTATATATTATCGGCATATCCAGATTAAAAGATATACAAAGAGTTTTTATGTATCACGGAGCCGAGCACAAATGCATTAACTGTGTGGAATACGGCAGGCCCCTGACGGTAGATAATGTCAGAAGCAGTTCGCGTCTTCATAAAAGATGCGGTACCAGTTTTTTGTTTTTCGTGCTTGTGGTAAGCATTATTTTCATAATGTTCATACAGGTTGATTCCCATGCCATGAGAGTGATACTGCGTCTCGCGTTTATTCCGTTGATAGCGGGCGTTTCTTATGAAATTATCAGATGGGCGGGATGTTCTGACAACAAATTTGTCACCATACTCAGCAAGCCGGGCATGGGGCTGCAAAAGATAACTACGGCTGAACCGGATGATGAAATGATAGAAGTAGGCATAGCGGCGGTAGAGGCTGTTTTTGACTGGAAAGTATTTTTAAAAGAAAACTTCGGCGTATCGCCGGAAGATGAATTTGACAGGTTTGAAAGCGAAGCGGCTGCAAATGGATAAATTCGGCATCCAAAACAGAGACATTACCTTTAGGGCTTTATGTGAGCTGACAGAGGCATATCTTGAGAGCGCGGGGATAAAAAATATTTCCTCGGAGATCAGACTTGTTTATGAAAAGGCTTCCGGATCTTCTTATTTTCTGAGACGGGATGAAAAAGCATCCCCCGAACACATAAGATTATTCGAAGATTATGCTTTTAAGCGCATAAGCGGCGTGCCGGTTCAATATATTTTAAATGAAGCGTGGTTTTACGGACGCAGTTTTTATGTAGATGAAAATGTATTGATCCCGAGATTCGATACGGAAGTCCTTGTGGAGAAAACTTTAAAATACATAAGACGGCATCCGTCTGAAAAGCCTTCGGTACTTGACCTCTGTACCGGAAGCGGCTGTATTATAATCACGCTCTGTAAAGAGGCTGAGATAAATGCGTTTGCCTCGGATATATCCGAAGGAGCGCTTGAGGTTGCAAAGAAAAATGCCGAAAGGCACGATGCAGATTGCCGCTTTATTAAAAGCGATCTGTTTGAAAATATATCGTGGAAGTTCGATCTGATCGTTTCGAATCCTCCTTATATCAGAACCGGTGTCATTGATACGCTTGATAAAGAAGTAAAAGATCAGGAACCTCTGCTTGCGCTGGACGGCGGAGCGGACGGGCTTGACTTTTACAGGAGAATCATTTCGGGCTCGGCGTGCTGTCTCAAAGAAGGAGGATATCTCTGTCTTGAGATAGGATACGATCAGAAAGAAGCGGTTACGGGGCTTCTGAAAGAAGGCGGCTTTTCCGATTTGGAGATAATACGGGATCTGAACGGTCTCGACAGGGTTGCGGCAGGAAAGATGTCGCGGAGGATATAAAATGTTTGGCAGATTAGATGAGATTAACAACAGGCTCGAAGAAATACACAGGCGCTTAAATGATCCTGAAGCGGCAGCGGACAGCAGGCTCTTTCAAAAGCTGTGCCGCGACCAGGCGGAACTGACGCCCATAGCGGACGCTTATGCAAACTACAAAGCCTGCAATCAGACTATCGAGGAAAGCCTTGAGCTTCTGGACGTCGAAACGGACGAAGACATGAAAGAAATGCTTAAAGAAGAGCTTTCAAATGCCAGAAAACTACGCTCGGAATTAGAGGAAAAACTGAAGATTCTGCTTCTGCCCAAAGACCCTAACGACCATAAAAATGTCATTGTGGAAATCCGTGCGGGAGCCGGCGGTGATGAGGCGGCTCTTTTTGCCTATGAAGTTTACAGGATGTATACGAAATACGCCGAAGGCAGGGGTTGGAGATGCGAGATGATGAGCTGCAATGAAAACGGTCTGGGCGGTTTTAAGGAAGTTATTTTCATGGTAAACGGCTCAGGCGCGTATTCACGACTCAAATACGAAAGCGGCGTTCATCGGGTGCAGAGGATTCCGGTTACGGAAACCGGAGGCAGGATGCATACATCCACCATTACGGTTGCCATCATGCCGGAAGCTGAGGAGATCGATTTTCAGCTCGACATGAACGAGTGTCGCTTTGATGTATTCAGGGCGTCCGGAAACGGAGGCCAGTGTGTCAACACTACTGATTCCGCAGTTCGCCTGACACACATACCCACAGGTCTTGTCGTTTCCTGCCAGGATGAAAAATCACAGCTTAAAAACAAAGAAAAAGCCATTAAGGTTCTCAGATCAAGGCTTTATGAGATGGAACTCGAAAAAAAGCATGCCGAAGAAGCGCAGAACAGAAAAAGCCAGGTCGGAACGGGAGACCGTTCCGAAAAGATCAGAACATATAATTTCCCGCAGGGCCGTGTAACGGATCACAGGATAAAGCTGACGCTCCACAGACTTGAGCAGATTCTTTCGGGAGATATAGATGAGATAATCGACAGCCTGCTCTCCGCGGATCAGGCGGCGAAACTGGCAGGTATCAGCGAAGCTGAAAAGGAAGTTTGAGGCTGATTTATGACTATCTTGAAAAAAAGCAGGATTATGACTTTGGCAGCGGCTTTTATTGTTTTGTTTTCAGCTGTTTTTTTCGGATGTACTCCGTATTCGGATGACTCTTTGGCGTATCAGGCCGGAATGGAAGCGCTCGGGAATGATGACTTTGAGATTGCTTTAATTGAATTTCAAAAAGCGGCGGAAGAGGACGGCTGCAAAGCCGAAGCGTACCGGGGAACGGGTCTTGTCTATTTAAAACAGGGAAACTATAAATATGCGGTCAGTTTTTTTGATATAAGACTGAAAGAGATGAAACGGGAAAACTCCGAATTCAGAGAAGATGTTCTTTGGTATAAAGCCGAAGCCCTTATGAAAAACGGACAGTATGAGGATGCGATCGCCGTATATACCGAGCTGTGCGAAGCGAGCCGTCCGGCCGTGGCATACGCCTACAGGGGACGCGCATATCTTATTTCGGGCGATATCACAAGCGCCGAAAACGATTTTATAACCGCTTCCGAAACCGAAAAAAGTTATGATATTTATATCTATATATATGAAGCGTACAGAGCAGCCAATCTGGAAGACAACGGGACACCATATCTGGAAAAAGCCATTGAGATAAACCCTTCCGGAGCAGGCGATTATCAGAAGCTCGGCACTATCTATGATTATCTTGAAGATGACAGAAAAGCCGAGGAATATCTGAAAAAAGCAATAGATTCCGGATATGATCAGGCAATACCGGTACAGGCTGATCTTTACATAAAAAACGGACAGACGGAAGAGGCAAAGGCTCTGTATCTGGGAGAAATCGAATCGGGAAAGACAACGGCGGAAAATTATAACGGGCTTGCGCTTTGCTTTATGGCAGCCGGCGAATACGAACAGGCGCTTCAATACATTTCCATTGGGCTTGAAGCCGCAAATGAAGATGAAAAACGGGATCTTTTATATAATGAAATAGTCGTATATGAAAGGATGCTGGACTTTGAAACGGCCAAAGTAAAAGCAGAGGAATACCTTGCGAAATATCCGACGGATGCTTCGATAAACAGAGAAATAAAATTTCTCTCCAGATAGTTTTAAAGGATATGTTTGATGTACGAAAACAACAATATCAGAAAGGAAAGGTTTATACTGGTAGCGGCCGTTACGCTCTCGGAAAAAGAAGCCGAATATTCACTGAATGAGCTTGCCGAGCTTGCGAGGACTGCGGGAGCCGAGGTTGCAGGCACGGTCGTACAGGCGAGAGAGCAGATAAATCCCGCTACTTATATAGGCAGCGGCAAGGTCCAGGAAATTTTAAGCCTGCTGTATATGAATGATGCCGACGGTATAATCTGCGATGATGAATTAAGTCCCGTTCAGCTTAAAAATCTTACGGACGAACTGGACTGCAAGGTCTGTGACAGGACGCTTCTGATACTGGATATCTTTGCAGCCAGAGCCCGTTCAAGCGAAGGGAAAATACAGGTGGAACTGGCGCAGCTGCGTTATCGTGCCGCAAGGCTTACCGGCGCGGGACGGTCTCTTTCCAGACTCGGAGGAGGAATCGGTACAAGAGGTCCCGGAGAGAAAAAGCTGGAGAGTGACAGACGGCTTATCAAAGAGCGTATAAGCAAATTAAAGGCGCAGCTTAAAGATGTAAAAAAACACAGGGATATTATGAGAAAAGGGCGGGAGAAAAGCGGTCTTTTTTCAGCTGCGATAGTGGGATATACGAATGCGGGGAAATCAACTCTTTTAAATGTGCTGACAGGCTCGGACGTTTTTGCCGAAGACGCTCTGTTTGCCACCCTTGACCCCACATCCAGAATAATGAATCTCGAACACGGCGGCGAAGTTCTCCTGACGGATACGGTAGGCTTTATCAGGAAGCTCCCTCATCATCTCGTGGAAGCTTTCCGAAGTACGCTGGAAGAGGCGGTTTACGCCGATCTTATAATTCACGTTGTGGATTCGTCAAGCGCGTATATGGAATCGCAGATGCGGATTGTATATGAGACGCTCGACATGCTGGGAGCGGGAGGGAAACCGGTCATCACGCTTTTTAACAAAATCGACAAAAAAGCGGATGACGCAAGGCTGATCGACGAAAGAGCGGACGAAGTTCTGAATATTTCCGCCAGATACGGAATGAACTTAAACAGAATCGCCGAAAAAATAGAAAAGGTTTTTCTGGCGGGGAAACTGTACATAGAGAGGATATATCCTTATGAGCAGGCCGGAAAAGTTGCCCTTATCAGGCAGAAAGGAATTCTGCTCGAAGAAGAATTTCTGCCGGAGGGGATTGCGGTCAAGGCATATATACCAATTGAAATTGCATAAAAGAAGATGCAGCATATGCATTCTCATGAATATTGCTGCATCTTTTGTAATTGCACAATATTGGTTTATTTTTCTTTGCGGTTAAAGCCCCAGCCGCAGACACTGAAAAATGAGGGGCCTATATGCGAGCCTATGATAGGAGAGAGGTTGACGGTTTCTATAAGGGTGCCTTCTTCGACCACTTCGGCAAGCATCTCTTTGATCTGTTTCGCTTCTTCGTATCTGGATGTATGTCCTACGAAGACGATTTTCGGCACATCCTGCACGCCCATCTGACCCGTATAACCGTCGATAAGACGTTTTATTGCTATCTTTTCTCCTCTGGCTTTTGAAACCACCTGGAGTTTGCCTTCATCATCTATGATAAGGATGGGTTTTATGTTAAGCATTGAGCCTACTACGGCAGATGCGGCCGAAACGCGGCCTCCTTTATGCAGATAATGAAGATCGCCCACCATAAAACGGTGACACATATAAGGGATTTTTTCTTTAAGCCAGGCTTCGTTTTCCTCAATGGACATGCCTTTTTCGCGGTTTTGAAGGGCCGCGACGGCAACAATGCCCTGGCCCTGTGTTGCGGAAAGCGAATCAACGACGATCAGTTTGCGTTCCGGAAACTCTTCGCGGAGCTGGGCCGCCGCGCTGCATGCGTTGTCGTATGTTGCGGACATACCTGAGGAAAAGCAGAGATAAAGAATATCATTGCCTGCTTCAAGAAGAGGCGTCCACGCGTCGGTATAAGAAAAAGGCGTGATTTGTGATGTATGTACATCCGCATTGTTTTTCTGCGCCTCGAAAAGCTCGTCGCAAAGCCTGTCGTGATCGGGAGAATCCGTGTGAAAAGTGAGCTGTTTCCCGTTTACAACATAATCCATGGGAATTATGCGCAGATCGTGCTCCTGAAAATAGTGGTAAGGAAGATCCGCGGCAGAATCCGTATATATCAGATATTTATTCATAGAAACCTCCAAATATAGTTTATTATTCGCCTTATTCTACTTAAAAAAACCGTAAGTGTCAACCGCCGCATAACAGTATTTGGGGCTGTCGCGCTATAATACGACAGCCCCGTTAAAGAGGTAAAGAAATAACGGATTGTATAACGGAAATGAGCCCGGGATCATTTCTGTTTTCGGCCGTAAGTTCTATAACGGCAGTGTCCGGGCGTTTAATTACCTCCGGCCAGTAAGCATCGGCAGGATGCTGAAGCACTCCGAGAACGGAAGACTCGCTGTCCAAAGCTTTGATTACGGCCTTTCGAAAAGAGGAAGCCGAGGCTTCTCTTCGGCCGAGCTCATCCATTATTATCAGGGAAGAGCCTGCGGATGTTTTCAGGATGTGGCAGCCGATGGCGTTAAACTTAGAGGATGCGTTTTCATCAAAAGAAGCGCACCTGAAAAGATAGTTTGAAGCCGAAGGCACTGCCTTTTCGTTTATTGAATACATATGAACCGAATATTCGTTTTTAAGATATTCTCCGGTTCTGAGAGTCAGAAAACCGCCGACGCTTCCCTCGTAACGGGAGAGGACTTTTTTGATAAGCGTGGATTTTCCGATCTGTTTTTCTCCTGTTAAAAAAACATGTCTCTTCATAACGGTCTAAATGTAAAAACTTCTGAAATCCGGTCTCGGTGAAATATCGTTTACATCCCATAAAATGGTGCCGTTGGTTGCATCCTGAACTTCACGCACCAGGCCGTTTTCGTCCGAATTTTCAATAAGCCATGTCCTGACCTTTTCTGTGTTTTCGGGTGTTATCATCTCCGGAGGCATCATTCTTTTCATTGTGTAATCTATATACTCCTCATCCGGAGAAATCAAATATGTTTTGTGCCTTTTGGAATAACTGGTCTCGGGGTTATATCCCAGCAGGAATAAGATGTTAAACAGCGAATAAAACTGTTTTCCCGTCCAGTTATTGTACACGTCCATGTCGAACACTTCCCGCATTATCCGTTCTCTTAAAAGATTCCGTCCCCAAAGATGCGTGATGTTGCAGCACCATTTTCGGCTCATCCGCATTGCTTTTTGCAGACTGTCCATTCCGTGTATGGCGGGACTCATGGAGCTGAAAACCAGATCAAAGGCTTTTTCGTATCCTTCCGAGGTTATGTCCATGGAATGAAAATCCCGCGCAAATAAAAATACGTTGTCAAGGTTTTTGGCGCGGCAGTGCTCAATGCCGTGTTCTATCATCTTTTCGGAAATATCGAAGCCGGTGACCGTCTTTACATGCGGAGAAAACGCCGCTGCAAATCGGCCGGGTCCGCAGCCGAGGTCGGCCAAATCGCAGTCCTTTGTCAGAATTTCGCGTTTAAGAAGATACTGAACAGCGTTTTCCGAGCGGTCATCGCCTTTTCTGTTGTTTTCTCTTTCTTTTTTCCAGGATTCCGCGCGAACATCCCATTTTTTAGCACACTCTTCAGGAGAATCGTTCCTGCCTGCGTTTTGAATGGAAATAAAGTGCTCCAGATCGGTCCGGTTTAATATTTCATCGGAGGCGTGGTGGTAATTGGTTTTCTTTAACATATATCCGTTTCCTGTTGCGGGTGCATATATTGTATATTTCTATGAATACCCCGGTTTCTTGACTAATAAAAACAGCGGTGATATATTATTAAAAACGAATCGCAAATAAAAGTAATTCGCATATAAAAAGATATCGCAACTCTTGCCCTATGTCAATATTTCACTTAAATCAATTAAAAAGGAGATTCGGCAAATGAAAAAGGTTATGTCGCTATCCCTTGTTCTGATACTGGCTCTTTCAATGCTTTCAGCATGCTCCTCCGGCGAGAAAAGTGTGTCAGGCGCTTCAGAAATATCTGCCGAAACCGTTAATACGGAAGGCACTACCTTTGTTACGGATGATTACGGCAGAAGTGTGCAGGTACCGCAGGATATTACACGTATAGCCCCCTCGGGAGGTACGGCAACCATGTTTCTGATGACGATAGCCCCTGATATGCTTGTGGGGCTGGCGGCAAGTCCTTCTACCGTGCAGATGAAATATTTTCCTGAGGAGACATGGACACTGCCTACGTTCGGACAGTTTTACGGAAGCAAGACCACTTTAAATAAAGAAGCGCTTATAGCGGCGAAGCCGCAGGTTATTATCGATGTCGGAGACCGTAAAATAAGCGGCAGATCAGACATGGAAGGAATTCAGTCGACTACCGGGATCCCCACGTTGTTTTTTGAGGCTGATCTGGAACACATGGCCGATGCCTACAGAAAGATCGGAAAGGTTCTCGGAAGGGAAGAAGAGGCCGAAGCACTTGCATCATTTGTGGAAAAAACCGTGAATATGGCAAATGAAAAAAGCGCACTGATAAATGACGAAGAAAGACTGACTGTTTTGTACGGAACGGGGCCTACGGGTCTGGCCGTAAATGCCGAGGAATCATCTCAGGCACAGGTTATAGATCTGATAGGAGCCGACAACGCGATAATTCCGGATGTTATTACAGACGCCGGCGGCGGAACGACGGTCAATCTGGAAGGAGTTTATGTGGCTGATCCCGATGTTTTGATTTTTCAAAGCGGAGGACCTTACGACAAGCTCGAAACTACCGGATGGGCTGAGCTCAGAGCCGTAAAAAACGGAGATTATTATGAAATACCGGGGCAGCCCTACTGCTGGATGTCTTCGCCGCCTTCGGTAAATATGGTGTTGGGAGTTTACTGGCTGGGCCAGCTCATTTATCCGGAAATATACAATGATTATGATATCGTAAAAACCGCTCAGGAATATTATAAGCTTTTCTGGCATTATGACCTTACGGATGAGGAGGCTGCGGAGTTCCTTGCGAATTCGTATTTTAAAGACTGATATGAAAATGTCCGGTTTAAAAAAAAGAATACGAAAGACTGCGGCCTTTACGGCGATGACAGCACTTATTTGGGGCAGCCTTGTATTTTTGCGGCCTGAAAAAGTCAATGCGGATGTGGCTACCGATTATTTGAGCATCCGTGTCGGATATCTGGGATGTGATCTCTCAGACTACGTGGAAGTGGCGAATTTTTACTGGTATGACCTCATGAATATGGGTTATGCGGAAGAAACGTATTCATACTTTAACGGCACCCCTTCATGGACAAGCCCGGAGGGGCATGACATGTATGCTTCATATAATCTGATAGTGGATACCGCTCACGGTATTTATCTGAGAGATATACTGGATGCCTCGGGTATTTATTACGGAGATATTTACAATGTCCTTTTCTGGGTAAATGATCATCAGGATATCTGGGCGGCGTTTGACAGAGATAATCTTTTCAGTATCAGGTATTATTATGAAGATATGGCGGAAAACAGGCATGTTTACTATAACGACGGAGCCATTCCTTATGCATATTCCTTTGAAAATGCATCAAATTACGGTTACCAGGTAGAACCTATGATGGCATTTGAAGACAACTGGCAGGTGTATAACGAAGAATTTGAAAACAGCTGGCCGAGTTATGATTATTTCAACACCGGAAACAGGTTCAGGCTTCTGTTCGGGCAGGAGTATCCTACGGAATCCGAAACACGAAGGTCCGCAAAATACGTCAGCGTTATATATGTAACCATTTGGGGGCAGCCTCAGTACTCGGATAATCCTCCTTCGCTTGATGGCAGCAGAGGAAGCCATGAAGTTGAAATGGAACTGAAAATAGACCCGAATATAATCCAACCGCTGGATGAAGCCACGCTTGAAGAGATAGTAAATATAAATTCCACGGATGAAAGCGTTCTTCAGGTAAGAAACGTTGAGATAATAAAAGATTCTTATTATACGGATATAGCGGTGGTAAAAATACAATACGAAATCGTAGGAGAAGGCTCCGCGTCGCTGACGGCAACCTTCGGTTCAAGCCTGCCGTTTCAAAACCCGGTCACCGGCACCACGGATTCGCCGATGACGGTCAACACCGATGATTTTAAGGATCCTGACCCTGTCACCCCGGAACCTGATCCCGTAACGCCGGCTCCTGATCCCGTGACGCCGGCGCCTGATCCCGTGACGCCGACACCACAGGCTGAGCCGCAGGATACTAATCAAAACACACCGGCAAACTCTGCTGGAGGAGCCGGGAGTGAAACAAATAGTTCTTTTTCGCCGGGAAGGGCTGACAGCGCTGCCGCTGACGCAAGAGAGGTACAAACATCGGAGCAGAGAGCCGTAGTGGAAGAGACGCAAAAACTTGAATCGGTTCAGAACAGCGCTTCGGTATGGAAACTTTCGGATAAAGCCTCTTCAGAGCTTTCGGAACTGCTGAATATGCAGACGGCCTTTGAAGGAGCGGATTTGAAAAAATCTCCGAATAAAGACATAAATCAGCTTATCATGCAGGACAAATCCGAGGAAGAAGCCGCAAACAAAAAAGTTGTTTTATTCTGGACATCCGTTATCTGTGCCGTGCTCGCGGTTCTGGGAGCAGTGACATGCTACGGAAGCTTCAGATCGGCACTTAAGAGAGCTTCGTTTTTTGATAAATGCAAAAAGCCGGTATCCGGCGAAGATATAAGAGGAGACAAGCATAATGACAACTGATGCAGCAGGAATATCATTATCTGTGGTGCAATATATTCTGAGAGTTATTTCAGAGGCGATAAAATATCCGGTCATAATCATTCTGATCGCATTGATAGGATTCTCGGTTTTTTCTATAGGCTGGGTGATTGCCGAAGCGGTTACGGAGAGAAGACATCTGAACGTGTCGATGCCGAAACTGCTGGATAAGATGAAAAATAAAAACAACGATCTGAAAAAGTGCATTGATGACAGCGGACTTTTAAAAAGACATAAAAAACTTTTGAATGAGCTTCTCGCGCATCCGGATTTCAGCAGGGAAATGCTGTTGGATCTTTCGGACAATCTCTTCGAAAAAGAAGAAGCTCATTATGACGTTATTTTAAAGACGACACAGGTGGTGGCCAAGATTGCTCCTATGATGGGGCTTTTAGGGACGCTGATCCCGCTGGGACCCGGTATCATAGCCCTTGGGAACGGCGACACTTATACGCTGGCGGAATCTATGCTGACGGCCTTTGACACGACGATAGCGGGTCTTGTTTCGGCGGCGGTCTGTCTTGTTATCTCAACCATCAGAAAGCGCTGGTACGACACCTATCTTTCTGATTTGGAGACGCTTATGAACTGTGTGATAGAGATAAAATTCGAAGAGAGTTCGGAGAAGGAAATATGAGCAGAGGAAGGCGCTCACGTCAAAGGATCGGACGCAGAAGAAAAAGACACGAAGAAGACATAAATCCGATGACCTATCTGGCGAACCTTTCGGATGCAATGCTGATACTTGCGGTCGGAATCATGCTTTCGTTAATAATCCATTGGAAAGTAAACATTTCCACTTCCGAAATAAAGGGAAGCGAAAATGACGCAGCCACTGACATAACCGAAGCGTTTACGGATGATGAACTGGAAGATTCCACTGCGGCACCTGAAAATATGGAGCGGGTAGGCGATATATACTATGACGCCGAAACAGGCACATATTATATAGCAAAGGGTTCCGGTACATCGGAAATAAATGTCTCGGATTAAACCGGAGAACAGTATGCATCAAAAGGGAAAATACAAGACTAAATTTCTCATACTGATAATCATTTTCATAGTTGTTTTTCTGGTTTCGCTGACTCTCGGACAATATTCGCTTTCCATGGAAGATTTTTTCAAGGTTATCTGGTCAAAAATGCCGTGGACGGATATAGCGGCAACATGGGACCCGCTTGCTGAAAACATTCTTTTTCAGATCAGGTTCCCGAGAGTTGTGGCAGCGGTTCTTATAGGAGCCTCGCTTTCCGTTTCGGGGCTTTGTTATCAGGGAATGTTCAGAAATCCGATCGTTTCTCCGGATATTCTGGGGGCTTCCACGGGAGCCGGATTCGGGGCTTCGCTTGCTATAGTAATGAGTGCGGGATATTTGACGGTATGTACAACCTCTTTTGCTTTCGGACTGGGAGCCGTGCTGATGGCTTATATGGTCAGCCGCTTCTCAAAAGGAGACGAGACCCTTGCGCTGATACTTGGGGGTATGGTTATCGCTTCGCTGTTTTCGGCCGGTTCCTCATTTGTGAAGCTTGTGGCGGACACTAACGAGCAGCTGCCGGCAATCACATACTGGCTGATGGGAAGCCTGACTTCGATAGAGCCGGATAATATAAGATTTATTATTTTGCCTATGATAATCGGTATTGTGCCGCTCATTCTCCTGAGATGGAGGCTGAACCTCCTGACCGTACAGGAGGAAAGCGCCAAATCCGTGGGTATCAATTTAAAACGCCTCAGATTTATCGTCATTATTTGCGCTACTTTGCTGACTGCCGTATCGGTATCGGTTTCGGGAATGATAGGCTGGGTAGGCCTTGTGATACCCCATTTTTGCAGGATGATTTTCGGCTATGATTACAGAAGACTTGTGCCGGCGTCACTGCTTTTTGGAGGAGTATTTCTTCTGGCTGTAGACAATGTCTCCAGACTTACTTTTACACAGGAAATACCGTTGGGGATCCTGACATCGGTTATAGGCGCTCCGATATTCCTGTACCTTTTGATTAAGAAAGGCGGGAAAAGAGGATGATAAAAATAAAAGACCTTGTCTTTGCCTATGATAAAGAAAAAGTTTTGAACGGAATTGACTTCCGGGCCGAAAAAGGACAGCTTATCGCGGTACTCGGGAAAAACGGAGCCGGAAAGAGTACATTATTTAAATGCATACTCGGATTTCTTACTAAATACAACGGAGAGATCCTGCTTGATGATAAAGAAGTCAGAACTCTAAACAGAAAACAGATAGCCTCGATTGCGGCTTATATCCCTCAAAGCGAAATGCCTGTATATAACTACACTGTTTTTGATACCGTTCTGATGGGGACGACCGGAACGCTTTCGCCGCTTCAGTCGCCCGGGGAAGAGCAGATATCGACTGCCGAAGATGCCATCAGGAGCATGGGCATAGAAAATCTGGCGCAGCGAGGAATAAATGACCTCTCCGGAGGCGAACGTCAGCTTGCGCTTCTGGCAAGAGCCATAGCACAGAAAGCTAAGCTGCTCATAATGGATGAACCTACGGCCAACCTGGATTACGGCAATCAGCATCTGGTGATGAACAGCATTGCGCAAATGGTATCTGCGGGATATACGGTTCTTTTGTCCACACATAATCCCGAGCATGCTCTGCAGTATGCCACACATGTGCTTGCGATAAAAGATCATAAAGTTATGGCTTTTGGAAAGGCCACCGATGTACTTACGGAAGAGATCATAGATGAAATATATGGAATGAAAGTTAAAATCGCGGAATTTAACGTCAACGGGACAGTGATGAAAAGCTGTATTCCCGTATCGGCACTTATCAGCAAAGAACATAAGACAGGCACACATAATATAACAGACGGTGAGGAGTGATTGCATGAAGAGAAGGTATAAAACAATCCCGGCAGTTGTTCTTTCTGCGGCAATGATATTTTCTACATGTTTTGCGGCTTATGCCGCCGAGCCGGAAGAAATATCCCCGCAGGAATCATATGAAAACGAAACTTCTGAAGATAATACAGGCATGGCGGAGTTTGACGAGCCGCGAAATGACCTGTCGGATGTTGAAGATACGGACAGTATGGCTGAATCTTTAGAAACTTCAGAAGCGGATGAAACTGAAGAAACATTGTCAGAGCAGGCAGAAGACGAAAAAGAGCAGGATATGAATCTGGAAACGCTGTCCGGCGTAAATGCGGGAACACAGGTAAGCGGTTACTTTGACGCGGTTTCCGGGATGGATATCACTTCGGTGCGTTTTTACACAAATCAGGAAAAAACGGATTATGATTTTGCTGATTTTGAATACAGCGAAATATCCGGCAGATACGAATATTCTTTTATTGCTCCATATAACGGATTTGAAATTACCGAAGGAACACAGACCTGTATTGGCAATGAAGAATGTGACGCAAACATAGTGGCTGCTTATTATAACTTAAATGTATGGGACGGAGCGGTTGATGTTTCATGGTACGACGCTTCTTTATCGGAATATCATATTTACACTCCGGCACAGCTGGCGGGAGTGGCGGCCGTAACAAACGGATGCATAGATTCGGTGATCCACGATTACAATGTAAAAGGTTTCAGAAGCGATATGACCGGAGCGGACAATAACGGTCTGCCGGATTGTGTCAGAAACGAATATGTGGAAAATACTTCTCTCGGCGGCCCGGTAAGCGGCCCGGCTCATCTGGGACTGCAGGAATATGATTTCAGGGACAAGTTAATATTGCTTGAAGCCGACATGAATATGGGCGGAGCCTCAGGCAGCGTATTGGCTTCCGAAGGAATATACGAGGCCAGAGCCAACCTGCATGACGGCACCCATGAGGGATATGATTATTATCCCAACTGGACGCCGATAGGCGGTCTTTTCTGCAGGGATGTGAATGATTTAAGCACGGTGAACAAAGCCTTTTTTAACGGCAGCTTTGACGGACAGGGTCATAATATATACAACCTTTACTGTTACAGATGGTCTTATCCCAAACCCGGAACGACTGCCTACGGATATGCCGACAGCACCGGGCTTATCGGCAAATTGGGCTATCTTTATACCGAGGATGAACCGCAGCCGGTGATAGCTCCGGCCGTAAGAAATCTGGGCCTTGACGGATTTATTATGGGACGTCGCAGTGTGGGTGCCTTTGTCGGAATGGCCAATGGCGGAACATATTATCAGGGAGATATATATTTTGAAAATCTGGCTAATCACGCGACGGTTTATTCTACGGATTCAAAGGGTGTCGCGGGAATTGTCGGCTCCGCGTGGAATCCTTCGGGATATATCGTAAACTGCTACAATACCGGAGTGATACGCCAGTATGAATACGACGGGCCTGCCGGAGGAATAGTGGGACAGAACGAAGGGTTTAATATTTACTGCTGCTATAATACCGGCATGATTACCACTACATCCAAAAAGGGGCGCGGCATAGGCGCAAATGACAGCGGAAAAAACTATACCGTAGATGACTGTTATTATCTTGAAGGTCATTATGACTGCGATGTCGAGCGATATTTCGGATATTATTTCGAAAATGCGGCTTCATCCGTAAGTATCGATGTCACACGTATTTCCGCGACTCAGGTGACGGACGGAACACTGCTTTCGAGCCTTAACGTAAACGGCACGGCTTATGCAGCGGGAGATAACGGATACCCGGTGCTTCTCTGGGAAGCGGGAGCGCAGGAAGCATCATTTTCTCTGATGCCGACAGAAGGCGGAACCGTCACGTCTTCCATAGAAGAGGGTACATATCCTGCCGGAACGATAGTATATCTGGGAAACACATCAGAAGAAGGCTGGTCCTTCAGATATTATACTCTGAACAATGATGGCGTTCACGGCAGCTATGTGACACTGTACGGAAATTCCGAGGTGTCGGCTTATTATCAAAGCTCCGGAGTAGGATATATAGAGATTCCCAACAATCCGGTTTGTGAAATCCACGTTTATAAAGTTACGCAGGATGCGGCATCACAGGAATATATATATACCGAGATCAGAAACGGCGACGCCATAATGGAGGGTGATGTTATCACAGTCGAAGCCTCCATACGCGAAGGAGTTGTTCCCGCGGATCACGATTATGAATATAAATCCGTTGCGGGTCTTGAGCAGCCGTTTTGTTACAAACTGACATATAACGGGTATGATCCCGAAGAAGATACTTACATCAAGACTTTTACGGTTTCCGATAAGATCAATGCGGAAAACGCGTATCTGACGCTTCAGGTTGTGGCGGAAGAGACAGAAAAAATGTGGAAGTATTTAGGAGATACCGAATGGTATGAGGAGGGACGGTACTCATTTACGATAAATACCCCATATGAGCTTGCCGGGCTTGATGCTCTGGTTGAAAGCGGGATAACTTTTGCGGGAGTTACAATTACACTCGGAAATGACATATCGCTTACAAATCCCGACGGCTCTGACGGAAACAGGTATTGGGACGGGATCGGAAATCAGTCAACTGCCTTTTCAGGTGCTTTTGACGGAGCGGGGCACAAGATAACCGATATAAAAGGTTCCTCATACGGATTGTTTGCAAGATGTAAAGGAGTATCCAGAACAGAGCGCTGCGTCGTTAAAAACGTGGACGTATACGGAGCAAATTACGGTTATAACGCAAGCGGTATTGCCGGTTATATATACGATACAGATGTTTTGGACTGCGATAACTATTGTGTTATTGACGGATCATCCCAGACTGTCGGATATAACGCGGGCATAGCGGGCGAAGTCTCCAGAAAGAGCACGATAAAAAGATGCAATAACTACGGACCGGTATCCGGAAACAAGCAGACGGGCGGAATAGCCGGAGCAGCGACGATAAGCGGTACGGACTGTGCCGTTATAGAGGATTGCTTAAACTTCGGAGAAATAACCTCTGCTGCCGAGCTTTCGACGGCTGCATATACGGGCGGAATAGCCGGATATTCCTACGGCGCAACTAACAGATGCGCCAATTACGGAGAAATATCTTCAAAAGCATTGTATTCAGGCGGTGTTCTGGGATATTCCAGAAGCGCGGGAGGGGCTTTGCAGTGTTATATGACAGATTGTTATAACGCCGGAAGAGTCGCTTATACCGGTACAAAAACAACCGCCGCCGCGGGAGGACTCATCGGAAACGCTCAGAGATTCATTGTCAGAAACAGCTTTAATTACGGTGAAGTTGCTCTGCCCGACGGACTTGCCGCATACTGCGGAGCTTTCGCGGGTACATACACGCCTTATTCGTCGGATAAGACGGCAAATGTCTATTGTTTGGATGACGGAACCCTTCCTATCCTTAAAAACATGACATATGATGAGCTGCTTGCTTATATAGACGAAACATCCGCGGGAGATATAAACGGAATATATACGGCAAATGAGACCGGTTTTGCGGATGAACAGGGAGTTCTGGCAGCCGTAAATGCAAACGGTGTATTTGTTTTGACAAACGGCAGATATCCCGAGCTGGAAGCGGTAAGTGAAGCTCATGTGCATACAGGAGGGACTGCGACGTGCTCCACGCAGGCGGTATGTGAAATATGCGGCCTGCATTACGGTGCTCTTGACCCTGACAATCACGAAGAAACCGAGTTAAGAAATGTCCTTCCGGCAGAGTGGATGCAGGACGGATACAGCGGAGATGTTTACTGTAAGGGCTGTCAGGAACTGATATCAACAGGAGAACTCATACCTGTAGATACAACCAGAGAAATCCTGAATGTAAAAGTAATAAGAACAAACGAAACGCTTCTGGATAAGATGTATACGGTTGCGGAGTTTGACGCGATCAAATCCACCGGGCCGGTCGGATATCAGTACGGCGCGGAGCTTAAGGTAATAGTGGGAACAAACAGGTATGTCACTATAGAAAACCTTTTGAACAGCACGGGACATACCATGGATGAACTCGAATCGGTTTATATACAGACGGAAGGTTCTTTTGAGCTGATAAGTAAAGAACGTCTGTTTTCCGAAAACCTGTTTTATAATCAGGACGGCAGCATTACCACAGTTCCGGCTTCCATCGGCATCTACTATAACAGCGGCAACGGTGATGAGCTTGATATAAACAAAATAGTCGAAGGAGCTGTATATTCGCCGCTCAAACTGTTGTACGGCATCAAACAGGCCGATATAGAAAACGGTACTGTGGGCGGATTCAGGTTGATCGCGCCGGTAATACTTGTGAAATTCAACCTGATATCAGAAGGGGCTGCCTCTCCGGTTATCACAAAGCAGCCGGAAGATACCTCAGGCGGAATCGGCTCTGCGATAAGCTTCAGCCTTGCCGCGGAAAACGCGGCGTCTTATCAGTGGTATTACAGCAAGGACAACGGCGCGAAATGGTATAAGAGTTCAGCGACCGGAAACGATACCGATACGCTTACGCTGACTGTAAAGGCAAATAACAAAGACAACATTTACAGGTGTAAGGTTACGGGAACGGACGGTACGGTAATTACTTCGGATTCGGCGGGGCTTAAAGCGGGACTTGTAATCATACGGCAGCCGAAGGATGCCACGGGAACAATCGGGTCAACGGTAAGTTATAACGTAATTGCGCAGAACGCCGAAAGCTATCAGTGGTACTACAGCAAGGACAACGGCGCGAAATGGTATAAGAGCTCGGCTTCGGGAGCTGATACCGATACGCTTACGCTGACAGTAAAAGCAAATAACAAAGACAATCTCTACAGATGTAAGGTTACGGGCACTGACAGTACGGTAATTGTTTCGGATTCGGCGGGCCTTAAAGAGGGGCTTGTGATAATACAGCAGCCTGAAGACGCTTACGGCTCTCTCGGTTCGATTGTCACGTTCAGCGTAATTGCACAGGGCGTTGAAACTTATCAATGGTACTACAGCAAGGACAACGGCGCGAAATGGTATAAGAGCTCGGCTTCGGGAGCTGATACCGATACGCTTACGCTGACCGTAAAGACAAATAACAAAGACAACATCTACAGATGTAAGATAACGGGAAATGACGGTACTAATATATATACGGATACCGTTAAAACAATACTGCAATAAACAAATATACGACACTCGAAGGGAGGTGAAATACCGGAAGAGTCTGAAACAGGATAACAGCAAGCAATAGAAGATTATTAAAACATGTTGTAGGAGGAGAATATTTATGAAAAAAAGGATTTTGCCGTTTATAGTTTCGCTTGCAATGGCGGCAAGCATGCTTCCGGCATCATTCGTAATGGCAGAGCCGACGGAAGAGCCAGCGGTAGAGCCGGTAATCGTATATACCGCGCCGGACGGAGATACTTATAATATTTATGAAAGCACGATAATGATGTTCATGGATGAAAATGAAAATTCATCGCTTCCGGATGTGTTTATGGAATCAGGCATTCCGGATGAAGACCTGGCGGACTGCTATTACAGATTTGAAGCGTCTGACGGATACGGCACATCACTCAGGGCATCCATGTATAACGATATGGCGTTCTTCCATGACGGAAACGGCTGGAGAGATACGCTTGTGGGCGATTCGGCAGCGCAGTTTACGGGCGGATGGTATAAGGTAAGCGGACTTGTAAGCATCACCGGAGTAAACCATGAATATGCTGCGGAAACTCATGAATGCTCACATGTAGTAAATATCAGCAGAAGAGATACAGAACCGTGCGGTGCTGCGGAAGCGCCTGCGATGATATATACCGCGCCGGACGGAGATACTTATAATATTTATGAAAGCACGATAATGATGTTCATGGATGAAAATGAAAATTCATCGCTTCCGGATGTGTTTATGGAATCAGGCATTCCGGATGAAGATCTGGCAGACTGCTATTACAGATTTGAAGCGTCTGACGGCTACGGCACATCACTCAGGGCATCCATGTATAACGACATGGCGTTCTTCCATGACGGAAACGGCTGGAGAGATACGCTTGTGGGAGATTCGGCGGCACAGTTTACGGGCGGATGGTATAAGGTAAGCGGCCTGGTAAACATAACAGGCGTAAATCATGAATATTCCGCGGAAACCCATGAATGCTCACATGTAGTAAACATAAGCAGAAGAGATACGGAACCCTGCGGAGCGGCGGAACCCGGCGATTTGATTTATAAGGCTCCGGATGGAGATGTTTACAATCTGTATGCAAGCGACATTGAAGCACTTATGACTTATTATGAAGCGCCTGTAGATGCTGACTGCGCACTGCTTCTTGACGTTCTGGATGACGCGGGCGTAGCGCCTGAGGATATTGCTGACTGCGCATATTCATTTGTTGCTGCCGACGGATATTTTGCCGTGCTTCCGGCTGAAAACGCAAATATAATAGGTCTGATGTATCAGAAAGGCACATGGAGAGACACTTACGTTGACGGATCTGCTTCCGGCTTCCAGAGAGTTAAGGGTGTATATGAGATAGACGGATTTAATCATTCATATGATTCCGAAAAACATATATGCACCACTCAGATCACTGTAGGAAAAGATCATGCCACAGGTCAGCCTGTAGGTCAGGACTGCGGTGCGGTGGATCCCGACTTTACGGATCTTCTTATAATTTCACAGCCTGAAAATACGAACGCGGCGGTTGGCGCAAAAGCTTCTTATAAAGAAACGGCCATAAATGCGGATACTTATCAGTGGTACTACAGCAAGGATGGCTCAAAATGGTACAAGAGTACGGCAGCGGGCAACGAGACGCCTTCTCTTTCCATTACGGTTAAGAGCAATAATATCAACAATATTTATCGCTGTATGATCACGGGAACCGACGGAAGTGTGCAATACACGGATAACGTATATAATGAAATAACTGAAGCACCCCTTGTTGTGGGCGGAATATCATGTACCGATATTGACGATAATATGCAGGCAACCTTTACCGTGACTGCCGAAAACGCTGAAAATTATGAGTGGTACTACAGCAAGGACGGTTCAAAATGGTACAAGAGTACGGCTGATGCGATTATGGCGGACGATGGCAGTTCCTCTTCAGCGACAATTACCGTTAAGGCAAGCAATATGTACAATCTTTACAGATGCCTTGTAACGGGAGTTGACGGAACAACTGCTTACTCTGATGCGCTTGGTATTTCCGGAGTGCCGGTTATCACTGCATTTATCGCGAACGCCGAAGTCCCGCTGGGCGGAAATGCCGTATTTGCGGTTGAAACCGAAAATGCCGATACCTGTCAGTGGTATTACAGCAAGGACGGCGAAAAAAAATGGTATCAGAGCAATGCCGCAGGTTCACAGGAAGACACTTTGACTATAAAAGTTAAGGCGTCAAACAACGGTATGATGTATCGCTGCAAAGTGACCGCTTCCTGCGGACTGTCTGTGACTTCCGAGGAAGGCACTATTGTAATACAGGACGTGCTGATCTCATAGCCAACGCAAAACAGACAGGAATAAACTATACGAAACATATCAGGGAACGGGTCGCCGCGGCGGCCCGTTCCAAATTTTTATTGTTATGTCCGGATATAAATATTATAATAAAATCCTGAAGAAATAATCATAAACAGTCTTTTTCAGGAGGATAAAAGTAATATGACCGGAGCGCTTGTAATAACGGCGGGCAATAAGGACAGTAAAAACAGATTTTTTCCTGAAAAACGTATCGGCAGCATAAGCGCGCTTGAACGTATAGTTGCAGTACTCAAAGATGCGGGGATAAATCGTATAGCGGTGGTGGAAAGCGAAGAAAACGAACAGGTAAAAAAGCTTGTTTCATTTATGAATGTTGTTTTTCTGACGATTCCGGCAGGAGCCGATATGTTTGACGGCATAAAAAAGGGACTTGAATATTTTATAGATAAATGCGGCAGGGTTTTGATAGTTCATGCGGATGTGCCGATGTTTTCGAAGCATACCGTAAAAAAACTTATTGAAGCACGGGGTGAGATTATTATACCGGTATGCAAAGGCCACAGCGGACATCCGGTAGCGGTAAGTTCGGAATGTTTTGAAAAAGTAATCTCATACAAAGGCACCGGAGGGCTGAAAGGCGCCATAAACGCGAATAAGTTTACAAGAAACTTTATAGAAACGGAAGATCCGGGGGTCTTGAATGAAAGCAAATATAATGTCAGCTATGATGAACTCATTCCTGATCACGATATTAATCAGTTAAGGGCATCGTTCAAAATCATGATAGGCCGGGAAAAAGTGTTTTACGGGCCGGGAGCACATCATCTTTTGATGCTTACAGATGAATTCGGCTCTCTTTTGGAAGCCTGCAGGCATATGGGAATTTCATACAGCAAAGGCCGTAAGATCATTTCGGTTATGGTTCAGCAGCTGGGGAAAGATATTCTTCAGACGCAGCAGGGAGGCAAAACGGGGGGATATTCACAGCTCACTGATGAAGCTCTCAGGCTTATGGATACATACAGAGCCTTTAACGAAGAGGCGGAGGAGATGCTTCAGGAGGTTTTTAAAAAACATTTTAAAGACTATCGCTAATCTAAGTAAAATAAAAAGAAAAATGCTTGACAAAGCTCAAATATCTGTGGTACTTTACAAAAGTTGAAAAGAAAGAAGAGTATCCGCTCTCACCTCGGCGCAAGGGCGACCCGGGTTAATGACTTCACTTTGTATTTGGATTCAGCGCGGATGGTCTCACTATCCGCGCTTTCTTTATTTATTTTTCAAAGGCGGTAGCAACATCAGTACATGCTTTAAGGAGGTATACGGCAATTAGCGAGTTACTTATCAATGAACAGATTCGTGACAAAGAAGTTCGCCTCATAGGTGAAAACGGTGTTCAGTTGGGTATTATGTCCGCGAAAGAGGCTTATTTCATGGCTCAGGAGGCAGGACTCGATTTGGTTAAGATCGCCCCGCAGGCAAAACCGCCTGTATGCAAGATCATAGATTACGGTAAATACCGTTATGAGATGTCCAGAAAGGCCAAAGAGGCCCAGAAAAAACAAAAGACGATCGAAATAAAAGAGATCCGTCTGTCGCCGAATATAGATACCAATGACCTGAACACAAAAATAAATGCCGCAAGGAAATTCCTGAAAAAGGGCGACAAAGTAAAAGTTGTGCTGAGATTCAGGGGCCGTGAAATGGCTCATATGAACCAGAGCAAGCACATACTTGACGATTTCGCCGAAGCGCTCTCTGAACTTTCGGTTATTGAAAAAGCGCCGAAAGTAGAAGGCAGGAGCATGACTATGGTTTTAGCAGAAAAAAGAAACTGACAGTACAGGAGGGTTATAATAATGCCGAAAATGAAAACAAAAAAAGCAGCAGCTAAAAGATTTAAAGTTACGGGATCGGGAAAGATCGTAAGAAATAAAGCATACAAAAGCCACATTCTGACAAAGAAATCCCAGAAAAGAAAACGCAATCTCAGAAAACAGATCGTTGTTGACCGGACAAACGAAAAGAACATGAGAAAAGTATTGCCTTACATGTAATCAGAACGGGAGGAAAGAAAAATGGCTAGAATAAAAGGCGGATTAAACGCAAAAAAAAGACATAACAGAACACTGAAACTTGCAAAAGGATACAGAGGCGCAAGAAGCAAACAGTACAGGATTGCGAAACAGTCCGTAATGAGAGCTCTTGCTACTTCATACGCGGGCCGCAAACAGAGAAAACGTCAGTTCAGATCACTCTGGATTGCCCGTATAAACGCAGCATGCAGAATCAACGGACTTTCATACAGCAAATTCATGTTTGGTTTAAAACAGTCGGGCATCGAGCTTAACAGAAAAGTTCTTGCTGACATGGCAGTAAACGACAAAGAAGGATTTGCATCACTCGTGGCAGCCGCTAAGGGAAAATTAGCATAACATAATATTATGAAAAAGCCTAAGCCGTGTGAATTCCGCATGGCTTTAGCTTTAAGAAAACGGCGGTGTTGATAAATGAAATCTTTTAAAAAGATGGAATTAAAACTCGGCAGATTTACCATAAGGCATCTCACGAGATACATAATAACGGCATATGTTATCGGATACATTCTTGCTTTTATAAGCATGTATTCATCGTTTAATATCCAGCTTTGGATATCATTAAATCCGGGACTGATCATGAAAGGACAGATATGGAGGCTGTTTTCGTGGGTATTCATCCCTCCGTCAAGCTTCAGTATTTTTACGGTTATCATGCTGTTTTTTTACTACCAGATCGGTACTGTCCTGGAAAAAGTCTGGGGAGATTTCGTATATAACTGGTTCATATATTTCGGACTGATAGCGACTGTCGCGGGGGCGTTTATTATGTATTTCGCGGGCGGGGCTTATTATATCGACATCACCGGAGGACTGACTTTTTCGACATACTACGTCAGCCTGTCCGTTTTCTTCGGCTTTGCCATGACTTTCCCGGAAGAACGTATCAACCTGTTTTTTGTTTTTCCGGTGAAGATCAAATATCTGGCGATAGTGGATGCGGCGTATCTGACGTACGTACTCATAATGTCTTCATGGCTCATCAAGATACAGATCATCTGCTCGCTGGCAGGGGTTATTATTTTCTTTATTATCACAAGAAAACATAAGATCTCGGACAGAAGGAGACGCAGGGAGTTCGCCAGAAAGACCAGCGAAAGAGGCGGAGCCTCATACAGGGTGGTTGAAAAGAAAACTGCCAAAGTAGAACCCCGGGAGGGAGCGCCCAGACACAGATGCCATGTGTGCGGACGAACCGAACTTGATGATCCCAATCTGGAATTCAGATATTGTTCAAAGTGCAACGGAAATTACGAATACTGTTCGGATCATCTTTTTTCGCATAAACATATTGAATAACAATGCGTTAAAAAAGCAAAGGCGTTTGTTGTTGCTATTTCAACAAAAAAACCCTGTAAATAATCATTTTTTTGGATTGTAAACATATGTTACATCTGATAAAATCTAAACCAGAGATTCGTATAATGCAAAAAGCAGACTATCGAGTGATCATAAATATAAAAACGGAGGTATTATCATGAGCAATGATACAAGTGCAGCAAGACGGCGCATTGACGCTCTTGTGGACAACGCAAGTTTTGTTGAGATCGGTGCAAAGGCAACAGCCAGAAGCACTGATTTTTGCGCTGACAAAAAAAGTGCTGCGTCAGACGGGGTTATCACGGGCTACGGCGTGATCGACGAAAAGCTGGTCTACGTTTACAGCCAGGATGCTTCGGTGCTCAAAGGGACTATGGGCGAGATGCATGCCAAAAAGATCGTAAATCTTTATAAGCTTGCCATGAAAACAGGGGCGCCTGTCATAGCCCTGATCGATTCCGCGGGCTTAAGATTAGAGGAAGCTTCCGACGGTCTTAACGGGTTTGGAGAGATCTTTATGGCGCAGACCCAGGCTTCGGGCGTTATCCCTCAGATTACGGGCGTTTTCGGGATGTGCGGCGGAGGTATGGCAATTGTTTCCGCGCTTTCCGATTTCACTTTTATGGAGGAGACAAAGGCGAAGCTTTTCGTAAATGCTCCCAATGCCCTTAAAGGCAATCATGAGTCCGAATGTGACACGGCATCCGCTTCTTACCAGAGCGAAGAGACGGGGCTTGCCGATATTGTCGGTTCTGAAGAAGAAATCATTGCTCAGATGAGAGAACTTATTTCCATACTGCCGGCAAATAATGAATTCGACCTCTCCATGACCGAATGCACGGACAGCCTTAACAGGACATGCTCCGGCCTTAAAGAAGCCTACGAAGATCCGGCGCTTATGCTTCCGAAGATCAGCGATGATTACGCTTATTTTGAAATAAAACCGGACTACGCATGCGACATGGTAACGGCCTTTATACGGTTAAACGGCGCGACGGTGGGTGTTGCGGCAAACCGCAGTGCGATTTACGACGCCGAAGGAAACGCAAGACTGTTTGACTGTTCGATATCCCCGAAAGGAGCGAAAAAAGCCGCTGATTTCGTAAACTTCTGTGACGCTTTCTCTATTCCGGTAGTTACTTTCACGAACGCGAAAGGCTTTTACGCTTCCAAAGGTTCCGAGGCGGATATTGCGCCTGCTGTAGCTAAGATGGTGTCGGTATTTGCGAACGCAACGGTTCCAAAGGTCAGCGTGATTACCGGCGAAGCATTCGGCAGCGCTTATCTGGTAATGAACAGCAAATCAATCGGAGCAGACATGGTATTTGCATGGTCTTCCGCAAAGCTCGGAGTGATGGAAGCGAAAGCGGCCGCGAAGATTCTTTGCGACGGCTCGGACGCGGCAGCCGTAAAAGCAACGGCCAAACAGTATGACGAGGTTTACAACAATATCGAATCTGCAGCCAGAAGAGGTTATGTAGATACTGTCATAGAAGCCGAAGATACCAGAAAATATCTTATCGGAGCGCTTGATATGCTTTATTCAAAACGCGAGATCCGACCGGATAAAAAACACACAAGCATTTAGTGAGGAGATATGATGAGTACATTCAAGAAAAAATGGTCTGCCGTTCTGGTTTCAGCCATCTGTATTCTGATGATGCTCTTTGCTGTACCGGCTTTTGCTGCTGATGAATTGGATTCCGAAACCAAAGAGACGGTTGAATATCTTGTAACATCGTTTCTGAACGAAGTTTACGAGCTTCCCGGCGAAGAGCTGGACGAACTTCGCCAGCAGGGAGATTTTTACAATACTTTGGCAGACGCGATCGCGGAGAACGAAGAAAATCTCGGCAAACTCATATCGGTCAACAGCGCCGAAGCCACCATGGGCAGCAATGACCATATAAACTGTGTAGTTGACGCTACTTTTGAAAAAAATGATGCGGTTCTTACGGTTTATCTTATGAATGACGACATGCTTACCCCCACACATTATCAGGTAAGCATCGATTATTCGCTGGGCGACAAGCTCAAAATGGCGGCCGGAAACACGGTTTTGAGTATTATAATCGTATTTGTGCTTCTTATAGTTCTGGCCTTTATTATTTCTCTTTTCAGATTCCTTAACTTCGAGGAAAGAGCGAAAATGGCCGAAAAGATAGATACACAGGTAGAAAAGAGAGCAAAAAAAGAAGCCGCGCAGGAAAGACGCGCACACAAAGAACAGTTATCCGCAATGGAAAATGAGCAGGCTGAGGCAGCCCGCCAGGAAGAAATTGCAGCTGTTATAGCGGCTGCTGTAGCGGCGGCTGAAGCTGAAAGCGGAGGCGACGGATATGTGGTTCGTTCCGTACGTAAAATCGGGACGGTAAGAAACTGGAACAGGGCTTAGGAGGAGTTTTAAATATGAAAAACTATACAATTACAGTAAACGGAAATGTATATCATGTAACAGTAGAAGAAGGCACTACGGCGGGAGTTATTCAAAATACGGCTCCTGCAGCAGCGGCTCCTGCGGCAGCCCCGGCGGCAGCATCTGCGGCACCTGCGGCGGGAAGTATAGGCGCGGTAGATATTAAAGTATCTGTTCCGGGCAAGGTGGTTAAAATTGACGCAAAGCCGGGCAAATCCGTTAAAGCCGGCGATTCCGTTGTTGTCGTTGAGTCAATGAAGATGGAAATTCCTGTTGTCGCGCCGCAGGACGGCGTGATCGCAAGTATAGATGTGGCTCCGGGCGATTCTGTCGAGGCGGGAGATATCCTTGCTACGATGAACTGATTAGCTGCATTTGATACTGAACAGGAGGTAAAAACATGTCAGGTGTATTAGAGACCTTATCGAATCTGGTTCACCAAACTGCCTTTTTGAATATCAGCTGGGGAAATGTTGTCATGATCGGCGTGGCCTGCCTTTTCCTTTATCTGGCTATAAGACGCGGTTTTGAGCCAT
Source organism: uncultured Lachnospiraceae bacterium (assembly GCA_964389285.1). Taxonomy (GTDB): domain Bacteria; phylum Bacillota; class Clostridia; order Lachnospirales; family Lachnospiraceae; genus Alectryocaccobium. The sequence goes on along the minus strand of CAYMCZ010000008.1, from coordinate 62,321 downwards.
TGCTTCTCGTGCCGATCGCATTCGGTATGCTGCTCGTAAATATCTATCCGGAAATCATAGCGGCACCGACTGTTGACGCGGCGGGAGTTTCTCATGCAGGCGGTCTTCTGCACTATTTCTATACTTTGGACGAATGGAGTATTCTTCCGTCGCTTATTTTCATGGGCGTAGGAGCCATGACGGACTTCGGTCCGCTTATCGCAAACCCCATAAGCTTTATTATGGGTGCCGCGGCGCAGATCGGTATTTACGCGGCATATTTCCTTGCGATTGTTTTGGGCTTCAACGGAGAAGGCGCGGCAGCGATCTCCATTATCGGAGGCGCTGACGGACCGACATCCATTTTCCTTTGCGGAAAACTGGGGCAGACGGCCCTGATGGGGCCGATAGCCGTCGCGGCGTACTCGTATATGTCGCTTGTGCCGATCATTCAGCCGCCGGTTATGAAGCTCCTTACCACGGAAAAAGAACGGAAGATCAAAATGGAACAGCTTCGTCCTGTTTCCAAATTAGAAAAGATTCTCTTCCCGATCGTTATAACAACCGTTGTTTGTCTTCTTCTTCCTTCGACAGCTCCGCTTGTGGGTATGCTCATGCTCGGAAACCTCTTCCGTGAAAGCGGCGTCGTAAAACAGCTTCAGGAGACGGCTTCCAACGCAATGATGTATATAGTTGTTATCCTTCTCGGAACATCCGTAGGCGCTACCACAAGCGCGGAAGCTTTCCTTAATATTACAACCATCAAAATCGTTGTTCTCGGACTTGTGGCATTCATCATAGGTACCGCGTTCGGTGTACTGCTCGGAAAACTCTTGTCCAGAGCCACAAAAGGAAGGATCAATCCGCTTATCGGATCGGCCGGCGTATCCGCCGTACCGATGGCCGCCCGAGTCTCGCAAAAGGTAGGTGCCGATGCAGATCCCACGAACTTCCTGCTCATGCACGCGATGGGGCCTAATGTGGCGGGCGTAATCGGAACGGCAGTAGCGGCAGGAACATTTATGGCCATATTTGGTGTTGCTTAAAAGGGGGAAATATGTCTAACAATATAGAAAAAAAACCTGTAAAAATCATGGAGACTGTACTGCGTGACGCGCACCAGTCCCTTATCGCAACGAGAATGCCTACCGAAGAAATGCTGCCCATTATAGAAAAAATGGACAAGGTAGGATACCACGCGGTGGAATGCTGGGGCGGCGCCACTTTTGATGCTTCACTCAGATTTCTTCACGAAGATCCCTGGGAGAGACTCAGAAAACTGCGCGACGGATTTAAAAACACAAAGCTCCAGATGCTTTTCCGCGGACAGAACATCCTCGGCTACAGGCCTTATGCGGATGACGTAGTAGAATACTTCGTACAGAAGTCGATCGCAAACGGCATAGACAATATCCGTATCTTTGACTGTATGAATGACCTTCGCAACCTTCAGACGGCCGTAAATGCGGCCAACAAAGAAAAAGGGCATGTTCAGGTAGCGTTTTCATATACGCTCGGTGAAGCATATACGCTTGAATACTGGACAGACCTTGCCAAAAAGGTTGTGGATATGGGAGCTCATTCGCTTTGCATAAAAGACATGGCGGGACTTCTTCTGCCTTATCAGGCTACGGAGCTTATTACGGCTCTCAAAGAGACAATTGAGATTCCGATTGAGCTTCATACGCATTATACGTCGGGACTCGCTTCCATGACATATCTTAAAGCGGTTGAAGCCGGTGTTGATATCATTGATACGGCCATTTCGCCTTTCTCAATGGGTACCTCGCAGCCGGCCACGGAGGTTATGGTAGAAACATTTAAGGGGACTCCTTATGATACCGGTTATGACCAGAGCCTTTTGGCCGAAATCGCCGATTACTTCAGACCTTATAAAGATAAATGCCTTGAAGAAGGTCTGCTCAACCCCAAAAATATGGGTGTTGACATAAAAACTCTTCTTTATCAGGTGCCCGGCGGTATGCTTTCAAATCTTACCAGCCAGCTCAAAGAGCAAAAAGCCGAAGATAAATTTTATGAAGTTCTTGAGGAAGTGCCGAGAGTACGTAAGGATCTCGGAGAGCCGCCTCTTGTTACGCCTTCATCGCAGATTGTCGGAACACAGGCAGTCTTTAATGTACTGCTCGGCGAGCGCTATAAGATGGTGACAAAAGAAACGAAAGACGTTTTAAGCGGCAAATACGGTGCGACCGTCAGACCTTTTGACCCCGAGGTTCAAAAGAAGTGTATCGGAGATACGGAACCGATCACATGTCGTTATGCCGATCTCATAGAAAACGAACTTCAGACGCTTGAGAGCGAGATCGCACAATACAAAAAACAGGATGAAGATGTGCTTACATACGCACTCTTTCCACAGCCCGCCATGGATTTCTTCAAATACAGAGATGCCCAGGAAACCAAAATAGACGAAAACAAAGCAGACAAAGAGAACGGGGCTTATCCTGTGTGACAATGACATTTAAAAATATTGATATTTGATTCTTTACGGAGCTGTTGCCATGTTGCCGCGGCTCCGTTTTTAAAAAGTTTAAAGGCCGATGTATCTGCAAAGACGGAAAGGCCGGTTGTTATCTGGTTGAGCATGGAGCAGAGCATGATAAAAGGCACAGCCCAATTACCGGAAAGGATTTTAGAGTCTGGAGACATCATCATAAAGAAATACCAACGGGTACGCTAAACAGAATAATGAAGGATGCGGGGTTAAAATAAGCCTCCGACTTTCGCTGTCTCATGTATTAAGGAAAGGAGGCCGACAATGGCTAAATATGTTTATCCGGCAATTTTTACTCCTGAAGAAAACGGAATGTTTTCTGTGAATTTCCCGGATTTGGAAGGCGCTTATACCTGTGGCGAAACGCTCGCTGAAGCGCTTTATATGGCTGAAGATGTTCTTGCATTTACTCTTTATGATTATGAAAAAAATGGAAGACCTATTCCGGAACCGTCCCCAAGGACTGCGCTCTCGCTTTCAGGAGATGAGTTTGTAAATATGATTATTTGCGATACGATTGGATATCAAAAAAGAAACAATAATCGTTCGGTAAAGAAAACTCTTTCGATTCCTGAATGGCTTAATGAGGTTGCTCTTGCGAATAATGCAAATTTTTCGCAGATTCTGCAAGATGCACTCATGCAGAAATATAACGTCGGATGATAAGATGTGCAAAGAATAAGGGAAGCCGGAACAGCATGAGATTATTTATTTCGATTCAGCTTGAAGATAACATTCTCGACGCACTTTCGGATTTTCAGGATGATTTGCGAAATCATGGAGTGACGGGGAATTATACCAGAAGGGAAAATCTGCATATTACACTGGCGTTTATAGGAGAGTACGGGAATCCGGATAAGGTGCTGGATGCCATGGAAGCGGTGGAATTCAGACCGATAAAGATAAGTCTGGATGGCGTAGGCAGTTTCGGAAAATTGTTCTGGGACGGGCTCTCGGACAGTCCGGAACTCACAGGATATGTTAAACGTCTTCGACGTGCGTTGTCCGTGAGTGGCATACCGTATGATAAAAAGCGATTTTCTCCGCACATAACGCTTATAAGAAATTACTATTACGCAGGCGGGGGAGAGATTCCGGTATGGTCGCCGCCGCAAGGCAGTATGACGGCTGCAAGTATTTCGCTTATGCGCTCGGACCGCGGCAAAAAAGGAATGATTTATACTCAGATCGGAACTGTAGCTGACTGAAACGAGAAAACTGTTCTATCTATGAAATCAAGGAGGCAGATGAAATGATCAGGATATATAATGCAGGTAATGTGATAGAAGCCGAAAGGATAGTGGCGGTGTTAAAGGAAAACGGCATTCAATCGTATTATCAGGACTCTTCGAGCGGCGTAGCAGCGCATAATGTTTCGGGCTTTGGCTTATATGGAGTTGATGTCTATGTAGAAGACTCGGATGCCGAATCGGCGGCAAAGCTGATCGAAGCATTAAACGGGTAAAACATTGACTTTAGGAAATACATATATAATACTTTAGGAAATACATGCATTATACTTTAGAAAATACGGGTTTGCAAATTACTAAAAAAAATACTTGCAAAAAAAAAGATTCTAAAGTATAATGCAAAAAGTTGTGACATGATAGCGTTGAAGCAGAGGTTGCTGCCGTGCGGCAGGTAATTTTGCGGAGCGAATGTCAGTTCATGAAAACCGACGACAAGTCACTGTACAAAAACAATATGTCCGCCAGGGAGGCGGAAACACCGTGTGAATGAATATGACACACACGGAGATGTGTACAGTCACCGCTTGTCGTACTGCTAAGAGTGCGAAAAGGAGGCGACTTTTTTTATGGCAAACCAGGTTATGAGAATCATCTTAAAGGCATACGATCACAAGTTAGTGGATTCATCAGCCGCAAAGATCGTGGAGACAGTAAAGAAAAACGGCGCAGAGGTCAGCGGACCCGTACCCCTTCCCACTAAAAAAGAGGTAGTTACCATTATCCGTGCCGTACACAAATACAAAGATTCACGAGAGCAGTTCGAGCAGAGAACCCACAAAAGACTTATTGACATCATCACCCCCACACAGAAAACGGTTGATGCCCTGTCAAGACTCGATATGCCCGCGGGGGTTTTTGTAGATATAAAGATGAAAAATAAATAAGGATTGTGGCGAACAGAGGTCGTAAAGCTTGCTTTTAAGGCATCTGTGCGACATAAGCCGCACAAACCACATGAGCACGTAGTTCCGCAGTTGCGGAACGGGAGTGCGAATGAGGTTTGCAGAGTGCGGGAGCGCGAAGCGCGCAGCGATCTGATTTATTTTTCAAACAGAAAAATAAGAAAAAACCAAACTATCAGTTAATCGATATAGAAGCAATGAACACTCATTCCACTTATATCTGTTAACTAGAATGAACGTATAAGCTTGCGAGCCGATACGTTCCGCTGTAGAAAAACAGGAGGCAAAAGAATGAAAAAGGCTATTTTAGCAACAAAAGTCGGAATGACACAGATCTTCAACGAAGACGGCTTACTCATACCGGTAACTGTTCTTCAGGCAGGTCCGTGCGTGGTTACACAGGTCAAGACCGTTGAAAACGACGGCTACAGTGCTGTGCAGGTAGGATTTGCGGATATCCGCGAAAAACTTCTTAACCAGCCTGAGAAAGGCCAGTTTGACAAAGCAGAGGTTCCTTATAAAAGATTCCTTCAGGAATTCAAATTTGAAGACGCTGAAAGTTATGAAGTAAAGCAGGAGATCAAAGCCGATATCTTTGAGGTCGGAGATAAAGTGGACGCGACCGCGATCAGCAAAGGCAAAGGTTTCCAGGGCGCAATCAAGCGTCACGGACAGAGCAGAGGTCCCATGACTCACGGTTCGAAATATCATCGTCATGCGGGTTCAAACGGTTCCGCCTCGGATCCGAGCCGCGTTTTCAAAGGCAAAAAGATGCCGGGACAGATGGGTCATGTTAAAGTTACGGTACAGAATCTTAAGGTGGTTCGCGTAGATGCCGAGAACAACCTTCTTCTGGTAAAAGGTGCTGTTCCGGGACCGAAAAAATCCCTTGTTACGATTCGTGAAAGCGTTAAGGCTTAATTCCTGATACGGAAAGGAGGAACATTCGGATGGCTAACACAGTATTGTACAACATGGAAGGCAGTGAAGTAGGAACTATCGAGCTTTCTGACAATATATTCGCAGCAGAAGTTAAACCGCACCTTGTACACCAGGCGGTGGTTCTCTATCTCGCCAACAGGCGTCAGGGCACACAGAAAGCCAAGACCAGAGGCGAAGTAAGAGGCGGAGGAAGAAAGCCCTGGAGACAAAAAGGAACAGGTCATGCAAGACAGGGTTCCACGAGATCTCCCCAGTGGAAAGGCGGAGGAGTTGTATTTGCTCCGGTGCCGAGAGACTACGGCTTCAAGATGAACAAAAAAGAAAAAAGAGCAGCCCTTAAATCGGTTCTTACACAAAAAGTAAACGATAAAAAATTCGTCGTGCTGGATCAGCTCAAATTTGACGAGATCAAAACAAAGAGCATGACCGCGGTTCTTAACAATCTTAAAGTGGACAACGCGCTTGTAGTTATCGCTGACGACAGCACAAACGTAGTTCGTTCCGCGCGCAACATACCGGGCGTTGAAACGGCTACCGCAAGCACCATAAATGTTTATGATATCCTGAAATATGACACTGTTATAGCGACAAAAAGCAGTGTTGCAGCAATCGAGGAGGTGTACGCATAATGGCAAACATTCAGTATTATGACGTTATCTTAAAACCTATGGTAACAGAAAAAAGTATGGCTGATATGTCTGAGAACAAGTACACATTCCTTGTTCATCCGGACGCAAACAAAGCCATGATCAAAGAGGCTGTTGAAAAAATGTTTGACGGGGTAAAGGTTGCGAAAGTAAACACGATAACCCTTGACGGAAAAACAAAGCGCCGTAATACGGTTCGCGGACTTGTATACGGAAAGACAGCAAAAAAGAAAAAAGCGATCGTTACACTTTCTGAGGGTGAAATCGAAATCTTCCAGGGACTGTAATCTGAGCAAGCGAAAGGAGAAAAGTAATGGGAATCAAAACATATAACCCATATACACCGTCAAGAAGACATATGACAGGTTCTGATTTTTCGGATATTACGAAATCAACTCCCGAAAAGTCACTTGTGGTTTCTTTAAAGAAAAATGCGGGACGCAACGCCCAGGGCAAGATCACAGTCAGACACCGTGGCGGCGGAAGCAGAAGAAAATACAGAATCATTGATTTCAAAAGATATAAAGATGATATACCTGCAACGGTAAAATCCATCGAATATGATCCGAACCGTTCAGCCAATATCGCGCTTATATGTTACGCGGACGGCGAAAAGACCTATATCATAGCTCCCGAGGGGCTTCAGGTCGGCATGACTGTTATGAACGGTGCCAATGCGGAGGTAAGGACAGGTAACTGCATGCCTCTTACGGAGATTCCGGTCGGTACCATGCTTCACAACATAGAGCTCCATCCGGGCAAGGGCGCTCAGCTTGTGCGCTCGGCCGGAAACGCCGCTCAGCTTATGGCTAAAGAGGGCAAATACGCCACGCTCCGTCTTCCTTCGGGAGAGATGAGAATGGTGCTCGGCGCGTGCCGTGCGACTATCGGAGTGGTTGGCAACGGTGATCACAATCTTATTAACATCGGCAAAGCGGGAAGAAAACGCAACATGGGCTTCCGTCCCACGGTTCGCGGTTCGGTTATGAACCCCAACGACCATCCTCACGGCGGTGGAGAAGGACGTTCTCCGATAGGACGCTCCGGTCCCTGCACACCATGGGGAAAACCCGCACTCGGCCTTAAGACAAGAAAGAAAAACAAACAGTCCAACAAGCTGATCATCCGCAGAAGAGACGGAAGACAGCTTAGCAAATAAGGAGGAAATAAGATGTCCAGATCACTTAAAAAAGGACCTTTCGCTGATGAAAGCCTGTTGAAAAAAATAAACGCAGCCAATGAATCAGGCGAAAAGACAGTTATCAAAACCTGGTCACGTCGTTCTACTATTTTCCCTTCATTTGTGGGTCACACTATCGCGGTACACGACGGACGCAAGCATGTCCCGGTTTATGTAACAGAGGACATGGTAGGACATAAACTCGGCGAATTCGTGGCAACAAGAACATACAGAGGTCACGGAAAAGACGAGAAACGATCCAGATAAGGAAAGGAGGCAAATAAATGTCAAAGGGACACAGAAGTCAGATTAAAAGAGCAAGAAATGCGGAAAAAGATGTAAGACCTTCAGCCAAACTTTCCTATGCAAGGGTGCCGGTACAGAAAGCATGCTTCGTTCTGGATGCCATCAGGGGCAAAGACGCCGAAACAGCCGTAGGTATTTTGGCAAACTCTCCGAGATACGCTTCGGGCGTTATCAAAAAGCTTTTGGAATCAGCTACCGCAAATGCCGAAAACAATAACGGCCTCGACAAATCAGATCTGTATGTGGCAGAGTGCTATGCAAACAAGGCTCCGACCATGAAGAGGGTTCAGCCAAGAGCGCAGGGCAGAGCTTACAGGATCGAAAAGCGCACCAGTCACATTACAATAGTTCTGGATGAAAGATAAGGAGGTCTAAAATGGGTCAGAAAGTTAATCCACACGGCTTAAGAGTCGGAATTATCAAGGATTGGGACTCCAGATGGTATGCTGAAAAAGATTTTGCAGACAAGCTGGTTGAAGATTACGATATCAGAAAGTTCCTGAAAAAAAGATTATACAGCGCGGGCGTTTCACGCATAGAGATCGAGAGAGCCTCCGAAAAGGTAAAGGTTATCCTTTGGACGGCGAAACCCGGCGTGGTAATCGGCAAGGGCGGAACCGAGATCGAAAAAGTTAAAAATGAGCTTTCAAAGCTTATAGGAAAAAAAGTAATTATCGATATCAAAGAAGTTAAGAGACCGGATCGCGACGCTCAGCTTGTGGCTGAAAATATCGCGCTTCAGCTTGAGAACCGTATCTCATTCCGCCGCGCCATGAAATCAACCATGCAGCGCACAATGAGAGCGGGAGCGCTGGGAATCAAAACTTCGGTATCGGGACGTCTCGGCGGAGCGGATATGGCGCGTACCGAGTTCTACAGCGAGGGTACAATCCCGCTTCAGACACTTCGTGCGGATATCGACTATGGTTTCGCGGAGGCAGATACTACTTACGGAAAAGTTGGCGTAAAGGCTTGGGTCTATAATGGCGAGATCCTTCCCGCCAAAGGAACTAAGGAAGGGAGCGATAAATAATTATGTTAATGCCTAAAAGAGTTAAACGTCGTAAACAGTTCCGCGGTTCCATGAAAGGCAAAGCTTTAAGAGGAAACGCGATATCATACGGAGAGTTCGGTCTTGTCGCGCTTGAACCGTGCTGGGTCAAATCAAACCAGATCGAAGCGGCCCGTATAGCGATGACACGTAACGCAAAACGTGGCGGTCAGGTATGGATAAAGATTTTCCCGGACAAACCGATTACGGCAAAACCTGCGGAAACCCGAATGGGTTCAGGTAAAGGTACGGTAGAATACTGGGTAGCGGTTGTTAAACCGGGGCGAGTGATGTTTGAGATCGCAGGCGTACCTGAAGAGGTAGCTCGTGAGTCACTGAGACTTGCCATGCATAAGCTGCCCTGTAAATGTAAAATAGTTTCTCGTGCAGATTTTGAAGGCGGTGATAACAGTGAAGAGTAAGAATTACATGGACGACCTCAGAACTAAATCAGCAGCAGAGCTCAAAGGTGAGCTTATAGCGGCAAAGAAGGAACTCTTTAACTTAAGATTCCAGAATGCAACTAATCAGCTTGACAATACCAGCAGGGTTAAAGAGGTTCGCAGAAATATCGCAAGAATCTCTACTGTGATCGCACAGAAAGCCAATGCTGCCGAATAATCACTGAATTGATTAGTGAAAGGAGACTATCGTGCAAGAAAGAAATTTACGTAAAACACGTGTCGGCAAGGTTGTCAGCGATAAGATGGATAAAACTATCGTTGTTGCAATCGAAGATCACGTTAAACATCCTCTTTACAAAAAGATCGTAAAGAAAACCTATAAATTAAAAGCCCATGATGCCGAAAATGCCTGCCGTATCGGCGACACGGTTAAAGTCATGGAAACAAGACCCCTCTCAAAAGACAAGAGATGGCGTCTTACAGAGATTATTGAAAAAGCCAAATAATTTTCGGATGCAAAAGGAGGAATACCAGTATGATCCAGCAGGAAAGCAGACTGAGAGTCGCTGATAATACCGGTGCTAAAGAGATTCTTTGCATTCGTGTTATGGGCGGATCAAAAAGAAGATACGCAAACATCGGTGATATCATCGTTGCTACGGTTAAAGATGCAACACCGGGCGGCGTTGTTAAAAAAGGCGACGTTGTAAGAGCCGTTGTAGTAAGAACAGTAAAAGGCGCGCGCCGCAGGGACGGTTCGTATATCCGTTTTGATGAAAACGCGGCTGTCATCATTAAAGATGACAAGACGCCCAGAGGAACACGTATATTCGGACCGGTAGCCAGAGAGCTCAGGGAGAAACATTTTATGAAAATAGTTTCCCTCGCACCGGAAGTATTATAGGAGGCGGACCATGTCAGTTAAGATCAAGAAAGGCGATACAGTCAAAGTCATTGCCGGAAAAGACAAAGACAAAGAAGGCAAAGTCATTTCTGTGGACCCTAAGAAAAACCGTATTGTCGTAGAAGGCATAAATGTGGTCACCAAACATACAAAGCCCAGCGTTGCCAATCAGGCAGGCGGCATTATAACAAAAGAAAACCCTATCGATATTTCCAATGTTATGTATGTTCATAAGGGACAGGCAACTCGTATCGGATATAAGATGGACGGAGACAGAAAAGTCCGCTACGCCAAATCAACAGGCGATATTATTGACTGAGCTTGGGAAGGAGGATCATTATGAGCAGATTAATGGAAATATATAAGAATGAAATCGTCGATTCCATGATGAAGAAATTCGAATATAAAAATGTCATGCAGGTTCCTAAGCTTGAGAAGATCGTAGTAAACATGGGCGTCGGAGAAGCAAAGGAAAACGCGAAAGTACTTGACAGTGCCGTAAGCGACCTTGAAAAGATCACGGGACAGAAAGCGGTCATTACAAAGGCCAAAAAGTCCGTGGCTAACTTTAAACTCCGTGAGGGAATGGCGATCGGATGCAAGGTAACTCTTCGCGGTGAGAAAATGTATGAATTTGCGGACAGACTTATCAATCTCGCACTTCCGAGGGTGCGCGACTTCCGCGGGGTAAATCCCGACTCATTTGACGGCAGGGGCAATTATGCTCTCGGAATTAAAGAGCAGCTCATCTTCCCGGAGATCGAGTATGATAAGATCGACAAGGTTCGCGGAATGGACGTCATTTTCGTAACTACCGCAAAGACAGATGAAGAAGCCCGTGAATTATTGAGATTATTCAATATGCCATTCGCCAAGTGATTATTTAGGAGGAAAAGTTCATGGCTAAAACAGCAATGAAGGTAAAACAGCAGCGCAAACAGAAATTCTCTACCAGAGAATACAGCCGCTGCAGAATCTGCGGACGTCCCCACGCATATTTAAGAAAATACGGAATCTGTCGTATTTGTTTCCGCGAGTTAGCGTATAAAGGCCAGATTCCCGGCGTTAAGAAAGCCAGCTGGTAAACAGAAAGGAGGAAACATAATATGTCAATGAGCGATCCTATTGCAGATATGCTTACAAGAATCCGCAACGCAAACGCGGCAAAGCATGACACGGTTGACGTGCCTGCTTCCAAAATGAAAGTTGCTATCGCAGATATTCTTTTAAAAGAGGGATACATAGCAAAGTATGATCTGGAAGAATCGGGCGTTACCGGGAAAATACATATCACGCTTAAATACAGCCCGGATAAAAGCGAAAAAATCATTTCCGGTCTTAAAAGAATCTCAAAACCCGGTCTCAGAATTTATGTCAACAAAGACGAGATTCCGAGAGTGCTGGGCGGAATGGGAACGGCAATCCTTTCTACAAACCAGGGGGTTATTACCGATAAAGAAGCAAGAAAACTCCAGATAGGCGGAGAAGTACTCGCTTTCGTTTGGTAAGATAATATTTATACTGAAAACAGAGAGAACGCACGGTTCTCTCCGAAAATTTAAGTAACGGGAGGACATATCAATGTCACGAATTGGAAGATTACCTGTTGTAATCCCGTCGGGTGTTACAGTAGATATCAAAGAAGGAAATGACGTAACCGTAAAAGGACCCAAAGGAACGCTTCACCGTGTTTTGCCGGGTCAGATGGATATTAAAATCGAAGACGGCCAGATTATTGTTGCAAGGCCCAACGATTTGAAACAGATGAAATCTCTGCACGGTCTTACAAGAACGCTTATCCAGAACATGGTCACAGGCGTAAACGACGGCTTCCAGAAAGTTCTTGAGGTAAACGGCGTAGGCTATCGTGCGGCAAAACAGGGCAAAAAGCTTGTTTTGAATCTCGGATACTCTCATCCGGTCGAAATGACCGATCCGGACGGGGTCGAGTCTGCTGTTGATGGAAACAAGATCACTGTGTCGGGCATTGACAAAGAAAAAGTAGGTCAGTATGCCGCTGAGATCAGGGAAAAGAGAAAACCCGAGCCGTATAAGGGCAAAGGTATCAAGTACGCTGACGAAGTGATCCGCAGAAAAGTCGGCAAGACCGGTAAAAAATAACATAAGGAGAGTTTAGAGATGATCAATAAAAAAAATAGAGCTGAAGTTCGTCAGAAAAAACACAGAAGAATGCGCAGCCATATCGCCGGCACTGCAGACAGACCGCGTTTGGCAGTATTCCGCAGCAATGAGCATATGTACGCTCAGATAATTGATGACGCGGCAGGACATACGCTTGTATCTGCTTCCACTCTCCAGAAAGATGTTAAGGCGGAGCTTGAAAAGACAAATGATGTCAAAGCGGCTGCATATCTCGGAACCGTAATCGGTAAAAAAGCGGTTGAAGCCGGAATTACCGAAGTAGTTTTTGACCGTGGCGGATTTGTTTACCACGGAAAAGTTCAGGCACTTGCCGACGCGGCACGTGAAGCCGGACTGGTATTCTAAAGAAAGGAGAAAACACATGAGACACACAATCATTGATCCGACTGCTTTGGAACTTGAAGAGCACGTAGTTTCTATTAAACGAGTAACAAAAGTTGTTAAGGGTGGACGTAACATGCGTTTTACTGCCTTGGTAGTAGTAGGAGACCGCAACGGACACGTTGGCGCCGGACTTGGAAAAGCTACGGAAATACCTGAGGCTATCCGCAAAGGCAAAGAAGATGCCATGAAAAAATTAGTTACCGTAGCAAGAGATAAAAACAACAGTGTTACCCATGACTTTATCGGTAAATTCGGAAGCGCGAAAGTTCTTCTCCGTAAGGCTCCGGAAGGTACCGGAGTTATCGCGGGCGGTCCTGCCCGTGCAGTGGTAGAGCTTGCCGGCATCTCCAATATCCGTACAAAATCATTGGGCTCGAATAACAAACAGAATGTAGTTCTTGCTACGATCGAAGGCCTTCGTCAGCTCAAGACTCCTGCTGAAGTCGCAAGACTCAGAGGAAAATCAGTAGCAGAGATCTTTGCTTAAGGAGGTTCAGCTAAAAATGGCAGATAAATTAAACATAACTTTAAAGAAATCTACGATCGGCTGTGTTCCTAAACACAAAAAGATCGTGGAGGCTTTAGGCTTAAGAAAAGTAAATCACACAGTTGAACAGCCTGACAATCCCGCTATCCGCGGCATGGTCAAACAGGTTGAATATCTGTTGAAAGTTGAAGAAAAATAAACCTTACAGGAGGTACGGCAATGGATTTATCTAATTTGCAGCCTAAAGCAGGCTCAAGACATGGCGATAATTTCAGGAGAGGCCGCGGTCATGCTTCCGGAAACGGAAAAACAGCCGGAAAGGGACATAAAGGGCAGAAAGCGCGTTCAGGCGCGCCGAGGATCGGCTTCGAAGGCGGTCAGATGCCTTTGTACAGAAGAATTCCCAAAAGAGGCTTCAAATGCAGAAATTCAAAAGAAATAGTTGCGCTCAACGTATCTGAACTTAACAGATATGAAGACGGTACGGTTGTTACGGTTGATTTTCTCGTGGAAAACGGACACGTAAGCAATCCGAAAGACGGCGTTAAAATTCTGGGATTCGGTGAGCTAAATAAAAAACTTACTGTTAAAGTAAATGCTTTCAGCGAAAGCGCTAAAACTAAAATAGAGGCGGCAGGCGGAACAATAGAGGTGATCTGATGTTTAAAGGCATTGTAAATGCGTTTCGTATTGCGGATATCAGAAAAAGAATATTTTATGTAATCCTGGCATTGGTTATCATCAGGGCAGGTTCTCAGGTTCCTGTCCCCGGTGTTAATGCCGAGTTCCTCAGCCAGTATTTCGCCGGTAACGCAAATGACGCATTCAGTTTTCTGGACGCCTTTACCGGAGGCGGATTCAGTAATTTTTCAATCTTCGCCCTGAGCATTACACCTTACATTACTTCTTCGATCATTGTACAGCTTCTTACTATCGCAATTCCTAAATTCGAGGAGCTTCACAGAGACGGAGAACAGGGCAGGAAAAAGCTCAATAGAATCACGCGATTCCTGACTATTGCATTATCGATAATTGAGTCAATCGCAATGTGTATCGGTTTCGGCAACCAGCTTTTGATAGAACTCAATTTCCTGAATGTACTTACGGTAACGGCCTGTCTTACGGCGGGAAGCGCATTCCTGATGTGGATAGGAGAGCAGATTTCGGATAAGGGCGTAGGCAACGGTATTTCAATCGTATTGTTGATCAATATCGTTTCGCGTATCCCGGCTGATATGGTAACTCTTTTCCAGAACTTTGTACAGGGCAAAACCATCGCAAAGGCAACGCTTTCATGGGTAATCATTTTTGCGATAATTATACTTGTCGTTGTGCTGGTTCTTATCCTTAACGGAGGGGAAAGAAGAATCCCCGTACAGTATTCCAAGAAAATGGTCGGCAGGAGAGTATACGGCGGCCAGTCTTCCCATATTCCGCTGAAGATTAACACGGCCGGAGTTATCCCGATCATCTTCGCGGCTTCACTGATGTCATTTCCGGCGATCATAATCAGCTTCACCGGACATCAGTTAACAGGCATCCCGGGAAGAATAGTTTCGATGCTGAGTTCCAGCAACTGGTTTAATCCGAATGACTGGTTTTTGACTCTCGGCGTAGTTATTTATGCCCTTTTGGTAATATTCTTTGCTTATTTCTACACATCCATTACTTTCAATCCTATGGAAGTCGCGGACAATATGAAAAAGCAGGGCGGATTTATACCGGGCATAAGGCCGGGAAAACCTACGGTGGACTATCTTTCCGAAATGCTGAAATACGTTATTTTTATCGGTGCTGCCGGACTTGTAATAGTTGCCGTTATTCCGTTTATTTTCAACGGAGCGTTTAATGCCAGCATTTCGTTTGGCGGAACTTCGCTGATCATTATCGCGTCCGTAATCTTAGAGGCTATCAAGCAGATAGAGTCTATGATGCTGGTGCGTAACTACAGAGGTTTTTTAAGTGAATAATCAGGACGCAGGCGGCGTTCATCATAAGGCTGCGGTAAATTCACTGCAGCTTTTTATCAGATTCAGACATAAGGAGTAGTATTTTATGAGAATCATCATGTTGGGTGCCCCGGGAGCTGGAAAAGGAACCCAGGCCAAAAAGATTGCAGCACATTATAATTTGCCTCATATTTCAACGGGCGAAATACTCAGAGCAATAATAAAAGAAGGAACCGAAGAAGGACTTAAGGCAAAAGAATATCTGGATAAAGGACTTCTCGTTCCCGATGAGTTTGCTTTTCAGCTGCTGGTTGAGCGGATTTCAGAGGATGACGCAAAAAACGGATATGTGCTTGACGGCTTTCCCAGAACGATACCGCAGGCAGAGGCGCTTACGGATTTACTCGAAAAAAGAAACGAAAAGATAGACTTTGTTTTTGATATCGAAGTGCCGGATGAAAATATAATCAACAGAATGGCCGGCAGACGTGTCTGTACAGACTGCGGAAGCACTTATCATCTTTTATTTGCGGCGCCGGAAAAAGAAAATCTTTGTGACAAATGCGGCGGAGAGCTTATCCTGCGCGAAGATGACAAACCCGAAACCGTAAAGAGACGTCTGGATGTTTATCATACCATAACTAAACCGCTTATTGATTATTATAATGCTCATGGCGTTTTGCATGAGATAGACGGCACAATGGAAATAAACGAAATATTTGCCATGATCAGGCAGATCGTGGGAGAGTAAGGCTTATGCCGGTTACGATAAAATCCCATAAAGAAATTGATTTAATGAGAACCGCGGGGAAATATCTCGAAGAGGTGCATGACGCCCTCGCCGAGATAATTTCTCCGGGGATATCAACTTATGATATCGACAGGTTCGGAGAAGAGCGTATCCGCTCTTTCGGGTGCATTCCGAATTTTTTGAATTATAACGGTTACCCGGCTTCCGTCTGCGTATCCGTAAACGAAGAGGTTGTTCACGGGATTCCCCAAAAAAGCAGGATCCTTAAAGAAGGCGATATAGTAAGTCTCGACGCGGGCCTTATTTACAAAGGTTATCACTCGGACGCCGCCAGAACACATCCGGTAGGCAGGATCTCAAAAGAAGCCGAACAGCTTATCGAAGTGACCCGGCAATGCTTTTTTGAAGGCATAAAATTTGCTAGGGAAGGCTGTCATTTATACGATATATCGGCAGCAATCGGCAATTATGCCCACAGACACGGGTACGGAGTAGTGGAAGCCCTTGTGGGACACGGAATAGGAACGAGCCTTCACGAAGATCCGGAAGTGCCTAATTTTCCCTGCAAGAGACGGGGGATGAAGCTTAAAGCAGGCATGACGCTTGCTATCGAGCCGATGATAAACATGGGAACGTATGACGTTGTATGGCTGGATGACGGATGGACCGTAGCCACGACGGACGGCTCATATTCGGCTCACTACGAAAATACGGTACTTATTACCAAAGATGAACCGGAATTATTAACATTTACGAAACATATTTAATATCGTTTAGATATTTGCAATGAAATTATGACATAACGGAGGGTTATTGATGTCAAAATCAGATGTAATTGAAGTTGAAGGAAGAGTACTTGAGAAATTGCCGAACGCAATGTTTAAGGTAGAGCTTGAAAACAACCACGTTGTTCTCGCGCATATAAGCGGCAAGCTGCGAATGAATTATATTAAGATTCTTCCGGGGGATAAGGTTACGCTGGAACTGTCTCCTTACGATTTGAGCAAAGGCAGAATAATTTGGCGTGATAAATAAAAAAAACAGTTGCCTTTTTTATGTAATGATTATATTATGAAGTAGTAAATGTTTTGACTTATTTTTTTAGTTTTTTTTAATGGGGACACTTTCATAAAGGGGGAATAAAACCTTGTTAGAGATAATGACAAACGAATCTGATTCAGCAGCAAAAATTATAGTTATCGGAGTAGGCGGCGCAGGCAATAACGCAGTCAACCGCATGGTCGAGGAAGCCATAGGCGGAGTTGAGTTTGTCGGTGTCAATACCGACCGTCAGGCACTTCAGCTCTGCAAAGCGCCATCGGTTCTTCAGATCGGTGAAAAAGTTACAAAGGGACTCGGAGCCGGAGCAAAGCCGGAAGTCGGCCAGCTTGCTGCAGAGGAGAGCCTTGATGAAATTCGCGACCTTATAGAAGGCGCCGATATGGTATTCGTGACATGCGGCATGGGCGGCGGCACGGGTACGGGAGCTGCTCCCATAGTTGCCGGGATTGCCAAAGAGATGGGTATTCTGACCGTAGGAGTAGTGACGAAGCCTTTCAGATTTGAGGCCAAGACACGTATGAACAATGCCCTTACCGGCATCGAAAAATTAAAAACAAACGTAGACACTCTGATCGTAATACCGAATGACAGACTGCTTGAGATCGTAGACAGACGCACTACCATGCCTGAGGCGCTTAAAAAAGCAGATGAAGTTCTTAAACAGGCCGTACAGGGCATAACCGACCTTATTAATCTGCCTGCTCTTATCAATCTTGACTTTGCCGACGTACAGACGGTCATGACCGACAAAGGCATCGCGCATATCGGAATAGGTGAGGGCAAAGGCGATGATAAAGCGCTTGAGGCGGTTCAGCAGGCCGTATCCAGTCCTCTTCTTGAGACTACGATAACGGGCGCTACACATGTCATCATCAATATTTCAGGCGATATCAGCCTTATGGATGCCAATGATGCCGCGAGTTACGTACAGAACCTTGCGGGAGAGGAAGCTAACATCATCTTCGGCGCAATGTACGACGACTCCATTCCGGATTATGCCAAAATCACGGTTATCGCTACGGGACTTAACGAAGAAACGGCTACTCAGGCCAGCGTAAAGGAGACCAAACCCGAGGAAAAAAGAAAATCCGCGGCGGCTCAGTCATCCGGAGGATTTTCGATTCCTACGTTTAAGCTTCCGGGCCAGAACATCGAAAATATTCTCCCGCAGGCTTCGGCACCTATAAAGAGCAATGTACCTAAAAAGGACATTCAGATTCCGGAGTTTTTAAAAAACAGAAATAACTGATTTCACATGATTTTAATATCAGGGACAGGCTATAATCTTCAGCCTGTCCTTTTTTTCTTTTCAAATACTCGAAAATATGGTATTATTTTATTACTTATGAGGAGGAAGATGTATGAGGGATTTTCTCTTCAATTCAGAAGAGCTTTTAGATAAAACAGCATTGGAATATCTGGAGAATGAAGAAACTCCCGGGATACTCCCATGCAAATGGGTCCGCTGGAACAGCATGATCCAGCTTGTATATTTTACCGAAGGATTAAGAAGCATCACCAATGCCAGCGAAGGAATTTCGTTTGAGACCCTGAAAAAAGTCGGCATTGAGATTCTTGACTATGTCAGAAAAATAGAAGACATCATGGAGCTTTCGGTTGAAAACGTGATCTGGGACCTGGACAGCATTTACACAGACGAAGCCGAACAGGTGTATCTGATATGCCTTCCTGCCGTTCTGCCCGTGGAGGTTTTGGAGAGCAGGATATATGTTAAAAGGATATATTCTTTGCTCGAAGAATTATTTAAGCTCTCTCCCGAGGGAGAGACCGTCTGCCGTCAGATAGAATATCTGCAGGAAAAGGATCCGGGCAATTGGGACGAGCTTCGCGAAGCCATGGAACGTCCGCCGCTTAAAGATGACGACAGGATCATTCTTCGCAGCATAAACCTGCCTGAACCGGTGGTCTTTGTCGTAGGGCACGACGATTTCTTTATCGGCTCGGATGATGCGGGGGTTGACGGCTTTTTGGAAATGCCCGGAATCAGTCCGCTTCATGCTTTGATCGGCTGGAATGATATAAGCTTCTTCATTCAGGATCTTAACAGCGAATCCGGCACGTTTTTAAACGACCATCAGATTCCCGCCATGACCCACGTGCCTTTCGGGACGGGAAGCATCATCAGGTTCGGGGACTGCACATTTAACGTCGAAAATGCGGATTAGGAGGGATACGCATGATACAGCACACAAAACACATAGTTATTGCGGATCCCGATCATGAATACATTAAAAGCTTCGAAGAAAAGCTGATTAAATCTTTTTATTACGAAGCTTCTATTCAGATAATCACATCCAGAGAATATCTGGAAAACTATTTCAGGCTTCATCGTGATATAGATGTTCTTCTTATTTCCAGAAAGTTTTACGGTGAATTTTTAAAAGAGCATAATATTTCCCACATAATGCTTATTGACCGCAAAATCAACATGGATCCGGATTCGGAAGATTCCGGACGCATGGTTCTTAAGTACCGTACAAAAGAAGAAATTTTTGAGTTTATCAAAAACAGTCTCGCCGGTATCAGCGAAGATGACGACGGGTTTGAGGATTTTGATATCCCCGAAGAAACACAGGAAAAGAAAACCAGGGTTATTACCGTATATTCGCCCATAGGCGGCAGCGGTAAAAGCCTTGCCGCCATTGCTCTTGCGAAGAAATTAAAAAAACTGGGCGAATCGGCCATAGTGATAGGCTGTGATAACCTGCAGAGCTTCTGCGGCCTGTTGGAGACGAGGCAGACGGCGGATCCCGCGCTGGCGCTTCATATCAGGGATATTAACGAAAACACATACTGGTCGCTGCTGAAAAACGTATATCAGGGTGAAATAACCTGTCTGCTTCCTTTTGAGAAGCCGCTTTCAAAGCTGGGCATCAAGTCGGCGCAGATATATGATATTGTAGAATTGATAAAAGAGAAAAACGATTTTTCGCATATCATTCTGGACGTAGGCACAGCGCTTAACAAAGAAACTATTTCGATGATCGCACTTTCGGATGTGTGTGTGGTCATCACCGAGCCGAAGCTGAGTTCATGCAGGATGATGGAAAAGCTTCTGCTCAATATCGACCTGCTTTCAGTCGAAAAAATGTACATTATTTCAAACCATTACAGGACGGAAGGGATTAATCTCGACGCCACGGATGTATTCGGTTCTTTCTCCGGATACGATACCGCGGAAGAGGCAATGGAAGATCCTGTATTTTACAGGCTGGCTTTGGAGCTGGTCTGAACAGTTTTAATTTAATAATATAGCTCCCGAGGTTTTATGAAGTGCTGACTTTGGAGTGGATTGACACAAGATCTTTAGAAAGAGTTCAACAACAGCGGGGTAAAAAATATGTACAAAAACAGAAAAGGCCGAGACGTTTTGAAAAGAGTTCTGGCGGTAGTGTTTACTTTTTTTCTGATCCTGTCTTCGTTCCAGGGGACGTTTTCCGTATATGCGGAAGAGGTACAGGAACAGGAGCAGGTATCGGAACAGGAACAAGTACCGGAACAGGAAACTTATGAAGCATCGGATGTTCAGGATGAGCATTTTCATTCGTGGGATTGTTATTATACCGTAAAGGTCAGAAACTGCTCTGATTCCAATCACGAACATACCTTTTTATGTTACGAAACCGTACATATATATATTTGCGGGATGGTTGAAAACCCGAACGGCACTGCGGATATACAGGAGCAGCAGTCTTTGGGGCTTTACTGCGGCATGATAGAGCACCTGCACACACCGGACTGCGTTGAAAAGGTCGGGGATGAATACGTGCTTGTATGCGGCATGAAGGAACATACCCACAGCGACTCATGTTATGAAGAACGGGAGGAAGCTGTCACGCCCGCAGAGACCGAGCTCATCGAGATCGCTCCGGATGAGGAGGAAGTGCTTCTTTCAAACGAATATCTTCAGCCGTCCACCCTTGCGCTCATTTATGATGACGAATCCTTATATACAAATTCCCTTGAAGAAGAAAATCTGAACCCGGAAGTCCTGGATACGCTTGTTCCCGAAATCATACCGGCTGAACAGATGTATGCGCAGGAAGAACAGGATATGCGCGGAAACTCTGCCGATCCGGTTTTCCCGGAGCCGATAACCGCGGACGGCATAACTCTGGAGAGAGTGACGATGCGGTGGCTGTCGGCAAGCACGGGATCCGACGAGCCGGCAAAATTCGATGATCTTTATCTTGCGCCTTCAAATGAGACCATCCCGAATCAGCAATGGCAGGTGGATCTGAATCTTTCCGGGAAAGGCAACATAGAAGCGGGCGCGATAGAGATCGTTTTGCCTGCGTATCTCTGGCTTGACAGATACGGAAGGGAGCCGGGACTCCTGACTCTTGCCGTGCCGAGGGAAGGAGAATCCCAGACGGCTGATTTCGCGTGGAAACGTGTGGGCAACAACATAGTCATAACCAATGTAAACGCCCTTTCCGCCGCGTCGAAATATATGCTTCAGGGTACATTCAGGATGACAAGTCCCGATCCCAATGCGGATCCGGTCAATTTCCAGAGCGCTTACTCATACGAAATGACGGATGGGACCGTTTCCGACGATTTCTATGCCGTGGTGAGTGTCCAGACCCCAAGGACCGGGGATGTCCTCACCATGCCGTCAAATACGATAAAAGCGGTTATAGATACATATTCCGAGGCAACAGGCGCGACAAAGAAGGCCGTCGATTCCGTATGGCTGAATATGCCTTCAAAACTTCCGCAGGCCCTTCGTCCGCAAAACCCGGAAAACTATTATTACGTCCAGTGGTATGTGGACGGACGTTCGTCAGGAAGCCAGCTCTTTACCATGAGCGTAACGGATACGGTCAATGAAAGCGTGACAAAAAAGACAGCCGACGGCTCAAGCGAGACGGTCACGGTAGATGCCCTGATGCTCGGCGCATCCGTAAACGGCGCAGCCGTCCCCTCTGCTGACGGAAAGACGGTCACGGCGAATCTGCTCGAAAACGGCTGGAACGATAAAGACAACACGGCTTATATCTGGACCGCATATCCGAAAGACCAATTCGAAGAAGAAGGCGCCACATATACACTTCATAATTCACAGACCATAAAAGTTGTCGGAACGGATGACAATGAAGATTCCGAAAAAACCGCCAGCGCATCCGTCAGTTTCAAAAAGCCCATCGAATGGAAGATAAAGAAAGTCTGGAATGACAATAATAACGCGGCGGGGAGAAGACCGTCGGGCGTCAGTGTCTGGATACAGAATACTACCACGAACAAAAGAGTTGCTTCAGGATATCTGAACAAATCCAACAACTGGTCATTTTCATGGGCCGATGACGGCTCCATATCTGAATATCAGGCTTATGAGTCGTCCCTTCCCGGAGGATCTGAACCGACGGAATATTTCTCCGACGGTTCCTCAAGGACGAAAAGATGGAGTTATACCCAGCAAAGCAGGGTTTATGACCCGGCGACCCATACCTGGACATTCACAAACAAATATAATGAATCATATTATTACAGCAGTGATCCGAAGCTGTCTTTTACAAAATCAGGGCTTAACCATACGAATTATCAGCAGAAAGCCACATCTGACAGAGATCTGCAGCATTTGCTTAACGGACGCTATTCTTCGCTGATCAGTCATTCCCTTAGCACGAACGCCCTGATACTTCCCTACACGGTGGAAGAGGGCGCAAATGTAAATGACACCTCAAAACACGGAAAAAGAGAAGTGACACTCGAGCTGAAAGACGAGCAGATAAGCTTCGCGGGAAGACGTCTTTCGGCCGGAGAGTATGCTTTCAGATCGGTGACCCTGCGCAGTATCGAGACCTACGGATGGATCCCTGACGAAGAGGGAGCCCGGCCCGGATCCTATGAAGACAGCGGTACATGGAATCCGACAGGCGCGATTCCGGTAGAGATATGGGGAAAACCCGAAGGCAGTAATGACTGGGTTAAATATGCCGTTTTCGATTCTTCAGGCGTTCCGACTGCTTTGGAGGAAGGGGTTACCGTCAGCGGCAGAAATGTGCTTTTCAGCGACGAACTGAACATTTATGCCGTTAAGGCAGCGATACCCTCACGCGACGCAAAGGTTTCGGCGAATATAGAGGCAAGCTACGTGATAAGGCCTTCGGATCAGGTTGTGGCGCGGGTTGAATCGGCATTTTCACAGACAGATACCGCCATGCTCAACTCCGTGAATTATGCTTCCTGTACGGTATATGACAGTGAAGGCGGGCAGCTTAATTCCGCTGCAGACAACACCACGGCTTATCTTCACGGCAGGAATTACAAGCTGGCTGTCGATCTTTCAAAAAAGACTTTATTTACTTACAATGACAGGGGCAACAGGAATCTGGTCTATACGAATACGCTGACCCTGTATCAGCAGTCGAACGTGCCGACGCTTTCGGATTACGAGAGTTCGATCGAGGACGGTCAGCTGCCGTTTTCCGCGGAAGGTGTTTTCTATGATCTTCTTCCGCCCGGAATGTTCGCCGATGAGAGCAGTTTTACGATTACGGACGGCACGATCAAAACAATAGACGTTTATGAGAATTACAATGGCTCGGGAAGGCAGCTCGTTAAGGTAAAAGCCGTACTGAACGAAAACAGGATATTTAAAAGCGCGTCGGATACGGACGCAGATCCGGGTTCATATCATTACCGTGACTCCTCATGGCCCGACACAGGCTATGGCAGGAAGCATGTACTGACGTTCAAATCCACATATTCATATGACGAAGCCAGGAACAGGGGCCTTAAAAATTTAAGGAACACCGCGGCGTATGAGGCGGATGAGCCTGTGTTCGGAAACATGCGCTACTGGACAGGCGAAAACGACGCGCCGAGCGGAGCGAACCATAAGGCTTCCCTGCAGGCGGTCATACCTTCCTTAAGGCAATACATGACAAATCTGGATCCCGACAGGAACGATCCGGTATTCGTCTATGCGGGCGACGATTACCGCACAACGGAAACGGATTACTCCGCCCTTTCATCCATAAGGAAGCACGTTCAGGCAATGGGCGACGAGGAGTGGTCGGACGGACTCAGAAGCGACGTAAATGTCTATGAGGGCGGAAAGTACACCTACCGCCTTACGGCCACATCCTTTACGGATACCGTAACCAAAGATATCATCATCCTTGACAGTTTTGAGACTCATAAGACGGTCACGATAACCGATCCGGGAGATACTTCGCTGCGGCAGGGAGCGATATTGGATCAGGAAGAGGCGGATGCCGCAAATGCGCTGCTGTCGCCGGGTTCCGCTTTGGCGACCTATGTCGAAACTCCTTCATGGAAAGGTACGTTCAGATCGGTGGACGTATCTGAAATAGAAGCGATGGGCTGCAAGCCGGTAATATATTACAGTACGGTCGCGGATATTGATCTTTCACCTGAGATATATAATCCCGACAACGAACAAAACGTGGTTCGGGAAAAACTTCAGGATACCTCCGTATGGTCAACGACTCTTCCGGACGATCCTTCCACGGTCACCGCGATAGCAATAGACTGCGGCAAAAAGGCAAATGATTCGGATTTTGAGCTGACGGAAGGCAAGGCTCTGATTGCCTATATCCATATGCAGGCACCCACCTATGAGACACAGCCGGATGCCTTTGCCGATACGGATTATGACCAGCCCAAAAACAACGCCCATGCTTTTAACAGCGTTTATATGGACGCGACCTCCTTTGAAGACCTGGAAACGCCCGTGATTTCGCATGCCTACAACAGTTCCGGCTATACCATGACCGGAATCATCGGAACGGATATCGATATCGTTAAAAACTGGGACGATCTTGATGACAATGACGGGTTCAGACCGGAAAGCGTGCATGTGGAGCTTTTAAGGAACGGCGAGTCTGTCGGAAAGGAAACAGACATCTATGCCGAGGCCGACTGGCAGGGAAGTTTCGAGCATGTGATCCTGTATGATGATGACGGTATAAAATATGATTACAGTATCAGGGAGACCGAGGTTTCGGGATACACCTCGACCTCGAGGATTCAGGGTACTACCATCTATATCACGAACAAGCATATTCCGGAGACGATAAACGTACCGTTTTCAAAAGAATGGACAAGCAATGAAGATCCGGGCTGGGAGGCAAACATTCCGGATTCGGTGAACGTGCGTCTTTTCCGTGACGATGTTTATACCGGTCTGAACAGGACAATAAGGGCCGGGCTTGACGGAAGCTGGAAGGGTTCGTTCAACGGAGTTCTTAAGTATCACGATCACGGCACACCGTATGTATATACCGTGGACGAGACCGTGGTGCCGACGGATTTCTACAGGACGGTGGACGATGATACCAACACGATCACGAATATATACTACCCCTACGGCGATCTCAGTATAGAAAAAGAGGTCAGAAATGCTACAGACAAGGCTCTTGACAACAGCTTCAGCTTTACGCTGTCGCTGAAAGACGACAATGGTGAACCTTATGTCAAAAAATATGCCTTCAGGATAGTAAAAGCCGAGGATGAGACTCAGATTATTTCCGAAGGGGAAGCCGGAAACGGAGATACATTCCAAATTTTCTCCGATGAAAAGATCCTGATATATGACATCCCGTCCGGCGCGAATTATACAGTGACCGAGAGCCCGATTCCCGGCTTTACCAATACGGCGCAGAGCGGCACAAGCGGAAAGATCAGGGCGGACAGGGTGTCGCAGGCCGTGTTCACAAACACTTACTCTTCGCGAGGGACAATGTCTCTGCAGGCCGACAAAGAGCTTACCGGCAGTCAGGAGCTCAGAAGATACTTTTTCCGTGCCGAGGTGTATGATGACAGCGGCAAAGCGATAAAAGTTTCCACGAACCAGATGCCGTACGAATCAGATCCCGAGGCACTTCTGCACAGGGCAAAATTCAACTTCGGCCAGTTCAATTACACGGACGCGGACGACGCTCAGCTGTTTGTATATACGGTAAAAGAGACTGATCAGCAAAAGGCCGGCTATACCTATGACACCACCGAATACACCGTGCTTGCCGCGCCCCGCGACAACGGGAACGGCACGATGACGATCGAACGCTGGATACTTAAGAGCACACAAAATCCGGCGGTTCCGTATGACGCTTCCGGAACCTGGTATCTTGACGAGGATCCCGCTCCTCCCGCACAGGAAGGCTGGGAAGTCGTGACCGGAATAGAATTCAGCAACAGATACGAAGCGTCTGGAGAGACCACCCTTCGGGCATGGAAGGTGCTTGAGGCAAGAGACCTTACGGACGGCGAGTTCACATTCGAGCTGCTGGATGAAGAAGGAAACGTTATCGATACTGCGGTCAACACCGCCGACGGCAGCGTTGTATTTAATGCGCTTAAATTTACCGAGCAGGATGCCGGAAAGACCTATAAATACGCCATAAGAGAGAAGAAAGGCACAGACGCGACGGTCAATTACGATGAAAGCGTCTACGGTTACTCGGTCTATGTGGTGGACTACGGCAACGGAACGCTCGGATTCACGCAGAGCCCGAAGAATGTGAATATAGTGCCGGAAGAGAAAACTTATTCCATCAGATATGCAAAAAAAGACCTTCCCTATGGATTTGTAAAAGATATAGATGCTAATGATCTTGACGGATTCAGTTTCGGGTTTACGGGAGACAGCCCGGATGATCCCGGTCTGATTACGGCGGAAGAGATCTATCTTGACACTCCGATCGAATTGAAAAAACTTTTTAGTAACGCCTATTTCCCTCCGGCAGTCTATTATGACTCCGAAACGGATGAATACATTTATAATGGTGAGGCATACACCCTTATCGAAGATACTGCTGTTGAGACTCTCGCAGATTACGTTAAGGTTGTAGCTCAGATCGAGGAAGCACTGGTCCTTTCCAACGGAAACAGACTGAGAAATAATGAATACGGAACAGGCGGAGTCGTCTATTTCTTTGAAAACTATGGCTGGACCAGACTTATGAGGGTTGCAGAAGATGGGGATTGGCATAATTACATTATCGGTAACGACCAACAATTCCTAAGCCTTGCAGGCTGCCCTGATAATATCTCCTTTTTGCCTGTAAACCATCGGCTGTATTCCACTTATCCAATGAAGGTGAAACATACGGAATACAGGTATGAGATCAGCGACGACGAGGGCGAACTGCCTGTGTTCAGGAACACCTTAAAGCCCGGCTCGCTTAATCTCAGCAAATACACCGAGGATGATCCTGGAGACGGTCAAGAATTCAAATTCAAAATCAAGCTTATCGGACCTGATGTTGACGGTCTCGAGCTCGAATATGAATTGGAGCAGGCACACACGCCCCGGTATCAGGAAGTGACATTTGACGCAAATGGCGGTCATTTCGGCACGGATGAGAGCTGGACAGAGAACTCCGTTAGCTATACATGGAATGGACAGACAGAAAAATATGAAAATGATGATCCCGATGTACCTGATCCTGTCAGAAACGGATACTCTTTCGGCGGTTGGACCGTGGAGCCGGATGGAGAGATCTATACGCCTGAAACAGAGATAACGGGAAACAAAACCGTTTACGCGAAATGGGATGCGCTGCCTTTAGCTCGTTATGCCGTTTCGTTATATGGCATTGGCATTGATATGGTCGCCGAAAATGACAATCTGGTGAACACCAGCATGACAGCCAGCAGTGACATGGTTGCAGCACAGCAGGGAGGACTGACTTTTGGTCCTGCTTATGGGGAAAACTATACTAATGCATTTAAAGCTCATACGCCCTCAGGGCTGACTGAATCAGGCAACGAACACAGATGTCTGCACGAAGATGACTGGAGCGTTATTATCGAATGGAACAATTATGATCCTTATGTGTATGAACAATGCATTTCTGAGGGATGTACCCATTCTGTTTATTTGGATATTCCCGAATTGCTGAAAGGCACATGTACGGACGATGAATACGCAGCTCTGACAGGGGATGGAGTATCGGTATTGTTAACTGAACTGGCGGAAGACGCCAGAAGAAGAAATCCGCTGAGCTACAGTGGTAATCCGAACTATGGAACGAACTATGGCGGATGGGGAGCTTCAAGAACCAGGGCGATGCTTAACGGTTATGACAGCCTTACACTTAGGTCAAGCGTTTCGGGTTATTGTACAGAAGCGGAGAACGTATCGCCGGATGTTGAGAGCTATATTAACGAAGATACTCTTATAAAGGCATTTCCTGTCGAATTGCAGAATGCTATCGGAAAAAGAAAAACCCTTTATGACAGTGTATGGGACAGTATGACGTACAGCAACTTGAAAAGAAGCTATGATAAGTTATGGCTTTTATCGGTTAATGAGATCTGGCCTATGTCAAGCTTTGATTCTTATTGGTATGAACCAAAGTATTCGCATCCCCAGGAAGGGAGTCCGTATCCGTATTTTACAGCAAAAATGAATGCCGGATATATAAATAAGGTTCAGCAGGCATCTCCGGGAGTCGTAGGATATGGCATTTCCGGAAATAGCGAAAGATATTGGTTCCGGTCTATATACCGTGCTGGATCCGGAAATGGAGAGAACACGTATTATGATGGGAGCATCATGTGCTATTACAGCTTTTTCGACATTGGTATTTGCCCATGTTTTACATTAAAACGGAATAGTAATTCCGATAACAATGCCGACAGTTCATCAGATGCCGGATACGAAAACAGAAGCAGTTTTTCCATTGATCCTTTTGATGCTGATTCAACAAGAAGCTCTCTCAGGCAAACCGGAACTCCGATAGATATTGTAAACGGCGAATTCGAAATCACATTAAAGGGCGGAGAGGCAGCGAATATCGACGGCATCCCCGCAGGTACGGCATATCAGATCTATGAGGAAACTCCGGATGGTTGGGTTCTCGTGGAAACGGTAAACGCCTCCGGCACGATCAATGCGCTTGAGACTGTGTATGCAGCATTTACCAACAAATACCAGCCGGGAACGACGACAGCCCAGTTCACGGGAGTAAAGCTTCTTGACAACCAGCCTGCGGAGGCCGGCGCGTTTGAAATCGAACTGGTTGAAAACGGCAGCGTGATCCAGACGAAAACGACGCTTGACGGAGGCTTCATCCAGTTCGATCCGATAGTGTATGATTCACCCGGCGTTCATACCTATACCGTCAGGGAGGTGACGGGTGCTTCGGATACTATAGACTATGACACCCACACGGAATTAATAACCGTAACCGTCACCGACGACGGGGAGGGAAACCTTACCGCCGTGACAAGCGAAAGCGCGATGACGTTCTCCAACACCACGCGCCCGGGAGTCCTTAAGATCAAAAAGGAAGGGGAAGGAGTCACCGAAGCGAACAAGGACGACCTTTTCACCTTCAAAGTGACCCTCTACAACGAGAACGGAACACTTGTGGAAGGCGGCGACTACTATTATTACCGCGAAGATGAAGACGGCAAAGTGATCCCGGAAAGCCGCAGCAGGGCGCAGAGCAAAGAAGAGTATTCCGAACAGGAAAAAGAAAGTGAGCGAGCAGCATCCGCATATGCTAAAGACGCCAGCTTTGACTCAGCCGAAGCTTCAACGCCAACGCTCAGAACGGCCAGCGTAGTCTATTCGGGCACGCATGGCACCTGCAGATGGGAGATCGACTCGGACGGAGTTCTGACGGTACATGAAGGAACCTTGGAACAGTTTAATTATGGGAATTCGAGCAAGAACGGATGGCTGGCCAATGATAGCTATAAAAATGCGATTAAAAAAGTAGTAATTACTGAACACGTTATTGCGCCTCAAAACGGAGGCACGTTCTTTGCGGGACTTTCAAATCTTGAGGAAGTCGATTTAAGTGGATTAGATACATCTCAGTGCACAGACTTCGAAACAATGTTTAGACTATGTCCGTCCTTGAAAAGCGTAGATTTAAGTTGTCTGGACACTTCAAATGTAACTAATTATTGGTGTATGTTTGATGGATGTACAAGTATGACTTCATGTAATATCAGCGGATTTAATACATCTAACATTGTTTCAATGGACAGGATGTTTAAAAATTGCAGTAGCTTGGAAAGTATAGATTTAAGCAGTTTCAGTTCTGAGAGTCTTCAGGATGTAGAGTGTATGTTTTATGGATGCAGCAGCTTGAGGGAGCTTGATCTTAGCTGGATGAATACCTCAAATATCACTTTAAACTTGTGGTACAATTTTAGTGCACCTTTTTGCGGAATCGTAGAGGGTTGCACTTCCTTAAGGAAGATCACTCTTGGGCCCCTGCCAAACATATTTTCAATCAACCGTCTGAGGTTTTATTATCACACCTATGTCAATCTTGATAATTACAAGTATCTTATCACCCTGCCCACTCCACCCAATGATGGATATTATAAAGGCAAGTGGATCAGGGAGGATGAAGTTTACGGACCATATACATCTGCTGAATTAAGAGAAGGTTTTACCTCTGACATGGCCGGAACATGGGTCTGGGAGATGGATGAGTCTGTAAGTAATACATACTTTGATGCCAACGGCGGATTTACCACTGCAGGAGATGTGACGACTACAGATGGTACGCTGCCCGATATCACAATGCCTGACAGCACTACCACCACGAGACCGGGCTATATACTGATCGGTTGGAGCACCGACAAGAACGGGGAGAGCGATATATATGAGCCGGGAGAGACGGTAACAGGCATTACCCGCCTGCATGTGCCCCTGACCCTTTACGCTCAATGGCTCGATGAAGGATCATTCCTTAAATATAAGGTGGAGCATTACCAGCAGAACTCCAATCTAAGCGGATATAACCTTACGGACAGCAGCACGGAAATGATCCCCTATGAAGGCAGGGATATCGAGGTCACTCCGCCGGTTAATGACTATCCGGGTTTTGTAACCCCTGAGCCGCAGACGGTGACACTCAGCCTTGGTGATATTACAGTAATAAAATATTACTACGACTGCATGACATATAAGATTGAGTTCGACGGCAACGGAGCTACCAGCGGCCAGATGACCGAACAGACTATGGTATGGGGAATATCGAATGAGATTAAAGCCAATGTTTACAGTAAAAGCGGCGAGATCTTCACCGGCTGGAACACAGATGCTGACGGAAACGGCACAAAATATACGGATAAACAGAGAATAGCGCTGACGCCGCAGACCGACGGCGAGACCATCACCCTTTACGCGCAGTGGAGCGGGAACGGGGTGACTCCCGTGAAGCCGACGCAGGGCGAGATATACGTCACGGCCAAGGCAGGTGAGACCATAGTATTCCCGGATCTTCCCGCCGGCACGAAGTATACGATCGAAGAGGTCGGTCTTCCCGCGGGATGGACGCAGGACGGGGATATCGAGGGCGCCGAAGGAACGATACTCGCGAACGGCATATCCAAAGCCAAAGCGAAAAACCGGTACGAAGGGGTCGGAAGTGCGGCCGTTACGGTATATAAAGACCTTGTCGGCGGAACGCCGCAGGTCGGTCAGTTCAGCTTTAAGCTCTTCGAACTTACCGGAGAAAACCTTGAGACCGTCTCCGAGCTTGAGACTGCCGAGAACGGAGCTCCCGACCAGAACGAAAAGATACCCGGTCAGGGAGAGGATGAATATATCGACAATCCCTGGTATCTGAAAGCGCCCGTAAGATTCAGCGATATTAGCTTTACCGAGCCCGGCACATATCATTATCAGGTTGTTGAAATCGGTGGAAGCGACCCGCAAATCATATATGATACGGAAGCCGTGAAGAACGTAACGATAGAGGTTGAGGATGCCGGCGGAGGCATTCTTGAGGCGGCCGTTATCTATGAGGGAGAAGACCGTCTGTTCACGAACCGGATGAGCACGGGAGATCTCCGTTTGACGAAAGAGCTGGTAAATGCGACCGAAAAGGCGAAAGACGCGGTATTTAACTTCACCGTAAGGCTTTATGACGGGGAAGGAAACGAGCTTACCGGCGAGTATCAGGTGCTCAAGAGAAACGAGAACCAACCTTTCATAGAGGAGACCGAATACGAGACCGTGGTTACTGCTCCGACAAGCTTTGAAAGGACAAGAAAGGCAACAGGAGATACCGCTGCGACTCCTCGTTCCGGCGTGTCAGCCATTACCGATAAATTAGGCGACGGAGATAAGTCGAACGCGTATCAGCACAATTTCAACAGAACGGGCACGACAAACAGCGGATATTCCGTTGCCGAATGGACAAGGACGCAAAGCACCGCCGATCCGGCAACGGATATGACCGGATATGTGGATCACAGCCTGCAAACAACTCCTCCGGCGTCGACGTACAGCGAAGGCAAGCTGAGGCTGGCTTATGTGGTGAACGGAAACAAAGAGAATGTGCCTGTTTATATCAGGATACCCCTCTCTCCCGGAGTAACCATAGATGAGAGCGAGTCCATTGGGTTCTTTAACAGGGATGCGATAGTGGCCCCGGATGTTTCCACTGGCATGTATCTGAGGAATCCGCCATGGTCGGATTCTTCAAAAGTGATGCCAAATGCCGTATACGATATCGTAACGGATGAAGAGACAGGACAGCAGACCCTGTATGTCGGACTGAATTATTCCGGGTCGGGAAATCCGAAATCGTCCTCAAACAGCTATATGACGGTGGTCGTTATCCCCGCCCTGATGAATTCAGTGACAACATCCGAATATTCGGAAGTCTATTCCGAGGACGGATGGTACAGCCTTGCGGAAAATGCCGAAGCCAAGTTCATCAATTATAATAATTATGTAAGCGAAGGCAAGACGTTTAACTCCACGGATCCTGCCGAGGAGTATGCTTCATTTGAAGGGAACGGAAATATCCTGAGCATCCCGTCATCGAAGCTTGCGCGTCCGGGTGAGATAATAGTGCATACCACACGTACGGAAAACTTCGATCAGGATCTGGGGACGATAAAGAGCGGGGATACCGTAAGCCTTAAAGGCGGTGAGAATATCCGGATCACGGGACTTCCCCACAATGCCCGGTATGTACTGGAAGAAGCCGTGGCGCCCGGCTTTGAGCTCACAGACTCCACAGGGCTTGAGGGTGTGATTGTCGCGGGAGAAGAAGCCTTCGCAACGGCGGAAAACACCTACTCTACTTCCGGCAGCGCTTCGATAAGCGTAACCAAGGTCCTGCTCGGAAGGGAACTGACAGGTGGAACATATCTGTTTGAACTGACAGACGAGAACGGCGTGGTTCTTGCTGAGGCATATGCCGGGGCAGACGGAAATGTCAGCTTTGCACTTGATTATTCCGCTGAGGACGACGGACAGGATTACACATATTATGTAAGGGAAGTGCAGGGAACAGAGCACGCCGATTATGATATTCACGATGTGGAAGTCGATGTCCATGTCGAGGACAACGGAAGCGGAGAGATGACTGCGACTGTCAATTACCCGGAGCCCGGTGCCAGGACATTTACGAACCTTGCGTGGGATATGCTTGAGATACATAAGACGATCGACGGCAGCATGGGCAACAAAGAGGATGTGTTCGACTTTACCTTTGACGTGGTCAGCGGAAGGATCATAGAGCTTCCGGACGGCTGGAAGGATGAAGGCGTTGTCGAAGGGAAGCAGAGATACAGCTTTAAGCTCGGTCATGACGGCACAACAGCCGTGGAGCTCCTTTACGGCACCGAATATATCATTACCGAGAGCAACGGCCATTACAATACTACGATGCAAAGGGATGCAGAAGCCGTAGTAAGGAGCAACGTATTTACCGGTTCGGCCGAGAAAGACAGCCGGATCGAGGTGAAGAACACCCTTGAAGGGGCAATTCCCACGGAAGTATTTATGCCGACAGGGTTGTTGGTTATCTTGATCGCGGCAGCGGGAATAGCAGTTAAGATAACCATGTCTTATTTATCGAAAAGGCGTTCTTAAAGGCAGGTAAAACAATCTTAAAAAAAACTTGCATACCAAATGCTTTTGTAGTAATATTTAAAAGCTGTAAAAAAAAGATGGTCCGCTGGCACGTTTATCGGTGTTAAGAACATCCAAATATTAAAAGTGTTTGAGATATTAACACGGATAGGAGAGATAAAATGAACGAAATCATCAAAAGCATCGAGGCCGGAGAGATCAAGGCCGAAGCACCTTCTTTTAAAGTCGGCGATACGGTAAGAGTTCACGCTTTAATAAAAGAGGGCAATCGCGAGAGGATCCAGGTTTTCGAAGGAATCGTCATCAAAAAACAGGGCGGAAGCTGCAGAGAAACATTTACGGTTCGTAAAACCTCAAACGGAGTCGGTGTGGAAAAGACATGGCCGCTTCATTCTCCGCATGTCGAGAAAGTCGAAGTTGTACGCCAGGGTAAAGTAAGACGTGCCAAACTGTTCTACCTGCGCGACAGAGTAGGAAAAGCAGCTAAAGTAAAAGAACTGATTCGTTAAATCCAAGGCTCCTGATTTCAGGAGCCTTTACTGTCCTTTGTTAAGAGAGGTAACAATAGTGGATTCCCAGTCAAAATTCATAAGAGAATATCACTGGCAGACAAGGCTCAGGAAAATAATAAAGCTGACCTTACAGATAGCTGTTTTTGTATTTTTGGGCTTTTTGTGTGCGTTTTGCTTCGGACAGAGGGTGGTTGTGACCGAAAGTTCCATGGAGCCGACGCTTGTTTCCGGCAGCAGGGTTTTGCTGAATAAGGCGGCGTACGCCATATCCGAGCCTGACAGGGGCGACATCATTGCGTTTGAAATGCATGACGGAGAGGGTATTTACAGAGTTAAAAGAGTTATCGGCCTGCCCGGAGAAACAATTCAGATAAAAGAAGGTAAGGTATATATAAACGAAGAACCGTATCAGGAGGATTTTCCGCTGATAGAGAATCCGGGAGTCGCGGATATACCGGTGATTGTCGGAAAAGATGAATATTTTGTTCTGGGAGACAACAGAAACGAAAGCGAAGACAGCAGACATCTGGAAATAGGGCTTGTGGAAAAGCGCCAGATAAAGGGGAAATTATGGCTCAGATACAGTCCCGGTGATCAGTTCGGGATAATTCAATAGGTGGTTTAAATGGAAATACAATGGTATCCCGGTCACATGACAAAGGCCAAAAGGCAGATGCTTGAAGATATTAAGCTGGTTGACCTTATCATCGAGCTTGCGGACGCGCGAATTCCTTTGTCATCCAGAAATCCGGATCTTGCGGAAATGGGAAAGACAAAAGCCCGCATTATTATACTCAATAAAGCCGACATGGCGGACGAAAAGGCCAATAAGGCGTGGCGGGATTATTTTCAGGCGCAAAACATAATCTGTCTCTGCGCTGATTCCAGAAACAGGGCGGCTTTTCGCTCCCTGCCGTCGCTGATACAGGAGGCCTGTGCCGGGATTATAGAAAGAAATGCCGGAAAAGGCATAAAAAACAGGCCGATAAGGGCTATGATAGTAGGAATACCTAACGTAGGGAAATCCACTTTTATTAATACTTATGCCGGAAAGGCCTGCACAAAAACAGGCAATAAACCGGGCGTGACAAAAGGAAAACAGTGGATAAGACTGGATAAAAACGTCCAGATGCTGGATACCCCCGGTGTCCTGTGGGCAAAGTTCGAAGATCCCGAAATCGGCAAAAAGCTTGCCTTTACGGGCTCCGTAAAAGATGAAGTGATAAATATCGAGGAGCTTTCGCTTGAACTGCTTAAATATCTGAGGGAACATTATCCCGGCAGGATAGCCGAAAGATACAAAGTTGATGAAAACGCGGATTTGCCCGAATTGCTTTACAGCATCGGAGAGAAAAGAAAATGCATCACAAAAGGCAGCGAGGTTTCGTATGAAAAGGCCGCCAGGCTTCTTTTGGATGAATTCAGAAGCGGAAAGCTGGGCAGGATAACGCTTGAGATGCCGGAGTCTGTATGAAAAAAGAGATAAAAGAATTAAAAAAAGCAGCTAAGCTTCAGGCGGAGCTTGAAAGAGTGGAAGCTCTTTGTGCTTTTGAAAAAGAATATGCCGGCTCGGGATATCTCTGCGGTATCGACGAGGCAGGCAGAGGACCTCTTGCGGGGCCCGTGGCCGCGGCCGCGGTGATTCTGCCGAAAGATTGCCGTATAATGTATATCAATGATTCAAAAAAACTTTCGATTAAAAAAAGAGAAGCTTTATTTGAGGAAATCACCGAAAGGGCAGTTGCGTTAAGCACCGCTCTTTCTGACCATAAAAAGATAGATGAGATAAACATTCTTCAGGCTACTTATGAGGCGATGAGAAACGCCGTTTCGAATCTGGACATAAAGCCGGATATTCTCTTAAATGACGCCGTCCTTATACCGGATATAAACATAAAACAGGTTCCGATAGTCAAAGGCGACGCGAAAAGCCAGTCGATAGCGGCGGCCAGCATAATAGCGAAAGTGACAAGGGACCGGATTATGGAAGCCTATGATCTGATCTACCCCGAATACGGATTCGCCAAAAACAAAGGATACGGTACTAAAGAACATATCGAAGCCATCAGAAAATACGGACCCTGTCCCATACACAGAATGACATTTATCAAAAACTTTCTTTAATCAGGCAGGAGGAAGCGTTTGAACAAAAGAAAGACGGGAAACAGGTATGAACAGGCGGCGGCAGAGCTGCTTGAGAAAAAAGGCTTTTTGATTTTAGAGAAAAATTACAGATGCAGGCTGGGTGAGATAGATATTATCGCGATCGACAAAGGCACTTTGGTCTTTGCCGAAGTAAAATACAGAAAAAGCGATGACAGCGGATTTCCGGAGGAGGCGGTTTCCGCTCAGAAAAAGAGAAGGATATCCAGAACAGCCGCGTATTATTGCATGGAAAAAGACATAAAAGAAGATACCGACTGCCGTTTTGACGTCATAGCGATAGATAAAGAAGAGATTCGTCATTATGAAAACGCTTTTTTGTACAGCGGAAGCCGGTACCGGTAAATATTATCTGCTCTTAAGAAGCTGATTGATTTTGCTTGTATTGTTTTTGAGATATTCTATCGAAACATCATGATTGATCGTATAGATGATGTTTGCGACATATTTGTTGAGCCTGGCCGGAGCGTACCAGTCGCGTTTAAATATCTCGGGGCTCTGGTAAGTCAGATCCGTGGTAATGATCTTGTCAAAAATACCTCCTGAATAATGCTTGTCAAAATTATCAAAGCCCTCCGTGAAAAGCCCGAAAGTAGTACAGATAAATACCCTTTTAGCACCCCTTTCCTTTACCTGAGCGGCGACATGGATCATGCTCTCGCCGCTTGCAATCATGTCGTCAACTATGATCGCGTCTTTCCCCTGAAGGGAGGTTCCGAGATACTCGTGAGCCACTATCGGGTTTTTCCCGTTTACTATTTTTGAATAGTCACGTCTTTTATAAAACATGCCCATGTCAATTCCGAGCACGTTCGCAAAATATTTTGCTCTTGAAACCGCGCCTTCATCGGGACTTATGATGATGAGGTTGTCGGAGTCGCATTTGAGATCCGGGACATTTGAGAACAGGGTCTGCATAAACTGATAGGTTACGTAAAAATTATCAAAGCCGCAGAGAGGAACCGCGTTATCTATACGAGGATCGTGAGTATCAAAAGTAATGATGTTCGTCACTCCCATACCCTGAAGTTCCTGAAGCGCAAGCGCACTGTCAAGAGATTCGCGGCCTGATCTTTTATGCTGGCGGCTCTCATAGAGAAAGGGCATTACCACGTTGATCCTGTGAGCCTTTCCCATTGCCGCGGCGATAACACGCTTAAGATTTTGAAAATGATCATCGGGAGACATGTGGTTTTTAAAACCGTGCATACTGTAGGTAACACTGTAATTACATACGTCTGTCAGCAAGAACAGATCAACTCCGCGGACGGAATTGTTTATAACGCCCTTGGCTTCGCCGCTTCCGAAACGTGGACATTCGCAATGAACCTGAAATTCATCGGAATAGTTATACATTGTATTTGAATTTGCCGCGACTTTCATTTGAAAAAGCTTTGACTGGAGATTGGTGAGATAGCTTTCGATATCGTTCACGCGATCTTCGCATCCCGGCAGAGCACATATTTTAAGCGGCGCGACAGGTACTGCATTTATCATATTATTTAAAACAGACATAATATCCTCCTGATGTAACCTTTTCAAATCCTTTATAACATGCTTTTTCGGTCATTGTCAATGCCGGCTTTTTTTGGTATCATCTACAGTGTAAGTCCGGAAAATTGCCACCGTGCAATACATAAAAAATAAAGGACAGGCAACCGTGCAAAAAATATTAAGAGTGCTTCCGGACAGCATAGCGGAAGAGCTGCAGATAGAGCCGGGAGATCATCTTATTTCCATAAACGGCCGGGCAGTAAAAGATATTTTTGATTATACTTTTTTATCCGAAGATGAATATCTTGAGATCCTGATAAAGAAAAAATCAGGCGAAGAGTGGCTGCTTGAGATAGAAAAAGACGAGGACGAAAGTCTGGGTCTTGAATTTGAATCCGAGCTGATGGACGGCTACAACAGCTGCAGGAACAAATGTATTTTCTGTTTTATCGACCAGATGCCGAAGGGCATGCGCGATACCCTGTATTTTAAGGACGACGACTCAAGGCTGTCTTTTATTCAAGGGAATTACGTCACGCTTACAAATGTTTCGGATGATGACATAGACAGGATAATAAGATATAATATGACGCCGATCAACATCTCTTTTCAGGCCATGAGGCCGGAAACAAGATGTCTGATGCTGCGCAACCGTTTTGCCGGCGACATTCTGGAAAAGACAAAGCGGCTGACAGAGGGAGGCATTTTTGTAAACGGACAGATCGTTTTATGTAAAAACGTCAATGACGGTGAAGAGCTGGAATACTCTCTGGAGGTTCTCTCCGGGCTTTGTCCCATGGTAAAAAGCGTATCCGTGGTTCCGGTAGGGCTTACAAAATACAGAGAAGGCCTCTATCCGCTTGAACCCTTTGAAAAAAAAGACGCCATACAGGTTCTGGAGCAGATAAGAAGATGGCAGAAGCTGATGAGAAAGCGTCACGGGATAGGTTTTGTATATGCTTCGGATGAGTGGTATCTTCTGGCTGAAGAAGATATTCCGGACGATTCGGAGTATGACGGATACCCGCAGCTTGAAAACGGAGTGGGTATGTTAAGGCTTCTGCAGACCGAAGTCGAAGAATATCTTAAAGATAAACCGGGTGACCTTAGAAAAAGAACGCTGTCTATAGCGACCGGCAGGCTGGCCTGCGGCTTTATTCATAAAGCGGTAAGTATGATACAGGAAAAATATCCGAATGCGGAAGTAAAAATATTTGCCGTTAATAATGAGTTTTTTGGAGAGCAGATCACTGTTTCGGGGCTTATCACGGGACAGGACCTGATAAAACAGCTGAAAGGCGCCGGACTCGGGGAAAAACTCGTCATTCCCGTAAACATGCTGCGGGCCGGAGAGCAGGTTTTTCTGGACGATATAACGGTAAAAGACATAGAGAGGGAATTAGGGACCAGAGTTGTTCCGGCGGACGCGGACGGAGCTTCGTTTTGCATTGCAATTCTCGAAGATGAATTAAGGCCCCACAAAAGGAGGCAGATATATGAGCAAACCGATAATCGCGATAGTAGGCAGGCCTAACGTGGGAAAATCCACTTTATTTAATGCCCTGGCCGGCGAAAGGATTTCCATAGTAAAAGACACGCCGGGAGTTACACGCGACAGAATATATGCGGATATCACTTGGCTTGACAACAGTTTCACGCTGATAGATACCGGAGGAATAGAGCCTGACAGTTCGGACCTTATTCTTTCGCGGATGCGCGAACAGGCTCAGATAGCCATAGATACAGCGGATGTAATCATTTTCATTACGGACGTAAGGCAGGGCCTTGTGGACGCGGACGCAAAGGTGGCAACCATGCTCAGAAAGAGCAAAAAGCCCGTGGTTCTGGCAGTAAATAAAGTCGATCAGTTCAAAAAACAGCAGATGGACGTGTTTGAATTTTATAATCTCGGTATCGGAGAGCCGATACCGATATCCGCCGAAGGCAAGCAGGGACTCGGAGACCTTTTGGATGAAGTCCTTAAACACGTAAATGTCTCTGATGCCAAAGCAGAAGATGACGACATCCCCAAAATAGCGATAGTCGGAAAGCCGAATGTCGGCAAATCATCTATCATCAACCGGCTGCTCGGCGAAAACCGGGTTATCGTATCAGATATTTCAGGCACCACCAGAGACGCCATTGACACCAAAGTTGTCCATGACGGAAGAGATTATATTTTTATCGATACGGCGGGGCTTCGCAGAAAAAGCAAAATAAAAGAAGAAATAGAAAGATACAGTATTATCAGAACCGTTGCCGCCGTCGAGCGCTGCGACGTCGTTATCCTCATAATAGACGCGGTTGAAGGCGTGACCGAGCAGGACGCTAAAATAGCCGGAATCGCTCACGAATACGGAAAAGGCATACTTATCGCCGTAAACAAATGGGACGCGATCGAAAAAAACGACAAAACGGTCAATAAATACGCTGCCGAGATACATGACGTACTCTCTTTTATTCCGTATGCCGATATTACATATATTTCCGCGCTTACCGGACAAAGACTTGCAAAGCTGTTTGATCACATAGACGTTATTCTTCAGAATCAGACGCTCAGGATCCAAACCGGTGTACTGAATGAAATTGTGACGGAGGCGGTTGCCATGCAGCAGCCCCCCTCCGATAAAGGGAAACGCCTTAAGATTTTTTATGTTACTCAGGTTTCCGTAAAGCCGCCGACCTTTGTGATATTTGTAAACGATAAAAAGCTTATGCATTTTTCATATGTAAGATATCTTGAAAACCGTATCAGGGAAGCTTTCGGCTTCAGAGGAACTTCGCTTAAGTTCATAATCAGGGAGAGAAGTGAAAAATAAATGGAACGTATCATTTGTCTAATTATCGGCTATGCTTTCGGCCTTATACAGACATCATATATCATAGGCCGTTTTAAAGGCATCGATATCAGAACAAAAGGGAGCGGAAACGCCGGAACGACAAACGCCATCAGGACTATGGGCTGGAAACTCGGAATCCTGACTTTCGCGGTGGATGTATTAAAATGCATCGCTGCCGTTCTGATAGTAAGATGCGCATTCGCAGCTTCCGAATATCTGACTCTGCTTGTGATTTATACCTCTGCCGGCGTTATTCTGGGACATGACTTTCCCGTATATCTTAAATTCAAAGGCGGGAAAGGCATAGCGGCTACGGCCGGAATGATAATAGCGTTCGGAGACATAAGACTGATTCTCATTGGCATAGCCTGTTTCTTTATTCCGGTACTGATAACACATTACGTGTCGCTGGGTTCGCTGATTTTGTCGGCATCATTTCTCCTGGGAATGATTATTATAGGACAGATGGGCGCTTATGATATGTCCCAGCCTTATCTGACGGAGATGTATGTTTTGACGGCATTGCTTACGGCACTTGCCTGGGTAAGACACAGGAGCAATATAAAAAGACTTTTGGCGGGAAATGAGAACAAGATTTTTTGAAAATGATTATTTCGTCAGAAGCACTGTTTGATAAAAATTCGGAGGTCAAAGATTTAATATGGCTGATACTGGTATCATCGGCGCCGGAAGCTGGGGAACCGCCCTTGCGGTGATGCTTTGCAATAACGGACATAAGGCGGCATTGTGGTCGCATAAAAAAGAACAGGCCGAAAAGCTGGATAAAGAACGTGAAAACAAAGAGAAGCTTCCGGGGGTCGCATTTCCGGAAAAGCTAATGATAACGGCTGATATAAAAGAAGCGGTCCGCGGAAAAGATCTGGTGGTAATGGCGGTCCCCTCTGTTGCGGTCAGGTCCGTATCCGCGCTGATTAAAGATTATGCGGCAGCAGGACAGATCATAACGGATGTTTCAAAAGGCATAGAAGAAAAAACCCTTATGACAATGACTCAGGTC
Source organism: uncultured Lachnospiraceae bacterium (assembly GCA_964389285.1). Classification (GTDB taxonomy): domain Bacteria; phylum Bacillota; class Clostridia; order Lachnospirales; family Lachnospiraceae; genus Alectryocaccobium. Next base: position 20,566 of record CAYMCZ010000008.1, on the reverse strand, counting down.
ATAGAAGAAGAGATACCTCAGGCGAGGGTGACCATACTGAGCGGCCCGACCCATGCCGAAGAAGCGGGCAGGGGCCTGCCGACGACTGTAGTTGCGGGCTCACACGATCTTTCCACGGCGAAATACGTTCAAAATATATTTATGAGTCCCGTTTTCAGGGTGTATACCTCGCTCGATATGCTCGGAATGGAAATCGGAGGAGCACTGAAAAATGTAATTGCCCTCGCGGCGGGTATGGCAGACGGACTCGGTTACGGAGACAATACAAAGGCCGCGCTTATAACGAGAGGACTTGCGGAGATAACGAGACTCGGGGTTGCCATGGGCGCAAAAGAAAGCACGTTTGCGGGTCTTTCCGGAATAGGAGATTTGGTCGTAACCTGCGCCAGTATGCACAGCCGCAACAGACGTGCCGGCATCCTCATAGGAAAAGGCGCTACCATGAAAGAAGCCATGGAGGAGGTCAGGATGGTCGTCGAAGGCGTCCACTCGGCAAAGTCCGCGCTGGCGCTTTCACGAAAATACAATGTTGAAATGCCTATCGTAGAGGCCGTAAACGAAGTGCTTTTTAAAGACAAAGCGGCCTCCGATGTTGTAGGAGAACTGATGGGACGGGTAAAAAAACAGGAATATCAGTTCACACTTTAAACATAGATATGCTTTAAAATCAGACACGGAACAGCAGGATTAGGTTTATATTTGTTTTGGAGGGTAAAAAATGGATTTTTCATCAATCGGCAATTCGATAAAAAAAGGCGCTTCAAGCATTACCGAAGGCGTAAAAAAAGGCGCGTCCACATTTTCGGAAAGTATTTCGCTTAAATCAAAAATCGATACGGCAGAAAAAACCATAGCAGGTCTTTATCAGGATATAGGCAAAAAATTCTTCGAAGAAAACAAAGACAACTGCTCTGAGACTTTCAGTACGCTTGTGGATGCCGTAAAAGACAATCAAAAAATAATAGAAGAAGCGAAAGACGCGCTTCAGGCTTTGGCATCACAGCCTAAATGTCCGAAATGCGGCGCGGAAGTCAGAAAAGGAAGCAATTTCTGCACTTCATGCGGGGCAAAGCTTGAGTCGGAGCCTGTTCCCGAAGAAACTCCGGAAGAAGCAGCATGTCCGGTATGCAAAGAAAAAGTCGAAGCTGACGCGCAGTTTTGTCCTTTCTGCGGCACAAAGATAAAAGAAGCTCAGGCCGCGGAGCCGGAAGTGGTAAAGGGCGAAGTCGAATAAAAAAATCTTGACAAGAACATACTGTTATTATAGAATAACCGAGTGTGACTTCGGATCACACCGGTTATTTTATTTGTACATTTCCGGTTCGGCCACAGCCCCGGCGGAGGCGGATATTTACATAAACAGCAAAAGCCATCCGGACAGTGGCGGATGCTGTAACACAGCTTAATCGTTTTATTTTAATAACAGGAGGTTCGTTTATGAACACTTATATGCCGCAGGCCGGCGATATCGAAAGAAAATGGTATGTGGTTGACGCCGAAGGCTGTACGCTCGGACGCCTTTCAACGGGAATCGCAAATGTTTTAAGAGGCAAACACAAAGCCGAATACACGCCTCATTGTGATACGGGTGATTATGTTATCATCGTAAATGCCGAAAAAATCAAAGTTACCGGAAAGAAGCTTGATCAAAAGATTTATTACAGCCACTCTGATTATGTAGGCGGCCTTAAAGAGACTAAGCTTAAAGATATGCTCAAAAAGAAACCCGAAAAAGTCATTGAGCATGCGGTAGTCGGAATGCTTCCCAAAGGACCTCTCGGAAGATCAATGGCTAAAAAGCTTTTCGTATATGCAGGCGCGGAACATCCGCATGCAGCTCAGAAGCCGGAAGCGCTTTCATTTTGATTGAGGAGGAGTTAAAACAATGGCAAGTGTAAAATATTACGGAACAGGAAGAAGAAAAAAAGCCGTTGCCAGAGTATATCTTTCACCGGGCAGCGGAAATATTACCGTCAATAAAAGAAATATCGATGATTATTTCGGACTCGATACCCTTAAAGTCATAGTTCGTCAGCCGCTTGTAGCTACGGACACCGTTGACAAATATGATGCCGTTATTACAGTAAAAGGCGGCGGATACACAGGTCAGGCAGGAGCCGTTCGTCACGGCATTGCCCGCGCCCTCGTGGAAGCCGATGCCGAACTGCGCCCCGTCCTCAAAGCGGCCGGATACCTCACGCGTGATCCACGTATGAAAGAGCGTAAAAAGTACGGCCTCAAAGCAGCCCGTCGCGCTCCCCAGTTCAGCAAGCGTTAATCGACTGCTCAGACTATATCAAAATGGCTCAAAAACCCCGGAAAATCAAGGTTTTCCGGGGTTTTCCTGTATCTATGGCTTTGATTCTGTTTGGCTGATTTTCGCCGGATTTGACCCGTTTTGATCTCGTTTTTATGTGTTAATAATGGGGCAACCGGGCATTTTGAACCCCTTATGTGTTAATAAATGGGGCAACTGCGAACGAAAATCGGGCCGATTTTGAGGTTCTTTTCCCCTTCACTCATTGCCGTCTGATGGCAGAATTCTGTTTGCATTTTTGAGCAAGAAGCTGCTGATATAGTTTCGCTGGATTTGGCTGGATTTGACCGAATCTGATATAGTTTATCGGATTTGCACATTGGAAAATCAGGAACTGCTTCGGTATCCTGTAAGTGTAAGGAGGGGTGAACGATGATGAAGGATAAAAAACGCTATCTCTATCTGAATGATGAAGAAACCCGTCTTGTGCTGAAAAGCCTCATTCGTTTCAAGAACAAGTTACTGCAACAGGGGCGATATACGGACTGCGTGGACGAACTGATTTTGAAGGTATCAGACACACTGTAAAACTTAATATCGTATTGGTTACATATGCCGTTTATTCTTTTATGCAAAGAGTAGGCGGCTTTTTTATGCCCGTACATAGCCGTCCGCTTCGCCGCAGACGGCTAAATCTAAGAAAAGGAGGAACCCATTTATGGCGAAAACAAAAGTAATCTCCGTAGCCAACCAAAAAGGCGGGGTTGGAAAAAGCACCAGCGTGTACTGCATTGGCGCGGGGCTGGCCTTAGACGGCAAAAAAGTCCTTCTGATTGATGTTGACCCGCAGGGTGATTTGACCAAGATGCTGGGCATGAGAAAGCCCCATGACCTGCCCCGCGCCCTCGGTGATGTGATGAGTGATGTGGTATCCGGCAAAGAAATTGCCGAACACACGGAGATCATGCACCACCATGAAGGCTTTGACTTTGTGCCGGGAAACCGTGCCTTGTCTGCCGTGGAAACCGGTCTCGTAAATGTTATGAGCCGCGAAACCGTGTTAAGGCAGTATGTGGACAGCGTAAAAAACGATTATGACTATGTACTGCTGGACTGCCGCCCTTCCCTGGGTATGCTGGTCATCAACGCTCTGGCAGCCTCGGACTATGTTCTTATCCCTGTCCAGGCGGATTATCTGGCGGCAGAGGACATGACGGAGCTGGTCGGCACCGTACAGCAGATCAAGCGGCAGATCAATCCCAGATTGAAAATCGGCGGCGTGTTCCTGACGATGGCCAATGAAACCAACTTCCGCAGGGATACCGTCCGGGCGGTAAAAGAAAATTTTGGGAAGCACCTGCCCATCCTGCAAACGGTCATTCCGGCAACGGTACGCCTTGCAGAAGTCAGCACGGCGGACAAGAGCATTTTCAAGCACGAACCCAAAGGACAGGCTGCGGCGGCTTACGGAGGTCTGGTAAAGGAGGTGCTTGCGATTGGCGAAAAACAACGTGGCAGATCTGCTGAGTGTAGGTAGCCTCTTTACCACCCAGGCCGAACGTGACGAAGCCCAGCGGGAAACTGTCTTGGATATTCCACTGGAGGAAATCAGCGACTTCCCAAACCACCCTTTTAAGGTGCGAATGGATGCAAGCATGATGGAAATGGTGGACAGCGTAAAGCAGTATGGCGTGCTGGTGCCTGCACTGGTGCGCCCTAAACCGGATGGCGGCTATGAAATGATTGCCGGACACCGGCGAAGAATGGCCAGCGAGCTGGCAGAGAAGCAGACGCTTTCCTGCATAGTCCGGGATATGACCGATGATGAAGCCACCATTGTCATGGTCGATTCCAATCTGCAAAGAGAGCAGATTTTTCCATCGGAGAAAGCCTTTGCCTACAAGATGAAACTGGACGCAATGAAACGGCAAGGACAACGGACGGATTTAACTTCGGACCCACTGGGACCGAAGTTGACAAGGGGACGTTCTAATGAAGAACTGGCATCGAGCAGTCCTGATGGGATTACGCAAATAAAACGCTATATCCGCTTAACCCACCTTATTCCCGACATTCTGGATTTGGTAGATAACTCTGTCCTCAAAGAAAAGGACATTTTGCAGATTGCCCTCCGGCCTGCGGTGGAGTTGTCCTACCTTACCGAAAAAGAACAGCAGGATTTGTTTGAAATCATGGAAAGTGAGGATTGCACCCCCTCCCATGCCCAGGCAATCAAAATGCGGCAGTTTTCTCAGGAGGGCAGATTGGACGCCAATGTGCTGCTGTCCATCATGCAGGAGGAAAAGCCCAACCAAGTGGAGCAATTCAAAATGCCCAAGGAGCGTATTTCAAAATTCTTCTCTCCGGGGACGCCCGCGAAGAAAATGGAGGATACCATCGTGAAAGCATTGGAACTGTACCGCAAGCGACAGCGGGATATGGAACGCTGATCTGGGGCCCCCGAAAAGTCGCCGACTTTTTGGGGAAAGGAGGAGCAACGAAATGAGTGAGCTTTTGCCGCTTGCGGCAAAACGAGCGATATGGAGTTTGTGACGACGCCCGCCAAGGGGGAAGTCTGCCCATTTATCTGCAAGAGGCATCCCGGCGTTCTCCCCCTCTCCACACCTCACCCCCTCTAAACCTGCTGTACCAGCCGAAAAAGAGAGATAGGCTTTGTGACGGTATGGAGACAGGGACCAAGGCTCAAATGTCAAACCACGGCTGGATTTCTTTTCAGCCGGTAAAATCACACAGAAAGGATTTGAAGGTAACAATGAAAATCAAACAGTTATTCAAAAAGGCTGCAGCGATGGTCATGGCTGTGGTCACGGTTTTGTCCCTGTTGCCGGCGACTGCGTTCGCAGCGACAGGGGATGTGGGTACGATTTCCTTTACCCGCACTTACGATTCGGCAGGAAATGCGATGTACTACAATTCCAGCGCCGTGATCAATGGTTATACTGCCGGTGGAACGGGCAAGAACAAGTACCGGATGTATGTGGATGGTTCCACGGCATTTTGTATTCAGCCCGGTGTTCCGCTGAAAACCGGAAACCAGTTGACTGAAAACTCATCTGAAACATGGAATGCTCTTTCAGCCAGTCAGAAAAAGGCTGTGGGTCTTGCGCTTCTGTATGGCTATCAGGGCAATCGTGACAGTCTGACAGGAAGCGACGATGAAAAGTGGCTGGCCACGCAGACTCTTGTATGGGAGTTTGTCACCGGGTGCCGTAATTCCACAGGCTCCTATGCACAGACAGATACCACGGTTTACTCTCTGCATTTTGGCTCCAATTATCCCAACAGCGGAGCAGCGGCAGCCTATGATCAGATCGTATCCATGCTGACAAGGCACAACACGGTTCCCAGCTTTATGAATGGTTCGTCCAGGGAACTGGAATACAAGGACGGAAAATACACGCTGACCCTGACGGATACCAATGGCGTTCTGTCCGAGTATGACTTTTCCAGCGCTGACCGCAGCGTGAGTGTTTCCAAGTCAGGTAACACGCTGACAATCAGTTCTGCCGACCCGTTCAAAGGTTCGGTACGCATTACGGCGACCCGAAATAACATTCCTGTTGTCAGCGAGAGTGCCAAGCTGATTGCCTATGGTGATCCCAATTTGCAGGATTTGGTTACAGGAGTAGAAAATACGGATGGTGTGAGTGCTTATCTGAATGTGGAAACACCTACCGGAACCATTGGCCTGAAAAAAACTTCCGAGGATGGAAAGGTGGATGGCATCACCTTCACAGTGGAAGGCAATGGGATCAAACAGACGGTCACGACCAATTCGGCAGGCGAAATCCTGATTGACGGCCTGACTCCCGGCGTTTATACGCTGACCGAGCAGAGCTATGAGAAGTATGAGCCGCAAAGCGTTCAGCGCGTGACGGTCATCGGAGGCCGAACCACAACCGTGACCTTCAACAATGTGCTGAAGCGCGGCGACCTGACTGTGACCAAGACCAGTGAGGACGGTCTGGTGGAGGGCATGAAGTTCCACCTGTATGGAACCTCTCTTTCCGGGATTGCCGTGGACGAATACGCTGTGACCGACAGCAGCGGCAAGGCGTATTTCAAAGATGTCCTGATCGGCTCCGGCTATGTGCTGGAGGAAGTGGACACACCGATTCGCTATGTGGTTCCCGACAGCCAGACGGCGGCGGTGGAATGGAATACCATCACCGAAAAGAGCGTCACCAATGTGCTGAAAAAGTGGAGCGCCACCGTGACCAAGAGTGATCGGGAAACCGGCACGGCGCAGGGTAATGCCTCCCTTGCCGGTGCTGTTTATGGCATTTACAAGGGCGACCAGCTCATCGACACTTACGCCACCGATGCTAACGGTCAGTTTGTCACCGCATATTATGTCTGTGATGATGACTGGAGCATCCGCGAGATCAGCCCGTCCGAGGGCTATCTGCTGGACGAAACCTTCTACCATGTAGGTGCGGAACCCCAGCTTTATACCGTGGAATACAACTCTACCGCCAATGATGTGAATGAGCAGGTCATCAAGGGCAGTATTGCTCTCATCAAGCACACGGACGACGGCGAAACCAAGCTGGAAACCCCGGAAGCCGGTGCAGAGTTCTCCGTTTATCTCAAATCCTCCGGCAGCTATGATGCCGCCAAAGACAGCGAGCGTGATTATCTCATTTGCGATGAGAACGGCTTTGCACAGACTAAGCAGCTCCCTTACGGTATCTATACCGTCCATCAGGTATCCGGCTGGGAGGGGCGTGAGCTGCTTGCCGACTTCGATGTGTATATCGCAAAGGACGGGCAGGTTTACCGCTACCTTGCCAACAATGCCAACTTTGAGAGCTATATCAAGGTCATCAAGGTAGATGCAGAGACAGGCAAGACCATTCCCTATGCGGGCGCGGGCTTCCAGCTTTTCCGTCCGGACGGCAGCAAGGTGGAAATGACCTTCACCTACCCAACACCAACCACCATTGATACCTTCTATACCAATGACGAGGGCTATCTGGTGACGCCTGAAAAGCTGGAGTATGGTTCCGGGTATTCCCTTGTGGAAGTATCTGCGCCGTATGGGTATGTGCTGAACTCTGACCCGGTTTCCTTTGATGTGACCGCTGATAACGCAACAGAGGAAAGTTCTGTGACAGTAGTGGAAGTTACCAAGCCCAACATGGCACAGAAAGGGATCATCAAGATCAGCAAATCCGGCGAGGTGTTTGCCACAGTAACCGAAAGCGACGGTATTTATCAGCCAGTCTACGAGGTGCAGGGCCTGCCCGGTGCGGTCTATGAAATCACCGCCGCAGAGGATGTGGTCACGCTGGACGGCACCCTCCGTTATTCTGCCGGTGCGGTGGTAGATACCATTACCACAGATGAAAACGGGTTGGCAGAAAGCAAGCCGCTGTATCTCGGAAAATATGAAATCCACGAAACTGTTGCACCTTTTGGTATGGTGCTGAATACCGATGTCCGCGCCGTCGAGCTTGTCTATGCCGGTCAGGAAATCGAAGTTACCGAAACATCCGCCAGCTTCTATAATGACCGCCAGAAAGTCCTTGTCTCTCTGGATAAAGTCATGGAGCAGAATGAGAAGTTCGGCATTGGCATGAACGGCGAAATCACCGCTGTCACCTTTGGCCTTTATGCAAAAGAGGATTTGACTGCCGCAGACGGTTCCATTATCCCGGCTGGCGGCCTGCTGGAAATCCTCTCGGTGGACGAAAACGGCCATTCTGCCTGCAAGACGGATCTGCCTTTTGGCAGCTACTGCCTGAAAGAAATCTCCACCGACAGCCACTATATTCTTTCCGATACCGAGTACCCGGTTGTATTTGAATATGCCGGACAGGATACAGCTCTTGTGGAGATCAGGGCAAATGATGGCGCTGCCATTGAAAACGACCTGATCTATGGTGAAGTACAGGGCATGAAAAAGGACGACAGCGGCAACGCCCTGGGCGGTGCGCTGATTGGCCTGTTTGCCGCTGACACCGAAGAATTTAAAACCGATACTGCAATTCTGACTGCCACCTCCGCAGAGGACGGCAGTTTTTCTTTTGCCCAGGTTCCTCTCGGCAACTGGATCGTCCGTGAAATCAAGGCCCCGACAGGCTATGTGCTTTCTGAGGACGCCTACCTGGTAAACATCGAAGCGGATTGCGCTATGATCGAGGTAGAGATTGAGAACACGCTGATTCGCGGCACGGTGCAGCTTACCAAGGTGGATAAGGATTACCCGGACAACAAGCTGACCGGTGCGGAGTTTGAAATCTACCGTGACTTAAACGGCAACAAGGAGCTGGACGCTGAGGACGAAAAGCTGGGAACGCTCATGGAGGTCAGCACAGGTATTTATGAGATGAGCGAACTGACCTACGGCGGCTATCTGGTCAAGGAAACCAAAGCGCCGGAGGGCTTCTATCTGGACAGCAATGCTTACTATTTTGAGATTACCGAGCATGGCAAGACCGTGACGGTAGAAAATGAAGCCGGAAAAGGCTTTATCAATGCGGCACAGGTGGGCAGCCTGAAAATCATCAAGACATCTTCGGACGGCAAGGTGGAGGGCTTCTCTTTCCGTGTGACCGGAGTGGGCGGCTATGAGCAGGTGTTCACCACGGATAAGAACGGCGAAATTCTCGTGGAGGGCCTGCGCATTGGTGATTACACCATCAGCGAGGTTTCCAACAGCGCATCTCAGAACTATGTGCTGCCTGCGGATAAGAAGGCCACTGTCTTTGAGGGTGCCGTGACCAAGGTGGAAATGCACAATGAACTGCGTGATACCCCGAAAACCGGCGATGACAGCAACCCGGCTCTTTGGATTGCCCTGATGGGCATTGCCGCTGTGGGCGCTGTTACCTGCGGTGTGTTCGGAATCAAGAATAAGAAGAAAAAGGAGGATGCTGAATAATGGACGCAAAAACCGGTATTGCCATCGGGCTGGTCGTGTTCATTCTTGCGGCGCTGGTCTTTTTGAAGATCAGGGCTAAGAAGAAGTAACGGCGTGGGGCGGCTGCAAAGCCGCCCTTTTACATAACCAAAAGGAAAGGAGTTATGGACAAATATGAAGATCAGAATTTATCAAATCAATTCCGACAGGGATGAACACCGAATGATGTTCCTATCACATGACCGCCTTGAGAGGTTCCAGGGCAGCCCGGAGGTAGACAGCAAAATCTACGACAAGGTATATGACAAAGAGGTGGATTGCATCAGTCTGGAAGAGGTCTATACGATGCTGAACATCAACCACCCTTCCGATTACAGAGGCCGTTCCCTCTCCGTTTCTGATGTTGTGGAGGTTTATGAAAGCGATGAAGCACCGCAGGGTTTTTATTTCTGCGACAGTGTTGGCTTCAAGCAGGTTGCTTTCCACCCGGAGAAATGTAGCGTTAGTGAGAGAATGAATGAGCAGAGTGCAGAAAAAATCTCCGTTCTGCTTGTTGAACCGGGCAAATATCCCCGGATGATCGAGATTGAAGATTCCCTTGAAGCTATGCAGCGTGTCGTCGGAGGCGATATTGAGGAATTTATGCCGTATGAGGATGAAATCGCCATCATCTGTAATGAAGAAGGCAAGATGAACGGTATGCTTCCCAACCGGGCGATCTACTCCGAGCCAGAAGGAGCCAAAGGCCGGGAGATGGTGGACATTATTTTCGGGCAGTTCTTTATCTGCTATGCCCCTGCTGAAAGCGAAAAGTTTCTCAGTCTGCCGAAGGAACTGGCGCAGAAATATGAGGCGCAATTCAAGCTGCCGGAGAGATTTTTCAAACAGGGCGACAGCATCATTGCCGTGCCGTATAAGCCCAAGTCCAAGGAATATGAGAGGTGATAAAGCTATGAGTGATGAAAAGCGCATGGCCGGCGATTATGAGATTATCCAGTCCGTGCATATCGGAGATCGGGAGATCGTGGTGGGTGAAAATCAGGCGGATTCAGACGGCCTCCCCTATTTGGTTGCCTACTATGAGAGCAACGCGATTTTGGGTCGGTATTACGATGCGGTAGGCAGCGACGATTTCCCGGAAATCATGGAGATATACGGACAGCGCATCACGGAGCAAGCCCAGAAAACCCGTGAGGAGCTGTCCAAACCCAAATTACAGGGCATTGACAACAGCCCCATCACCGCTGAGGGGTGTACGCCCATCAGCTATGACGATGACCTGAATGGCAAGGTCATTGTTATCAAACCAGAAGTCCTGCGGCCTGAGTACCGGAGAGCCACAAGCCAGGTCAAATTATGTACGGGCGGCTTCGGCGCTTATCCCCACAGCCGCGGTTCAGCGGTTTTTTGCACAGAGGTTTACACTGGCCGCCAGAGCCGCTTTGAGCGCAGGGATGTTCTCGGTGTGCTGGAGCCGGAGAATCAGCCCCAATGGGTCCAGCATTACCTTTTGGTACTCCAACAGGCTGAAAAACAGGAAAAAGGAAAGGAGCAGGAACGCTGATGGATATGACAATACGGGCAATGACCCCGGCAGAGCGGAATTACGGCTATGCACAGAGCCAGCAGATTTCCATGCAGACGGGATTGATCGGACACCTCCGCACGGATATGGACAGCAATGGAAAAGTGTTTTTCAGCACCTTTTTCGATTTCCGTGCAGATCTGAAAACGGAGGACTTCAAGGCAGAGTTTGATAATGTCATCAACGCCCTCCGCTTTGATGAGAACTACGGCGGTGCACTGAAGGACCGCAGCGCACTGGCGGCCTATTGTTGGAGGACACCGGAAAGCAGCTTCGGCGGCAATGGCCGGGAGTTTGGTTTTCGGGCGGATACGGAGCAGTATTCCTATATGCTGCGCCTGAACCCCAACAGGGGCGAATACAATCTGTATTGCTACTGCTATCAGAGAAAGTGGCTTGACCGTCATTTGCAACAGGCAGAAAGAGGTATCCGCTTTATCAATCCAAACTATAAGGAACTGTTTCGTATCCCGGACGGCGATAAAGTCCGAATCACCTATGCGGACGGTGAAAAGGCTGACCTTACCTGCCGGTATATCGACGATTATCATGTGGAAATCGGAAGTGGCTGGAACAGCCTGCTTCACATCTGCCAGTTTGCCGAGATGATGGAGCGAAACGGCAGCACGGTCATTCCGCTGCGGTCCTCCCTGCCGGAGCAGTGTTACAGTGTCCTCCCCGATACGGGAGAGCTTATCATCATCAAGAAAGGTGAATCCGGGTATTACAGGACGGATATTGACATGGGCAGCAAGGCGGAAAACCGGACGCTGGCAGATGAATATAACGCTAAGCTCTGCGTCGGCAAAGCGCAGGAACAGGCCATGTCTGCCGGTTCTATGTTCGGCTGGGCAGTTCCCGCCGCTGACCCGAAGAACTACGATGAAAGCGGCCAGCCTATCCGCCCGAAGTACAGAGATCGGGGGGATGCACGATGAGCGAGGACAGACACATCATCTGGAGCAATTTTTATCTGGATTACGATGACTGGAAAGACGATCTGGAAGCGGATTACCCGGATTTGTCCGAGCAGGAACGGATTGCCCTGATGTATGAAATCAACGGTGATTATCTGGACGATGAGCGTATGAACCTGAATGTGCAGCTTTCAGCCCCCATTTTGGTCATTGGCGACCTGGGTCTGTGGCATGGGCGGCGGATGGGATATAAGGAAATCGCAAGCGGAAAAATCAGCGATTGCCTGTACTCTGACACCGATTATGCCACATGGTATGTTGACCGCCTGGGCGACCTGCGCTGTGACGCGATTCACCATGACGGCACAAACCATTATCTCTACCGCACCTACAAGCCTGGTGTGCGGCAGTCTCAGATAGATCATTTGAAAGAAAAACTGTATTTTGGAACGGCGACCCGCGCTGACATTACGAGGATTACCCGCAGGCTTGGTGATGACATTGCCAAAGTCTACGGGTTTTCTATTCCCCGCCAGCGGCAGGAACACGCTGCAGAAAGGTAGGATACTATGGCACAGTTACCCCCGGTTCACATGAAGTTGAACCCCGATAATTTTGATTTGCTTATGACCATTCTGGCGTTCCATGCCGAGGAACGGGAAATTCCCGGCCTTGCCAATGACGCCCATGATCTGATGGATAAGCGGATGCGGTTCTCCCGTCTTTGCACCAATCTGGAGGGTCAGGAATATGTGGATATTTTTATGTACGAGAATGAAGCCGTGGAAATGATCTGGCAGCTTTTGTTTGCCGCAGCCGATGCGGATATGGCTGTGAGCGATTACCACAGCAGGCTGCAAAAAGGCGGCATTCGATGAGCCGCCCATCAAACACAATCTTGCCATGACAGGAGGTGTATCGGATGGCGAGAAGATACGAAACCATTACGGAGCTGTACTGCAAAACAGTCGCAGGTCTGGCAGCTCCCCAGGCTTGGCAGAGCTTTCTGACCACGGCCTGCCACAACTTCCGCCTGCCCTTTGATGAGCAGGTGCTTTTATATGCTCAGCGCCCGGACGCTACCGCCGTCCTGCCGATTGAGGGTAAAAACGGCTGGAATCAGCGCTTCGGGCGTTGGGTCAATCGTGGGGCAACCGGCATTGCCGTCTTTGACGGAGATGCTGTCGGACGCTCCCGTCTCAAATACTACTTTGACATTTCTGATACCCACGAAAGCCGGTTCGCACGGCCTGTGCCGATCTGGACCATGCGCCCGGAATATGAGCCTGCCGTTATTGAGGCTCTGGAAAACAGCTTCGGGGAACTGGAAGATAAGACCGACCTTGCGGCGGCGCTGCTGTCTGCGGCAAAAAATGCCGCCCAGGACAATATGCCCGACTACCTCACGGAGCTGAAATACTACAAGGAAAACAGCTTTTTGGAGGAACTGGACGACCTGAACATTGAGGTGGAATACCGCAGAGCGCTGGAAAACAGCATTGGCTATATGCTGCTGGCCCGTTGTGGGATTGACCCCGCAGGGTATTTTACTGACGATGATTTCCGGGATGTTGTGGATTTCAGTACCCCGGAAACCTTAAATGCCCTCGGCACAGCCACCGGGGATATTGGGCAGATGTGCCTTTCTGCCGTTTCCCGCACAGCGCTTACGCTGCAAAGACAGGCTGAAAGAGAAACTCGCACATTTGCAGAAAAACCGACAATCCAGTATCCTGATGCTGAGAAGAAAACGACAACGCCTGAAAGGAGCGAACCCTATGAGCGAACTGACATACTCGATGCAGGGCGGCTACCGGCTGCCGAATCTGCTTCCACCCCAGCAGCCGGAAATGCACCTTGGGAAATACGCATTGCTGCGGAGGACATACCTGAAACAGCACCGCAGAGTGACCTTCACGAACCTGCTGACATCGGGCAGGCTGAACCAGCACCTGATGGAGATCGAGCAGGCGGCCCTCTCCCGGATGGAACTGCTGACCAGCCAGATGGCGAAAGCCGAGGGCGTGACGGAGGAACTGAAAGCCAGCGACCCGATGAAGTGGACGGGGCTGATGAACAACATCCGGCACTCAGCGGAGGAGACAGTCCTGAACGAGCTGATTTACAGTTAAATACTGAACCTATCGAAAACGCAGGAGGTGATGAACTTCCTGCGTTTTTGGATGACAAGCTGATTATGGCTATCATCTCCAACAAGGACGATGACCTCAAATACAAGAAACAGCAGATTGAACTGTATTTCTCCATTCACCCGGAGGAGGCCGACCGGGCCGAGTATCTGAAATCGGCCTATCAGGACAGATACACGGAAATCCTGGTGGATGGAGTGCGCGTGGGCTATAAGCCCCAGGCGGACGGACTTCTGATGTGGGAGGGCGCATACCTCTCCCGCACCAGCGAGTCCGTTTTTTCGTGGAGCGTTGTTGCCGGATGGACGGCCCAGCTCATTGACAAAAAGGAATACTTCATCAACACCAAAATTACGCCGCCAAAGAGCTACGACAGCCAGCAACTCTCTTTGTTTGATTTTGCGGACTTCCAGGCTCCTGGACGGGAAGAAAGCGGACAGCTTTCTTTTATGCCGCGCCCGCAGCTTTCTCAGCAGGTCATTGACGAGGCTCTTTGCATCGGTGCCAATGAACGAAACAGCCGCCTGATTATTTGTGCTTACTTTATGAAAGACCATACGCCGGAGGAAAATGCCGCGTTTCTTGCGAAGCATTACGGAACCAATGGTGCAGGATTTTATATCAATGAGCGCAAGTATTCGATTTGGTACGGGGATGAAGGTATCCGCATTTCTGACGGTGAATCTGCCCAGCGCCGTTATGCCACTCTGCTGACATGGGAACAGGCTGCAAGGCGTATCCGGGAGCTTCTGGATTTGGGGCGCTATATGCCGCAGAATGAGCTTGACCGTGTGGTGGAGTATGAGCGAAAGACACTTGCGGAAAGCCTTGCTTTGACTGCCAGAGATTTTTCGGAGGAAGCCAGGGACGCGGGCTATGCGCCTACTCTCCGCCTTGCCCTGTCTGCCAAAGGAGGATTCCCGGAGATTGAACAGCAGATTTCGGAATTGCTGAAAGAACCGGATATGCTTCAAAAGATTACAGAGGAATGGGGCGAGTTTGTCGAAGCCCATGAGCAGAACCGCAACCTGATGCTCTTCGGTTACAACCGCCCGAAAGAACTGTTGCAGAAACTTACCGATCTCCAGCGAGAGCCTGTCACCTTTACCGCCGCCGAGGATTACAACCCCCAGCGGCGTTTCTTTATCTCCATGGATGAGATCGACAAGGTGCTTCGCGGAGGCGGTGAGGATTACCGGCTTGCGGTCTATTCCTTTTTTGTCAATCATCCCGATCAGAAAGACCGGGAGAAGTACCTGAAAAATTATCATGGTGAATACAGCGGCTACCACGGTGGAAATGACAACCGCACCTATACGGGCAAAGGTCTGTCATTCAGCCACGGCGACCTGAAACAGCCCTATGCAAAAGTAGAACTGAAATGGAGCGTTATTGTAAAGCGCATTGATGTTCTGATGTCTCAGGACAGATTTCTTTCTGATCAAGACCGTGAAGCAATGGCGGGCTATGAAATCAGGCAGCTTGCCAGAAGTATCCACAGTTTCTTTATAGATGCCCCGGAATTGTATCCACGGCCTTATCAGGCCAATGCTATTGCGGACTATTGGGAGGGCGTCGAGGAGGTTGCCGAGCAGCTTACCAATCCAAACCGTGTAGAGGAAATCTATCAAATGATGCTGCCGCTGTGGGAAGGAACCCCGCAGGATGACCGGCATTATCAGAGCCGCAAAACAGGGCTGGAGAATATGCAGGCATACCGGGCTGGCACTTACTCCGTATTTAACCGGGCGCAGACGCTCCGGCCTCTTTTCTCCGGCGCAGAAACACCGTCAGCAGAACTGGAAACTCCAAAGCCGGAACTGCCGGTGACACCAGCCGAAGAAGAACAGGACAATGTCAGCCAAAACGAAGAATTGGAAGAAGCCAAGCAGCTCATCAACGAGTATTGTCTGGAGGTGTTTGATCAGGAGGCGGATTTCTCCGACCTCAGCCATGTCGATCTGGCGTTCAGCTCTACTTCCGACAGTGAGCATACGGTGGAAATCTTTGCCGACCTTGCTGCTTTTCGGCTGGTGTATCAGGTAGACAGCGAAACCGTCCATGAGATTGCCTGCAAAAATTTGTCGGAACTGAATGGCTACCTGGCAAATCTTGATTTCGATGAAATGGTTGCCCATGCGGATGACCGGTATCAGCAGGAACACGCTGACCGGGATGAATTGGCAGATAATGGGCCGGCATTGAAAGAACCCGCCGAAAAAGAACAATCTGCTGTCCTTGCCCCTCCGAAGCCGAAGCGGGAGCGCGTGGTGTTTACTACCCTGCACCCGGAGATACCCGCAGACCAGCGCCGCAACTTCCGCATTACCGATTCAGAGCTGGGCTATGGAACCCGCAGCGAAAAATATGCCGCCAATGTTGCGGCAATCCGTTGCTTAAAAGAGATCGAAGCTGAGGATCGCCTTGCCACCCCGGAAGAACAGGAAATCCTCTCCCGGTATGTGGGCTGGGGCGGTCTGGCTGACTGTTTTGATGAGCGCCACGGCAAATATCTGGAGCTGAAATCATTGCTTTCCGAGGACGAATATGCCGCCGCCAGAGCCAGCTCCCTTACCGCCTTTTACACCTCCCCGGCCATCATCGGGGCTATGTACCAGGCACTTTCACAGATGGGATTCCGGCAGGGAAACATTCTGGAGCCGTCCTGCGGCGTTGGCAACTTCATCGGTATGCTGCCTGACAGCATGGCGGACAGCAAAGCCTATGGTGTGGAAATCGACTCCATCAGCGGGCGGATCGCACAGCAGCTCTATCAAAACAGCAGCATTGCCGTGAATGGTTTTGAAAAGGTGCAGATGCCCGACAGCTTCTTTGATGTGGCCATCGGCAATGTGCCGTTTGGCGACTTTAAGGTGCGGGATAAGAAGTACGACAAAAACCACTGGCTGATCCACGACTATTTCTTCGGAAAGACGCTGGATAAGGTGCGCCCGGGCGGCGTGATCGCGTTCATTACCTCCAAGGGTACGATGGACAAGGAAAACTCCGCTGTCCGCAAATACCTGGCACAGCGAGCCGATTTGATCGGGGCTATCCGGCTGCCCAACAATGCGTTTAAGGCCAATGCCGGAACCGAAGTTACCAGCGACATTATCTTTTTGCAGAAGCGTGACCGCATGACGGACATTGAGCCGGATTGGGTACATCTGGACACCGACGAGAACGGCATCCGCATGAACCGATATTTTGTGCAGCACCCGGAAATGGTACTGGGCGATATGGTCATGGAATCCACCCGGTTCGGCATGGACAGCACCTGTCGGGCCTACGAGGACGCAGACCTGTCCGAGCTGCTTTCCGAAGCTGTGCAGAACCTCCATGCGCAGATCACCGATTATGAGGCGGAGGAACTGGACGAGGAGGAAGATCGCTCGATCCCCGCAGACCCCGCGGTGCGCAATTTCAGTTTTTGCCTTGTGGACGGCAAGGTGTATTACCGTGAAAATTCCCGTATGCACCCGATAGAGGTATCCGTCACCGCTGAAAACCGTATCCGGGGCATGATCGCCATTCGGGAGTGTGTCCGCCGACTGATCGAGTATCAGACCGAGGGCTACCCGGATGAGGATATTCAAAAAGAGCAGGCGGAGCTGAACCGTCTGTATGACGATTACACGAAAAAGTACGGCCTGCTTTCCAGCCGGGGCAACAGTCTTGCCTTTGGTGAGGATTCCAGCTATTGCCTGCTGTGTTCTCTGGAGGTGCTGGATGAGGAAGGCAACCTCAAACGCAAGGCGGATATGTTCACCAAGCGCACAATCCGCCCCCATGAAGCCGTCACCAGCGTGGACACCGCCAGCGAAGCCCTTGCCGTATCCATCTCCGAAAAAGCGCGGGTGGATATGGAATATATGGTGGAGCTGTCCGGGAAAAGCGAGGAAGAACTGGCCGCTGACCTGTCCGGTGTTATTTTCCGGGATATTCAGTGCGCCGAGGAAGCTGCCGCCATTCCCAAAGCCTTTGTGCAGGTGGAGCAATTCCCCTTTGTAGCCGCTGATGAATACCTCTCCGGCAATGTGCGCCGCAAGCTCCGAATGGCCAAGGCGTTCTATGAGGTATTACCGGCTGAAAAGAAACCCCTGATTGCCAAAAACATCGAGGCGCTGGAAGCGGTGCAGCCGGTAGACCTGACCGCCGCTGAGATTGGCGTCCGTATCGGTGCCAACTGGATACCCATAGATGTCTACCAAAAATTCATGGTGGAGACCTTTGGCACCAGCTATTACGCAGGAAACCGCATTAAAATCCTGCGCTCCGGCGCTACCGGCCAGTGGGCCATTACCGAGAAAAATGCTGACCGGGGTAATATCAAAACCCTGACCACTTACGGCACCAAGCGCATGAACGCCTATCAGATTCTGGAGCAGACCCTAAACCAGCGAGATGTGCGTGTGTTTGATTATGTGGAGGACGAAAACGGCAATAAAAAGCCGGTTCTCAACAAAAAGGAAACCGCCATTGCCCAGGATCGACAGGAGCTGATCAAACAGAAATTTTCCGAATGGATATGGAAAGATATTGACCGGCGGGAACGGCTGTGCCGCATCTACAACGAAACCTTTAATTCCATCCGGCCCCGTGAGTATGACGGCAGTCATATCCGCTTTTCGGGCATGAACCCGGAGATCACCCTGCGGCCCCATCAGGTCAACGCTATCGCCCATATCATGTACGGCGGGAATACCCTGCTTGCCCATGAAGTAGGTGCCGGCAAGACCTTTGAAATGGTGGCAGCCGCCATGGAGATGAAGCGGCTGGGGCTTTGCACCAAATCTCTGATTGTGGTGCCGAACCACATCACAGAACAGTGGGCGGCGGAATGGCTCCAGCTATACCCCTCCGCCAATATCCTTGTGGCGACCAAAAAGGACTTTGAAACCCAGAACCGCAAGAAATTTTGCGCCCGTATCGCCACCGGCGACTATGACGCCGTTATCATCGGTCACTCGCAGTTTGAGAAAATCCCCATGTCGGCAGAACGGCAGGTTGCCATCTTACAGCAGCAGATCGACGAGATTATGTTCGGCATTGAGGAAGCCAAATCCGCCAAAGCTGAGCGATACACGGTCAAGCAGTTGGAACGCACCCGAAAATCGCTGGAAGCGAAGCTGGAACGGCTCAACGACCAGAGCCGCAAGGACGACCTTGTGACCTTTGAGGAATTGGGCGTTGACCGGGTATTTGTGGATGAGAGCCATTATTTCAAGAACCTCTTTCTGGCGACCAAAATGCGGAATGTGGGCGGAATCGCTCAGACCGAAGCGCAGAAGTCCTCCGACCTCTTTATGAAATGCAGGTATTTGGACGAGATCACCGGGGGCCGGGGTGTCATCTTTGCCACCGGCACACCCATCAGCAACAGTATGGTGGAGCTTTACACGATTCAGCGGTATTTGCAGTATGATACCCTCCAGGAGATGGGCCTGATCCACTTTGACGATTGGGCCAGTGACTTTGGAGAAACCATCACCGCCATTGAGCTGTCGCCGGATGGCAGCGGCTACCGTGCTAAAACGCGGTTTGCCAAGTTCTTCAATCTGCCCGAACTGATGGCCACTTTCAAGCAGGTGGCTGATATTCAGACGGCAGATATGCTGAAACTTCCGGTGCCAAAGGCCAACTTCCACACGGAGGTCATTCAGCTGTCAGAGCTTCAGCAGGAAATGGTGCGGGGGCTTGCGGAACGGGCTGAAGCTATCCGAGCCGGCGGTGTTGACCCAAGGGTGGACAATATGCTCCGTATCACCAACGACGGCAGAAAGCTGGCGCTGGATATGCGGCTCATCAATCCGCTGGCCGCCGATGATCCCAATGGTAAGGTTGCCACCTGCGCCCGCAATGTCATCCGCATTTGGGAACAGACCAAAGAGCAGTGCAGCGCCCAGCTTGTGTTCTGTGACCTCAGTACCCCCAAAGGCGACGGTTCTTTCAGTGCCTATAACGACCTGAAAAAGAAACTCATGGAGGCCGGTATCCCGGAGGAGGAAATTGCCTTCATCCATGACGCCAACACCGAAGCCCGGAAAAAGGAGCTGTTTTCAAAAGTGCGCTCCGGTCAGGTGCGTATCCTCATGGGCAGCACTCAAAAGATGGGCGCAGGCACCAATGTGCAGGATCGGCTCATTGCCCTCCATGATCTGGACTGTCCGTGGCGTCCTTCCGACCTTGCACAACGGTTGGGAAGAATCGTCCGGCAAGGTAATCAGAATCCGGAGGTTGAGATCTTCCGGTATGTCACGGAGGGAACTTTTGACGCATACCTCTACCAGTTAGTAGAGAACAAGCAGAAATTCATCGCTCAGATTATGACCTCCAAAGCGCCGGTGCGTGTAGCAGATGATGTGGACGAAACGGCCCTCAGTTACTCCGAGATCAAGGCACTGGCTACCGGCAATCCGCTTATCATTGAAAAGTGCAATCTGGACATGGAGGTGGGCAAGCTCAATATGCTCAAAGCCAGCTACCTGAGCCAGAAATATGCGCTCGAGGACATGGTTTTGAAGAAATATCCGGAAGCCATTACCCGGCTGACGGAACGAATCGCAGGCTATGAGCAGGATGTGCAGATTGCCGCCGCCCACCCGAAGCCCCAGGAGGGATTTGCGGGCATCACGATTCTGGATCAGCCCTACGCCGACAAGGAGGCGGCTGGCAAGGCGATCCTTGATGTTTGTAGCAAAATGACAGGCTCCGATGCTGTTTTCTTAGGACAGTACCGGGGCTTTTCTCTTGTCCTTTCCTATGACGGGC
>CAYMCZ010000007.1:0-97898 GCA_964389285.1 uncultured Lachnospiraceae bacterium | reverse complement strand
GTTTCCGTAATCTGCAACCTGACGTTTTTGCCTGAAAACACCTGTGATTTTCACCTTGAATCTGCCGCGATTTTTTACCACAAAACATCCATTATGTGGTAAACTCCCCAAAAAGCCCCATAAAACAAGCCCTCCCGGCCCTGCAGCACTCCAAAACCGTACCATGTATATTTCCTGCCTTTTTATGCATTTCCACCACATTTCACCGCACATTTCTGTATTTTTATTAATTTATCGCCAAAGCCTGGTAAGAGACTGCTTTATACTCTGCAACAGTAAATCGTCTTTCGCGGCATATCATCGCCACCGGCTCCGCAAATTCAAGCGGTCATAAGAGTCGGAGAGGAGGGCCGTAAATTAAATTATTAAGGTATTGAAGAACCGATTATATCCTTATCGCCGGAATGACAGGCACTATGTGGCAGTTCAGCCGGAACGGGTCTGTTTTGCGGAATTCCTGCATTTTTTGCTGATAAATATTGTATAAGGAGGGCATGAGTTCAGCTGTTTCAAACAAAGCAACGCGGCTTAGCATTATATTGACAATATCTATAATAAAGTGATATGATAACTAACAATCAGGCATGAGAAATTCCTGGTTAAATAAATATTTTTTAAACGAAAGTAAATGTCAGGAGGTAGGCAGGATGAGTGCTTGCGGATTAGAGAAATTAGGTATTCTTAATGCAACTGTATTCAGAAATCTTGAGCCGGCGAGACTGGTTGAAGATGCGATCAAAAAGGGCGAGGGCACGTTAAGCAGGACCGGCGCTCTGGTTGTAAGGACAGGCAAATATACGGGACGTTCACCTAAGGATAAATTTATTGTTGACACGCCCGGCGTTCACGACGTGATCAACTGGGGAGCGGTAAACCGTCCTATTTCTCAGGAGAGATTTAACTCCATTAAGGATAAAATGACGGCTTTCCTTCAAAATAAAGAGATTTATGTTTTTGACGGTTTTGCCGGAGCAGACAAAAAATGTCAGAAAAAATTCCGAATTATCAATGAAATGGCAAGCCAGAATCTCTTTATTCATCAGCTTCTTATCCGTCCGACGGCAGAAGAGCTTGCTCAATACGGCGATCCTGATTTTACTATAATTGCGGCGCCGGGATTCAAGTGCGATCCCGAAGTCGAAGGCATAAACAGCGAAGCGGCTATCCTTGTTGACTATGAGCAGAAAATGGTTCTTATCGCCGGATCCCAGTACTCCGGAGAGATCAAAAAAAGCGTATTCTCCGTTATGAATTTCGTACTCCCTCAGGAGGGAATTCTTCCGATGCACTGTTCGGCAAATATGGATCCCGATACGAGAGAAACCGCGGTATTTTTCGGTCTTTCAGGCACCGGAAAAACAACTCTTTCCGCTGATCCGGCGAGAAAGCTTATCGGTGATGACGAACACGGCTGGTCGGACGAAGGCATATTTAACTTCGAGGGCGGATGTTACGCGAAATGCATCAATCTCAAAGAAGAAAATGAGCCCGAAATATATAACGCCATCCGTTTCGGAAGTCTTGTCGAGAATGTTATCATGGATCCTGATACGAGAGAATTCGATTTCTTTGACGGCTCTCTTACGGAGAATACCCGTGTGGGCTACCCGGTAGAGTTTATCTCAAACTCACAGATTCCGGGCGAGGGCGGCATCCCGAAAGTTGTAATTTTCCTTACGGCAGACGCGTTTGGTGTTCTTCCTCCTATTTCAAAACTTGACAGAAATGCCGCAATGTATCATTTCGTAACGGGCTTTACGTCAAAGCTTGCGGGCACTGAAAGAGGAATCGTTGAGCCGGTTCCCACATTCTCAACTCTTTTCGGGGAGCCTTTCATGCCCATGAACGCTTCCGTATACGCTGAAATGCTCGGAGAGCGCATTGATAATTACAACACCAAAGTTTATCTGGTAAATACCGGCTGGTCGGGAGGCCCCGCTTCGGGCGAAGGCAAACTCGGAAGCCGTATGAAACTCAAATATACAAGGGCGATGGTTACGGCAGCGCTTAACGGAGAGCTGGAAAATGTTGAATACAAACATGACGACATCTTCAATCTTGAAGTGCCGCAGACATGTCCCAACGTGCCTTCAGAGCTTATGAACCCGAAAGACACATGGGAAGACAAGGCCGCTTACGACGCAAGCGCCATGAAGCTCGCACAGATGTTTAAGGACAACTTTACAAGCAAATATCCCGACATGCCGAAAGCAATTTCGGAAGCAGGCCCGCTGGGGAAATAAGGAAATTAAAGAAGGGATCCCTCGACTACGCTCGGGATGACAGTGGAAACCCGTAAGGGATCCCTCGACTACGCTCGGGATGACAATTCCCTTACTATCTCCCCGGCTATTATCAGCCCGCAAACCCCGGGTACAAAGGGTACGGAACCTATGGCTCCTTCTTTTACAGGAAGGGGCTTTTCTTTTGAATAGACGCATTTAAGGGATTTGATTCCGAGAGCCTTGCACTCGCGGCGCATGACTTTTGCCAGAGGACAAACCGAAGTTTCATAGATGTCCGCTACCTCAAAGGCGGCGGGATCAAGTTTGTTTCCGGCTCCCATTGAGCTTATGACAGGGACATTTGCGTCCTGCGATTCTTTTATTATGGAAAGCTTTGCGCTGACCGTATCAACACAGTCAGCTATATAATCATATTTTGAAAAGTCGATAAGAGAAGCGGTTTCCGGCAGATAGAAAAACCGGTGAACCGTGACTTTGCAGGCGGGATTGATATCCAGCAGGCGGTCACGCATGGCCGAAACTTTAGGTTTGCCGATATTGCTTACCAGGGCAATTATCTGTCTGTTAAGGTTTGAAGGAGCGACAGTATCCGAATCGATAAGATCTATGGCTCCGATTCCGCTGCGGACAAGGGCTTCGGCCGCGTACCCGCCGACGCCGCCTATGCCAAAGACCGCAACCCTTGCGGAAGAAAGCCGTTTTATGGCATTTTCGCCTAAAAGAAGCCGGGTTCTGGAGAAAATGTTTTCTTCGGGAACTCCGGCTTTTCCTGTATTTTCAGTCATTTGGTCACTGAGCTGCTTCTTTGGCAAGTTCAGATGTACAGAATGCACACTTTACCGCCTCGATCGGGATTTCGCTCAGGCAGTAAGGGCATACCTTTGTGGTTGGCGGAGCAGCGGCTTCTTCTGCTCTTTTGGCTGCTTCCGCTTTTTCGCGGGCGCGGTTGATAAGCTTGACTATGATAAATATGACAAGAGCTACAAGGATAAAGCTGATTATTGCGGTGACTAATGATCCGAAAGCCAGCACAGGCGCGTCTTCGCCCGTACCCAGAGGGATATTCCATTTATCAAAGCTGACGCCGCCGAAAAGAAGCGATATCAGCGGCATGATGATCCCTTCTACCAATCCGTTCACCACGGCTGTAAACGCGCCGCCGATAACTACAGCGACAGCGAGATCAATTACGTTTCCGCGAGTAATGAATTCTTTGAATTCTTTTCCGAAACCTTTCATTAAAAGTTGCCTCCTCTTCTGATTTTACAGAACTGACGGTCGGTAAAATGCGGCCGCAAGAAACTGCTTACAAGAATTAATTATAGCAAGTGTTATAAGCCTGTTCAAGAGAAACCTTTTCTCTTTTTTGCTTTATTTATAAGCAGTATGGACTCGTCAAAAGCTTCGTTAAGATGCTCCTCGGCCCATTTGGATTTTTCGGATTTTTCTTTTTCTTTGATTTTAGCCCATTCATCCAGAACTTCGGCAGTGGTTTCAAGCTGAGCCGTCCCGAAAACATGAGGGTGTCTGCGGATCATTTTGTCTTTAATGTCATCTATGACATCATCCATGGTAAAAAGAGAGTCTTCGGAGGCTATCTGTGCAAGCAGTACTATCTGCATTAAAAGGTCGCCGAGTTCTTCTTTGAGATTTGAGGCATCGCCTGTTTTTTCGAGCGTGTTTATGCTGCAAATGACTTCGGCGGCTTCTTCAATGCAGCAGCTTTTCAGGGAAGAACAGGTCTGCTCGCGATCCCACGGACAGCCGTTTTCCGATCTGAGCATTTTTATAATGCCGCAGAATTCTTCAAATTTGGTCATGATGGTAACTCCTTTTAAATGAGTAGTGTATATATTAATCCCGGACGCCGGCCTTGAAAGCCCTCAAATCTTTGTCCTTTTCTGAAGCTCCGAGAGCATATATTTCATTCTGAAAATAAGTGTAATTCCCATGACGGCGCAGCTTGTGACGAGCAGTATTATCCAGAATACGGAATACTCCACCTGAAGCAGCTTGATTACCACAAGCGAAATGATCCCGGTCGCAAGGCTTCCGAGCAGCTGTATCATGGCTGTGTCTTCTTTTCCGAAAAAGAGAGAGAGCAGATTCATTACAAGCATGGCGGAAAGAAAGACGGAAATCATGTTCAGCGCCTGTGGAAACAGTACTGAAACGGGAAACATCGCCGCGACCGCCAGCAGGGAATTCTGCGTGATGGCTCTTATGGGAGAGACTTTTTTCAGGAAAATCTGGTAAAATGTCAGCTCCAGCAAAATGATCCATATCGCCAAGGGAGGCGTCCAAAGCACCTTTCCGTAAGGCGCTGTTATCAGGTCAATGATTATCATAAATACGCAGATTCCCGCCAAAAGGATAAGCTGAGCCTTGAAAACTTTGTATTTTTGTATAAGCATTTCCGGCGGCGGCCAGAAAGAAGGCGAAGCTTCACCGGTAAGCCTTGTTTGGCATAAAGGACAAAGAGAAGGGTCGCCGCCTATTTCTATCTGACATTTCGGGCAGAATTTCATTCGGCTACCTCCGTTGCGTAAAGACGGACGGGAATTCCGTCATGCGAAAAACTTCTTACAAAATTTTTTAAAACACCGGTGTCTTTATAGGGCGAGGAAACACTTATCACAAGCGTATTTTTAAAACTGCATATAGTAAAAAACAGATTGGTCGAACTGCAGTAAGCTCCGTAATAGTCGATAAAAGGCGTCATTTCCTCAGGCACCTTAATAGAGCCCAAATTTGATAAAATGCAGGAAACCCTGTTGTCGTTTTTTTTGGCCATGTGTCTCAAAAACGGCTTTTTGAAAACAAGGGGCGCAAGTCTCAAAGGCAGTTTTTTCTGATATTTTGTGTATGAGTCCATCAAAGCGTCGATGTTTTCGGGATCAAGGATGTCTTTAAGCCGCCTGTTGTATTCCAAAGACAGGGATTCGAGCGTTTCGCCTCCCGTATATTCATGGGATATTGTCACATTCTGGAAAAAATTTCTGGCGGAAACCGACGGGTAAAAGTTCCGCAAATTAATGGGCATCGAAACGGTTACGGGCTTTTTTCTTTCGGATTCGGGCATCTCTTTTAAAAAGGCCATGATGAGCTTGGCGCCCAGATAGCTCGTAAGAGTGACGCTTAAACTTTTCGCCTCCCGCAATACTTCATCCAGCGGCAGATGCAGCTCGAAAAATTGAAGCTGCTTGTGGGGCAGAAGCCTGCTTTCAGGATGAAAAGCCTTGTTTTTAAGCCGTTTGTATTTGGCGGGCCTTTTATAATATTTTAAATAGCTGTCTTCGCTCATGGCCGCGTCGTTTACCCTGTCGTAGGGCGATTCGCCGCCTTTGAAATCTTTATTTTTCAGTTTCAGATATTTATATACAAGGGAATTTAAAAATGAAACGGCTCCCAGCCCGTCCGCAATGGCATGAAAGATGTCGAGATTGATTCTCTTATCGTACCATGTTATCTGATAGTGCAGGGTTTCGCCGCTTTCAGGATAATACAGCAAAGGGCAGAGCCTTTTTGATTCCTCCGTGACAACGGGAGAGGCGTCGGTGGCTTCTATATAATGCCAAAAATAGCCTTTTTTGATCTGAACCTGATATGTGCGCCACAGCACTATGGTCTCGTCCGCGGCCTTTTGCAGCAGTTCCTGATCGATCCTCTCGTAGAGCGTGCAGCTTATGCGCAGGGTTCGGGTGTTGCGTTCATTTAAGCTGGACAGAAACATATTGGCTACATTATCGACCTGATACCATTCTTTTTGCTCGTTTTTCATATAAAAAGCCTCAGATAGAATCGTTTATCAGTTTCAAAAGAGCCTGAATCTCGGACTTGTTCAGATCGCCGACCTTTTTAAGCTGGTTCAAGAGATAGTTTTTGGCAATACGCGACTTGGACTGTTCCGTCAAAACGGTTCTGACAAAATCGGCGACCTCTTTTAAGGCGATAAATGTAATCGGAGTCGGAAGATGCTGAAATACGTGCCAGCCGCCTTTATAGATCTGCAGCGCGGCCTTTACACGCGCATTTCGCAAGGCTTTTACGAGTTTTTCGCTGTCATCCCGCAGAATTTCATTGCTTCCGGCCTGAATAAGCACGGGAGGAAGCCCTTTTAAATCCGCAAACAAGGGGCTGAACGCCGGATCCCGAAAATCAGCCCTGTCGCTCCCGGCAAATGAACGCCGGGCGTTTAATATATACTGTTTTGTAAGGATGGGATCCAAATCCCTGTAGGTTTCGTAAGATTCGGACTGTGCCGTCATATCCGTCCACGGGCTGAAAAGAACGAGGACTCCGGGCATTGAAATATTGCGTTTTTTTAAATCAAGACATAATTCCAAAGCCAGATTGCCGCCGGCCGAATCGCCCGCAAGTATGATATGATGAGGCTGAAATCCGAGATCCGTCAGATAATCCCAGGCACATCTTGCGTCCTCAAGCTGTGCGGGATACGGATTTTCGGGAGCGAGTCTGTACGCAAATGTCAGGGTGGCAAACGAGGTCTGTTTGGCAAGCCTTGTTCCGAGCATTCTGGCATAGCGCAGACCTCCGCAGGTATAGCCGCCGCCGTGGCAGTATAGAATCACGTGTTTTCCCTGTCGTCTTTTGAGAGGATATATCCATTCCAGAGGCAGAGAGCCTATTTTAAATGATCTTCTCAAGGTTCGAAGCGGAGAATACGCGAGGGATGAAAACACCTCCACGGCACGTCTCTGCTTCATCAGGTCTTCCTCGGAAAATCCGTTTACATCCATTGGCGAATAATGAAGCGCCTTGATCGCCTTCATCAACGGATCCATATGAACAGTTTCAGACATAAGAACTCCTTTGCGGAATATTTTGCGCTGTAATCATATCAAAATATTGAATGAGTGTCAAAAAAAGGAAATCCTGAATATTTACGGTATATTATTAACGACAGGTGTCTTTTTTACAATGTGAGGATTTATGACGATAAGAGAAAAAACCGAAGAAGCAGAATATCTGACATTAAGCAGATTTGCCTGCCGCAGCCGCGAAACGCTTCCGCGTGACATACCGGAGGAAAAATGCATCATCAGAACGGAATACCAGAGAGATCGGGACAGGATTCTTCATTCAAAAGCATTCAGAAGGCTCAAGGACAAAACGCAGGTCTTTCTCTCGCCGCAGGGCGACCACTACCGGACGAGGCTGACGCATACGCTTGAAGTGTCGCAGATAGCCAGGACCATAGCCAGAGCCTTGAAACTAAACGAAGATCTCGTAGAGGCGATCGCGCTCGGACACGATCTGGGACACACGCCTTTCGGTCATGAGGGCGAAACCGTGCTGAACAGGATTAATCCTTCCGGTTTTGTACACTGCGATCAGAGTGTCCGGGTTGTGGAAATGCTGGAAAACGGCGGAAAAGGCCTTAATCTTACCAAAGAAGTCAGGGACGGGATCCTGAACCACAGATCTTCCGGAAACCCTTCGACGCTGGAGGGGCAGGTAGTCCAGATTTCAGATAAGATAGCCTATATCCATCACGATATGGATGACGCCACGAGAGCGGGTATCATAACGGAAGATTCGATTCCCGTCACGCTTCGCATCGCGCTCGGCGCCACCGCGAAAGAAAGACTCAACAGGCTTATTTGCGATATAATCGAAAACAGCATTGACAAACCTAAGATCTGCCAGTCAAAAGAGATAAAAAAAGCCATGCTGAGCATGCGGAAGATCATGTTTGAGCGGGTCTATTACGGAAGCGAGGCTAAAACCGAAAATCAGAAAGTCGAAAGGCTGCTTACGGCTTTATACGAATACTACATAAGCAGGCCGGAAAAAATGTCGTCCGAATATCTGGAGCTTTTGAAAAAGGGCGAAGACAGATCGAAGGTGGTCTGCGATTACATTTCCGGCATGACGGATCAGTACGCAATACATGTTTTTAATGAGCTTTACGAACCCAGATGCTGGTCGAGGTATTAAACGCGGGCAGCGGGTTTGGACGAAATACACGAGGTAACAGATGATTTTTTCTGATGAATTTATCGAGAAAGTCCGGGAAGCCAATCCCTTGGAGGAGGTTGTCGGAAATTATGTGAAATTGGAGCGGAAAGGCTTCAGATCATGGGGGCTCTGCCCTTTTCACAGCGAAAAATCGGCATCATTTCAGGTGGATAACGGCAGACAGTTTTATCATTGCTTCGGATGCGGCGCGAGCGGCGACGTGTTTACTTTCCTTATGGAATACGACAAAATGAATTTTTCCGAGGCAGTAACCGCCCTTGCGAACAGGGCGGGGATACCTCTTCCCGAATACCGTTATGATCCCCAAAAAAAACGCGAAGCCGACGAGCGGCAGGTTCTTCTTGATATCCACAGAGAGGCCGCGAAATTCTTTTATTACAGGCTGAAATCCGAAGCGGGCAAAAACGCTTTGGCATATCTGGACAAAAGGGGGATCGGGGAAAACACCATAAAAGATTTTGCCATAGGCTATGCGGACAGGGCCGGGAATACTCTGTATGAATACCTGAAAAGCCGGGATTATACGGACGCCCAGCTTATCGCGTCCGGTCTGATTGTTTTCAACGAAACAAAGACCTCAGTGCATGATAAATTCTGGAACAGGGTCATGTTTCCCATCATGGATGTAAACAGGAGGGTAATAGCTTTCGGAGGCAGGGTGCTGGGTGAGGGCAAGCCCAAATATTTGAACTCGCCTGAAACAAAGCTTTTCGACAAGAGCAAAAACCTGTACGGGCTTTATGCCGCCAAAAACACGAAACGCGGCAGCATAATGCTCTGCGAGGGATATATGGACGTCATCAGCCTGCATCAGGCGGGATTTACAAACGCGGCGGCATCTCTGGGGACGGCGCTTACCTCACAGCAGGCGGCGCTGCTTCGCAGATACACGAAAGAAGTGCTCCTGCTTTATGACAGCGACGAAGCCGGAGTTAAGGCCGCGATCAAGGCGGTTTCGCTGCTTCGCCATGCGGGCGTAGCGGTAAAGGTCGTAAATCTGCACCCCTTTAAAGATCCCGACGATCTTGTAAAAATCGCCGGCGCGGATGAACTCGAAAAAAGAATACGGGACGCCGAAAACGGATTTCTGTTCAGCATACGAAAATTCGGAGAAAAACTGGAACTGGGCGATCCGCAGAATTTCAGCGATTTTCTGCATGAGATAGCGAGAAGGCTGTCCGGCATCGAAGATGAGATCGAAAGAAACAGCTACAAATCAAGCGTATGCCGGATGTATAACATAAATGAACAGCTCATGGACAAGCAGATCGCGCGTCTTTTTATGCAGGGATACCGGCCGGAGCGCATCGAGGGCGAATTCGAGACGATGCCTAAAAAAAAGAAGGGCATTTCAGCCGACAAGGCCGAAAGACAGCTTCTTTCATGGATCAGCCGCGATCCGGGCATTTGGGATGAGCTGAAAAACGACCTGTCCGAAGAGGATTTTTCGGAGGGCATCAACAAAAAAATAGCGGCGGCAATGTTTGAAAGGTTCGGCAACGAAAACTACGCCCCGGCCGCCATATTGAACCGGTTTGAAGACGCCGACGAAAAGGCCGAAGCGGCGGCCGTCCTGGAGGACTGCGAGCTTCCGGAAGACAAGGCGGACGTCAACAGGGCCGTAAGAGAACTGCTGTTCGTGATAAAATCAAGGAGCCTGGAAAGGCGGCTTGAGGAAATGAATACCGGAAGCGTTGAACAGCTTCAGCTCCTGATGCAGGAAAAAAGAAAGCTGGAAGAGCTGAAAGGGATATTATAAGATTTGGTAAAAGGAGAGCTCTATAATGGACAACGAAAAAACGACATTTGATCAGGCAAAGCTTTTGGAAAAGATGAATTTTCTGGTGGAATTGGGGAAGAAGAAGGACAATGTTTTAAGTCCCTCGGAAGTAAGAGAACATCTTCAGGAGCTGGGCGCCAATGATGAACAGATCGAGCAGGTAAATAAATACCTGGAAAGCCAGGGCATAGACGTGGTTGAATTTACCGATCCCGAATCCGAAGCGGAACTCGACAACCTGCTTTTGCTTAAGGATGACGTTGAAATCGAAGAAGAGGACATAGATTTGGAAAACATCGATCTTTCCGTGCCCGAGGGCATAGGGGTCGAGGATCCGGTCCGCATGTATCTGAAAGAGATAGGAAAGGTACCGCTGCTGAGCGCCGAAGAGGAGATAGAGCTCGCCCACCGCATTGAAGCGGGAGACGAGGCGGCAAAGCAGCATCTGGCCGAAGCCAATCTGCGTCTTGTCGTTTCGATTGCCAAAAGATACGTCGGCAGGGGCATGCTTTTCCTTGACCTGATACAGGAGGGAAACTTAGGGCTTATTAAGGCGGTGGAAAAATTCGATTACCGCAAAGGCTATAAATTTTCAACCTACGCCACATGGTGGATCCGCCAGGCGATAACCAGATCGATAGCCGATCAGGCAAGGACGATCAGGATTCCCGTCCACATGGTAGAGACGATTAACAAACTCATAAGAATATCCCGTCAGCTCCTCCAGGATCTGGGACGCGAGCCCACGCCCGAGGAGATCGCCGAAGAAATGGAGCTCAGCGTCGAAAGGGTAAGAGAGATACTTAAGATATCCCAGGAACCCGTATCTCTCGAAACGCCTATAGGAAAAGAAGCGGACAGCCATCTCGGAGATTTTATTCAGGACGATAATGTTCCGGTTCCGGCGGATGCTGCGGCATTTACAATGCTGAGGGAACAGCTTGAAGAGGTGCTTCAGACGCTTACCGAAAGAGAGCAGAAGGTGCTTCGCCTGCGCTTCGGTATCGACGACGGCAGGGCCAGGACACTCGAGGAAGTCGGAAAAGAATTCAAAGTAACCCGTGAGCGCATCAGGCAGATCGAAGCGAAAGCGCTCAGAAAACTGCGCCACCCGAGCCGCAGCAGGAAGCTTCGGGACTATCTGGAGTGAGATGGTGCGCAGCTCAATTGAAAAATTAAATTCTATTTGATAGTTATCGTTGCCAGAAGTAAGTTTTACAAACAGTTAGACGGCAGTCAGTCTTGCAGGAGATTGGCTTCCTTTTAATGCAACCTTTGCAATACTTACTTCTGGTTTGGACTGTTTTTGTAAAACTTACTTCTGTTTTCAAGGTGCTGTTCCGGAACTAAGTATTGCCAGAAAGTCAGTAACTGGTAGTTAATCTTGCAAACTAGAACTTCTAATTGCAATTAACCCTTAATCGCGACTGTGACAATTAAAAATATGGAAAAATGACAAATGGGCCAGCGCAGAGGCTTGTAAAAATGACAATTTTAGGGCATAATACCATTGGAAAACGTACAAGGTGGTATGGAGGTGCTGCTATGCTGACAAGGAAAATTGGGAAAGAAATCATGCGCTGGATTGAAACCGGTGAAAAGGCTCTGCTGATATACGGCGTTCGGCAGGCAGGAAAGACTTTTATTATTCGTGAATGTTTGAAAGCGGCCGGCTGCGATTATATCGAGTTCAATCTCATACGTCAGCCGGAAATCATTGATATTTTAGATAAAGCAACCGGAATCGATGACCTCATCCTGAAATTGTCACTTTACAGTGAGAAAAAAATCGTCCCGGGAAGAACATTCTTTTTCTTTGATGAAATCCAAAAATATAAGGAAATTGTTACGAGGATCAAATTCCTTGTGGACGATAAACGTTTCCGGTATATTATGTCCGGTTCTCTGTTAGGTGTTGAGATTACAAATCTGAAGTCTGCGCCTGTGGGGTATCTTCAATCGATCAATATGTATCCGCTGGACTTTGAAGAGTTCCTGCAAATATTCAATGTCGAAGAAGCAATTCTGAGCAGGCTGAACAGTGCTTATATGACCAAAACGCCTGTAGATGATGTACTCCATAAAAAAATTATGGAAATGTTCAATCTATATCTGATTATCGGCGGCATGCCTGCTGCCGTTGAGAAATACCGAACTACCGGAAGCATAGATGATGTAATAGATGAACACCACTCCATTATTGAGCAGTATAAGCTGGACTTCACGCAGTATGAAGAAGAAAATCGCAAGTTAATTATCACGCATATCTATGAGATGATTCCGGCGGAATTAAACGAGAAGAACAAACGGTTTATGATCGCAGATTTAAGGAAAAACCTTCGCTATGATCGGATTGAAGACAGCTTCATATGGTTGTGGAAAGCGGGTGTCGCGTTGGGTGTGTTTAATACTACGGAGCCAACAGTGCCTCTTTTGTTGAATGAAAAGAGCTCTTTGTTCAAGATGTTCCTGTCAGATGTGGGATTGCTTACAACGCTATACGGAAAGACATGCAAACTTAGGGTTGTAAATAATGAAAGGGACATCAATAAAGGTGCTGTATATGAAAATGTGGTAGCACAAGAGCTTTATGCACATGGTTATTCCCTGTATTACTACAATAGCAAGAAAAAAGGCGAACTGGATTTCGTAATTGAACACACAGGGAAAGTGTTGCCCATTGAAGTCAAGAGCGGAAAAGATTACGCGAAACACTCTGCACTGGATAATGTAATGAGTGCTCCCGAATATGGGATCGACGAAGCCTATGTATTCACAAATGAGAATATTAAGATCAAAGGAAAAGTGACATACTTGCCCATTTATATGGTCATGTTCCTAAAAGATGAACCAATCGAGTTCATTGACATATCCATAGACAGGTTCAAGATATAGTCGCTGCGAATGTGTAACCCCCAAGCCCAGCCTCAATCACATCAAGCTTCTGCTGAAGGCTGTACGCGGAAGCGGCATCATGCGGCAAAGAGGCATAGACTGAGCTTAGAACCTCTTTTTGGTTCAGCAGATATTCATACAGAAGCGGGTCTTTGCGTTTTAGCAATACCGGCCCGAACTCGTATTCAGCTTCAGAGAGCCGTACCGGGGATTTTCCGGGTACGGCTTTTATTATGGGATAATATTTTCCGGATTCGCTTGTAAATGCCTCGTCGGTGATATTATAATTGTTTTCGCAGAGATATTTTCGCACGGCAGCGGCATCGGACTGCGGTTCTAAGATCAGCTCTTTTATGCCGGGCAGCGCATGCGCGCCGTCTGTAAGGATGCGGCAAATGAGTCTGCCGCCCATGCCGCTTATGACAACGGTATCGGCTTCATCCGGTCTGAATGCTTTAAGCCCGTCGGACAGACGGGTCGAAACCTTATCCTCGCAGCCGTAGAGACGAATGTTTTCGGCGGCGGCGGCAAGCGGCATTTTATTGATGTCCGCGGCTATGCAGCTTTGGCAGATGTTCGTTTTTGCAAGATAAATGGCAAGATATCCGTGGTCGCAGCCGATATCGGCAAGGCGGCTTCCGGAAGAGACCATATTTGCGATAAGCTTCAATCTGGGCGAAAGCGGCGGCAGGGTTTTCTTTGAGCCGCCGGGAATATCTTTATTATTGGATCCGTTCATGATTTTAGCCGCTCCGGTTATTGTTTTCATAATATATATCAGAAAGATTTGACAATGTAAAGGAAACGAAAATGAAAGAAAGAATTATATTGGCCTCGGCCTCGCCGCGCAGAAAAGAAATACTGTCAAATATGGGATACGAACCCGTGGTAATAAAAAGCGGCGCGGATGAAGAGATAAATGAAACCCGGCCCGAAAGAATAGTGGAAGAACTTTCAAAAAGAAAATGCATGGACGTGGCGGCAAAAGCAGCCCGTGGGATTATCGGCAAAGAAAAAGAATTCTTTGTGCTGGGCGCAGACACGGTAGTTTCTCTTGACGGAGAAATATTGGGCAAACCGGCGGATGAGGCCGCGGCAGTAAAGATGCTGAGGTCGCTTTCGGGCAGGGTTCACCAGGTATATACCGGTGTGACGCTCGCGCTCGTGGGAGGTTCGGACGGCGAAACGCGAACAGAGACATTTTCGGAAAAAACAGACGTATATGTTTCAAAGCTTACAAATGAGGAAATAGAAGATTATATCGGCACCGGCGAGCCTTTTGACAAGGCGGGCGGCTACGGAATTCAGGGTGCTTTCGGCAAGCATGTTTACAGGATAGAGGGAGATTATTTCAATGTGGTCGGGCTGCCCGCGGCGGCGGTGTATGAAAGATTAAAGAGAAGGAAAGCATAGCGGCTCGTCGCCCCGTCATCCTGAGCGTAGCGTTAGCGGAGTCGAAGGATCCTTAGTGGGTTAGCCAGTCTGAAGAGATCCCTCACCTGCGTTCGGGATAACAGCCTGTGTGCCCGGGATGACGGCCTGTGTGCGCGGCGAGGACGCTTTGCTTCCTTTTAGGAAGCCTGTAAATACAAGGAGCTCTGTCCCTTGCCCCCGGATGCTCAAAAGAGCTGCAGGGGGCTGGCAAGCGGACGCAACAATTGGTTTGACACATAAGAATCACTCGTGATATCATATTACTTCAACACGAGACCATATGAGCAAGGTATGTGGCCGCGCTTCGGGAGTTTTTCCCGGAGTGAGGAAAGTCCGGGCTTCACAGGGCAGGATGCCGGATAACGTCCGGCGAAGGTGACTTCAGGGAAAGTGCAGCAGAGACGAGACCGCCTGCCATTGGCAGGTAAGGGTGAAATGGCAGTGTAAGAGACTACCGCCGCCTGCGGTAACGCGGGCGGGTCAATGTAAACCCCATCCGAAGCAAGATCAGACAGAAAACCATGCGGCGGCCCGTCGCGTTTTCGGGTAGATCGCTTGAGGCTGCGGGTAACCGCAGTCCCAGATAGATGGCCGCACACGACATAACCCGGCTTATCGCCTTGCTCATTGTCATTTATAATGCTTATGCGTTTTTGGCGCTTTTTGCGCCTGAGAAAAGCTTTAAAAGTTTGGAGAATAATAATGTCAGAAAAAAAATTAAGCTTTGCGGATTTCGATACCGTTGATCTGGATGAAGAACGTCAGGCTCTTGCCATAATCGATCAGACCAAGCTTCCGGGCAGGACGGAAATGCTTTATCTTACCGATCAGAAAGATATATGGGAGGCCATATATCATCTGAAAGTAAGAGGAGCTCCGGCTATAGGAGTCGCCGCCGCCATAGGCATCTACCTTGCGGCTAAAGATATCAGGGCCGAAAGCTATGAGGATTTTCTGGCTCAGTTCAGAAAGGCAAAGGATTATCTGGATTCATCGAGGCCTACCGCAGTGAATCTTTCGTGGGCGCTTAAACGTCAGGAAGCGGTGGTTCTGTCGCATGCCGGAGAACCGGCGGAAGCTATAGTAAAGGCACTTCATGACGAGGCCGTAAAAATAAGAGAAGAGGATATAGCCGTATGCCGCGCCATAGGAGAGTACGGACTTACCCTTATAAAAGACGGCGACGGGCTTCTGACACACTGCAACGCGGGCAGGCTTGCGGCGGTAAAATACGGCACGGCTACGGCGCCAATGTATGTAGGGCAGGAAAAAGGATATAAATTCAAAATCTTTGCCGATGAAACCAGACCGCTTTTACAGGGCGCGCGCCTTACGGCCTTTGAACTGGCCGAGGCAGGGATGGACGTTACTCTTCAGTGTGACAATATGTCGGCGACCGCCATGAGAAACGGATGGATACAGGCTGTTTTCGTGGGCTGCGACCGTGTGGCGGCAAATGGAGATGCCGCCAACAAAATAGGCACTTCCATGGTGGCGCTTGCGGCAAAAAGATACGGCGTGCCGTTTTATGTCTGCGCACCGACTTCCACCATAGATATGGAAACGCCTTCGGGAGATCAGATCAGGATAGAGCAGCGTAAACCGGAGGAGGTTACCGAAATGTGGTACAAAGAGCGTATGGCTCCGGATAAGATAAAAGTATTCAATCCCGCATTCGACGTGACCGACGCGGACCTTATAACGGCCGTTATTACGGAGTACGGTATTGCGAGACCGCCTTATAAAGAGGCTTTTGAGGAAATATTTGCGAGGAAAAATGCAAAATGAAAGAAGCAATTTTACGTTTCGCCGCGGAAAATACGCTTGAGGCCGGCGTGCTGCCCATGTCGGTGTCTGTCGAAGATGCCGCGGGCATTATGGTAAGAGTGGCTGATGCGGGGACAAGGCTGCCGGTTTTTAAGACCATGATCTTTTCCGCCGACATACAAAAATGCCGTAATATCGAAATAAAAGTATATGCCGGAGAGCGGCCTTTTGCCGTCCAGAATACTTTGCTGTTTTCGATGAGACTTAAAAAAATCGCGGAGCTTGCCGGCGGTATGCCGCAGATTACTCTTAAAATCGAGATCAGAAGTGACGGGGTCATAATCCTGCATGCCATTGATGAGGGAAGTCTTGCCGAAGATGAATTCGCCCTGGACGCAGGCTGGATTCCGAAAGGACCCGAAAGAGTAAAGGCATTTCAAAAAGCGGTTGACAATGCCGCGAAAGACGAAGCGCTGTTAAATAAATACAGAGAGCTTCAGCATGCGAACGAGCTGCTGTTACGGGCAAAAATCATGGTTCACAAAGGCAGGAAGCATATTTCAAAAGAGTGGGGAGGCGTTATTTCGGAGGCTGCTGCCGAGCTTAAGGCTTATATCAAAGATTCAAATCCCGAGACCATGACGGAAAAGGGTTTAAATGAACTAAAGGAATTAAACGAGAGACTCAGAAATGTGTGCGCGTAATTACGCGGCTTTATTTATGGAAGAAACTTATGAATTATAAAAAAAGCATCGTTGAGGCCGGTATTAAAATGCTGGGCTCAAACCTTACCGTGGAAACATACGGAAACATAAGTCTGAGGGATCCCGAAACAGGCAGGGTTTATCTTACGCCCAGCGCAATGGACTATTCCGAGATTACTGAGGACGACGTAGTTGTCTGTGACATCGAAGGAAACGTCATAGAAGGCAAAAGAAAACCTACCATAGAAAAAGAGCTGCATCTGGCCGTTTACAGAAAAAGGCAGGACGTAAATGCGGTAATTCATACGCATCCGGTATATTCCACGGCCGTCTCCTGCATGGGAGAGGATATTCCCCTCATAACCGACGAGGCTGCCCAGGTACTCGGAGACGTCTGCAAAAGAGCGAAATATGCCCTTCCCGGGAGCGACGAGCTTGCGGTAAACTGCACTCAGGCTCTCGGAGATAAAGCAAACTGCTGTCTGCTTCAGTCGCACGGGGCAATCTGTCTCGGTGCGGATTTAAAAGGAGCCTTTAAGACCGCGACAGTGCTTGAGATGACGGCCCGCATTTTCTGCATTATAAAAGCTTGCGGAAAAACACCTTTCGGGATTTCTCACGAAAACATTTCCGCCATGCAGGATTTTATGAAAAACAGCTACGGCAGATAAGC
Source organism: uncultured Lachnospiraceae bacterium (assembly GCA_964389285.1). Taxonomy (GTDB): domain Bacteria; phylum Bacillota; class Clostridia; order Lachnospirales; family Lachnospiraceae; genus Alectryocaccobium. Next base: position 80,396 of record CAYMCZ010000007.1, on the reverse strand, counting down.
TTTTTGTTGACACGGTTAAAACGACATGATATAGTTGCATCTGACACATAAAAAAGTGGGTCTTTTTCTTATGGAAAAAATTCGCTTATTTTTGAAAAAGCACATGGAGGTGGAGCAAGGTGCGGGTAAAAATTACTTTAGCATGTACGGAGTGCAAACAGCGCAATTACAATATGACTAAAGAAAAGAAAAACCATCCCGACAGGATGGAAACTCAGAAGTATTGCAAATTCTGCAGAAAACATACTTTACATAAAGAAACAAAGTAAAGCGGGGGATATAAAATGCCTAACGATTCAATGCAGAACAAGCCGGAAAAAGCGGGCTTTTTTAAGCAGCTCAGCGCTGAGTTTAAAAAGATTATCTGGACAGATAAAAAAACTTTGACAAAGCAGACCATTGCGGTAGTAGTGATCACGGCAATCATCTGCGCTCTTATCACACTCGTGGACACGGGCGCGCTTGCAGTGCTCAACATGCTGATCAGTTAAGGATGGGTGTCTAAATGTCAGAAGCAAAATGGTATGTGGTTCATACATATTCAGGTTATGAAAACAAAGTAAAGGCCAACATCGAAAAAATCATAGAAAACAGACATCTGGAAGAACAGATTCTGGAAGTAAAGGTTCCGATGGAGGACGTGACCGAAGTTAAAGGCGGGATTAAAAAACAGACCTCCAAAAAACTGTTTCCCGGTTATGTTCTTATCCATATGGTCATGAATGACGACACCTGGTACGTGGTCCGAAACACAAGAGGAGTCACTGGCTTTGTAGGGCCGGGTTCAAAACCGGTTCCGTTAAGCGAAGCAGAGCTTAAATGCCTCGGAAAAGAAGATACTCAGAAAATCGCTTCGGATCTCAACGAAGGAGATTCGGTTATCGTTATTGGCGGCGCGTGGAAAGATACCGAAGGTATCATTTCTTATGTAAATGCCGCGAAACAGACGGTGACGATTCAGGTAGAACTTTTCGGCCGTTCAACACCGGTCGAAATAAGTTTTGCGGAAGTTAAAAAGATCGGTTAAACCGGTCCGTGGGAGGGAAAATCCCGAAATTACCACTATAGGAGGTGCCTTAATATGGCAAAAAAAGTTACAGGATATATCAAATTACAGATACCGGCGGGCAAGGCTACACCTGCTCCACCTGTAGGACCTGCTCTGGGCCAGCACGGTGTCAACATCGTACAGTTTACCAAGGAGTTTAACGCGAGAACGGCAGATCAGGGAGATCTTATTATCCCGGTTGTGATCACTGTCTACGCGGACAGAAGTTTCAGCTTTATTACAAAGACTCCTCCGGCAGCGGTTCTGCTCAAGAAAGCCTGCAACATCAAATCGGGTTCAGGCGTTCCCAACAGAACAAAAGTTGCTACCATTTCCAAAGACAAGATCAGAGAGATCGCAGAGATTAAGATGCCCGATCTTAACGCGGCCAACATAGATACTGCCATGAGCATGATCGCGGGGACCGCCAGAAGCATGGGTATCGTTGTAGAGGATTGATAACGGAGGATTTTAAAATGAAGCGTGGAAAAAAATATATGGAGGCTGCCAAGGCAGTTGACCGTACAAAATTATATGATCCCGGCGAAGCGATCAGCCTTGTAAAGGCTTCCGCTGTCGCAAAATTTGACGAAACCATTGAAGTGCATATCCGTACGGGCTGTGACGGACGTCATGCGGACCAGCAGGTTCGAGGAGCCGTTGTCCTTCCTCACGGTACCGGAAAAACGGTTCGTGTTCTTGTCTTTGCCAAAGGCGCAAAGGCGGATGAGGCTGCGGCGGCAGGCGCCGATTTCGTGGGAGCCGAAGAACTTGTTCCCAGAATCCAAAAAGAAGGATGGCTTGATTTTGACGTGGTTGTTGCTACGCCGGACATGATGGGAGTTGTGGGACGTCTCGGACGTGTACTCGGCCCGAAAGGCCTTATGCCGAACCCCAAATCAGGCACGGTTACCATGGATGTGGCAAAGGCTATTGCCGACATCAAAGCGGGTAAAGTGGAATACCGTCTCGACAAGACAAATATCATCCATGTACCCGTAGGAAAAGCTTCTTTTACGGACGAACAGCTCAGCGACAACTTCTTTGCGCTGATTTCGGCAGTAAACAAGGCAAGACCGGCAGCGGTTAAGGGACAGTATCTCAGAACCGTTTCCCTTGCTTCGACCATGGGCCCCGGAATTAAAGTAAACCCCATGAAACTTGTTTAACTTATCCGGGCGGGATGATGCTGTTTTGCTTGCATTTTTTAAATGCGGGTGGTATAGTATCAATCATAATACGTAACTTACAGTCAGGAGTGGGCAGACGCCCACTCTTGTTTATTGCCAAAGTCCGTAAAAAGAGCGGTTACGCATTTGAAAGGAAGAGGATGAGCAAAAAAGAGGAATACGAAAAAAAATCCGAAGCGCTTATTATGCCCGTCATGGAAAGTCTGGGCTTTGAGCTTGTTGACGTCGAATACGTCAAAGAAGGAGGCCAATGGTATCTGCGGGCCTATATAGATAAGGAAGGCGGGATAAACATTAATGACTGCGAACAGGTGAGCAGACACTTTTCGGACGTATTGGACAGGGAAGATTTTATAGAAGACGCCTATATCCTTGAGGTCAGTTCGCCGGGTCTCGGGCGCGCCTTAAAAAAAGACAAGGATTTTAAAAGAAATCTCGGAAAAGCAATAGAATTCAAAACTTTTAAAGCCATAGACGGCAAAAAAGAATTTTGCGGAACCCTGACTGCTTTTGATTCTTCGACTTTTACGGTGAAAGATGAAAATAATATCGAAACGGTTTTTAATAAAAAAGAAATGGCGCTGATACGCGAATACATAGAATGGTAACATAAAAACGATCGTCAGGAGGAACACAGAAAAACAATGAGTGCTGAATTAAAAGAAGCGTTGGAACTGGTTGAAAAAGAGAAGAACATAAGCAAAGAGGCTTTATTTGAGGGTATAGAACAGTCCTTAATGCAGGCCTGCAAAAATCATTTCGGAAAAGCCGACAATGTAGTGGTTGAGATAGACAGGGAAACCTGCGACTTCGGACTTTATGCCAACAAAGAGGTCGTGGAGCAGGTAGAAGATCCCGTGCTTGAAATAAGTCTTTTAGACGCGAAAAAAATTGACGAAGTCTATGAGATCGGAGATATCGTAAAGATACCGATACAGTCAAAGGCGTTCGGACGGATAGCCACGCAAAACGCGAAAAACGTCATTCTTCAGAAGATAAGAGAAGAAGAACGCCGCGCCCTCTACAACAGATACTTTGAGCGTGAGCATCAGATAGTAACCGGACTTGTCCAGCGGAACATGGGAAAATATGTCAGCGTAAATCTGGGCAAGGTGGATGCCATCATGACGGAGAACGACATGATACCCGGGGAAACGCTTCGTTCGCATGAAAGAATCAAGGTTTATGTGATGGAGGTGCGGGACACTCCGAAAGGGCCGAAAATACACGTATCCAGAAATCATCCGGAGCTTGTTCGCCGTCTTTTCGAGGTTGAAGTTGCCGAAATGCAGGACGGCATAGTCGAAATTAAAAGCATTGCCCGTGAGTCCGGCTCAAGGACAAAGATTGCGGTAGCAAGCAATGATCCGGATGTGGACGCGGTCGGCGCGTGCGTGGGAATGAACGGAATCAGGGTAAGCGCAGTAGTTGAGGAGCTCAAAGGCGAAAAGATCGATATAGTAAACTGGGACGAAAACCCCGCCTTCTTTATCGAAAATGCCATTTCACCGGCTAAAGTGGTTTCGGTACTGGCAGATCCCGAAGACAGGACGGCGCTTGTGATCGTGCCGGATATGCAGCTCTCTCTGGCTATCGGAAAAGAAGGACAGAACGCAAGGCTTGCGGCAAAACTCACAGGCTTTAAAATAGACATAAAGAGCGAAACACAGGCTACGGAAGCCGGTATTTTTGAAGAATATTTCAGCGAGGATGATGAGGAAGATTATTATGAAGAAACAGAAGGAATCGAGTCCGAGGAAGCTGAAAACGGATATGCCGAAGAAGCCGGAGACGGACACGCCGAAGAAGAAAGCGAAGCAGGAGCCGAAGAATAAAAAGATTCCGATGCGTACCTGCTGCGGCTGCCGGGGAACCTTTCCCAAAAAGGAACTTGTCAGGATCGTAAGGGTGCCGGAAGGCGATACGGTTCTGGATCCGGGCGGCAGGATGAACGGGAGAGGCGCTTATATCTGCAAAAACGCGGAGTGTCTGGAAAAAGCATTTAAAAAGGGCAGTATCAGACACACGCTCGGCGCGGCGGTTTCGGATGAGATTTACCAAAGATTAGCAGAGGAGCTTAAAAGCATTGAAGCCTGACAGATTAAAGTCATTTATAGGACTTGCGATGAAAGCCGGTAAAATAGCATCGGGAGAGTTCGCGACGGAAAAAGCCGTAAAAGACGGCAAAGCGTTTCTGGTGATACTGGCTGAGGACGCGTCGGCAAATTCAAAAAAGAAATTCACGGATATGTGCAGGCATTATCTGGTTCCGTGCATTTATTATTCGGACAAGGCGACTCTGGGACAGATGATCGGAAAAGAAATGAGGGCAATGATCGCGGTTACTGACGCGGGCTTTGCCGATAAGATAAGCAAAATGACGGAAAATATCAGTAAATAATTATGATGGGCGGGTATTGAATGAGTACGACAGAAGAAAAAACAACGATAAAAAAAGAAGGAAACGAAGGCGTAAAACAGCCTGAAAAAAAGAAAAAATACGTAGCGGTTTTCAGGTCGCAGAACGCTAAAAGCAAAGAAGGAAAGAACTTCACCAAACAGGGACAGACGGCTCAAAAAGCCAAAAAAGAAGCCGCGGAGAAAAAGGCGGAAGCTGCGGCAAAGACAGAGCCGAAAGAAAAACCCATGCCGAGAATGCCTGAAAAAGAAGCCGCGGCGCCCGAGAGCGCGGCAGTGATCGAAGCGGCCGTTGCTGAAAAGGCTCCCGAGGCTGTCGAAAAAACGTCCGCGCCTGAGATGGAACCGGCGACAATGCCTATGATGGGCAGCAGTGTAAGGATCATATCCAAGCCTGATCAGGAGCAGCAAAAGACGGAAAAAGAAGCTAAAGCAGGACGGGGAGCGAAAACCTCCGGGGAAAAGAAATTTCAGGAAAGAGGCGCTCGCACGGCAGGAAAGGCTCAGGGACAGGAGCGTCAGGCGCATTCATTCGGCGATTCGCCTCAAAAAGAGCGTTCAGGCGGAGGCGCGCGCGGCGGCAGGGACAAGGATTTACAAAAACAGGGATACGACAGACGCGGACGGGGCGATTCAAGAAAAGTTTCGGCTTCGGACATGGATATGGGAATGAAAAGATCCGGACGCGATTCATCGGGCAGAGACAAAGACAAAAACAAGGAATCCCTCAGGAAAAACAAATATACGAACGACAGGGAAATGGCGGGCGGCAGAGCAGGCCAGGGCAGAAAGCATATGAGCAATATACCTAAAGCGCTCCAGAAGCCTTCGCATAACAAACCCGAAGAAAAAAAAGAAGAAGTAAAAGAGATCATTATTCCGGAGAGACTCACTATCAGAGAACTGGCTGAAAAAATGAAGATGCAGCCCACGGTTATAGTTAAAAAGCTCTTCATGGAAGGAAATATCGTAACCGTAAATCAGGAGGTCGATTACGAAAAAGCCGCGGAGATAGCGCTCAGCTTCGATATCCTCGCGGAACAGGAAGAAAAAATCGATGTAATCGGAGAACTTCTGAAAGAGGATACCGAAAACGAAGAAAGCATGGTTTCAAGACCGCCGGTCGTATGCGTAATGGGTCATGTCGATCACGGCAAGACCTCGCTTTTGGACGCCATAAGAGACGCGCATGTGACAGATCGGGAGGCGGGCGGCATCACGCAGCATATCGGCGCGTATGTCGTGAGGATAAACGGTCACAGAATCACGTTTTTGGACACTCCGGGTCACGAGGCGTTTACGGCCATGCGTATGAGGGGAGCGAACTCCACCGATATAGCTATTTTGGTGGTTGCGGCCGATGACGGCGTTATGCCGCAGACGATAGAAGCCATCAACCACGCGAAGGCGGCAGGCGTTGAGATAATAGTGGCGGTCAATAAGATCGACAAACCGGGAGCGAATATCGACAGGGTTAAACAGGAACTTACGGAATACGAGCTGATCCCCGAAGAATGGGGCGGCAGCACCATTTTCGCGCCCGTTTCGGCAAAGACGAAAGAGGGTATCGATAATCTTCTTGAAATGGTTCTGCTGACGGCTGACGTGCTTGAACTTAAGGCTAACCCTGACCGCCAGGCAAGGGGACTCGTGCTTGAGGCGAAACTTGACAAAGGCAAAGGACCGGTTGCAAATATTTTAGTGCAAAAGGGTACGCTCCGTCTCGGAGATTATATCGCGGCAGGCGCATGTTCCGGAAAGGTGCGCGCAATGATGGATGAAAACGGAAGACGCCTCAAAGAGGCAGGTCCGAGTACGCCTGTTGAAGTTTTGGGACTTAATGATGTGCCTAATGCCGGTGAGATCTTAGTTTCGACTCAGACGGATAAAGAGGCTAAAAATTTCGCGGCCACCTTTATTTCCGAAAATAAAAACAGACTTCTGGACGAGACCAAACAGAAAATGTCTCTGGATGATCTGTTCAGTCAGATCAAAGAAGGCAATCTGAAAGAACTCAGGCTTCTCGTAAAAGCGGATGTTCAGGGTTCCGTGGAAGCCATGAAACAGTCTCTCGGCAAACTCTCAAATGAAGAGGTTGCGGTTAAGATCATACATGGCGGAGTAGGCGCGATAAATGAATCGGACGTGACTCTTGCCGCGGCTTCAAATGCCATAATAATCGGATTCAATGTCAGACCGGACGCGACCGCGAAGACCATTGCGGAGCAGGAAGGCGTGGATATGCGTCTTTATAAGGTCATCTATCAGGCCATCGAAGATGTCGAAGCGGCAATGAAAGGCATGTTGGATCCCGTATTTGAAGAACGCGTACAGGGACATGCCGAAATCAGGCAGATATTCAAGGCTTCCGGCATCGGAAATATTGCCGGCAGTTATATCCTTGACGGTTCATTTTACCGTGACAGCAAGGTGCGCATAAAACGGGACGGCGAAACCGTCTTTGAGGGCGATCTGGCTTCGCTTAAAAGGTTTAAAGATGATGTCAAAGAAGTCAGGGCCGGATACGAATGCGGTCTGGTATTTGACGGATTTAACGAGATTCAGGAGCTTGATATCGTAGAGGCTTATACTATGGTCGAAGTTCCGAGATAAACAGAGGAAGCAGATGAGAAAAAACAGTATCAAACATATAAGGGTGGAAAAAGCGGTTCAAAGAGAGCTGAGCAGCATCATACGTGAGGAAGTAAAGGATCCGAGGGTCGGTATCATGACTTCCGTAACCGACGTAAGCCTTGCGACGGATTTGAAAACCTGTAAGGTTTATGTGAGCGTTCTGGGTTCGGAAGAAGAAAAATCCGAAGCGCTTGAAGCACTCCGCCGCGCCGAGGGTTTTATAAGAAGGGCTCTGGCAGCGAATCTGAACCTGAGAAATACTCCGGAGCTGACCTTTTTCAAAGATGATTCCATAGAATACGGGGTAAAAATGTCGGGTCTTATCGACAGAATAGTTGAGACGGACGGAGAAAAAGCCGATGAATAAAATAGAACACTATCTTAAAGGCGTAAAAAGTCTCGCCATAGCCGGGCATGTCAGTCCCGATGGAGACTGCATAGGCTCCTGTCTCGGACTTTGGAACTATCTGAGAGATAATTATCCCGAAATCAGGGCCGACGTATATCTGGAGACGATACCTCACAAGTTTATGTTTCTTTGCGGCGCGGAAAGCATCATAACTGATTACAGTGAAAATGATGACATACAATACGACCTCTTTGTGCTTCTTGACATCAGCAGCAAGGATCGCATAGGCGTGGCGGGAAAGCTTCTGGAAAAGACAAAAAGCCAGCTTTGCATAGATCACCACATAACCAATCCGGGCGGATTTACGCATTTCATAAATCTTCCCGAAGCAAGTTCGGCATCGGAAGTTCTGCTGAAGCTGCTGGATATTGACAGGGTATCCAAGGCATGCGCCGAGGCCGTATATATGGGAATAGCGCATGACACCGGCGTTTTCAGATATTCGTCCACATCGCCCGAAACCATGAGGGCGGCGGCGCTTCTAATGGAAAAAGGAATAGACTATTCATATATAACGGACGCAACCTTTTTCAAAAGAACTCCCCTGCAGCAAAAGCTGATGGGCATGGTGCTTACACAGAGCGAAATCTATCTTGACGGCATCTTTATGGCAGGGATCCTTACGTTGGAAGACAAGCTTAAAACCGGTTTTAAAGGCAAGGATCTGGACGGTATTTCAGGCGCGCTCAGAGATACCGAGGGCGTGGATGTTGCGGCTCTGCTTTCCGAAATGGAGACGGGAGAGTGCAAGGTAAGCTTAAGATCCAAAAACATAGTGGATGTCAGCAGGATTTCGGCGAATTTCGGCGGCGGCGGACATAAGAAGGCAGCCGGTTTTAAGATACAGAAAAAGGCGGCGGAAATTCTGCCCGAACTTATAAGCGAAATCAAAAAACAGTTGGATTGTTCATGAACGGAATAATAAACGTATATAAAGAACCCGGATATACGTCATTTGATGTGGTGGCAAAACTCAGGGGCATTTTAAAGACGCGGAAGATCGGTCATGCCGGCACGCTTGACCCGGCTGCCGAAGGAGTGCTGCCGGTCGCAATCGGAAAAGCGACACGTCTTTGCGATATGCTTACCGATAAAACAAAAGTTTACGAAGCGGATCTGCTTTTGGGAGTTGCCACGGATACGCTTGACATGGAAGGCAAAATATTAAAAGAACTTCCGGTTGCGTGTTCTGAAACGGAGGCGGCCGACTGCATCAGATCTTTTATCGGCGAACAGGAACAGCTTCCGCCCATGTATTCGGCGGTAAAGGTCAACGGGAAAAGACTGTATGAGCTGGCAAGGGAAGGCAGGACGGCGGAAAGAAAAGCCAGAAGGATTTTTATTTACGAGATTGAAATCCTGAACATGGCGCTTCCGCGCATTAAAATAAAAATAAAATGTTCAAAGGGCACTTACATCAGAAGCCTTTGCGATGACATAGGCAGGGCGCTGGGCTGCGGAGGCTGCATGGAGCATCTTGTCAGAACCGCGTCCGGAGGCTTTGAGATAAAAGACGCCCTTAAGCTCATTGATATAGAAATTCTTATGAAAGAAGGCCGTATCGGCGAGATTTTGCTGCCTGTTGAAGAAATTTTGGGAGAATACCCGAAAGTAAAATGCGCTCCGCGTGCGGATAAAGCCGCCCATAACGGAAACAGGATATTTGCGGCGGATCTGACAGAGGAAGCCGGTTTAAGAGACGGTGAAGCAATCAGGCTTTATGATTCTGAAAACAATTTTATCGGCATATTTGAATACAACGCGGTACGGGAATATATAAAACCGCTTAAGATGCTGAAGACATAAGGAGGGGAAAATGCGGTATTACGATTCAATCGAAAAGATCAGGCAAAACACCCCTACGGCTGTTACGCTCGGGAAATTTGACGGTTTTCACAGAGGGCACCAAAAGCTGTTAAATGTCTTAAACGAAAAAGCTGCCCTGTCAGGTTATGAAAAGGCACTTTTTACGTTTGACGTGCCTCCCCAGGTAAGCTTAGGTGACATGGATCATCGTCTGATAGCCACGCATTCGGAGAAACGTGAGCTTGTAAGGCGAAACGGCATTGACATTATGGTCGAATGTGTTTTCGATGACAGGCTTCGCAACATGGAAGCCGAAACTTTTATAGAAGAAGTCCTTATTAAAAAGCTGAAAGCGAAGATCATCGTTTCCGGAGAAGATTTTCATTTCGGAAAAAACAGAAAAGGTTCGGCGGCCTTTCTTTTGGAAAGGGGAAAGGATTACGGCCTGGATGTTGTGGTTCTGGAAAAAGAAATGGATAAAGAGCGGGAGATAAGCAGCACCTATGTCAGGGAAATGATTCTTGACGGCAATATCGAAAAGGCGAACGCTCTTTTGGGATACAGATATTTTGTGACCGGCATCGTGGTCAAAGATACGCGTATCGGACATACAATAGGATTTCCCACGATAAACATAATCCCGGAAAAAGAAAAGCTGCTGCCGCCCAGAGGGGTCTATGCTTCCTTTACGGAGGTTCAGGGAAAAACTTATGCCTCGGTGACAAACATAGGAATTAAACCCACCGTACACGGCAGACGCACCGGAGTTGAAACGCACCTGTTGGATTTTGATGAAGATCTCTACGGGAAGGAAGTCACGGTCATGCTGGAGCACTTTCAAAGACCGGAGCAAAAATTTGAATCTGTAGAAGCGTTAAAGGTACAGCTTCAGAAAGATATTACCAAAAGAAGGAGTTTGTTATGAGAGCATGCGGGGTATTACTTCCGATTTTTTCGCTTCCGGGAGCCTACGGTATAGGAGGCTTTTCACGGGAAGCATTTGATTTTATCGATTTTTTGAAAAAAAGCGGACAGAGTTACTGGCAGATACTGCCGCTCGGGCCGACGGGTTACGGTGATTCGCCGTATCAGGCATTTTCCACATTTGCGGGCAATCCGTATTTTATATCGCTTGATGCCCTTTATGAAGAAGGCCTTCTGACAAAAAATGAGTTAAAAAGAGCCGAGAGAGGGCAAAATGCGGAAAGCATTGATTACGGCGAACTTTATGAAAGCCGGTGGCCGCTTTTGAGAAAGGCGTTTAAAAGATTTGAAGCAGACGAAGCCTTCGAACGTTTCTGCGCGGAAAATGCCTTCTGGTTAAATGACTATGCCGCGTACAGGGTATTAAAAGATCTTCACGGCGGCCGTTCCTGGCAGGAATGGGAGGAAAAATATAAACGCAGGCATAAGTCTGCCATGGCAGCGCTTATTAAAAAGCATGATGACGAAATTTGCTTTTATAAGTTTTTAGAGTATGTGTTTTTTACGCAATGGAGCCGCCTGAAAGAATATGCCAACGATAACGGAATAAAGATCATAGGAGATCTGCCGATATATGTGTCTGGTGACAGTTCCGACGCATGGAGCAACCCCGAGCTTTTTGAGTATGACAGGGAGCTTAAGCCCGTAAATGTCGCGGGGTGCCCGCCGGATGCTTTTTCCGAAGAGGGACAGCTCTGGGGAAATCCCGTCTATAAATGGAGCCGTCACGAAAAAAGCGGCTATAAATGGTGGATTGACCGGCTTGAGCACTGTTTCAGGCTTTATGATGTGCTGCGGCTGGATCATTTCAGAGGTTTTGTCGGATATTATTCGATCCCTTTCGGAATGAAAAACGCTAAAATCGGCAAATGGGAAGAGGGTCCCGGAACAGCTTTTTTCAGCGCGGTTAAAGAGGCTCTGGGCGAGGTGCCGATCATAGCCGAGGATCTGGGTTTTCTGACCGAAGATGTAGTCAGGCTTATGAAAGAAACGGGCTATCCGGGCATGAAGATACTGGAATTTGCGTTTGACGCTTCGCGTGACAGCATTTATCTGCCTTACAATTATGATAAAAATTGTGTGGTCTATACGGGAACCCATGACAATGAAACACTTCCCGGGTGGCTCAGCGCACAAAGCGAAGAACAAAAAGCGTTTTTGAGGGATTATCTTGACAAACCCTACGCAAATGACAACGAACTTACATGGAGCATCATCAGGCTGGCTTATTCAAGCTGCGCGGACCTGTGCGTAATCCCGATACAGGATTTCTTATGTCTCGGCAGCGAAGCCAGAATAAACGAGCCGTCCACTCTCGGCAAAAACTGGAAATGGCGGATGCAATCAAACGCCATGTCGGAAGAACTGGCACACAGTATAAAAAATCTGGCCGTAACTTACGGCAGAGACAATTTGCCATCCCAAGTACAGTCAAGGGAAGCCTAAGGGAGCACGTCATCCCGAGCGCAGTCGAGGGATCCATCTCGTGCGCGGTGCGCGAGAGCTCTGCTCCGCGGTGCGTGCGCGTTCCATCTCGTGCGCGGTGCGCGAGAGCTCTGCTCCGCGGTGCGTGCGCGTTCCCTAACGGGTATCCAAACACGCCTTGAGCGGATCCTTCGACTACGGATGCTGGCGCATCCTCCGCTCAGGATGACGACGATAATATCAGTGCCTAATACTTGAAGCATATAAAAAAAAGAAAACCGCATGGGGCGTGTTCCGTGCAGTTTTCTTTTTTATTCTGCAAAAAATATGTTGACATACTACGGCAGTCGTGGTATATTTACTACGACAATCGTAGTACGACAGACGTTGTAACGATGAATAAAGTATATTTACGTACATTGAAGCACACAAAACAAAATTCTATGCAAGCAAAAGGAAGATGAATATGAACAGTATCAGCAGTGATGTTATTCGCGGTTATAATGATACGATGATTCTCTTTCTCCTGATAGAAAAACCGTCTTATGGTTATGAGATATCGAAAAGAATTCGTGAAATTACCGGCGGTGGTTATATGATCAAGGAGACGACCTTATATTCGGCATTTACCAGATTGGAAAAGAATGGATTTATCCGCTCGTTCTATCAGACAGCCGAAAACGGCAAGCGGCGAACTTATTATGACATAACCGATGCCGGATTGAGCTTTTACAAAGAACGATGTGAAGAATGGGAGCTCATGCAGGAGATCATCAGTAAATTTGTAATAAAAGATTGGAGGTCAGCAGATGGAAACGATTCGTAATTATCTGGAATCCATGTTTGCCAATCTGCCGAACACGGCGGATGTTTTAAAAGCAAAGACCGAGCTTTTACAGATGATGGAAGATAAATATGACGAACTGATATCAGAAGGAAAAACAGTAAACGAAGCAATAGGGATAGTCATTTCCGAATTCGGCAATCTTGATGAGCTGGCAGAAACTCTCGGAATAGAAAATATCGTCAGGGAAAGGGTGCAGTTTCAGGGAATCACACTTGGACGTGACCAGGTCAGCAGTTATATAGAAGATTCGGAAAAAAGCATTCTTAAAAAAAGCATCGGCGTTATGCTGTGCATAATAAGTCCTATAGTTTTTATTATTGCGGTCATATTCATAGATAGAAAAGGTATAGTTGAACGTGTTCCGCTTGGGATTGCGACAGCGGTATTTTTCTGTATGCTGGCAGCTGCGATATTCATTTTCGTATTTACGAATATCAGGATGGAAAAGTGGAAGTTCATAAGGAAACAGCCATGTGAAATAGATTATGCAGCTGCCGAGTATATTCATAATCTGCGCGAATCGGGAAGAATGTCTTATGCAATGCTCAAAACCATAGGGATCATACTTTGCGTAATATGTTTTGTGTCGGCAGCAGTTATGGGAGCGGTCGGAGTATCATATACTGTTATGTATGCATGTGCGGCTTTGCTCTTTGTTTTTGTCGGTATAGGCGTTATGCTGCTTATAAATGCAAACGGCAGGGAGAGTACATATATGCAGCTTCTTCGTATGAATGACCGCAGCAAAGTCAGCGGCAATTATGTATCATCCCAGGAGGATGAGATATATGCAAATGAAACCCTGACAAAAGTAATGAGCGTTTATTATCAGACTGTGCTCTGTATTTATCTGTGTTGGAGCTTTCTTACATTTGCGTGGTATATTACCTGGATTATCTGGCCGGTCGCTGCCATACTGCGCCGGATTATCAGATCTATATGGGGAAGCAGACCGGCAGAGAACTTATGAGGAGGCTTCATATGAAAAAAAAGATATATCTTACCATAATTTATACAGTGACGATTCTGTGCGTGGTGTTCGGGACGCTTTTTCATACAGGTATTCTCGGCAGAAAAAGCGGCGTGGTCGTAAATGAGTTAAAAAACACGGGCAGAAATGTTCCTGCTGAAGAAACATATATGGACTCAGGCGGAACGGAAAGGGATTATAATAAAGACGGAGGTTCTTTCTTGATAAATGCGAACATTGCTTACGGAAATCTGGAGATAGTATACGGCGAATCTTTTCGGTCGGTATTTACAGGGGATGACGAGCTGGAACCTAAAGTAACGTTTGAAGACGGTGTGATAACCATATCCCAGAAGCCCGGAAACTGGAGCATTGTATTCGGAAGCCGCAAAGCCGATTTGACGCTGATAATTCCGGAAAATACTGTTTTAAAAAATACGGATATAAAAATGGATATGGGCAATGTTTCCATAACGGGCCTGTCAATAAGCGCGGGACAGATAGAAAACAGTCTCGGGGATATAGAACTGAATGACTGCATTTTGGGAACAGTGAACGTCAGTTCCGATATGGGAGATGTTGATATAGAGAGTTGTGTATTCGAGAATCTCAGCATAGAGCAGAGTCTGGGCAATGTGACTGTATACGCGAAGCAGGATATGTCAGATGCCGACATTGAATTGGGCACGGATCTGGGGCAAGTAAAAATCAACGGAAGTAAACAGGGGAAAACATTCAGCCAAAAGGGCGATAGAGCTAAAAGACTTTACGTACATAATGATTTAGGCGATATTGAGCTGAACTACAGATAAAGACAATAGGTAAAAAAAGAAAACTGCGCGGGGGTGACGTGAATGACGGATGGGATCCTTCGACTACGGATGCCGGTGCATCCTCCGCTCAGGATGACGGCGAAGAGGTCAGTGCTTAATACTTGAAGCATATAAAAAAAGAAAACATGCATGGAACGATAGTCGCGGCGAGCTTCACTTTTTTTCGTGCTCGCGCCGTATGCGCCGCATTTCTTAACGCTCTGCAAATGAAATACCCTCAACAAATGAGGCGCGATGCAGATGAAAAGAAGTGAAGCGAAGTAAGCGCGGCGTGTTCCGTGCAGTTTTCTTTTTAATTATGCGCAAAGTATAAGCACTGATCTTACATAAGGAATCAAGGGTTACGTCCGGTTTAAAAATATTCCACCGTAGTATCCTTCAGATAGATATCTTCCAGCGCGCGTATGAGTCTTTGCACTATGATCCGTCTGATGCCGAGCTCTACCGGCATATTCGGGCTCTGGTGTTCGATGTTTATCCTGGTGCCTACGATAAAATGTATCTGGTCGCTGTCAAGCAGAAGTTCCAGCATGCTCTTAGCCGCGTCATTCGGCACTTCCAGAGGGCTGACCTTGTTTTCCAGATAATTTGCCACCTTGGAAAGCGTCAGGATGCCTTCGGTAACCAGGTCTATGCCGTTTATCTTGCTGGCCGGAGGAACGTCCTTTGACATGGAAGACATATCAATCTTAATGTCTTCTCTCAGTTCCCGTGCGGCGATTTCGGCGGTGGTTCCGCCGGAGATTATCTTTTTGCCTTTGAATTCACGTATTTTGCGGACAACTATCGGATCTGAAGCCTTGTCAACGGGAGCGCCGGTAAACAATACGGTTTTCCTGGGTTTTCTGACAAAGATACATACGCAGGTGATATCATCTTTTGACTTCATGCCGTCGTTGCTGAGCGCCTTCATGACGATATCCCTTGTAAGTTCCTTGGCCGATACGTCAGGATTGGCGGTAATCTTTTCAAGGATAAAGCTGCGCGCCTCCTTAAGTCCCCAGCCGCCTTTGATGCCGTTGTCCATGCCGGATTGCGTTACGCCGTCGCTGAAAAAGATAAGTCTGTCCCCGACATTCATATTAAATGATGAAAATAAGACGATCTCTTCTTTTGTGGCGGATTCGCGGTGCAGGGTAATGGTCTGGCGCGACCAGTCAAAAACTTTGTTTTTCTGAAATCTGAGTGAATCCGGGTTTTCGTATTCGATAAGGTCCACTCTTATACGGTCGTTTTCGTCATTATATCTGATATTAGCCACGGAAAATGTTGAATACGCGATCTGCTTGTCGTTGCAGATAGGCAGGGTATTCATGATGATTTCCGCCGAATGACGTATGTTTATGGGCGAAAATGAAAGTTTCTGGGACATATTTGCGGTAAGCGAGGCTAAAACATGCGCCTTTACACCGCTGCCGAGCCCGTCGGAGAGAGTGGTAACAATCTGATTTTTTTCTGGGCTTCGATCCAGCAGAAAAACATCGCCGCCTATTTTCTGGCCGTGTTTATAAATCTGGGAATAATCTACATCAATAAAAATCTCGTCTGTCACAATGTCTCCTATATATTTTCTGTTTCTTCAATAAATCCTTCGTAATCACTGCGAACATTGAAAGCATCCACAAGAGAATTCAGCATTATCTCCGTTTCGGCCGCGTTTTCGCCCAGAAGATGCGCTATCTGCTGAACGGTCTTAAGAGAGCTGTCAAGAACTTCGTTTGCTTTTTTAACAACGGTTTCGCGTTTGACCGAAGTAGTCGTAATGTCTTCGAAAATAGCGCCTAAAAGTTTGTTTCTGTCCACCGGGAAAAATGTAACCTTTATGACACGATCTTTATGTTTGAACCTGTACTGTCCCGGTTTTTCCATGGAGAACTGTTCTTCGAATTTGTCATCGAAATCTATGAAGCTGCCGAGAGGAAGGCCTTTAAAAGAGTCTATGAAATCCAGATCGATCAGGTTTGTAAACTCCTCGGGAAGATCGGCAAAAGTTTTGATAAATTCCATATTGCAGTCCGTGATAATGATATCGCGGTCCACGATGACAACGCTGTTCGGCATCGAAGAAAGAAGCGTATTCGCTTTTCTTTCGGCGTCTTTACGCATTTTGGTAACGCACATATTTGCGTTTGCCATGCCGGATAGGCAGGCCTTTGCCATATCGCGGCAGGTGTAATAACCGCAGCCTCCGCAGTCGGATTCGTCTTTTTTATTCTCTTTTCCCAAAAGCCTGAGCATTTCGGTTATTTCCGCTTCGGAAAATGTCTGTTTAAAACCGTCGGCCCTCGCCGGAGGTTTTTCCCTGACTAATTTATAGCCTTCGTCCAAAAGCCTGCGGGCGAATTCGGGGTCGCCTTTGAAGCAGTCTTCTTCGCCAAGCCTGCTGCCGGTAAATTCCGAAACATATCGTTTTCTTTCCACGGGGTTTACGGAAGGTGTAATTCCGACGCCGTTTATGCAGCCGCCGGGGCAGACTGAAGCCTCCAGAAAACATTCCTTTTTAAAAGGCATCGAATCTCTGAAAGGCAGGATACCCGTAAGAGAGGTGGCTTCTTTGGAAAAATAATCATCTCCCCACAGTTTGGAAGTGCGAATCTGTCCTCCCTCGATAGCGTAAAGTGAAGACATACCGGCCTTTGACGGAATCAGGCTGAATTTGTCCGTGTCCTGAATATCTTCGGGATAAATGGCCTCTTTGCGGAGCCACCTCCGAAGTTCTTTAAATGTGAGCGCAATGTTAGGGAAGCCGCGCAAAAAGTTGACTTCCGTTTTTCTGGCGGCACAGGGACCGATGTAAATTATATATATGTCTTTGCCGTACAGATGCCTCAGATATGCGCAGTGGGTCTGAAGCGGCGACGGGAGCGGCGACAGATTTTCAATCTGTTCCGGGTAATATTTTTTTACAAGCTCCACCGTGCCGGGACATGCCGTGGAGATAAAAGGAAAACTCCCTTCGTGCTCTGACGCGTATATGTCCATGGCTTCCGATACGAGGGCAGCTCCTATTGCCGTTTCCGAGACGCCCGCGAAGCCCAGTTTATAAAGAGCCGCGATCACCAGATCTTCTATGCCGTGGAATTCGGCGGCATAAGTGGGATCGATAGAGCAGTAAACGTTTTTTTCGGTCCGAAGCATCAGTTTTGCTTTGTCAACATCGTTTCTGATCTTTTTGGCTTTGTTCGGACAAACCATTGTGCAGTTTCCGCATCCGACGCATCGTTCCGGCAGGATGACAGCCCGGTCGGCTTCGATTTTGATTGCTTTGACGGGGCAGTTGCGGATGCATTTATAGCAGTCCGTACAGACAATTTTCTCTGTGTATACAGGTGCAAGTGGATTCATTTTACCTCCCTTTTACGCTCGCTATAAAAGTGAATGTATGATACGAATGAGTTCTTCGGATGAAATGTTTGAATGTTTTTCGTCGTTGATGAAAATATGAGGGCCGCTGTTGCAACGGTTGGAGCACAAATGACCTTCTATTTCAACGCGGTCGGTCAGCTCGTTTTTTTCAATATAAGCTTTTAATTCTCTGAGAGATGTGCTGTTTCCCTTTGAAAAGCAGCTCGATCCCATGCAGAATTCGACTTTGATTTTGTTAAGCATAAAATAAGTCTCCCCACTTTACTGATTTTATGTTGCGGAACGAAAGCAGCGTATGTTTAACGCCTTATAAAACATTTTAATATTATAAGGTGGTTCAGTCAAGAAAAAGCGCCCAAACCGGTCTTTTATTTCAGGAGACCTCTTTGAAATCGTCGGCCATATTAAACGCTCTGATATCCGTGCCTGAAACCGTGTAGAAATAATCCCCGGAATAAATGCCGCGGCTCTCCCAAAAACCGGTGTCAATATCCATAAGCACTTTAAAATCATTATCATAAGCAAAAAGATAATAGCTGTCGGAGCGGTCTGTATTACTGTAAGCCGAAAAGCCTATAAGATTTTTGCGGGGGTCAACGAGAAGTTTTTTATAGTCGTAAAGGCCGGAAATGCTGCTGACCTCGGGCAAATAATACGAGCCTTCAAGAGCGGGCGCGGCAGGGTCGCTTATGTCGAACATGGCCAGTTTCATGCCTTTGAAAATTCCCTCTTCGTCATAGTCGTATCCGATTCCGAGCAGACGGCTTTCATCCCAAAGATGCAGATAGTCGGAATATCCCGGCAGTTCAAGTTCTCCCAGAATCACCGGATTTTCCGGATCCGAAAGATCCACGCAGAAAAGAGGATCCATATTTCTGTAGGTAACGAAGTAAACGATATCTCCCGCGTATCTTGCGGCGTAAACCACTTCGTCAGGTGCTATTTTATCGAGACGCCCGGCAATTTTCAGATTTTCATCGAGGACAAACAGTGTGCTGGCCTGCGAATTTGTGGTCAGGACACGCAGATATCCGTCGGCTTCGTTTAAGGCGAACCTGTCATTTACGTACCCCAGAACTTTTACGGAGGCGGAGGGAGTTATTTTGCCGTCATTTAAGGCAAGCTTTAAAATCTGCGTGAAATCCTCCGAAATTCCGTAATGTGCGGAATAAAGATAGGCGTTTTGTGTGCTTACGTACAGTTCAAAATAGTTTCCGAGGAAATACTTTGCGTCGATAACCTTTTCGGGATTATTCACGTCAAATGAAGAAATTAACGTTCCGTATGCGCCGCGGAAATCATCTTTTCCGAGATAAATACTGCCGGATGAAAGGGTCTGGTCGTTTACGGTCGGAAGCCAGTATTTCAGATTTGTTTCCTGAAGGGCTTCTTTGGCTTCAAATACGGGAGTGTGGCTGTACTCTTCGGTGATCACATAAATCTTATCGCCTATTTTTCTGGAGCTGCCGTATGCGCCGCTCTGTGAAAAACATCCCGTGTATTCGGGTGAAAGAGGGTCTGAAATATCATATACAAGCAGGGTCGTATGTTCTTTATAATCATAGTTATAATAGTAATAATCGTCATCTGCGGGCAGGTCATAATCTGACTCGTCATAGCCCGTAGTGATGGCAATAAGGCGGTCGTTGTCCACATACATCTCTTTGAGATAATCGGCAGGAGATTCAAAATCGGGAGTCAGAAAAACGGATTCGCCCAAAGCCCCGTTTCGGATATCCGTTATTTTGATTCCCGAATAATCCAGACAGTAAATATACTTTCCGTCGGTGATGACGGTATCGCTTTCGTCCACGCCTTCCACCATGACGTTGGTCTCGGAATGATCCGAATCACCGGTTGTTTTGGAGGTGTCGGCGGTTTCTTCGTCGGCGTACAGGGGCATATCGTCTTCATAAACATAATCTATATATCTGTATCCGCCGTATTGCGTCAGTACTTCATAGACTTCGGAATAATCCTTTGCGGGACTGAACATGGAATCAGAGAGTTTTCCGCCGGAATCCGGACTGCTGCCTGTCACTATCAGAATGATACAGACACAGGCGGCTGCTGCCGCGCCCGCGGCGATAAGATATTTATGAGCACGTTTCATATTTTCACTCCTCATGGTATTTTTTTCAAAAAAGATTCGTTTGACGGTATTTTATATAACAAGAATAATAAAAGATGAGGAGGAAATCAATCCTGTTATGATATATTCTCTTAACAGGGTTTCGGATTTTGCTTTTTGCTTTAAAGCTGTTTCGGATTTCGCTTTGAAAATCTTGACTTATTAATCAAAGTAAGGTATAGTATTCGTCACATGGGCTTAACGCCTTGCGGCGGTTGGTTCGTGTCAAGCCGAAATAGCTCAGTCGGTAGAGCACTTCACTCGTAATGAAGGGGTCGTCAGTTCGAGTCTGATTTTCGGCTTTTTTTTATACCATAAAACGGAATGAATTTTTTTGTTGACAAACTTGCAAAATTTTGAAAAAATAATAAGATAGCTAATTATTTTCAGGCGAATCCTGAAAACACGCAGGATGTGGCTGTTTGTTTTTCATATGACACATAACAAAAGTGTCGCGCTTCAAACAGGAAAGGCAGTTAGATTATGAATGATCTTTTAAGAGAGAAAAAAATAGAAGAACTTGTTGAAAAAAGCAGCAGTGCGGGCAAATTCGACCAGTCTTTATATATAAAATACGACGTTAAACAGGGACTTCGCGACGCAAACGGTACCGGAGTGCTTACGGGCCTCACCGAGATATCGGATGTAAACGGATTTTCGCTTGACGCCAGCGGGAAAAAAGTTCCCTGTGAAGGCGAGCTTTTTTATCAGGGATACAATATAATGGAACTGGTAAAGGGCTTTGAAAACAAAAGATTCGGATTTGAGGAGATCACATATTTGCTTCTTTTCGGCGAACTTCCGGACGAGGCCGAACTCATGGACTTCGTTGAGCTGCTTACAAGCTTCAGGGAGCTGCCCGACGAATTTACAAGAGACGTTATCATGCGTGCTCCGAGCAAGAACCTTATGAATTCGC
The DNA here is from genome assembly GCA_964389285.1 of uncultured Lachnospiraceae bacterium. Taxonomy (GTDB): domain Bacteria; phylum Bacillota; class Clostridia; order Lachnospirales; family Lachnospiraceae; genus Alectryocaccobium. Next base: position 59,416 of record CAYMCZ010000007.1, on the reverse strand, counting down.
TTCAGCAGAGCGTGCTGACCCTGTATTCGTTTGACGACAACGCGGATTCGATCGACATACACAATGTCGTAAGACAGTGCCTGAGTATGATCGCCAAGATGCCGCTGCTTTCGGTATACGGATATGCCACGTACAGACATTATCACAAAGGAGAAAATCTGCATATCAGAAATCCCAAACCGGAACTTTCGCTTTCCGAAAACCTGCTTCAGATGCTTCACTCAAACGGAAAATACACCGAACTCGAAGCCAAGGTTCTGGACTGCGCTCTTGTTATTCATGCCGAGCACGGCGGCGGTAACAACTCCACATTTACCACTCATGTTGTATCGTCTTCCGGCACGGATTCATATTCGGCGGTGGCGTCCTCACTCGGTTCATTAAAGGGATTTCGGCACGGCGGCGCAAATCTCAAGGTTCAGGAGATGTTTGACGACATTAAGGCTCACATAAAGAACTGGAGTGACGAGGGAGCCATAACCGATTATCTGACAAAGATATTAAATAAGGAAGCATTTGACGGTTCGGGACTGATCTACGGGCTCGGACATGCCATTTATACGCTCTCGGATCCCAGAGCCGTACTCCTGAAAGGCTTTGCCAACCGTTTGGCGGTCGAGAAAGGCGCGGAAGAAGAGTTCGCGCTTTATGAGAATGTCGAAAGGATCGGAAAGCAGCTCCTGCTTGAAAAAACAAATCAGAAAAAACCCGTATGCGCAAATGTAGATTTTTTCAGCGGTTTTGTATATACTATGCTTGGGCTCCCCAAAGAGCTGTACACTCCTTTATTTGCCACTGCAAGGATAAGCGGGTGGTCGGCGCACAGGATAGAGGAGCTTGTAAACGCCGGAAAGATCATCAGACCCGCCTACAGATACATAGGACAGCATCGCGACTATATAGAAAGAAACGAGCGTTGAAGAAATGACGATCAGCAATGATTTTTACGCAAAAAAATTTCAGAAGTTAAGTACAATCTACGTGCTTATTTCCGTGGCGACCAAACATCCTTATGTCGAATGTGATCCGGACACACTGGAAGACCAGGTCTTTGTGTTCACGGATGAAAAAGAGGCTGCCGCCAGACAGAAGCACTATCTGGAAGAAAAAAACCACTCTCTGAATGTGGGAAAACTCACGGGCAAAACCATAACGGGCTTTTTAAAAAGTCTGGCTCCTATCGGAATAGACAAGGTCGTGCTCAGCGACGGCAATGAGATAGGCATAGGGGTTGAAAAGCTTATTAAACAGCCGGACGTGGAGGCCATGAAAAACGACAAGCTTCCTTTCGCGAATCCGGAATTCCAGATATCTGCCATGTATTTTCTTCAGGAAGCCAGGAAAAAGTCCGAGAAAACCAAAGAGGAAATGACGGCCTTGCGTGAGCTTGAAGAAGAGATGCTGGCAAACATAGCCCGGTCGCGTTTTATTTTGGCGGGCGCGGAGATTAATACCGAAAAGAATAAAACAGAGATCAAGATTCCCCTCCTCAAAACAAACGACGGCAAGGAATTTATACCGTTTTACTCCACTGCCAATGATTTTAAGGCGTTTAACGCAAAACAAAAAGACGTAAGGTTCAGGCTGCTGCCTGTGGAATTTAAAGATATTTATAAACACATACCTGAAAAGGCGGATGGCATTATCATCGATCCGGCGGCTTTCGGACTGGTGCTGACAAGGGCGCAGATCGACAGGATCCACAAGATGTTCATATGAGGTTTTGAAATGACGGAAAGGGGCTTTTAAATGACTAAGCAGGAAAAAATGCAGGAGCTTAAGGCGCTTGCTGCACATATCCGGGTTGAGACTTTGAAAATCATTGGAGCAAGAGGATTCGGACATGTCGGAGGCTCCATGTCGATAGCCGACGCCATGGCTGTGATTTACGGCGGATATCTGAAATTTGATCCGAAAAATCCGGAATGGGAAGGCCGCGACTGGATGTGCCTTTCAAAAGGACATGCCGGTCCGGTGATGTACGCGGTGCTCGGCATAATGGGATACTATCCGGTCAGTGAAGCCTACACCCTGAACCAGCCCTACACGGCGTTTCCCTCTCATACAGACAGGAGAAAGACGAAAGGCGTTGACCTTACGGCAGGCTCGCTCGGAACAGGTATAAGCGAAGCCGTGGGAGCGGCTCTTGCACACAAACTCCAAAAAAGGGACAACAGGGTTTTCGTAATAGTCGGAGACGGTGAAGCTGACGAAGGACAGGTATGGGAGGCGGCGCAGTTTGCCGCGCATTACAATCTGGACAACCTGATTTGCCTTGTGGATGACAATAAACTTCAGCTTGACGGTCCGTGCGAAGAAATCATGAGTCACAAAAAAGGCATAGGAGCCAAATTCGATGCCTTCGGATGGAATGTCATCAACCTTGAAGACGGCAATGACATAGAAAAGATATATGACGCAATCGCGGAAGCGTATGACACGAAAGAGATTCCCACCTGCATCATATTAAATACCATAAAAGGCAAAGGCGCCACATTTGCGGAGGCTACACGGGAACATTCCTCAAATGTTCCGCCGGAAGCATGGGCGGAGGCGATAGCGGCAGCTCAGGCCGTGTACGAAGCTGAAAAAGAAGCGTCTTCATCAAAGGAGGCAGGCAAATGAGTTTTACGTTGATCGGAAAGCACGAAAAAGATAAAAGGGCCAACAGAGAGGCATATATTGCCGCTTTGAAAGAGCTGATGGCCGAAGATGAAAAAACCGTACACATCGACTGTGATCTGGAAAGCTGTATCGGCGTTCATAAAATCCGAAAGGATTTTCCCGGCAGAATTATCAACGCCGGGATCGCCGAACAAAACGCCATGGGTATTGCCGGAGGAATGGCCGCGGCGGGCATGAAGGTATTTATACATTCTTTCGGCTGTTTTATTTCCAGAAGAGCTTTTGATCAGGCGTATCTTTCGGTTGGTCTGTCGCAGGTCGCGGTTCATATTATCGGATCCGATCCGGGTGTGTCGGCGGCTTTTAACGGAGCGACTCATATGCCTTTCGAGGACGGCGGCCTCTACCTCAGTATTCCCGGCTCGGTAGTACTTGACGTATGTGATTATGCCCAGACGTATGACATGACAAAGGCGTGCGCGTCCTGCGGGAAAATTACTTATATGCGTATGGTACGCAAAGGCATAAAACGGATTTATGAAGACGGTTCAAAATTCGAAATAGGCAAGGGCGTGACGCTTCGCGACGGAAGCGACGTAACCGTCATAGCTTCGGGCATTATGGTGGACGAGGCGCTGAAAGCGCAGGAGCTTCTTGCGGGAGAGGGGATTTCCGCAAGGGTCATAGACATGTTTACCTGGAAACCCATAGATGAAGAGCTTATCATTAAGGCTGCAAAGGAAACAGGATGTATCGTAACGGCCGAAAATCATCATGTCGGCTGCGGCCTCGGATCAGTGGTTGCGAACGTGCTCGTAAAACACGACCCCGTTCCGGTCGAGATGGTCGGCATTAAAGACAGGTACGGTCAGGTGGGAGATCAGGATTTCCTGATGAAAGAATATAACCTGCTTGCCGAAGATATAATAAAAGCCGTTCATGAAGTTATGAAGCGCAAATGATTATTTTAAAAGCCCATACGGATTAATATGAACCTAAGAAGATGCTTTCGATTTTATATTAATAATTGTTGACAACATAAGTATTTATACTATAATAGGTCTATATTATTATTGAGCGGATAGCTAACCCGCGGTTTGGAGGAAAACATGAGAAAAATCAAAGCTATAGGTGCGGTTGCAGCGGTTGCAGTGGCATCGGTGACACTCGTTGCATGCGGCGGCAGCGGCGGCGGCGAAAGCAAGGCTGCAGGTACTTATCACCTTACGGAAAATACCGAATCAGGTACAACCATGACGATAGCTGAGCTCAACGAGCTTGCTGCGCAGTTCGGAATGGATGAATTTGACATCACGCTGACTCTTGAAGCAGACGGTACATTTGTATTAGCGGATCCTTCGGGACTTACAGGTATGGAAAGCATTGAGGGGACATGGGTAGAAGACGGAATGGCTATCACTCTTTCGTCAGATGGCTCTGATATTTTAGGCAGCATTGCCGAAGACTCTATCACCATTTCCGATGAAGAATCGGGTATGAGTATGTCATTTGCGAAATAAATATCGTTTTTCATGTCAGAAAAAACGAATATATTTCTCCGTTGCCGGCATCATTTTGGTGCCGGTTTTTTTCATGAAAAAAATGTTGATAAAAAATTCATGTCATTATAAAATGATTCATGTAGTTTCCGTTTCGTGAAAAGCCCGGATTTACCGGCGTCAGAAGGAGTGGAGTTCATGAGAAGTTTTGGAAATCGGCTTAAAGAGATTCTGACTTTTTTTAACCTGAGATATATAGACGTCGCGGTTGCGGTAGGCTATGACCCTTCTTATATCAGCAAATGGGTCAAATCCGTAGCCGTTCCGGCAAGCAGTGCCATGCCGTCGATATGTGAGGCCATAACTAACCTTATTATTTCAAAGAGCAAAAGACACCAGATTTCCGAGTTCTGCGCTTTGCATGACATATATAAAAGTCCCGAGGAAAAGGACAACGCCTTTAACGATACGGATGTTTTAAACGCCGATCTTTACAAGGCCGTTACGGACATGCTCATGACATCGGTTGCTAAAACGGGCAGAAATATTAAAAGCACATCAGTTAAATCGGAAAGCAGATATTACGGAACGGGCTATGAGGAAAACCGCCTTGAAGCCATCAGGCATGAACTGGAAAAAATAAGGGCACACTCCGATTCTCTTAATATGAAGATTCTGTACGATCTGCAGAAAGTTTCCGTGCAGGATATCATGTTTCTGGCAGACGTTCAGAATATCGTAAACCTCTGCGGCTTTGAATCAGGCAGGATAGACGTGATGATTTCCGAAGAAAGCCTGAGCAGATACCATTCCGAAAAAGTTATTTCCGCATTTTTAAATTATATTATACAGCCGAGCTGCATACAGAGATGTTTTGCAAGCTGTCCCATAGGCGGCACGGGTATCGTGATCATCCTGGGCGGCCTTATGTACAAGGCGGGCTGCGAGACCGAAAGAGGATGGATATTTGAAAATATCATCAGGGAGGAACAGGAAATAGCCCGCGCTCTTTCCATGATAAAGGCATATGTCGTGCCGGCGGCCGTACCGCTGTTTTCAGAGGAGGATATTACAGATGAAATGCTCGGAGAGAAAGGCGGGCGCATTTACTGGAAAATAACCCACGATATGCTGCTTTCAAACATGAATTCGGCATATTTCGACAGAAAAACGACGAGACAGCTTTTCGCCGATGACGACAAAACCTATGAGGCGGCTTCCGTCCAGTTTGAGCAGCTTACGGACAATCTGGCCAATGGCAAAGAGCACAGATGCATCATCGCCAGACAGGCCATGGATGACTTTGTTTACAACGGAAAGGTCAGGGCGTGCGGCAACCAGTATATAATGCCGGTGCAGCTCAGGCTGAATGTCCTTATGAATATAGACAACCTGATTAAGACATACCCCGAGAGTTTTAAATTCAGGATAGTTGACAGGACGGAGTTTTCAAACGTCAAGCATCAGCCGATACCGAGTCTTTTCGGACATGATAATTCCATGAGATTTCTGAGCAAAAAAAATGAAGACGAGAGGCGGTACTGTATAGTGACCAATACGCTGCTTCGAATGACGCTTATGGATTTCGTAAACAGGCTTTGGGCAAATATGTTTGTCACACAGAAGGATACGACAAGCCTGATGAATGAATACATCGGATATTGCAGGGAGTTTTCATAAAGACCGGGCAAATTCAGGCGAAAATGCAGGACGCGGCTGCGGAACTTGCGAAAAAACGGGTTTTTGCCGCATAACAAACGACCAAACTGCAAAAAAAAGATTTATTACTTGAAAAAAAGACTTGTACACGGTGAAAAAATGTGCTATCATTTTACTAAATTTTTTGAAAAAAGTCTGAAAGGCTGTCAGACGGATATTATGGAGGTATCATATGAGTAAGTACGTTGAAAGAGTATTGGCGGATCTGAAAGAAAGGTATTATTACCAGCCGGAGTATATCCAGACTATCGAGGAAGTTCTCGAGTCCATCGCACCGGTTATCGAAGCTCATCCCGAATACGAAGAAGCCGCGCTTCTTGAGAGGATGACTGAGCCGGAAAGGATCGTGGAGTTCCGTGTTCCCTGGATCGACGACAACAACAAAGTTCAGGTAAACATGGGTTACCGTGTTCAGTACAGCTCGGCTATAGGGCCGTACAAGGGCGGACTCAGATATCATCCGTCGGTAAACCAGGGTATTCTTAAATTCCTCGGATTCGAACAGATCTTCAAAAATACTCTTACAGGCCTTGCTATCGGCGGCGGAAAAGGCGGTTCCGACTTCGATCCTCACGGAAAGAGTGACCGTGAAGTTATGAAATTCTGCCAGGCCTATATGACAGAGCTTTACAAATATATCGGACAGGATATCGACGTACCGGCAGGAGATATCGGTGTAGGCGGACGCGAAATCGGTTATCTTTACGGCCAGTACAAGAGGATCACAAGCGCTTATGAAGCAGGCGTTCTGACCGGAAAAGGACTTTCTTACGGCGGTTCGCTCGCAAGAACGGAAGCTACGGGCTTCGGCATCATCTACTGTCTGGAAGAGATGCTCAAACAAAACGGAAAAGACATTAAAGGCAAAACGGTTGTTATCTCGGGTTCGGGCAATGTCGCTCAGTACGCCATCAAAAAAGCTCAGCAGCTCGGCGCAAACGTTATCACCTGTTCTGACTCAAACGGATATATTGTCGATGAAAACGGCATTAATTTCGAAGTTCTCTGCGATATCAAACAGGTTAAGAGGGGCCGCATCAAAGAATACGTTGACCGTGTGCCTACGGCTAAATACTACGAGGGCTGCAGAAACATCTGGACCGTACCCTGTGATATCGCCGTTCCCTGCGCTACGCAGAACGAAATGGGTATCGAAGGCGCTAAAGCTCTTTATGACAACGGCTGCCGTGTGGTTTGCGAAGGTTCAAACATGCCCTGTACGACAGAGGCTGTTAACTTCTTCCTTGACAATGACTTCCTCCTTATGCCGTCCAAGGCTGCAAACGCAGGCGGCGTAGCGGTTTCCGCGCTCGAAATGAGCCAGAACTCCGAGAGACTCAGCTGGTCATTTGAAAAGGTTGACGGCATGCTCAAAGAAATCATGGTTGATATCTACCGCAAAGTATCCGAAGCTGCGGAGAAATACGGACATAAAGGCAACTTCGTGATCGGCGCAAATATTGCCGCGTTCGAGAAGGTTGCTGACGCTATGATGTGTCAGGGTATCGTATAATATAATAAGATTCTGACTGAAACGTGATAATATAAAAAAGATCAGGGCTGCCACGCTAAAAACAGTGCGGCAGCCTTTTAACGCATATAAGGAGGAAAGGGTATGGGCAAAGAAAAAAACAATGATATGCAAAAAGCGGATCAGCCCTACTGGGCCGGAAAGAAATATTCTTTCTTTTCGCATAAAGAATGTGAGTTTTTTCCGTGTCATAAAGTGACGGACGAAGAGGAGTTCAATTGTCTGTTCTGTTATTGTCCGCTTTACTGTCTGGGTGAAAACTGCGGAGGAAATTTCAAATATACGGACAGCGGATTTAAGGATTGTTCGGACTGTGCCCTGCCGCACAGGAAAGAAAGTTACGGATATGTGATCTCCAAATATCAGGAGATCATAGATTCCATGAAAAAAAAGTAAAGATGTGCCGGCTGATAAAAAAGGGCTGTCGCCATATGTATGTCTCATGAATATTCTTCCGGGAACCGTTCGCACTTTGGTCTCCGCTCCGCTCCGGGCGGCGCTAAGCGAACGTCCACTGGACGTTCAGCGCCCTCACGCAGCGGTACTAAACTCACGCAGCGCTTAGGCTTGCGTTCGTTAAGTACCGGCGTTGCGGATGCCCCCTCCAGAATATTCATTCGATTTACATACGGCGACAGCCTCTTTATAGATTACCTCAGTCAGCGATCCACATAGCCGGGCGGATGGCCTGGGAAGTTACGAATACGTATGAACCGTAAGTGAAAATGGATCCGTCATTCTGAACACGCGCAAATGACTCCGGGCTGTAACCGGGATTTCGCGTCCACCAGTAGCAGCCGTCCGCTTTTATAAACATGCCTTCTTCTGCGGCCTTGGTTGCGTGGCATATACGGTCTTCCTGATTGGGGAGATATTTCTCTACTTCTCCCATGCTCAAAATAAATATTTTATCTTCGGTCGCTTCGCCCGTAGGATGATCGAAGTCGGGGTTTTTCTCCGCCGGAAGAGAGGTCATCTGGATCCTGTTCTGCTCTTCCGCGGTAAAAGCGGCATTTAAGAAGTCGTTGTTGAGCCACTGTCTCAGATCGCAGTTATCCCATGTGATCTTTGTCAGGGTTTTATGCGCTCCGCCTGCTTTGAGAGCGTACTTGCTCAGAAGCAGCTTGCGTCCGTCTTCTTCGGCAAGAACGAGCCATTCGATTGGAGCCGGGCCGTTTCCCTGTTCAAATGTTCCGAATTTCATTTCTTTCATGCTGGTGTTCTCCTTTTGTATGATTTTAGAGCAGTAAATCGCTGCAAAAATGCAAAAAACACATATAACTCAAAAAAGTTTAACATAATCGGGCCGTTAAAGCAATACGATAATTGACAGTGTAAAACACTGCGGGGCCGGCGATTCTTTTGCTTCACTTCGGTTTTGTCTGCATGGAGGTCAGGTAAGATACAAACGAGGAGAGTTCTTCGTTAAGTATCTTATTTTTTTTCCATATAAGAAAGGTTCTTGAGAGAACTTTCGGCTCAATTATGATTTTTGTCATGAGGTGCCGGTCGGTGTTTAATGTAGAGGAGCTGTAGGGCAAAACCGCTACGCCGCTTCCCATGGAAGCCCATTTTAAAAGGGTGACCGCCGAATTGTTCCTGAAAAGCAGGTTCGGCGTAAAGCCGGATTTTTCGCAGTGTTTTTCCAGAACCGAAATGTATCTTTGGTGAGAAACTATGGGGATGTCTTTTAAAAACGACAGGGGGATTTCGGCCTCTTTCTCTGAGCCTTTGAAAAAAACGGGTTTGCCGACCGCGACAAAGCAGTCTTCGATTCCTTTAGAATGAAGTTCTTCGTCATAGAGCAGGGTGGTGCTGTATCTGGCAAGGTTAAAGGGTTCTCTCACAACTCCTATGTCGATTTCCTCGTTATCGAGCAGCGTCAGAATGTTCGGGGTCGAAGCCTCCGTGACTATAAGGTCTATGTTGGGATGCCTGGTTTTATAATTATAGATCAGTTTCGGAAATGATTTCATCGAAAATGAACTGATTGAGCCTATGCGGATGGAAAACGTCCGGTTCATGCGCCGCATTTTGATCTCGCTTACGGCGGAATTTATCATGTTTATGATTTCCGTGGCCCTTCTGTAAAAAATACGCCCTTCCTGAGTTATGAACATGCCGTTTTTGCTCCTGATAAAGAGTTTTACTTCGAGTTCTTCTTCGAGGAGTTTCAGCTGGGCCGAAAGGGGCGGCTGGGAGACGTTCAGTACTTCGGCGGCTCTTGAGACGCTTTCGGTTTCGGCTATGGCGATGAAGTATTCCAGTTGCTTTAGTGTCATAATTTACCTCAATTTATATGCGTATCAGATATATCCATACGAAAAAAGTATATATCTATTTATAATTGATGTTTAATGTATTTGCAATAAAAAAAACAAAAATTTATAATTTTAATATAATTGGGAATAAATGGATGCGCGGCTTTGCATCCGGAAGGGAGACACAATTGAACCTTATTGAAAAATATCTTGCAAAAGCTGCAGGCATGGACGCTGTTACGGCAGGACAGGATGTCAGCTGTAAAGTAAGCTATGTTGGCGCACATGATGTTACAGCACCAATTGCCATTAAGATGTTCAGACAGATCGGTGTTAAACAGGTTTTCGATCCGAGCAGAGTGGCCTTTATAGTAGACCATATTTATCCGGCATCTTCGGAGAAGGCAAGGGATAACGTATGGGCTATGGAGGACTTTGCGAAAGAATTCGGGACGACGCTTTACCAGAGAGGAGAGGGCGTTATTCACCAGATCATGTATGAAAAGCTGAGAGCTAACCCGGGTGAGCTCGTAGTTATCGCCGACAGCCATACAGGCACCTGCGGCGGTTACGGCGCGATAGGCGTTGGTGTCGGTTCAACAGAGCTTGCGGCAGCCATGGCTACCGGAAAGCTTGATCTGGAAGTTCCGGAGGTGGTGCAGATCTATCTTACGGGCGAAAGAAAGAGCAATGTGTTCGGTAAAGACCTTATTCTTTATCTCGGCAGCAAATTCGGCACAGACCATCTTGTTGACAGGGCGCTTCTCTTCACGGGTCCCGGTATCGAAAATTTAAGCGTATCCGAGAGGATGACGGTGTGCAACATGGGAATCGAGCTTGGCAGTATGATTACTATTTTCGGTACGACCGAAAAAGAGAGCGACTGCGCGGAGACACACGAGATCGATCTCGGCACTCTCGAGCCTCAGATCGCATGTCCTTTCTCGCCGGCGGCAGTAGTGCCCGTCAGGGAAAAAGCAGGCATCAAGATCACTCAGGTTGTAGTCGGAAGCTGCACAAACGGCAGGCTTTCAGACATGGAACAGGTCGTTAAGGTATTCAAAGGCAAAAAGATCAGCCCTGATATCAACTGTTATATCGTTCCCGCTTCCGTTGACATACTCAACCAGATGGAAGAAAAGGGATGGTGCAGGATCATCAGAGACGCCGGTGCGACCATGCTTAATCCGGGATGCGGACCCTGCTTCGGCGCTCACGAAGGTCTTACAAGCGCAAGGGATGTCGTGGTATCCACCACAAACAGAAACTTCCCGGGACGTATGGGAAGCATGCAGGCAAACATCTATCTCGCGTCACCGGCTACGGCAGCGGCTTCGGCAATTACGGGCGAGATCACGGTTCCACAGGAGGATTGAGAAAAGATGGACATTATTAAAGGAAAAGTAATCGTATTGGGAAATGATGTTGATACGGATCAGGTCCTTCCGGGATACGCTATGGCGGAGCCTTATGACAAGCTTGGCGATTTTGCCATGGCAGGCGAGCCTACGGGCGTATATAAAGAGAACTATGAGCCGGGATGCATCATTGTAGCCGGGAGGAACTTCGGCTGCGGTTCTTCAAGAGAACAGGCTCCGATTTCTCTTCGTCAGGCTAAGGTTGCCCTCGTTATGGCGCAGGGATTCGCGCGTATTTTCAGACGCAATTCCATTAATATCGGGCTTCCGGTATGGGTAGCGGATCTTCTTGACGACGTAAAGACGGGCGACATCATTGAAGTTGACCTTGAAAAAGGCAGCGTTAAGACCCCGAACGGAGTAAAGGAATTTACTCCTCTGGCACCGAACGTGCTTAAAACTCTCGAATACGGCGGCCTCATCCCCCGTGTTCGCAAAGAACTCGGCATTGACTGATATCTGAGATATCAGAATGATCTTGATGACACAGTAAACAAAAATTAATTGCAGGAGAAGACCAAATGTTATACGAATCAAGAGACAAAAATGATCCCCAGGGACGTACAAAAGAAATCATCCGTCAGGACATCGAACAGGTAAAGGCATTCGAGGACGCTTTTGACGTGCCGATGTTCGACGTGGATGAAAACGGAGAAGTTCACGGACTTCCGGCTCCGTATCCGCGTGAAGTGGCGGGCGTTGTAAGAAGCGGTTACCGTATTTATGAACTCGGCAAAAAGGGCTATGAAGAAAACATGCCCTGTCTTAACCCGATCCTCGGACGCAACAGCGCGGAAGAAACTTACAAAGAATCACTGGATATTTACAAATATTGTGAAAGATTCGGGCTTACCATTTATCAGTTCGTTCATTCGGAAGCTACACGCCATATCGATCCTTTGAAAGGCCGCGAGCTTATCGACCAGTCGCGAGGTAAAGGCGGTATCACACCTAAAGGCGAGCGTGAATTCATCCAGATGGGCGGCGGTGCAAAACATCCGTGCCGTATCAATGCCACGGGTGACACGGCGCATCTGAACATCCTTAACGGTTTTATCGCGGGATTTGACGGAACCGATATAGGTCCGGTTATCCATGTGCATTTCGGAGGACGTGGTATCCACGATTTCCGTACGAAGGTTCTCGGCGGATACAAAGCGTGTATCGTATGTGCGGAAAACAAGATCTTCGCGCAGCTTGACACTCACAAACATATCAACAATATCGGCGGTACCGACGGTATGGCTATTGCCATGTGTCTCTTAAGCGAGGGTATCGCGACGCATGCCGGTCTTCCCTGGGAGCTTTCGGCGATCCAGATGAATGTCGGCGGCGTTAACCTCTACAGAGACCTTGCCATCATCAGCGCATTCAGAAACAACATGCTTTCACAGGGTCTTATCGTGGTTCCGGAAACATTCCAGAGCCCGCCGGCCAACCTCATAGCAGAGCAGGCTCATTTTGCGAGAATGGCCGTTTCGGCTAAACTCGGACGCGCAAACTACTATCGTCCGAAAGCTGCGGAGTCAGTAGGTATACCTACCGGCGATTCCATGGGACAGGCATGCTGGGGAACCATCGACGTATTTAACCGTACATACAACCCCGGAATCGAATCTCCGAAGATCAAAGAATACGAAGATATGATGATGAACGAGGCTTACGCCGTTCTTGAAGCTGTTCTTCACCAGCCGGCAGGAAGCATGAAACCCGGATGTCTTACGGAGGAGTTCTGGAAACAGTGGACGGACGAAGAGCTTATCGACCTTATCGTGGAAGGCGGAAAGAGCGGTATCATGGATACACCGCGTGCCGGCGGATGGGATCTTAAGAGATTCGTTAAGACTCACCGCGATGTTGACGGCATCACACGTTACGTGGAAGGCTATACGCCGTTTAATGTGGATCCTTCAAGGTGTCCGATCACCAAAGAGATGAAACACGAGGATGTACCGGTAGAGAAACCGCCGACCCGTCCCGAAAAGATAGTTCTTGCAACAGTAGGCGCGGACGCACACGTAAACGGCATCAACACTATCCGCGAAACATTCCAGCAGGCGGGATTTGAGGTTATCTTCCTGCGCGGCATGAACCTTCCCGAGACGGTAGCGGAAGTTGCGGCAGAGGCAAATGCCGACGCGGTAGGCGTTTCCAACCTTCTGGGTCTGGGCGTTACTCTTTTCCCTCGTGTAAGCCAGCGTCTTGAAGAACTCGGAATCCGCGACAAGGTTGTAGTATGGTCAGGCGGACGTATAGCCGAGAAAGAAGAAGAGCATGCATACTTTGAAGAAAAGATCGCCAAAGAAGGAACAGGATTTATGGGTGTTGACGACTACTTCGGACCCGATTCGACTCCTCAGCAGTGCCTTGACAGGATTACGGAACTTCTTGAAGCAAAAAAAGCAGGCAAATAAACGAAAATAATAAATAAAAGATATTAAAGAATAGGAGAGAATAGAATGGATCAGAAAAGAATCCCCACAGTTATCATGCGTGGCGGTACAAGCAAAGGTATTTATTTAAAAGCAAATGATCTTCCCGAAAATCAGGAGGAAAGAGATAATCTTATCCTTGAGCTTTTCGGAAGCCCCGACGTTCGTCAGATCAACGGTCTCGGCGGTGCGGATCCTCTGACAAGCAAGCTTGCCATCGTAGGACCTTCCGAGCGTGATGACGCGGACGTGGATTATACATTTGCTCAGATCAGCCTGACAGAGCCGATCGTTGACTACAAAGGAAACTGCGGAAATATTTCGGCAGGCGTAGGCCCGTTTGCCATCGACGAATCCCTCGTTAAAGCCGTTTCTCCCGTTACTACGGTTCGCATCCACAACACGAACACCGGCAAGATCCTTGTTGCCGATGTTCAGGTAGAGGACGGAAAAGCGAAGGTTATCGGCGACGAAGCTATCGCGGGCGTTCCGGGCACGGCTGCGCCGATCCTTATGAATTTCGCGGGTACGGCAGGCGCCGCTACCGGAAAGGTTCTTCCCACCGGCAACCCTGTTGACAAGATTCAGACAAGCAAAGGCGAAATCGAGGTTTCGATTGTTGACGTGGCAAACCCGGTTATCTTCGTAAAAGCCGAAACGGTTAACATGAAAGGTACGGAAACCCCGGACCTTATCAACGGCAACAAAGAACTCTGCGAATATCTCGAAGAGATCAGATCAAAATGCTGCGCCATGATCGGTATGGCGTCATCGCCCGAGAAAGCTACAGAGGAGTCTCCCGCATTCCCGATGATCGCTTTCATCACAAAAGCGCAGGATTATATTGATTTCACTACAGGCAACACAATCAAAGGCGAAGACGTGGATTTCGTTTCCAGACTTATGTTCATGCAGCAGCTTCATAAAACCTATGCGGGTACGGCTACGGCATGCACGGGCGCGGCTTCACAGATAAAAGGCACTCTGGTAAACCAGATCATAGACGATATCGACAACAAAAACCGTATCAGGATCGGTCATCCGGCAGGTGTTCTTCCCGTAGTTGCGGAAGTTGACGGGATCAACGTAAAACAGGCTTCGCTTGTTCGTACGGCTCGCAGACTTATGGAAGGCTATGCTCTTTATACGGGCAAAAAAGTAAAATAATCCCGGTTAATGGCTCAGGCCCGGCCCGGGTCTGAGCCGTTGGAGGTTAAGGATGTTAGCTAACTTACTTGTGTTTGACATGGGCAGCACTTATACGAAGCTTGCCGCTTTTGCCCTGCTTAACGGAAAACTGCATTATCTCGGAAACGGAAAAGCTCCCACGACGCTGGAGGATGTTTCGATCGGCACAAACGGTGCTCTTAAAGCTCTTAAAGAAAAGGGGATTGAAATAGAGCCCGATGCCAAGATGTACAGCTCATGCAGCGCGGCCGGAGGGCTCAGGATGGTTGCGCTCGGCTTCATGCCTAACGTTACCGTAAAGGCGGCCAGGGAAGTATCCATGACTGCCGGAGCAAGGGTCATGCAGGTTATTTCGGCGGATGAACCGCTGGACTACAGGAGGGACGTACTAAGAGAGATCAATCCCGACATCATCCTGCTTTCGGGCGGGACGGACGGCGGAGACGAAAAAAACGTTCTGGAAAACACCGACATGATCTGCGATCTGAAACCGAATGCCACCGTGATAGTAGGCTGCAACAGATTTGCGCAGGGTGAGGTTGTGGAAAGGCTTAAAAAAGCCGGCATCAGCTACGTAAGGGTTCCAAATATCATGCCGACCATACATGAGCTGCGTGTGGCGCCCGCCAGAGAGGCCATCCATGAGCAGTTCATTAAACAGATAACAAGAGCAAAAGGTCTTATGGAATTCAGGGAAAGCCTGGCCGACAAAACCGTCGTGCCGACTCCGGGAGCCGTTCTTCTGGCAAGCGAACTGCTTGCCAAAGGCAGCTACGAAGACGACGGCGTGGGTTCGCTCATCCTCATAGACGTGGGCGGGGCGACCACGGATATCCATTCGGCGATACCGGCGCTCGAAAAGCTTTCCATAGAAGACAGGGGACTTGTCATCAACAACGAAAAACAGTTCAGCTACAGGACGGTGGAAGGCAATCTCGGCATGCGCGTAAGCGCGACCGGAGTTCCGGACGCTGTCGGCCCCAAGGCTGTTTTGCGGGCGGTCAAAGGTGATTATGGACTTACCCCTGAAGATGTGTTAGAATATACGGAGATGCTGGAGCGGGAGACGAACCACATTCCGCAGAATGAAAAAGAAGAAGCGCTCGACTTAGCGCTGGCCCAGTGTGCCGTGCATGTAGCCTTAAGGCGCCATGCGGGAGCATATATCCAGCAGGAAGACAAGGTGCTCGGCATAATGGCCGGTATGGCCGTGGGACGTGACCTGCGTCTTGTGGATAAGGTTATCTGCGTAGGAGGAATATTTGTCCATAATAAAAAAGAAGATGTCCTTGAGATTATCGAGAACTGCTTTAAGGAGCCGGGCATTTCGCTCCTGCCTATTGAAATGCCGCAGATTGTAATCGACAGTGATTATTATCTGTACGCACTGGGCGTACTCGGCAAATATTATCCGGATGAAGTGCTGGAATTCATGAAAGAAAATTTCAACATGCAAACCGAAAAAAAAGAGCTTATCACTCAGGAACCGGTATATTATTGCGGCCATGATCCACATCACGGTGATATGGGCCACAATTAATATTAATAAAAAAGAAAGGTATAAGGTAATCAAAGAAAAATGAACGGCGGAAAGAAGATTAGAGAATTATTTGCATCAGGTAAACTCGTAGTAGCTCCGGGAGCACATGACATGCTTTGTGCCAAAGTTATCGCAAGCCTTGGCTTTGACGCTATCTATATGACGGGTTACGGTCAGTCTGCGAGCCACCTCGGCAAACCCGACGTTGGTCTTATGACAGGTACGGAAATGGCTATGCGTGCGGCAAACATGGTTGAGGCTGCAGGCATTCCGATCGTAGCAGATGCCGATACAGGTTTCGGTAACGCGGTAAACGTTATGAGAACCGTAAGAGAATACGAAAAAGCAGGCGTTGCCGTTATGCAGCTTGAAGATCAGGTTATGCCGAAAAAATGCGGACACATGATCGGACGTCAGGTAGTTTCCAAAGAAGAGATGGTTGGAAAGATCCACGCTGCGGTTGACCAGAGAATGGATGACGGCGGCATGATGATCATGGCTCGTACCGATGCTCGTACGGTTTACGGCATCGACGAAGCTATCGAAAGAGGTCTTGCTTACAAAGAGGCAGGCGCTGACATCATTTTCGTAGAGTCACCCGAAGGCAAAGACGAGATGAAACTCATCAATGAAAAGATTGATTCCCTTACTATCGCAAACATGGTAGAAGGCGGACGTACACCTCTTATCAAAAACGATGAGCTTGCTGAGCTTGGTTTCAACCTTGTAATCTATCCTACGGCTTCTGTTTATGTTACTACAAAAGCCATGGTTGATCTCTGGGAAGGCCTTAAGAAAGACGGAACTACGGCTACGATGATCGATGATATGATTCCGTTCCCTAAATTCAATGAGATTATGGGACTTCCGAGAATCCGCGAGATCGAAGCTAAATACTCTACAGGAAGAAATGTAGACGCAAACATCTGATATAAGTTCAGGCAACGGGAGCAGCACAGCTGCAAAGGCAGCCGATGACTTATAGCTGTGTAAAAAGATGTTATAACAGATTGCCCGCATGCCTTACAGCATGGGGGCAATCTTCAAATAAAGGCAAATGTAAACAGTTAACAACCATACAAGGAGAGAAAAATGGCAACATTAAGAGAATTAGTACAGGCTCAGATGCCCCTTACCATGGGTGAAGTTTTTGCAATTTCCAAAGAAACAGGCGAAAGCGTGGTTGAAGTTGTCCTTACGGAAAATGAGATTTCGACCGGTCTTTCCAGAGATGCGCTTCTTGAATCAGTTATGGCTGAATATGACCACAACTTAAAAGCCGTAGAGCTCGGCGTTACGACCGGAAGCAGCTTCCTGCTCGGAAACGTGGCTGCCCAGATGAAAAACATGAATAAAAACGTCTGCTTCAATGACGATTTTCTTGACAAGGCTCTTATTTATACCGTGGCTGCCGAAATCGGAAATCATTGCATAGGCGTAAGACCCTGTGCGGGAACGGGAGACCCCTGCCCGTATACGGGATTTATCCGTGCCATGATGGAATCGGGCTATGACAGAAAGACGGTTGCTGAAATCGCAGGTCTTATCCTCAAAATAGGCTCGCTTTTCCGTGTCGGCAAATGCACGACAGGCTGCAACATGGAAGGTTTCGGAGCAGGAGCGGCATGTATAGCGGCCGCAACGGCGGTTCTTAACGGCGGCAACGCGGAACAGATTGAAAAAGCCATGGTTCTGGCAATGTCACCTACGATCGCAGTTCCCTGTACGCCGCGAGTGCTTGTTCCCGCTCTTTGCACAACCCATGTAGGCGGTGCTATCCTTATAGGTATGTTCTCCGGAAAGATCTGTACGGAAGTTGATATGAATGTAAACGTTCCGTTTGACGTTATGCTCGCTATGGCGTCCACGGTTCATGTATCCTCCGCTAAAAACATCGTACCTATCGTTGTGGAATATATGGAACCTTTCTTCCAGAGGACAGAAAACGTAGAATCCCTTGTAAGTCAGGAAGTTAAAGATGCCGAGAAAGCACAGATCGCGGCTACGCTCGAAAAAGCAAAAGTTATCGCTAAAGATCTTGCAAAAGGCGCAAGACCTATCAACAATACATTGGGAGACGCTGTTGTAGGCGGATCCAGCCAGGCGGTGGGAAGCCCTACGAACTGTGCGCGTATCGCTCACGAACTCATAGCGGAAGGCGAGAAAGTGGCAAAGATCGAGATCATGCTTTATCCTGAGCTTTTTGCCCGTCGTACGATCAACGTTCCGGGCGTTCTTATGGGAGCCGTGTACGGTGCTTCGACCGCTGACCATGAAATGTATGAGAAATCAGTTGATATGGTTAAGGCTGACGGCATAGAGGTTAATATCGTTGAAGGGCATGAGCCTTCTATCCAGAAAGTAACGATCACAACAGATAAAGGCAATACGATATTCGTTGATTCCCTCAACAGAGGCGGCGGCCGTCTTGTTCTTCGTGATGCCACGGACATGGCTAAAGCCAAAGCAGCGGCTGAAAAGCTCGGAATCGTGCTTGTTGATAATTAATTGACACTCATTCGTTATAGGTTTATAATTTACAAAGCTAAAAAAATTAAATGGAGGCAACAAAGCAATGGGACTGAAAATTGGATTTATCGGACTTGGTAAAATGGGCGGACACATGGCTCGCAACATTCTCAAAAACGGCTACGAAGTATACTGCAGCGATTTGGTTCGCGAGCTGGTTGACCAGTTTGCAAAAGAGGGAGCTATCCCCTGTGACAACAATGCGGAGCTCGCAAGCAAATTCGATGTAGGTTTTGCTTCTCTTCCCAACGGAGCTATCGTTGAGGCGGTTATGGGCGGCCCTAACGGCGTTATCGCAAACTGCAAACCCGGTTCGGTTATCATCGACATGTCTTCCGTAGCACCGCACACGACACAGAAAATGGCTAAGATCGCGGCGGAAAAAGGCGTTAAATACATCGACGCTCCGGTAAGCGGCGGTACCGTAGGCGCCGAAAAAGGAACTCTTACCATCATGGTAGGCGCTGATCAGGAGACGTATGATAAGGTATTGCCTGTTCTTGAGTGCATCGGCAAAAAGATCACACGTATCGGCGAAGTAGGTATGGGTGATGCCATGAAGATCGTAAACAACATGCTTCTCGGTACAAATATGGCAGCTCTTTCAGAGGCGCTTGTACTCGGAACGAAACTCGGCCTTGACGCTGAGATGATGTACAATATCATCAGCACATCTTCAGGTAACAGCTACTGTGTTGACGCTAAGATGAAAAAATTCGTTATGCCCAACCAGTTTGAGCCCGGATTTGCAATGAACATCCAGTATAAAGACCTTACACTTGCGGAAGAAGCTGCACGCGCTTCCATGGTGCCGATCCCTGTTACGCAGTCTGCTATGGCAGTTTATGATCAGGCAAGGGCAGAAGGCCTCGGCATGGAAGATATGTCGGCTGTTATCAAAGTTTGGGAAAAACTTACAGGCGTAGAAGTAAGAGGTTAATCACTTTAACTTGGTCAGGGTTCAAACAGACCGGCCTTGGCTAAAATGAGTGTATTCTGAAAAATTTAAAGCGGAATAAGGATTGGCGGCTGCCAAATCTTTATTCCGTTTTTTTTATTTTTCGGAATTAAAAAGAAATTATAAAAAATTTTAAAAATTTATTTTTTGCACAATATCACCTTATATGTTATAATAATGTATAAACAAATGTAATAATTGATATCCGGATAAAACCTAACAGGTAAATAACGGATTCTGCAACATTTCGCGTTGTGGAATTGTTTAGATTTTTGGTGTATTATGAGCTCAATTAGCTGACAATGAGCGCATATTTAGGACAATTCGCTTTTGCAGAGCGGACATAATTGTGAAATGCACCTTGAAAATCAAATATTATTAATGAGAACCGGATATTTCACAGGTTGCAGAACAGTTTTCAGTTTTTTATCTTTGCGGGACGGCAAAGTAAAACAAAACAGGAACATTTTAAAGCAGAAATTAAAGCTGTTTTAAGATTTCCGGTAACTATTAAAAGGAAAGAGAGGAGAAAAAATTAACAACAACTACTACAACTCAGGGTCATGACAAAGAGTTTAGTACCGGAACCGTGCCTGAGAGCCAACGCCGAGGTTTTACGTCGTTGGTATTTACATGGATCGGATATGTGTTTACGGTTACTATCATGAGCGCGGGCGGACAGCTTGCAAACGGTGCAAGCAGCTTCGGCCAGGCGATGCAGGCTGTGTATGCAGGTTATACCATCCTTTTTGTAATCGCCATGTGCAACTCCATCATGTCGATGCGCAGCGGTCTGTCATTCTCGCTGCTGACACGTTTCAGCTTCGGACAGATAGGCGCCAAAATCATCGCACTCGCTAATACGACTGCGCTGGTTACTTATTTTTCGATCAACTGTTATCTGGTTGGTACCATCACAAACGTACTTTTCCCGGCGGTTCCGTGGCAGCCTGTCTGCCTCGCGTTCGGTGCGTGCGTTACGCTTGCGGCTCTTAAAGGACAGAGAATCATGAACGTGATCGGTCTTTTCGCTACCATCGCCGTAACGGCCGTTGGTATCGTAGCAGTAGTTATTGCGTTCCAGGATGCACCGGCAGAGCTGGGCACGCCGCTGCTCCAGCACACTCAGGAGCAGACCACAACCTTTACCGCCATGGTAACGATAGCTGTCGGCTCGGTATGTTCGGGCTGCTGTTCATGGGCGCCTGACATCATGCGTTTCTCAAAAGGCCCGAAGACCACAACGGGCGTTATGGCGGTCGGTCTCGGCCTCGCAGGTCCTTTCATGCTTCTTATCGGTATCGTAGGTATGCTCGTATACAAAGAGTACGACATCGCTTACATCCTTCAGCGTCAGGGATTCTTAGGCCTGGCTTTCATAGGCCTTATCGCAAACCTGCTTTCGACTGCACAGGGCAACGCATATTCCAGCTCGCTGAACTTAAATGCCGTATTCCCGAAGATGAAACGTACACATCTGCTTGTCATCTTTGCCGTAATCGGTACGTTGATGGGACTTCTCGGAATATACCGTCACTTCGGTGCTTTCCTCGGAATCCTCGCAACATTCTACCCGCCGCTTGCAGGTACGGTGTTCGCAAACTACCTGTTTGCATGGAGAGGAAAAACGCCGCTCATCGAGAAAGCCAATCCACATCTGAAGAGTTTCTACGTAAGCTCCATGATCGTATATATCATCGGCATACTTATCGCCTGGCTCGGTAACAACGGATACATTAAATTCGGTATTCCGGCGATCAATGCAATCGTAATAACCTTCGTTCTGGAAATGATTTGCTGCTTCATCTGGCGGCGCAAACGTGCGGAAGACGTCAAAGCACACTGCATCACAAGTGCAGAATAAGCTCATATGTTCAGCCCGTAGTTCTGCAGAACTGCGGGCTTTTTAAATGAATTCAGGTGAACATAAGTTCATCTGCCGGGATCGCATGAAAAAACCGTTCGGGCACGTTCCGCTTTGTGAAAAGCGCGGTGCGGTGCCTGAGTGTACGATGTAGTTAAATTAAATAAAACAGAGCCGTAATATTAGGCTGATTTAACGACGAACGGGCTGCAAATTCTAAAAAAACAATAATAAATGAAAAAAGTATAAAGATGAACGAAGATGATTCATGTTATCATGAATATTCACGTTATATCAAAAATAAGTCACTTGCTATCATAAACAAGTGTGATATAATCATATCATACAATTGAATGGCGTGAATAACGTGATTCATAGTCAAAATCCCCAATTTTCGGATAATAGGCCTCGTTGCGGCCGATTATTATATGAAAACCAATGTGCGCACAAAGTGTCCGGACGCGGACGAAGTTGCAAAAACAAACTATTGTTAAAAGGAGAAATTTTAAAAATGGCTGTAGATATCAGAGAAATGTTTTCAACGATCCAGACAATCAATTTTGAAGGATTTACACCAACAGAGAAACCCATCACACGTATCGTAGTTGCAGGCGTTATCAAAAACCCGTATGCAGGCGCTTACTCAGAGAACCTTGATGAACTTATCGAGGCCGGATATGAGCTTGGCGAGATCCTCACAAAGAAAGCTTGCGAACTTCTTGGCGGCGGCGACAAAGTAGAGAACTACTGCAAAGGCGCTATGGTTGGTATCAACGGCGAGAAAGAGCACGGCGGTGCTTGTCTCCATCCGAAGCTTGGCAAGAGCATGAGAGATACAATCGGTGTTCCTTGTTCTGCACTTATCAACTGCAATAAGAAAGTTTGTAACCCTGGCGATCCTATCGACCTTCCGCTTATGTTCCGTGACTACTCACCGATCCGTAGCCACTATGACACAATCGATAACTTCGCGGTTCCGGGACATCCGAAACCGGACGAGATCGTTGTTCTTGTAGGTGTTACAGACGGCGGACGTCCGCATCCGCGTCTTGGCGGAAAGACTATGGCAGATTATCTTGCTGCTAAAGGTCAGCTTCGCGACGGTCTTAAATAATTAGGATTAATTCACAGGTAGGAAACACACGGCGTTCGTTAGCGGGCGCCGTATATAACGCCAAACAAAAGGTTTGGCAATAATTTTAAATAAGAAAATGAGGAATCGGATTATGGCCAAAACATTAATTAAAAACATCGGCTGTCTGTATTCCGGTGACGTTAAGAATCCCGTTCTTGCAGCGGATTCAATCATCATCGAAGACGGAAAAATCGCCGAAGTTGGTAATGGACTTTCAGCTGATGACGCAACTGTAATTGACGCTAAAGGTACTACAGTTATGCCGGGTCTTCTTGACAGCCATGTTCATACGGTAGTGGGAACATGGACACCCCGTCAGGAAGCTATGGATTGGGTTGCTCCCTACGTAGCTTCAGGCGTAACTGGTCTTCTCAGCGTTGGTGAGACTCATATCCCCGGCAAACCCAAAAATGCCATCGGTATGAAAGCTCTCGCTATCCTTGCTAAACAGACATTTGACAACGTACGTCCATCAAAAATGAAAGTTTATGGTGGTGCATACATCATGCATACAGACGCAAAGAAAGAAGATTTCGTGGAACTTAAAAGCTATGGAATCAAAAATACAGGCGAGATCGGACTCGGAACATGTAACGCAGCTCATCTTGAAGACACTATCCGTATCCGCGGATATGCTAAAGAAGCCGGCATGCCTGTAGTTCTTCATCGTGGTGATCCATATCTTCATGGTTCGGCAGCTCAGGATCCTGACAGTATCGTAGCTATTCAGCCTGACGTTATCTGCCACTGTACAATCGGACGTTGCCCTGACGAAGAGATCCATCGTTATTTCGAGGAGTGCCCGAATGCTGTTATCGAGCTTACTACTCCTCAGCTCAGCTATACATCCGCTAACACGGAAGTTATCAATACTGCCGTTCGCCGCGGAGAAAAAGAGCGCGTTATTTTCGGTAATGACTGCCCTTCAGGCTTCGGTCTTTACCCTCATGGTATCTGGGACATGATACTTTTCGCTGCTGCTTTTGCTGATATTAATGTTGGTGAAGCTATCGCTATGGCTACAGGCAATACAGGCAGAACATTTGATCTCGGCACAGGTATCGTTGAAGCAGGTCAGGCAGCTGACTTCGTTATCTGCGATGCTCCCGTAGGATCAGACTATGCGGATGCTACGGCTGCTATGGCAGCAGGCACAATGCCGGCAGTTAGCATGGTACTTATTGACGGTGAAATCGTTGCAGAAGGCAATAAATGTCTCAGTGCTCCCGCAAAGAGCGCAGCAACACACTAATTGATTACAGGATAGGACATCTATCTTAGAATTAAAAAATGGAGCTGACTTATGAAAAAAACTTATATTAAGAATTTGGGTTTGGTATGCACCGGTGATATCAACAATCCAATCTCGGATGCCAAAGCAATTTATGCTGAAGATGGCGTAATTAAGTATATGGGAGCAGAAGACGCTAAATACGAGGATGCTGCCGATACAGTTATTGACGCATTAAATATCGAAGTTTGTCCGGCTTTGATCGATGCTCAGGTGCATGTTCCCCTTATGGATTACATGGCTGAGTTCAAAGCCTGCGGATTTGCCGTAAACTTCATGGCCGGCGGAACAGGATCCATGATCGCTGTTACAAACAATGTTCCGGGAATGCCCTATAATGCTGATGCTGCAAAAGCTATTGCTCTTGCTTCCAAGCAGATTTGGGATTCATACGCACCTAAGGGAGCTAAAGTAGAGGCAGGCACGGTTACACCCGTAGAAGGTCTTACACAGGCTGATTTTGATGAACTTGCTAAAGCAGGCATCAAAGTTCTCGGTGCTCTCGGACGCGGCCCCGTTAAATGTCCTGAAAAAGCTGCAGAACTTGCTGCTATGGCTAAAAAAGCCGGCATGATCGTTACTGCTCATTCGGGCGGTGCCGCAGACGCTGACTGTGCATCATATACGGCAGATGATCTCGCAAAGATCAATCCCGACGTTATCCTTAACGTAAACGGTGCTCCGACACCTATGTCAGACGCGGACATTGACAAAGTTCTCGCAACGGACGCATATCTGACGCTTGTTCCTCACGGCAACCTTAAAGTTATGTTCGAGATTGCTGAAAAAGCTATGAAAGCAGGCAAACTCGGCAAACTGCTTGCAGGTTCCAATACACCTAAGGATGGTTACACCGTACTTGGTACATGGGTAATCGTTGCGGCTCTTGCCGACAGGTTCCAGGATGTACATCCGGCAAACTTCATCTGCCTTGCTTCCGGTAACGTAGCTGACGCTTACGGACTTGATCATGGCAAACTTGCCGTAGGTTACAAACTTGACCTTGATTTCCTTGGCAACTACGGCTATGACCCGGATGCTATGGGAACACTCAAAGCCGGCATGATTCCGGCTTCAGGCTGTATGGTTCTTGACGGAAAGATGCAGATGACACGTCATAAAAACGTACCTGCTCTCCTTGAGAATCCTAAACCGGTTTATAAATAATTATAAACATTATTTTTAAATGAAATAAATGAGGGGCACCGTACGGTGGCACCCCATTTATTTCAGTCTGTACCGGAGAGCATTGACCTGCTTTTTCGGAAAACAGTTAAATATTATTTTGAAAGGTATTTATAGAATGAAAGAAAATCAACAGACACGTGCATATAAGGTAAACGCTGACGAATGTGTCGGATGTAAAAAATGCGCAAAGAACTGCCCTGTTGGAGCTATCGAAATAGTTGAGAAAAAAGCTATTATCAGCACAACTTGCGTAGGTTGCGGTATCTGTAAGAAACTCTGTCCCAAGAAGTGCGTTGAGCTTACAGAGGCTCCGAAAGACAAAGTTATCTGCCAGGTTTGCCCGATTCACTGCTGTATAGGACCGGATGAAGTAGGTTCATGCCACCGTTATAAAAACACAAACGGCGTTTTAGAGCGTACGGTTCCGCTTCAGATCGTGGATCCCGATCAGCTTCATCTTAATCCGGCGACAGGACTTCCTGATTTCCCGATCCTTCTCGGATACGGTACAGGATCAAACCTTTACTCAACAGACGTTCCGGCTAAGATCATCGCTTCAAAGGTGATCGACGGCGTTGAGATTGTTTCCTGCGTTACGGAGACGGTGCTTTCTTTCAACGGCTGCCGTGTTAAAGTAGATACGGACGAGTTCATCGGAAACAACGGAACTCCCGTAAAGAGAGACGGCATCGTTGTAGGTTTCGTTAATACGGCAGAGTATGGTTCACAGATGATGCACATCGGCGGATCACACCTGAACACAAGCGCGAACGGACACTGGGTACTTCGTACAACATGTGATCTCGTTAATAAAAAACCCGTAACTCTTACGACAGATACGGTTAAAGAGCTTGTTATCCAGCACGGACAGCCGCCGATATTCGACGGTGTTCAGGCACAGCGTATGCGTATCGGATGCGGTACCGTAGGCGCTACTACTTTCACACGTGAGATGTGGGGCGAGAAGGTTGTTGATGAAGTAATCACGATCGACTATGACATCACATCAAAGATGTCTGCTCATACAACGGCAGGCGTACGTTACGGATATCCTGATTCAGGTATTACACCTGTAGGACGTTACAGCTCTCAGGGTCGTTACTTCGGTATCCCCGGAGGCGGCTGGGGCGGCTCTAACGTAATGGAAGCTATCGATGCTATCGCTGATATCGACAAATCCGTGGCTTGGCCGGGACTTACTCTGGTTATTACAGAGCCTACATTTGTTCGCGCATGCTACTATGAGCTTGATGAAAACCTTGAGCCGGTTGAGAAACCGATTCCTGAAAAAGTTGAAAAAGTTCTTCAGTGGGCACGCGACATGTGTCAGCCGTGTAACTGTATCGTTTCCGTAGTATCAGGCTTCGGCGGCGGTATCCGCGACGTTATCGTTCGCAACGATTCACTCGCCGTTAACAGGGGTATCGACGAAGGTAAGCTTCTTTATACGATCAACGGCCAGCCGGTTTACAGATATCCGGGCGGCGCTATCAACGTAGAAGCAGACGTTACATACATGCCCGAAGATTCCTTTACATGGGTTCCTACACCTGCATCGGTTTGCCCGATGGAGATCACATGTACCCGTGAATACTACGAGCAGATGGGCGGATATGTAGAAGCTATTACTCCTATCGAAGAGGTTATGAAGAACAACAAATATGAAATTGTTCATCTCGAGAGAAGTAAAGAAATCCGTTGATTTTAGCATGGAATGCGGCTGATGCCGCATAACAAACGAAAGATTTAAGCCGGGAGCTGGACGAACAGGTCCAATTCCCGGCTGTCTTATGCGCCGGGCGGCGCGTTAAATAAACATTTCAAATTTGAAAAATAATGCTTGAATATTGAGAGGTAAAAAAATGCAGGAGACTGAAAACAAAAAACAGGCTCAGGACGATCTTAAGCCATGGAAAGAGCTTTCGCCCGGAAAGGTATTGTTTAATTACGGGCCTACCACTATGATGGTGGTGGCCGATAAAGACGGCGAACCTCTTACCGATCTGATAATTCGGGCATTTGATCTTATAGACAGGTCTCTGACCGAGATCACTTCAAAATTGGACATATTAAAAAAGATGCCTGATGAAATTGAACCGGAGTCGCTGACCGGGCTCCCGAAAAAAATGCTGGATGCCGTACTGGCGGTCGGAGAGCCGACGCTTACCCCGATGGCCGCGGTGGCGGGATGCATATCCGACGAGGTGGCGGACTGGATTTTTTCGCAGGGCGCAACGAGGGTTATGGTAAATAACGGCGGGGATATCGCCGTAAGGCTGGCCGAAGGACAGAGCGTAAAACTCGGAATAGTGACCTCGCTTGCCACGGGCGAGATGGACAGGGTCATAACGCTTAAGGCCGAAGACGGCATAGGCGGCATTTGTACCAGCGGCCTTGGCGGAAGGAGCCTGACAAGAGGTGTCGCGACCGGTGTTACCGTGCTTTCATCCAGATGCATTCTTTCCGATGCGCTGGCAACACATATTGCCAACTGTTCATATATAGAATCAGAAGCCGTTGCTCATATGAAAGCAAAACATGTGGATCCCAATACCGACATCCCGGAGCTCGAAGTTGTATTAAGTGTACAGGGACTTACCGGAAAAGAGGTAAAGCAGGCTCTGAAACAGATAGATACGGAGGCTATGCGTCAGAAGAAAAAGGGAAATCTGATCGCCTGCTGCGCACGGGTGGGAGAGCGCATGATAGATATTCAGATGCCGAAAGAATAATCACGTTAATCGGACTTTTAATAACGTAAAATTATTAAAAGTCCGATTTTTTTAATGTTTTTCAGATTCGGTATTATCATTGGCGCTGACCCGTGATATAATCATATTTCAAAGAATAAAAAAGAAGAGAACTGGCATAATGAAAGGGAGAATTCATTCCATCGAAAGCTTCGGCGCGGTCGACGGACCGGGAATAAGGTTTCTGATATTCCTGCAAGGCTGCCGGATGCGCTGCAGATACTGCCACAATCCGGACACATGGGATCCCGATGGCGGTATTGAAAAGACTGCGGATGAGCTTATTGAGGAAGCGCTCAGGTATAAAGAATACTGGGGAGACAGCGGAGGAATAACCGTAAGCGGCGGAGAACCTTTGCTTCAGATCGCTTTTCTGACCGAATTACTCAAGAAGGCAAAGCAGAATGATATACACACCTGTATAGATACGGCAGCCCAGCCGTTCTGCCGCAGCGAGCCGTTCTTTTCCATGTTTAAGGAACTCTTGAAATATACGGATCTTTTGCTTGTGGATATCAAACATATTGACAGTGAAGGACACAGAAAACTGACGGGCTTTCCGAATGAGAACATTCTGGATTGCCTGAAGTTTCTTTCCGGGATCGGAAAGCCGGTATGGATACGTCATGTTCTGGTGCCGGGCATAACGGATTCGGAGGAACTTTTAAAAAGAACACGCAAATTTACGGAGACTCTTGAAAATGTTGAAAGGACAGAGGTGCTGCCTTATCATTCGTGGGGAGAAACCAAATGGGAAATGCTGGGATACCGGTATTCACTTAAAGGAACAGAACCTCCTTCCAAGGAGAGTTTGAACAGAGCCAAAGCTTTATTAGTACAATAACAAAGAGAGGAAAGCATAGTATGCGGGTTTTTATTCCGGAAGATGTAAAAAAGGAAGCCTGGAGAGGATTTAAGGGAAGGAAATGGGCGGAAGATATTAACGTCCGCGATTTCATTCAGAATAATTACACGATGTATGACGGCGATGAGAGTTTTCTTGAAGGACCGACCGATGCTACTTCAAAGCTCTGGGACAGTCTTCAGAAACTTCAGAAAGAGGAGCGGAAAAGAGGAGGCGTGCTTGAGTGTGAGACGGAAATCGTTTCGACGCTCACGTCCTACGGTCCGGGATACCTCGATAAAGAACTGGAAAAGATAGTCGGCCTGCAGACCGATAAGCCGCTGAAACGCGCGTTTATGCCTTTTGGAGGCATAAAAATGGCGGAGCAGGCGGCGTCGACCTACGGATATAAGGTAAAGCCTGAGCTTATTGATATTTTTACAAAATATCACAAAACGCATAATCAGGCTGTTTTTGACACTTATACTCCCGAGATGAGACGTGCCCGTCACAGTCATATAATCACGGGTCTTCCCGATACATACGGCAGAGGAAGAATAGTCGGAGATTACCGCCGTGTCGCCCTGTACGGCCTTAACTATCTGATCGGGATGAAGGAAAAAGATCTCTTTTACTGCGGCGGCAGAAATATGAGTGAAGAGCATGTCAGGCTCAGAGAGGAGATTGCCGAGCAGATCAGAGCCTTAAAGGGGATGAAGGAGATGGCCGCGATTTACGGCTATGATATTTCCAATCCTGCAAGAAATGCAAAAGAGGCCGTACAGTGGCTTTATTTCGGTTATCTGGCCGCGATAAAGACGCAAAACGGCGCAGCCATGAGCGTCGGCAGGATATCTACGTTTCTGGATATTTATATCAATCGTGATCTCGAAGAAGGCACTCTCAACGAGTCGGAGGCACAGGAGCTTATCGATCATCTTGTATTGAAGTTCAGGATGGTCAAATTCGCGAGGATCCCTTCTTATAATGAACTGTTTTCCGGCGATCCGGTTTGGGTCACTCTTGAGATGGCCGGAATAGGAATGGACGGACGTCACATGGTAACAAAAACGGATTTCCGTTTCCTTCATACGCTCGAAAACATGGGGCCGGCCCCGGAACCCAATCTTACCGTCCTGTGGTCGTCGAGACTGCCGGAGACATTTAAAAAGTACGCTTCGAAAATATCAATAAATACTTCATCGATACAGTATGAAAATGACTGTGTTATGCGTCCGGTATGGGGAGATGACTACAGTATCTGCTGCTGTGTTTCGGCTACTCAGACCGGCAAAGAGATCCAGTTCTTCGGAGCGCGCGCAAATCTGGCAAAGTGCCTGCTTTACGCGCTGAACGGCGGTATCGATGATAAAACGGGAGAGCAGATCGGACCCGAGATCATACCGATCACATCTGAGTATCTGGATTATGATGAAGTAATGCATAAGTTCAATGCGATGATGAGCTGGCTTGTGGAGCTTTATGTAAATACTCTTAATCTGATTCATTATATGCATGACAAACATTACTACGAGGCTGCCGAAATGGCTCTTATAGATACTTATACACGCCGTACTTTTGCGACCGGAATTGCAGGATTTTCACATGTGGTGGATTCGATTTGCGCGATAAAATATGCTAAAGTAAAAACGATACGCGGAGAGAACGGACTTATCAAGGATTTTGAGATAGAGGGAGATTTCCCCCGTTACGGCAACGATGATGAACGCGCCGATTCTATAGCTATCTGGCTCCTTAAGGCATTTATGAAAAAGGTCAGGGAGCACCACACATACCGAAACTCGGAGCCGACCACATCGATACTTACGATAACTTCAAATGTGGTATACGGGAATGCTACGGGAGCCACTCCTGACGGGAGAAAGGCTTATACTCCTTTTGCGCCCGGAGCAAATCCGGCATACGAAGCGGAGAAGAACGGGCTTCTTGCTTCGCTTAACTCCGTAGCGAAACTGCCGTATGAGTTCGCGCTTGACGGTATCAGCAATACACAGACGATAAGCCCCGATGCGCTGGGGCATGATACGGATGAACGCATTGACAACCTATGGCATATTCTTGACGGCTATTTTGACAAGGGCGCTCATCATCTGAATGTAAACGTGTTCGGGGTAGAGAAGCTTAAAGACTGTATGGAGCATCCGGAGAAGCCGGAATACGCCAACTTTACCATAAGGGTATCGGGCTATGCCGTGAAATTCATCGATCTTACAAAGGCTCAGCAGCTCGATGTCATAGCCAGGACAGAGCATAAAAAAATGTAAAATAAAAAATTATTATTCAGAGCATCCGGAGGGAAAATGGGGTATAAATCAGATATCGAAATCGCACAGGAATGCAGGATGAAAAAAATCATGGATGTGGCGAAGGCTGCCGGCATCGATGAGAAGTATGTTGAGCAGTACGGAAACTATAAGGCAAAGATAGACTCTTCATATTTCAGGGACAACGCCGGCAAAGCGGACGGAAAGCTTATTCTGGTAACCGCGATAACACCGACACCGGCGGGAGAAGGAAAAACCACCACATCGGTGGGACTGGCCGATGCTTTAAGGAAGATCGGAAAAAACGCCGCAGCCGCGCTCAGGGAGCCTTCGCTCGGACCGGTTTTCGGGATAAAGGGCGGTGCTGCGGGCGGCGGATACGCACAGGTTGTTCCGATGGAAGATATAAACCTTCATTTTACCGGAGATTTTCATGCCATAGGGGCGGCGAACAACCTTCTGGCGGCAATGCTTGACAACCATATCCAGCAGGGAAACGAACTGGGAATAGACCCGAAAGAGATCACATGGAAGCGGGCTGTGGATATGAATGACAGACAGCTCCGGCATATAGTGGACGGTCTCGGAGGAAAAAAGCAGGGCGTGCCGAGGGAAGACGGTTTTGATATAACCGTTGCTTCTGAGATCATGGCGGTTCTGTGTCTCGCTTCGGATATAACGGATCTTAAGGCAAGACTTGCCAAAATCATAGTGGGCTATACATTTGACGGAAATCCGGTTACCGCTCATGATCTCAAGGCTGAAGGTGCCATGGCCGCGCTTCTGAAAGATGCCATAAAACCTAACCTTGTTCAGACGCTTGAAGGAACCCCCGTGCTTATTCACGGAGGCCCTTTCGCGAATATCGCTCACGGATGCAATTCGGCGGCAGCCACGAAAATGGCTCTGAAAATGGCGGATTATGCCGTAACCGAGGCGGGTTTTGCGGCAGATCTCGGCGCGGAGAAATTCTTTGACATCAAGTGCAGGATGGCGCGCCTTACGCCTTCCGCCGTAGTAGTCGTTGCTACGGTCCGCGCCTTGAAATATCACGGAGGCGTGCCGAAAGCTGAACTTAACGAAGAAAATACGGCAGCGCTTAAAGCGGGTCTGCCGAACCTCATACAGCATGTGGACAACATCAAAAACGTATTCGGGCTGCCTGTGGTGGTTGCGATTAATGCGTTTCCGACCGATACAAAGAAGGAACTTGACCTGGTTGAGGAAGAATGCAATAATATCGGAGTTAATGCGGTTTTGAGTGAGGTATGGGCTAAAGGCGGGGAAGGCGGCAAAGCCCTTGCCGAAGAGGTGGTACGTATCTGCGAGGAAAGCGGGGATTTCAGGCAGTCGTACGAGCTTAACAAATCCATAGAAGAGAAAATGAATGACATCTGCACGAAGGTCTACAGAGCGGACGGAGTCGTCCTGACACCTGAAGCTAAGGCGCAGACGGCCAGACTGGAAGAACTGGGCTTCGGAAATCTGCCTGTATGTATGGCAAAGACACAGTATTCATTTTCGGACGATCCCTCGCTTCTCGGCGCGCCGAAGAACTTTACGGTAACGGTAAGGAATGTCAAAGTGTCTGCGGGAGCCGGATTTATCGTTGCTCTTACCGGAGACATAATGACGATGCCGGGATTGCCGAAGGTGCCGGCGGCCGAAAAGATAGATGTAGATGAAAACGGAGTTATATCCGGTCTTTTCTGATGAATAGAAGGGAAACTTATGGAAAAAAATCTCAGTGAACTGACCTGCAGGAAATTTTCAAATGAGCTTTTTTCGAAAGAACCGATACCCGGGGGCGGCGGAACGGCTGCCTTCATCGGCGCGCTGGGGGTATCTTTGTGCGCCATGGCGGGAAATCTTACGGTCGGCAAAGCGAAATACGCCGAAGTGGAAGAAGATGTAAAGAGAATGCTTGGCAAACTGGAAATCCTGAAAGAAAGACTTCTGGAGCTTATTGATAAAGACGCCGAAAATTTCGAGCCTCTTTCAAAAGCATATTCGATGCCGAAGGATTCGCCCGGTTATGCCGAAAATATGTACAGAGTTACGATGGCTGCCTGTGAAGCGCCTTTTGAAATCATGAAATGCTGCTGCAAAGCCATAGAAATAACAGCTGAAATGGCGGGAAAATGCAGTCGCCTGATGATCTCGGATGCGGGATGCGCGGCGTATGCCGCCGCCGCTGCTCTAAGGTGCGCTTCTCTGAATGTGTTTATAAACACAAAGATGTTCAGAGGCGATGAAGCGGCGGACGATCTGGAACGCCGGGCGAAAGAAATGTTGGAAAAATACTGTTCAACA
This sequence comes from uncultured Lachnospiraceae bacterium, assembly GCA_964389285.1. Lineage (GTDB taxonomy): Bacteria > Bacillota > Clostridia > Lachnospirales > Lachnospiraceae > Alectryocaccobium. The sequence goes on along the minus strand of CAYMCZ010000007.1, from coordinate 26,046 downwards.
GCGGAAAAAACAGGCGAAGCGGTACTTGCCGCGCTTTGCGGACAATAATTATTTATTAGAGGACGGATGAAATGACGGAAATACTTTACGGCAAGCCTGTTGCACAGAAGATTACGCTGGAGCTGGCTGAAAGGGCGGACAGGCTTAAGCAAAAAGGTATCGTACCGGTGCTTGCCATAGTAAGGGTCGGAGAAAATCCCGGAGACATGGCCTATGAAACGGGAGCTTCGAACAGAAGCCGGAAATGCGGGATAGAAGTCAGAAACCTTGTCTTTCCGGAGACTGTCACAACACAGGAGCTGACGGAAGCCATCAGAAAGATAAACGAAGACAGCTCCATACACGGCTGTCTCATGCTGAGGCCTCTTCCGAAGACCGTGGACGAAAGACTTGTATGTGAAGCCCTTGCGGAAAGCAAGGATATAGACGGAATGACAAGAAATTCTCTGGCAACCGTCTTTTCGGGAAAGGGCGAGGGTTTCGCCCCCTGTACGGCCAGAGCCTGTATGGAGATTCTGAAGTATTATAAAGAAGATGTTTCCGGCAAAAACGTAGTCATCATCGGAAGGAGCCTTGTGATAGGAAAGCCGCTTGCGATGATGATGCTTGCCGCAAACGCGACCGTTACGATCTGCCACACAAAAACCGTAAACTTAAAAGAAGTGTGTAAAAAAGCTGATATACTGGTAACGGCCGCGGGCAAAGCCAAAATGACTGACAGAAGCTTTACAAATCCGGATCAGACGGTTCTGGATGTGGGAATCAACCTGGATGAAGAAGGCTCGCTTTGCGGAGACTTCGATCCGGGGGCCGAAAACGAAGAGTTCGTGAAGGCATACACCCCGGTGCCCGGAGGTATAGGCTCCGTAACATCCGCGATTCTCTGCATGCATGTAATAGAAGCGGCGGAAAAAATATGAATGTGAATGAAGCTGTCGAATACATAAACGACCCCAAATGGAATACCACTGAATTCGGTCTTGAAAGGACGGAAGAACTGCTCGAAAGACTCGGCTCGCCCCACAAAAGACTGAAATTCATCCATGTGGCCGGCAGCAACGGCAAAGGAAGCGTCTGCGCGCTGACGGAATCGGTGCTGCGCTTTGGGGGTTATAAGACGGGCTTTTATCTTTCGCCTCCCGTAAACGGTTTTAACGAAAGCTTTCAGGCGGGCGGAAGAGATATAGATGACGCTGCTCTTTGCGAAATAACCGAAAAAGTCAGAAATGCCGCCGAACAGATGAAAGAGCATCCCACACAGTTTGAAATAAAGACGGCTGTGGGGATGCTGTTCTTTGAACGCGCCGGATGCGATATTGTGCTGCTCGAAACCGGTATGGGCGGCGAGCTGGACAGCACAAACGTGATTCCGCCGCCGGAAGCGGCGATCATAACAAATATAGGCATGGAGCATACGGATTATCTGGGAAATACCCTTGCGCAGATAGCTTCGGCCAAGGCCGGCATAATAAAAACAGGCTGCGATGTCGTCTGTTATGACAACACGGACGAAGTAAAAGAGGTAATAAGTGCCGTTTGCGAAAAAAGAGGTTGTGATCTTCGCTATGCCGGAATAGAAGACGTAAGCCTTTTGAGCAAAAGCATAAAAGGGCAGGAATTTATCTGGAAAGCCGGAAATCTGAGACTTGAAATGCCGCTTCTCGGAGAGCATCAGCTTAAAAATGCCGCTGTGGTTCTGGGTGTGATAAGCGTTTTGAGAAGAAAAGGCTGGAATATTTCAGACGAAAGCATAATAAAAGGCTTTATGAAAGTTAAATGGCCTGCCAGATTTGAGGTATTGAGATACAATCCCGTCTTTATCCTGGACGGAGGGCACAATCCCCAGTGCGCGAAAGCTCTTGCGGACACACTTAAAGAATATCTGCCTGACAGGAAACTTGCGGTTATCTTCGGAGTGCTTGCCGATAAGGATTACATGAAAATGATAGATGAGGCAGCGCCGCATGCTTCGGAATTTATATGCTATACGCCGGACAGTCCGAGGGCGCTTGAGGCCGAAAAACTTTCCGCGATCCTGAATGAAAAAGGGTACTCTGCAAGGGCCGTAAAAACGCCCAAGGAGGCAGTTGAATACGCATTATCCGCAGGAAAGGATGTAATAGCTTTCGGTTCGCTGAATTCGGCCGGAATTATCAGAAAATTTTTTGTTTGAATGCGAATATAATTAAAATTCAATAAAAAATATTTCCTGTTAAAATATTAGATTTTCCCTGAAAAATACTTGACTTTACAGAGGTTTAGATAGATAATAACAAAGATAAATTTATACTTTTTTAATAATATGCATATTTCAAAACAACATTTTCTATTTTCGAACAAAAAGCAGGAATTGAAAAGGGGGCATAGGATGAGGCTCTCTTTCTTGTGTGTTAAAAACCAAATACTGTTATTTTCGGCTGCAGCGGCTTTTATATTGATATCCGCAGGCTGCGGCGCGGTCAGCACGGCTGAGAAGACTACTTTTCAGATGGATACGGTCGTAACGCAGAAGTGGCACGGCAAAAATGCCGAAAAGACCTGCAAAGAGATAGAAGAAGCGATAGCAGATTTAGAGGCTCAGGTTTCACTTTACAAAGAAGACAGCGAGATTTCGATGATAAATGCCGGTGCGGGGAAAGAATACGTGCAGGTATCCGACAACATCTATGACATGCTGAGTTCGGCCTGGACGCTCTGCGAAGAATCCGGCGGCATATTCGATATAACGATCGCTCCTTTGAGTCTTTTGTGGAACATAACCGGAGAAGATCCGCATGTTCCTTCCCGCGAGGAGATCGACGCCGCACTCCAAAAAGTAGATTACAAAAAACTTTTGTTTGATGATAAAAACAGTTCAGTTATGCTTGCCGATGAAGGCATGAAACTGGATCTGGGAGGTACGGCCAAAGGCATGGCCGTGGAACAGATGATGGAAATAGCCCGTGAAAACGAGGTCCAGGGTTTTCTTTCCATCGGAGGAAACGTCGGCGTAGTCGGCAAAAATCCCGACGGCAGTGAGATAATCGTAGGATTAAGAGATCCTTTGGGTGACGCAAATGATTATTTCGCGACGCTTGAGATGGACGGATATACCATGGCGACTTCAAATGCCACAGAACGCTATTTCGAGCAGGACGGCATTGTATATCATCATATTATTGATCCTTTTACGGGATATCCGGGAGATTCCGACCTGCTTTCGGTAACGGTCATCTCGGAAGACGGACTGCTGGCGGATACATTATCCACCACGATTTTTCTGGAGGGCAGCACCTGCCTCGAAGAATACTTCGCCAGAGAAGACTGCATGGTAATAGCGGTTACAAAAGATTGTAAGGTGTACGCGTCTGATAAGGTTTGGCAGATTCTTACACCATATAATACAACGGACTATGAATTCAATATTAAATGAAGAAGGGTCCAGCATAAATAAAATGAGGAGGTGAAATTTCCATTGAAGCATTTAAATGGTGTTAAGGTACCGCATTTTAAAAACACTACCCATACAGCTCCAATCAGGATGCCTGTTCCGGCTCAGGTTAAAATTCCGATGGCTATGCATATCGGCAAACCCTGTGCTCCGGTTGTGGAAGTAGGCGATGTGGTAGCGGTTGGTCAGTTGATCGGCGAGCCGCAGGGGTTTGTAGGCGCCCCGATATATGCATCAGTTTCAGGAAAAGTTACGGCAATTGAAACTATTCAATTGTTCAACGGAAGGTTTCCGGCAGTAGTTATTGAGTCGGACGGACTTCAGACGTTATGGGAGGGCATCAAACCGCCGGAAGTAACCGATACACAGAGTTTTCTGGACGCTGTCAGAGCAAGCGGTCTGGTAGGTCTGGGAGGAGCCGGTTTCCCTACCAGTGTCAAATTGTCTGTTAAAGAGCCGGCAAAGGTTGACTATCTGATAATCAACGGCGCGGAATGCGAGCCGTTCCTTACATCTGATTTTTCAACTATGACGATAGATACGGATTATATGATCTCAGGTATCAAATATCTTCAGAAATATATCGGTATCGGACAGGTTATTCTCGGCATCGAAGACAACAAACCGGATGCGGTAGCATTATTCCAAAGCCGCGCATCGGAAATTGAAAACTTTGAAGTCAGGGCATTGCCTTCAATGTACCCGCAGGGCGGTGAGAAAGTTCTCATTTACAATACTACGGGACGCATCGTAGCGGCAGGAGAACTCCCGCTCAATCAGGGTTGTGTGGTAATAAACGTTACTACGCTTGCTTTTATCGGAAAGTATATGGAAACCGGAATGCCTCTTACGGAAAAATGCGTTACGGTCGACGGTTCGGCGGTTAAGACGCCGGGCAAAGTCATAGCACCGATCGGCACGGCCATTAAAGATGTCATAGGAGCTCTCGGCGGATACAAGGCAACTCCTAAAAAGATCCTTATGGGCGGCCCGATGATGGGTATGGCGCAGCCTACGGATGAAAATCCGGTTGTAAAAAATACAAACGGCATTCTTGCGTTCAGCGGAAAAGACGCGGTTATACCCGAAGAAACAGAATGTATAAACTGCGGACGCTGCGTAAATGCATGTCCTTTGAGACTCATGCCCGTACGCATTGCAAGAGCCCTTAAACGCAAAGACATTGATGAACTCAGAGAGCTCAACGCGAGCCTTTGCATGGAGTGCGGATGCTGCTCATTCGTATGTCCGGCAAAACGCGATCTGGTTCAGAATCATAAACTGGCTAAAGCCATGATCCCGAGAAAGTGAGGTAGATAATAGAAATGAATGAACAGTTGATTATTAATATATCTCCTCATATTCGTGCGAAATATTCCACAAGAACAATCATGAGGGATGTTATCATCGCTCTGGTGCCTGCTTTTATCGCAGCCATCATTCACTATGGCGCGATCAGCGTGGCTATAGTAGCCGTATGTGTCGGCGCGGCTGTGTTCTCCGAGTTCTGCATGTGCAAGATACTCAAAAAAGCCAATACGATAAGTGATTGTTCAGCTGTTGTTACGGGTGTGCTTTTAGCGTACTGTCTCCCGGCAGGTATTCCTCTGTGGATGGCTGCACTCGGCGCGGCTATCGCCATTATCGTCGGAAAACAGCTTTTCGGCGGTATCGGACAGAACTTCGCGAACCCTGCCATTACGGCGCGTATTATCCTGTTTATCGGTTTTGCTTCTTATATGGCGGACTGGACGACAGGTTTCCCGGCAGTTTATGCGGGAGCTACTCCTCTTGCTACAGGCACCGCTTCTTATTTTGACCTGTTTATGGGCAACATCGGCGGATGTATAGGTGAGACAAGCAAGCTCGCCCTGCTTATCGGTGTGGTATATCTCCTTGCAAGAAAGGTCATTACATGGCATATACCCGTTGCGTTTGTAGCTACGGTATTCCTGTTCAGTGCTGCTGTCGGACTTGATCCCGTATATGCTATCCTTTCAGGCGGCGTATTCCTTGGAGCATTCTTCATGGCAACAGATTATGTAACATCACCGACCACTTATAAGGGACGTATCATTTACGGTATAGGATGCGGCGTTGTTACTGTCGTGATAAGAAGGTTCTGTAACTACCCCGAAGGCGTTTCGTTTGCGATCCTTCTTATGAATATACTTGCGCCTCACCTTGAAAGACTCACATTGTCAAAAGCGTTGGGAGGTGTGTCTAACAAATGAAAAAGAAACCAGAAGGCTTTATAAAGCCCATTATAGTGCTTGTTGTTATCTGCCTTGTAGTAGGTTTCGGACTTGCATACGTAAACGCCATCACGGAACCCATCATTACTGCGGCAGCAGAAGAAAAAGCAGAGCTGGTAAAGAAAAACGTCCTTCCGGAAGCTGACGGCTTTACCGAAATTACGGATGCGGAGCTTCCCGCAAAGGTGTCTCAGGCGTTTAAGGCTGATAACGGAACAGGCATGGTTTTCATCTGTGAGGCTGCCGGATACAACGGAAACGTAGAAATCATCGTAGGTATCGGAGCAGACGGCCTTATTACGGGCACCGAAGTTTTGAAACACGAAGAAACCGTAGGCCTCGGCTCCCGTATCGCAGGAGAGGATTTCAGAAATCAGTTCATCGGAAAGGATTCGTCCCTTTCAGGTGTTGATACTATCGGCGGTTCTACAGTATCATCAAAATGTTTCATAGGTATGGTTAACGAAGCATATGAAGCATTTAACAGTCTTAGTTGAGAGGGGGTTTAAATAATGGCTGAAAAAACAAGCAGAATAAAATATTTAACTGCGGGCATTATCAAAGAAAACCCTGTTCTTGTGCTTATTCTCGGTACATGTCCCGCTTTGGCAACCACAACTTCGGCTATCAACGGCGCAGGTATGGGACTCGCGGCTACAATGGTTCTTCTCGGATCCAACATCGTTATTTCGATCCTGAGAAACGCTATTCCGAATAAAGTCCGTATTCCCTGTTTCATCGTTATAATTGCCGGATTCGTAACAATAGTTCAGATGCTGCTTCAGGCGTTCGTACCTTCATTGTATGACGCGCTGGGCATATTCCTTCCGCTTATCGTTGTAAACTGTATCATTCTTGGCCGTGCAGAGGCATTTGCAAGCAAAAACACGGTTTTTGATTCAATCCTTGATGCAATCGGTATGGGTATCGGTTTCACGGTAGCACTTGTTATCTTCGGTATCGTTCGTGAGCTTATCGGGTACGGAACCCTGTTCGGTATCCAGATTTATCCGGAAGCGCTGCCGCCTATGGCAATCATGGGCCTTGCGCCGGGCGGGTTCTTTGTTTACGGCTGCGTTATCGCAGGCATTACCAAACTCACAAAAGGCAGAGCCATCAAGAAAACAGACTTCGACTGTGCGGGATGTGCCATGGCAGCTTCATGTAAAGGAGGATGTGAAAAATGATTATCGGATTATTATCTATACTTGTTGCATCTATCCTTGTTGAAAACTATGTATTATCAAAATACCTTGCCATCTGTTCGTTCCTTGGAGTTTCCAAGAATCTGGATTCGGCAAAGGGTATGAGTATTGCGGTTATCTTTGTTATGCTCGTTGCTACCGCCGTAACATGGCCGGTATATAATTTCGTACTTGAGCCGTTCGGACTCGGTTACCTTCAGACGATCATATTCATCCTCGTAATCGCTTCCCTGGTTCAGTTGATAGAGATGTTTATTAAGAAATCTTCACCTTCACTTTACAGCGCGCTGGGTATCTTCCTTCCGCTGATCACGACAAACTGTGCTATCCTCGGTGTGGTTGTTCTTAATATCACGAGATCATACAACTTCCTTGAGTCGATGATCAACTCTCTCGGTGCCGGCATCGGTTACATGATCGCAATGATCCTGTTTAACGGCGTACGCACAAAAGTAGATAACTGCGACTGTCCCAAGAGCTTCAAGGGCGTCGGTATTATCCTTTGCGCGGCCGCTATCATGGCTGTATCGTTTATCGGATTCTCCGGACTTACAGCCGGCTTGTTTGGGGAGTGAGGTGAATACGTATGAATCCAGTAGTTATTGCAGTAATAGTCGTAATAATAATCGGTTTGGTAATGGGTATCATGCTTTCCGTAGCTTCCAAATTTCTTGCGGTTCCCGTTGACGAGAGGGTAGAGGCGGTTCGTGACTGCCTTCCCGGTGCTAACTGCGGTGCATGCGGATATGCGGGATGTGATGCTTACGCGGAGGCGGTAGTTGCCGATCCCGCTATCGGAGCTAACCTTTGTATTCCCGGCGGCGGCGATGCGGCAAGCGGAATCGCTGCGGCTCTCGGAGTTGAAGCGGGAAAAGTCGTTCCCATGATGGCGCATGTCAAATGCAACGGAACCAAAGAAAATACCGAGGATAAGTTCGACTGGCTTGGAGACAAAACATGTTCCGGAGCCAAGATTATGTTCGGCAGCAAGAATTCCTGCGCATACGGATGTATAGGCTTTGGCGACTGTGCGGAGGTCTGTCCCGAAGAAGCTATCCAGGTGTTTGACGGCGTGGCACGTGTCGCAAAAGATTTCTGTATCGGCTGCGGCAAATGCGCTAAAACCTGTCCTAACGGTGTTATCGAGATGATCCCGAAAGCAGCGAATGTCAGGATCTTCTGCAACAACAAAGACAAAGGCAAAGCCGCTATGCAGGTATGCAAAGTAAGCTGTATTGCCTGCGGCAAATGCGCGAAGACCTGCGAGAACGAAGCTGTCGTTATGGAGAACAATGTTCCAGTATTTGATTACGACAAGAATATCGAACCGGCAGCAGCGGTAATCGAATGCTGTCCGAGAAACTGTCTCAGATAATGTGACGCAACCTTTTGATTAATTAAAAGGGGCTGCTGAACTATACAAAGAGCATGAATATTCATGATTAAAGGTATAGTACAGCAGTCTCTGTTTTATATCTGCTTATCTGATATTTCAAGTTCCGCGATTATCTCGTCGCAAGGTATAATTTCAAATCCGTAATTTACGCCGAGCAGATCCATTCCGGCCCGGTGTTCATCTTCCGTGGTTGTATTTACTCCGTCTTCCGCTATTATGATATCATAACCTCTGTGATAGGCTTCAATGGCTGTTTGAGATACGCAGACATGACTTCGCCATCCGGTAAAAATCAGTGTTTGCGCATTAAGATCGTTGAGCACATTCTGAAGGGAGGTTCCGACAAAGCCGTTAAACCGGTTTTTCCGTATCACAAAATCACCCTCCTTTGGCTTGACTTCATCTATTATTTCGGCGCCTTCGGAGTTTGCCATCATATGATCCACCCATATTATCAGTTCTTCATCGTCAGGATAATGCCAGTCACACAGGTAAATGACGGGGATTCCGAATTTTCGTACCTGATCGAAAAAGAGCGCAAGTCTGGGGAGTATATCCAGTATGCGCCGGCTCGACATCTTTCCTCCGGGCAGGATGTCTTTCTGAAGATCGCTTGTGATTACGACTGTCCGGTTCTTTTGCGGAAAGATGGTGTGTTCGGGTATATCATCGCACAATGCTCTTTGAATAGTATCATATATCTGTTGATATTTACGCAGAGTATTCTTTATTTCCGTGTTTTTTGCCTGAAATAAATTGTTTATTATTTGTGAATCGCTTGATAAAAGGAGTTTAATCTCCTTTGTACCGAAGTGCAGGTCTCTGTAATACTTTATCTTCTGGAGTCTGGCGATATGCTCCGGAGTATAATGTCTGTAGCCGGATTCGTTTCTTTTGGGTTCAGGCAATACGCCTTCTTTTTCATAATATCTTATTGCTTTTGCGGTCAGTCCCGTAAGCTCTGCAGCGCCTCGGATAGTGACCGTGGATTTAGATTTTTTCATAAGCACCTCCTTGGATCGCGCTAATTGATTTCTATACGTTTATTTTTAAAAAGGTAACATGACACAATTAATTATTACAAATATTGCCTGTCGATAAACGTTACCCTAAGGGAAATGTTTGAAAAAAGCTTCCCCTTAGGGTAATGTTTTGCGTTTTGGAAATTTTATTTTTAAAAAAAACGATGATACAATCCGAATAAATTCAGCGCTGAAACATATTTTTACCATTAATGACAATACTGCAAGAGGAGGAATGCGAACATGTCAAAATCTGATAATCAATTTGCATCACAAGCGGTCCCCATGGATCAGCGAATGAAAACTCCTGCCTTGTTTGGAGCAATGTCGGGATTTGTTTTCATGACGACATCGCTGCAGGCCGGAGCCAGCATGGGTTTTGCTGCTGATTTTATGACTGTTGTCAAAGCAATCATAGCAGGAGCTGTTTTCCTTGCAGTTCTTGCAGGTATTATGGCAGCTGCCGCGGCTAAATCGGGTCTGACTTTCGGTCAGCTTATACTTTACGCTTACGGCAAATTCGGCTCAAAAATCATCGGATTTTTCCTTGCTTTTTCGCTGCTGGGATGGACGGCGGTGGATGCCGGTCTTATGGCAAGCGCCATTACGGCCGCCGCGCCGGCAATTCCGTACCTGCCAATGAGTCTTATCTGCTGTGTTCTCTTTATGCTGACGGCAGCGTTCGGCATGAAGGCCATGAGCAAGCTCGGAACGATCTGCATACCGGTCATCGGTGTATTCAGTGTTGTTTCCATGGTCATCAGTGTTAAGACCGTAGGTTGGGCCGGAATAATGTCATATATACCGCTGCCTGATGCACGCGCCCAGTTCGGTGTTGTGGTAGGGCTCGCCATCGGATCATGGATAGGATGCGCATGCTCGCTTCTTCCCGACTTTATGCGGTTCGCAAAGAGCCCTAAAATAGCTGTTGGCCTTTCGTTGTTGTTTATGCTCGTTATCAATCCGTTGATGCTCATTTGCGGAGCAATCGGCGCAATAACCACAGGGCTCGGAGATATGCCCTTCGTTCTTGCGGCACAGGGACTGGCAATACCGGGTCTGCTGATAGGTATATTCGGCAACTGGGGTCCGGCCCAGGGAAATGTCTATTCGTGCGCATTGACCTGGGGCAACTTCTTCAAGATGGGGCATAAAAAGATGACTATCATCTGCGGTATCATCGCTCTTGTCCTGACAGCCGTTAACTTTTTCAAGTACTTCAGCACATTCCTATTCTTCCTGTCAAACTGCGTGCCCGCGATAATCGGTGTATTCGTTGTTGACTTTCTGTTCACATACAGGAATGGTTATCCGCCGGCAGAGAAGATCACATGGAGAGCTGACTGGCGCGGTCTTATAGCAGTTGCCGTAGGTGTAGTTCTCGGAAATCTCGGACTTATAGCGGGTATCAGCCTGCCGGGAATCACACAGATATGGTGTGTTGCAGCAGCTATAGTTGTGAGACTGGTACTTAATATGATCGGCAGCAATTCGCCGGCTAAAATACGCTATGATGAAAAGCCTTGAGCAGCAGAACGATAATACAAACTGAAAAATAAGATTTCTTCGAATACAGGAGGTTATAAGATATGGCACGTTATTGGGAATGGTCGGCACCGTTTGAGATCAATGCATCAGAAACAGCGCTTATTATAGTAGACATGCAGAAAGGATTTTCGGAACCTTCAGGTTCGCTTTTTACCCCGCAGGCAGGAGAGCAGCTTCAGGCAACAGCTGATCTGAAAAAATTCTGCAACGAAAACGGCATCCCGGTGTTTATGTCCGCGTTTGCACAGGATACGGATTATCACAATAAATACTACTGGGCGCGAAACAGGGAGCGCGGTCTCATAAACGAAGACGGAAGCTGCAAACTCAGACTCAATACGTCAGATGCGGAAATGCCGGACTGTCTGGCGCCGACGGATGATGATATATATTTTACGAAATATACCTATTCATGTTTCGCACATACCGAGCTTGAAACATGGCTTAAAGAAAAGCGAATCAGAACGGTTATTATTTGCGGTACCTGTACGGACTGGTGTGTTGACAGCACCATAAGAGACGCATATCACAAAGATTATAATGTGGTTGCGGTTGCCGATTTAATCAGCACGTATCCTCATTGCGGAGCGGATCCGGACACATGGAACACCATGCTCTTTGATCTTTGGGGAGAAGCCTTTGCATGGGTTATGAATTCAGAACAGATAAAAGCTGAACTCATGAGTTAAAACAGACACAGACATAAACTGTTAACGGGCCGGCGCAAACCGGGTAAGGGATGCATCGGTCCGTTATTTTGTTAAAAAATAAACAAAATAACAGTTTTGTTAAATAATTATCAGACTTTTTTGTAGAAAATACACATAAAACAAAGTGATTATTTGCGTAAAGTGGATTTTTCAACAATTGATTATTTCGGGTTTATCATGTAAAATAAAAATAACCATATTTGATCTACGGGCTGTAAAGCGGCAGCCTGACTGTAACATATTAATTTACAACTCATGAAACTAAGGGAGGAAAAAAGATGGCCAATTTAATTTCAAAAGTTCCCTTTATGGGAACGGCTGAGCAGGCTGAGAAGCTCAAAGAAGCGATAGATCAGCTTAAAAATGAGCCGGGCGCGCTTATGCTTATTATGCAGCAGGCGCAGGAAATCTACGGATATCTTCCGATAGAGGTTCAGACAATGATCTCCGATCAGATGAGAGTGCCTCTGGAAAAGATTTACGGCATCGCTACGTTTTATGCTCAGTTTTCCCTTGAACCAAAGGGAGCAAACAAGATTTCCGTCTGTCTCGGTACGGCATGTTATGTCAAGGGGGCGGGAGAGATCCTGGAAAAACTGGAAGAAGTTCTCGGGATCAGAAGCGGTATGTGTTCTGCGGACGGCAAATTTTCGCTTGAATCCTGCAGATGCATAGGCGCATGCGGTCTTGCGCCGGTTATGACGGTAAACGACGAACCATACGGCCGGCTGACCGTGGAAATGGTAGAAGAAATTCTTGCCAAATATTAAAATGTTACCCGAAATCTCTTTACATGTTATGGATATCGCCGAAAACTCGGTCTCAGCGGGTGCGGATCAGATTCATATCGATATATTTATAAATTCAACCGAAGATATTCTTATTTTAAAAATATCGGACAACGGCAGAGGTATGACGCCGGATCAGATTAAAAAAGCATATGAAACCGATCCGGAAACATCAAAAAGCACAGCCTCCGGCCTGGGACTTCCGCTCTTAAAAGCCGCGGCGCAGGCCGCATCGGGGGAGCTGATTATCGAATCGCGTCCCGGCAGGGGAAGCACGGTGACGGCCCGTTTCAGACTTTCAGACCCAAACAGAAAACCTATGGGAGACATAGGGGGAGTTATCCGTGATCTTATCATTTTCCATCCCGATGTAGATTTTATATGCACATACGAGCGGGACGGCGAAGCGATAAAGATTGACGGTAAAGAGATTAAAAAACAAATCGCAGATCAAATTCAAGTAGAGGAGAAAATGAATGAAGAGCATTGCAGAGTTACAGGCGATTAAAGACAGACTGCTGGGAGAAATGCATCTTCGTATGGAGAATCCGGCCCGCATAAAAGTGGTTGTCGGCATGGGCACACATGGAATCGCGGCGGGGGCAAGACCTGTTGCGGATGCCATATTTCAGGAAATAATGGCAAAAAAGCTTTACGATAAAGCCATTGTCACGGTTTCCGGAGATATAGAAGAATCAAATAACGAGCCCGTGGTAGAAGTGCATGAACCCGGAAAGAATGTAGTTACTTATATTAATATGACACCCGATAAAGGTGTTGAGATAGTCAACTCACATCTTATCGGCGGACAGATAGTCGAGAAGTATATCGGATAAGGAGGAAGACATTATGTATCGTTCACAGGTTTTGGTATGCGGTGGCGGATGTACTTCCTCGGGAAGTTTAAAAGTCCGTGAAGCGCTTATTGACGAAATCAAAAAACAGGGTCTTGAAAATGAAGTTGCCGTAATCCAGACAGGATGTTTCGGACTTTGCGAGAAAGGACCCGTTGTAGTTGTTTATCCGGATGCGACTTTTTACGCTCATGTAAAACCATCGGATGTGATCGACATTGTTGAAGAGCATCTTCTTAAAGGGCGTAAGGTTCATCATCTTGCTTATGAGGAAACGGATGCGGACGGCAATATTAAACCCATAGGTGAGATGGATTTCTATGCGGAGCAGGTTCATGTGGCACTCAAAAACTGCGGCCGTATCGATCCCGAAAGCATAGAAGAATACATAGCCGTTGACGGTTATGCGGCACTCGGAAAAGTTCTTACCGAAATGAAACCCGAAGACGTTATCCAGACGGTTCTGGATTCGGGCCTCAGAGGCCGCGGCGGGGCAGGCTTCCCCACCGGACTCAAATGGAAATTCTGCGCGCCTAACAAGTCAGATGTTAAATACGTCTGCTGCAACGCCGACGAAGGCGATCCGGGCGCATTTATGGATCGTGCCGTACTCGAAGGCGATCCTCATGTGGTTTTGGAGGCTATGACCATCGCGGGCTATGCCATAGGAGCAAGTCAGGGATATATCTATGTAAGGGCGGAATACCCGATCGCTATAGAGCGTCTTCGCAAAGCCATTGAACAGGCACGAGAATACGGCCTGCTCGGAAAAGATATTTTCGGAACAGGTTTTGACTTTGATATCGACTTAAGGCTTGGCGCCGGCGCGTTTGTGTGCGGCGAGGAGACGGCTTTGCTTACTTCCATCGAAGGCAACAGGGGCGAGCCGCGTCCGCGTCCTCCGTTCCCGGCTGTTAAAGGCCTTTTCGGAAAACCTACTATTCTTAACAATGTGGAAACATTTGCGAATATTCCGCAGATCATTTTAAAAGGCGCGGAATGGTTTGCCGGAATGGGTACCGAAAAATCAAAGGGTACGAAAGTATTTGCACTCGGCGGAAAGATCAAAAACACGGGTCTTGTGGAGATCCCCATGGGTACTCCGCTTCGCACAATCATCGAAGAGATCGGCGGCGGCATCCCCAACGGAAAGAAATTCAAGGCCGTTCAGACGGGCGGACCTTCGGGCGGATGTATTCCGGCTGAATATATCGATATACCCGTCGATTATGAAAACCTCGCATCTATCGGCTGTATCGTGGGATCGGGCGGTATGATAGTTATGGACGAAGACAACTGTATGGTTGACATAGCCAAATTCTTTATGGATTTCACGGTTGACGAATCATGCGGTAAATGTACCGCATGCCGTATCGGACTTAAACGCATGAGAGAGATTCTTTCCAAGATCACCGAAGGACAGGCTACCATGGAAGATCTCGATAAGCTCGAAGAGCTTGCTTACTACATCAAGAGCAATTCTCTTTGTGCTCTGGGACAGACGGCTCCAAACCCGGTGCTGTCAACGCTCAGATTTTTCAGACATGAGTATGAAACGCATATTCTGGAGCATAAATGCCCTGCGGGTGTCTGCAGAGCCCTTTATATGTACCATATTGATCCTTCCAAGTGTAAGGGATGTTCCCTTTGCGCAAAAGTATGTCCGGCAAACAGCATTTCCGGAGAGATCAGAAAACCGTTTGAAATTGATACCGACAAATGTATCAAGTGCGGCGAATGTATAGAAAGCTGTAAGTTCGGCGCCATCTACAAGAAATAAAAGGAGGAACGATAATGGATACAGTTAAATTAAAAATTGATGGTATTGAAATCGAAGCTCCTGCAGGCGCTACGATACTTGAAGCAGCTCAAATAGCTCATATTCATATTCCGACTCTTTGTTATCTGAAAGAAATAAATGAGATCGGCGCATGCAGGATCTGCACCGTTCAGCTCGGAAACGGCAAAACGGCCGCGGCCTGCGTACATCCCGTAAACGACGGCATGGAGGTTTTCACAAACACACCCAAGGTACGGGATTCACGTAAAAAGACCATTCAGCTTTTGCTTTCGAATCACGAATGCTCATGTCTCAGCTGCGTGCGAAGCGGCAACTGTGAGCTTCAGACACTCGCCAAAGAAGTAGGCGTGGATGACGAGCATTTTTATGACGGGGCGAAACCGGAGCGCATGTATGACGATTCCGCGCCGCACATGATCCGCGACTCGGCAAAATGCATTCTTTGCCGCCGCTGCATGGCTGCCTGCGAGAAGAACCAGGGTGTGGGTGTTATCGGAGTGAATAACCGCGGCTTCAAATCCGTTGTAACTCCGGCCTTTAATCTGGATCTGGGCGATACCTCATGTATTTCATGCGGTCAGTGTATAGCGGTATGTCCTGTAGGCGCGCTTTATGAGAAAGACAATACCGATAAAGTATTTGCGGCAATCGCGGATCCCGACAAATTTGTGGTGGTTCAGCCGGCTCCGTCGGTTCGCGCGGGCCTCGGCGAAGAATTCGGATACCCCATAGGCACGGACGTGGAAGGCAAGATGGCTACCGCGCTTCGTATGCTTGGCTTTGACAGGGTATTTGATACCAATTATTCCGCCGACCTTACGATTATGGAGGAGGCTCATGAATTCCTTCACAGGGTTCAGAACGGCGGCGTGCTTCCGCTAATAACATCATGTTCGCCGGGCTGGATTAAATTCTGCGAGACTTACTATCCGGAATTCATACCGAATCTTTCCACATGCAAGTCGCCTCAGCAGATGTTCGGCGCGATAACGAAATCATATTTTGCCGAGAAAACCGGTATTGACAAAGAAAAAATAGTCTGCGTCAGCGTAATGCCGTGTACGGCCAAAAAATTTGAGATCGGACGTCCCGACCAGGACGCAAACGGAATTCCGGATGTGGATATTTCGATTACCACAAGAGAGCTTGCCCGCATGATCAGAAAAGCGATGATAGACTTTAACAGTCTTCCTGACGGCGAATTCGACGATCCTCTCGGCGAGGGTACGGGAGCTGCCGTTATCTTCGGGGCGACCGGCGGCGTTATGGAAGCCGCGCTTCGTACGGCTGTTGAAGAGCTTACGGGAGAAGAGCTTAAAGAGCTTAACTTCACGGATGTCAGAGGAACCGCGCCCATCAAAGAAGCGACATACAATGTTGCCGGGCTTGATGTTAAGATTGCCGTTACCTCAGGCACGGCCAATGCGGCGGAGCTTCTTGACAGGATCAAAAGAGGTGAAGCTGATTATCACTTTATCGAGGTCATGGCATGCCCCGGCGGCTGCGTAAACGGCGGCGGACAGCCTCAGGTTCCCGGATATGTGCGTAACGAAGTTGACGTAAGGGGACTTCGCGCAGGCGCGCTCTACAGAAATGATGAAGCCAAGACGATTCGTAAATCTCACGAAAACGCATCCGTCATCAAACTGTACGAAGAATATCTGGGCAAACCCGGCTCCGAGAAGGCTCATCACCTGCTTCATACTTCTTATGTTCAGAGAAAAATCAACAGACCCGCAGAGGAGCTTATTGAGTCTTAACGCGCACGTCTGACAGCGGCGATAAATTTTAAGGCAATAAAAGCAAAAAACAACCCGGTTGCAGAATTATCCGGTGCAACCGGGTTGCTTGCAATATTTATGGAAAGTTCCGTTTCATGTGTATCATCGAAGGAACAGGCATAAGCAATTGACATTTTATGTTTTAGAATGTATTATATAGTCCGAATGTCCTGAAAGATACGGATACGGAGATAGGAGAATTATACAAATGAAAAAGAAATTGCTGGGTCTCGTTCTTATATCGGCGGCGGCGTTTGCGCTTGCCGGATGTGCCGGAAGAGCAAGAGCCGTAACCATAACCGAAGAAGTTGCCAACGCGAACCCCTGGATCGAGTACGATACAATAGAAGAAATAGAGGAATTGGCCGGATTTGAAATGGATTATCCCGAAGAATTCGCGGGCCATACGGCGGAAGATATTATATTTTATTATTGCGATCCTCTGAAAGAAATTCAGATATCCTATGACGACACGGGCGCCGACTACATCAGAAAAGCGGATGATGACGGGGATATAAGCGGCGATTATCAGGAATATCCTTTTGTGGCCGAGGTCGAGATTGACGGCAAGACCGTTACATTTAAGGGCGCTTCAAAAGACGTTATTTCTCTCGCTAACTGGAGAGAAGATAAGTTTGCGTTCTGCGTAAGAGCGGAAGCGGGTATTTCCTCAGAAGAAATGAAAGCCGCGATTCTGGCGGTTAATTGATTTGCCGTTTACGGAAATTCGGGGCTGTCGCATTATACATTATCATGAATATTCTTCCAGGGACCGCTCGCGCTTAGTCCTCACGCAGCGGTACTAACCTCACGCATCGCTACGCTTGCGTTCGCTAAGTACCGGCGTTGCGGATGTCCCTTTCAGAATATTCATTCTTTTTGTATATTGCGACAGCCCCGTTTGATTTTGCATACAGATATATTTTGACCGTTAAGAGATAATGGTATATAATTCAAGTTGCAGATTTCAGGAGTGCTAAACAGGAGAGAAGCTTTGTTCGGAAGAAAAAAAGAGTCGATTGAAATGACCGACGAATTAAAAAAAATCACAGAGCTGTCCTCCCGTCTTGTTGCAGAAACGGAAGAGCGCATGAGAGCGGGCGGAACTCGCAATGTCCTGACTTTTAAAATGCAGCTCCATGACGACTGCCGGACTATGAAGGCACTGCTTGAAAAGATTAATACGGGCAGAATTACCGAAAAAACCGTGAGAGAGCTTTATAATGCCTATATCAGGTTAAAGGTTTCTTCGGAGAGTATAATGAACTGGACTTTTGACGAAAAAAATGAAAAAGAGGGATAATACCGCGCCTTGCAAAAAGCCCGCTGTTTGGCGTATAATCAATTAAAATGAGTATTGTAAAACGACAGAGAATGTCTTTTAAAAAAAACACACAAAAAGGAGAAATCAGATATGGATGAAGCTAAAATCACATTGGAACTTGAACCGTCGGCACAAAGCGCTTCAGCGCCTGCGTCAGTTGCGTCAGCAACAGAGGGGATGTCGGAAGAAGCCGTAAAGCACGGATATCTCGAAGACGTAAAACTGAGCGACGAAGAGAAAAAGATGGTATCTGATTTCTCTGAAAAAATCAATATAAAGGACTCAGGAATAGTCATGCAGTACGGCGCGACGGCGCAGAAAAAGGTTGCAGGCTTTGCGGATAACGCGCTTGACGGAGTAAAGACCAAGGATCTTACCGAGGTAGGCGCGATGCTTTCAAATCTGGTTACGGAGCTCAAGGGCTTTTCGGTAGGAGAAGAAGAGAAAAAAGGCCTTTTCGGCAAGGTGAAAAGCAAGATCGCGGATGTCGCGAAGCTCAAGGCAAAATACACTACGGCCGAGGGAAATGTAAACAAAATAGTGGGTGTGCTTGAGGATCATTCCAACCAGCTTCAGAAGGATATCATCATGCTGGATAAGATGTATGATACAAACCTCGTTTATTTTAAAGAGCTGACCATGTACATCATTGCGGGCAAGCAGAGACTTGAAAAAGAAAGAGCGACCACGCTTGTAGAGCTTCAGGAAAAGGCAAAGGCTTCAGGCCTTACCGAGGACGCTCAGGCCGCGAATGATTTTGCCGCCCTTTGCGACAGGTTTGAGAAAAAAATCAATGATCTGGAGCTCACCAGGACTATCAGCATGCAGATGGCTCCGCAGATCAGACTTGTACAGAACAGCGATTCTCTTATGGTGGAAAAAATCCAGTCAACGATTAACAACACCATTCCCCTCTGGAAAAACCAGATGGTTCTGGCTCTTGGCATTTCTCATTCACAAAGTGCCATGGAAGCGCAGCGCAAAGTCACTGATCTTACAAACGAACTCATTAAGAAAAATGCCGATACGCTCAAACAGGGCAGCGTTGAGATTGCCAAAGAAAGCGAGAGAGGCATCATTGATATGGAAACCGTGCGCTACAGCAACGAACAGCTTATAGCAACTCTGGATGAGGTTATCAGCATACAGGAAGAAGGCCGCATCAAAAGGCGTGAGGCCGAAGCCGAACTCGGACAGATCGAAGCCGAACTTCGTCAGAAGCTGCTGGATATTAAAGGCCAGAACGTGTAATGCTTAGCCGGATTCGAAAAACCTTATGAAAGGAGTGATCCAGTGGCTATCGGAATAATAATCGCCATAGTTGTGGTTGCCGGACTTGTGGGAATAGTCGCATTTTCCTCAAAAGTATCAAATGACGACCTTAAAAAGAAAAAGGCCGAAGGAAAGGCGCTGACGGATGAAAACGCGGCCATACTGGCAAAGGCTCGTGAAAATCTTATGCATCTTCGCCGGATGGTAATGAAGGTCAAAAATCCGGATATACATAAAAAAGGCAACGATATATGCAGTCAGCTTGACATGACCTTACAGACTCTGCGTGACAAGCAGGAACAGATTCCTGCGGCACGTCAGTTTCTGAATTATTATATGCCGACCATAGGCGACGTTATTACAAAATATCAGCGGCTTGAAGAAAGCGGCATACCTGCGGATGATATGACCGAAAAGGTGAGCGCGTATCTTTCGGAAGCAAAGACCGCGATGAGCAAACAGTATGCGGGACTGTTTGAAGACGACAAACTGAACATTACCGTAGACATAGAAGCTATGAGGATGACGGCAAAAAGAGAAGGGCTTCTGGATGATGCGGAAACCTCTAAAGAAGCAAAACCGGAAGAAAAAGACGAAGAACAGAAAATCAGCCTGACTCTTTAAGGCTCAGGGACTGCGGCAATATTCTTTTGTTTTCAGAATGCGGCGGTCCCTGCTTTTTTATACCCAGCACTCATATTGAATCGAGGTGGCAAAGATGCTTCAGCTTAAGGATATAAAAAAAGAATATAATACCGGAAAGCTTGTGCAAAAAGCATTGGACGGCGTGACGATCAATCTGAGGGAACATGAATTTGTCGCTGTTTTAGGGCCTTCGGGCTCGGGAAAGACCACGCTTTTGAATATTATCGGAGGGCTTGACAGGTATGACAGCGGAAAGCTCATTATAAACGGTATTTCCACTGAAAAATACAAAGACCGTGACTGGGATGTTTACAGAAACCATACGGTAGGCTTTGTATTTCAGAACTATAATCTGATAACCCACCAGAGTATTCTTTCAAACGTGGAAATCGCTATGTCCATTTCCGGCATATCGGCCGGCGAGCGAAAGGCGCGGGCGATCGAAGCTCTTGAAAATGTGGGACTGAAAGACCACATGCATAAAAAACCCGGTCAGCTCTCCGGAGGACAGATGCAAAGGGTTGCCATAGCCAGGGCTCTTGTAAACGACCCTAAAATAGTGCTTGCCGACGAGCCTACGGGCGCGCTTGATTCAGAGACAAGTATTCAGGTGCTGAACCTGCTCAAAGAAGTATCCAAAGACAGGCTTGTCGTCATGGTAACGCACAACACCGAGCTTGCAGATGAATACGCCACGAGGATAGTCCGTATCAAAGACGGACAGGTTGTGGGCGATACGGACCCCTATATGCCGGATGGCGCGGCGGCAAATTTAGGCGCGGCGGCAGGCATGGGCGCGGCGGCAGGTATGGGCGCGGCAGCTTCGGCAGCGGCAGTGCAAAGGGGAAAAAAGGCGTCGCTGTCATTTCTGAGCGCGCTTACTCTGAGTTTTAACAATCTGGGCACAAAGAAAAAAAGGACCGCGCTTGTCGCAATTGCCGGTTCCATAGGAATTATTGGAATTGCCCTTATTATGGCGCTCACTAACGGGGTAAACGATTATATAAGGCGAATAGAGGAAAATACGGTACTACAATATCCGATTATAATAGAGCAGCAGGGTATTAACATAGCCAGCTACATGGATATGTTTGGTATGAGTACAAATACCGAAGTGGATAACAGCAATACCGTTGTAAAGGTAAATCAGATGGTACACCGGTATGCCGGAGGTCTGACCAATAACGACCTGGCGTCCCTGAAGGTTTTTCTGGACAGCGGAAAAAGCGGCATTGATGAAAACGCGAGAGCCGTTGAGTATAGTTATAATGTAATCCCGCAGGTTTTCATAAAAAACAAGGGTAAGATAAGACAGATAAATCCTGACCAGGCACTGGATGACATAGGCCTGGATTTTGCCAGCGCGAAAATGGTTAATCTGGTAGCGTTTTACCAGCTTCCGCAGACAAGGCAGCTTTATCAGAACGAATATAACGTAAAAGCCGGCAGATGGGCGGAAAAATACGATGAATGCGTAGTCGTGCTTTCAAAAGACGGAAGCATTACGGACACGGCCCTGTATCCCATGGGCTTTTTGGATACGGACGAGCTGGACGAGATGGCCAGAAGCCTTGTTACTGGAAAAAATGTTGAGCTAAGAGACGACATATCCGATTATACGTATGATGATTTTATCGGAAAGAGCTTTAAGGTTATAAATGCCGCAAAGCTTTATAAATATGACAAAGAAAACAAGACATGGTCAAGAGTCACCGTCAGCAGTGATACCGTCCAAAAAGAATACGAAAACGCCATAGACTTAAAAGTTGTCGGGGTAGTGCAAAACAAAGACAAAACATCTCAGGAGATGCTTTCGACCGGTATTAATTACACTCCAGAGCTTATAGAATATTTATCAGCTGAGGCGGCGGAGTCGGAAGTGGTAAAAGCGCAGATGGCTAATCCCGATATTAATATATTTACGGGACAGGAATTCGGTGAAGACAGCGGCAGTATCCTTCGTCTCAGCGGCCTTATGGATGCCGTGACCATAGATCAGGAAGCCATGGAGCAGGCTTTCTCCGTCGAAGAAGGAGCGCGGGATATATCCCGTATAATATCAGAAAGTTTTAATCTTTCGGATATGGATTATTCAGGCTTTGATCTTTCCGGAGTTGACTTATCGGGCCTTGATTTATCCGCGCTTGATTTTTCGGGGATAGACCTTGGCGGCAGCTTTTTGAACATTTCCGAAAATGACCTGAAAGAGATATTGTCTCTTGTTTCATTTAATACAACTTCAGATGATATCGAGGCTCTGATAAAAGATATTGCGGGAGAATATTTAAATGAGCTGGTAATCAGAATCCAGAACGAACTTAAAAGAGTTCCCCAGATGGCCATAGAATACGTATCATCAGCTGAAGCGCTTCAGATTTTAGAGGCGTCTGCCAGCAAAACCGCGCAGAGGATCGCGGATGAAGGCACCACATTTGAAAAGATAGTTGAAATCCTGCGGGAAGAGCTGACCGCATTCGCGGATGATATAACAGTGGGATTTGCGACGTATGTTTTCAATAATATTGCGGTAAATCCTGACACGATTATGAAAGAATTTTCGGAGCTTCTGGCAACAGAAGAAGTTCAGGCGAAGCTCATGAATTTTGTTGTCGCCCATGTGGATATGTCTAAGGCGGCAGAGCGTATAAACGAAATGGCTCAGGCCCTGCAGGCACAGTTATCTGAAGCTTTAGCGGACGCGCTTCAAAACGCCATTCCTTCCGATATACAAAACCGGCTTGCGGAAAGCATAGGAGAGGCAATCGCTTCGGCAATGCAAAACTCCGTGGTTCCGGCCATACAAAATGCCGTTGTGGGTGTGCTTGCGTCCGCCATGGAAAATATGGGAGGGCTTTTTACGGTAGATAAAGAAGCTTTTATAAAGGCATTTTCCCTGGATATGGACAAGTTCAGCATTTCGGATATGATGTCCTCTTTTGTGGTCGGAAACATTGTTTCTTATGAAAACAATCTGTCAAAGCTGGGTTACGCGCCCGAAAATTCTCCTTATCAGATAACCATTTACCCCAAGAATTTTGACAGTAAAACGCGTATCAACGAAATCCTTGCAAAATACAATGACGATATGGAGAAAGCCGGAGAAAAAGATAAGATAATAACCTACAGTGACATTGCGGGCTCCATGATGACATCCATAAGCCGTATCATAAATGTCATAAGTATCTCTCTTATCGCTCTTGTTGCGATATCCCTGATCGTCTCTGCAATCATGATCAGCGTTATCACGCATATAAGTGTATTGGAGCGCAAAAAAGAAATAGGCATACTGCGGGCGATAGGCGCGTCCAAGAGAAATATAGCCAGCATTTTTAATGCAGAGACATTTATTACGGGGCTTTTCGCGGGCAGTATCGGTCTGGGGGTTTCCCTGGCGTTATGCGCCCTCGGCAATTATTTAATAGCCTCGTTTACAAATGTTGAAATTACAATCTTTCTTACGCTGCCGCTGTGCCTTTTGCTTATGGCGCTCAGCATAGGCGTAAACGTAATAAGCGGTCTTCTGCCCGCGCATAAAGCCTCAAAAAGCGATCCCGTAATAGCTTTAAGGGGCGACTGACGTAATTTATTACGGGAGGCGTTGACAAAAGAATCTTTAATGGTATTATAATATTTTGAGTTTTAAAATGATTTGCGGAAAGGAGGAACACTATGGACGCTGGCAGTAGAAGCGGCACATCCAAGGATCGAAAGTCCGGCGGTGCGCCTGCAGACCGAAAGCACGGCGAAGAAATGCCGCTTACATGGTGTTTCTTCGTTATCTAAAGAGCAAGGTCTGCCCGGGAGCACCGTATTAAAGTGTACGGAGGTGAACAATGGCAGAAAAAGTGACTATCGAACAGACTCTTGAAAAGCTGCTTGAAGAAAGAAAGTATCAGGCCATAAAAGATATTCTCGTCACAATGAATCCTGCTGACATTGCTGCATGTTTCGAGGATATAAAAAAAGAACATATTCCGCTTATTTTCAGACTGCTTCCAAAGGAAGCCGCGGCGGACTGTTTTGTGGAAATGGAGCCTGAGGAGCAGGAGCTTTTGATAACGCAGTTTTCAGATCAGGAACTGAAAGCCGTTATCGACGAATTATATGTGGATGACGCCGTTGATCTTGTGGAAGAAATGCCCGCAAATGTGGTAAAAAGGATACTGGCGCAGGTTAATCCGCAAAAAAGACGGCAGATAAACGAGATATTGCAGTATCCGGAAAATTCTGCCGGATCAATTATGACAACGGAATACGTCTCCCTCAGATATAAAATGACGGTCGGGGAGGCCATAACCCGTATCAGAAGAACGGGCGTGGATAAAGAGACGATCTATACCTGTTATGTAACCGAAAACAGAAAGCTTATGGGTACCGTTACGGTCAAGGATCTGCTGCTCAGCTCATCCGACGATCAGAAAATCAGCGAGCTGATGAACGAAAACGTCATTTCGGTAAATACTATGGCGGATCAGGAAGAAGCCGTACAGCTTTTGCAGAAATACGATTTTCTGGCACTGCCCGTAGTTGATATGGAAAACCGTATGGTCGGTATCGTAACATTCGACGACGCCATGGATATCATGGAAGAAGAGACGACGGAAGATATGGAGATCATGGCAGGTATGACGCCGTCAGATAAGCCTTTCCTCCGACAGACTACCCTTGAAGTATACAGACACCGTATCCCTTGGCTGCTTCTTTTGATGGTTTCGGCCACGTTCACGGGCATAATAATAACAAATTTTGAAAATGCCCTGGCGGCACAGGTCGTTCTGACGGCATTTATACCCATGCTGATGGATACGGGCGGTAATTCGGGTTCACAGTCTTCAGTTACCGTGATACGTGCCATTTCCCTTGGAGAGGTGGAATTTTCGGATATTGTAAAGGTTATCTGGAAAGAAATCAGGACGGCGGTGCTTTGCGGATGCACTCTTGCTGGGGCCTGCTTCGCCAAGATAATGATTGTGGATCGGATGCTGCTCGGCAATACCGAAGTTACCGTGGTCGTTGCCGCGGTCGTATGCGCCACGCTTGCGCTTACCGTACTTGTTGCAAAGGTAATCGGCTGTTCGCTTCCGATACTGGCGAAAAAACTGGGATTCGATCCCGCGGTAATGGCAAGCCCGTTTATTACTACAATAGTTGACGCGATATCCCTGATGGTTTATTTCAGGATCGCCACGGCGGTTTTATTTTAAAATGACGGTATTATTTTTAAAAGATACTGACTAAAAATCCGTTATTGTATAGTTTTGACGTTTTTTATATAATACTTTTAAGATTTTTGTACATAAAAAGGCTTGCAACGTTTGTGATAACAGTGTATTATATAGTATTATGTTAAAAAAATGTATTATAAGAGGAGTATGAAAATGGCAAAAAAATCAACTGATGCAATTTCAGAAGTAAAGGCAGTTGCCGGCAAAGCCGGAGAAGCAACTAAAAAAGCGGCTAAAAAAACCGCAACTACCGCAAAGAAAACCGCAACTACCGCTAAGAAGACTGCGGCTGCGGCAGCTAAAGGCGCAAGCGATACCGTTAAAAAGACAACAGCACGCAAAAAAGCTATCGCGCCTTCTGTTGCTATTCAGTCGATTATGGGCGGAGAGATTCATATCGATGAGATCGTTGCCAAAGTAAACGACAAAATCGGAGCTAAGGTTTACGAAGAATTCAGAATCTATGTTAAGCCCGAAGAAAACAAGGCTTTCTATGTGGCTGACGGCGAAGAAGATTACGTAGAACTCTGGTAATCCTTTTAAGCAGTATTAAGGGGGCTGTCGCCTTATGAAAACCGAATGAATATTCTGGAGGGAACATCCGCAGCGTCGGTACTTAACGAACGCAAACGTAAGTGCGGCGTGAGTTTTAGTACCGCTACGCGAGGACTAAGTGCGAACGGTTCCCGGAAGAATATTCATGAGAATTCATAATGCGATAGCCCCGTTTTATATCAATGTCATTTAGTTAGCGGGGGTCTTTATTAAAGACAGTAGTTTACTACCAAAA
>CAYMCZ010000006.1:0-98094 GCA_964389285.1 uncultured Lachnospiraceae bacterium | reverse complement strand
GGTTACGGGCATAGTCGATTACTTCTTTCAGCCTGTTTTTGACAGGCCAGAATCCGGTGGTCGCCATTTACGCATATCCTCCTTCCGTGGTAATAAAAGTTCCGAATGAATTTCATCAATATGTGAAATCAGTTTGTTTTCTGTTTCTGGCGTAAATCCCACTGTGTTGTCAAGCTGACACAATTTGTTATAGAAATCAAAAAAGACATCAGGAAGAACCGTTATCGGTTCATATCCCAATGCCCTTTGCGCCATATATTCGCTAATAGATAAATTGCATTTTTCGGCAAGTCGTTTGATTTTGTCTTTTTCTTTAGGTGTTACCCGTATCTCTATGCGGGCAAGTTTTTCTTTTGGATTTCTGTTCATTAAATCAGTCCTTTCTGTTATCGGGGTATTAGGGGCGGCAGTCCTTAAAGAGTAAATCGGCTAAACAGCCGATTTTGAGTTGGAACTTGCCGTACAAGTTCCCTGCTTGTTATGGTGTGAGGCATCAATCTTTTTTCATAAATTCAGGCAGCTCATAGTCTTTCAAATAATCATCACAATAACAATATTCGTAAACCTTGTATGGTAGGTTTTCAGGTTTGTGCCAACACTTTTGTATTGTGACTACATATACAGGTGAACCAATTGCTGGAATACTCATCCTGAATTTATCTAATTCATTAAAGCTCAATGTTAACCATATATTTTGGGAAGTCTGTGGATACAATGAGAATCTCACAGCTCTTTTTCGTGTGGTTGATAAACACATCACGAACCCATCCAACGGTTTCACCATCGAAAAATGGCTCAATAAATTGCGTTCCGTCGTAATATTCAATCGCATTGCAAATATTACCGCTTATATCAACTGTTTTCTTCTTGTAATAGCTATTAATCTGTTCCATAGAATTATCTCCTTTTTTGAATGAAAGTGTTTGTTAAATAAGGGACATCAAAGTGATGTCGCAGGATATTTCAGAGCATAAAAAAGCGGCACTACTCTAATGCCGTCATTCACCGAGAAACATATCGAGGGAATCCATAAGTTCGTTTTCTTCTTCGGACAGTGCTTCGGTGGGCTGTGCTGATTCCATCTGTATTACAGAAAGATTTTGCAAGCACTCACGAATAGTTTTTCGGATAACCTCTGTTATTTCTGTGTGTGGCTCATAAAATTGATTGATAGTAGTAATAGCTGCCTTGTTTTTTGAATCTGTTACATTTTTTAAATACTCCCAAGCCTTGCGGTCAGCTTCGTTATTCAAGTTAAATCTAAGGCTCATTCGTTTGATACTCATAACGCACCGCCGCTTTTAATCAGCTTCATTTCAAGCATTCGCTCATAGCCTTTGGCAGTAGCGCAAATATCATCGTTTACAGTAATACGCCCTTCGTCATATTCGGCAAAGTTGCGGATCATACAACCGCCTCCACCGACAATATACAGCTTCATCAGTTTTGAATCGTAGCCGTGTTCACGCAGTCTGCGGAAAATACCTTCCACATACTCTTTTGCAGTATTGGTTATTGTTTTCAAATAGTCACCGTCAATATCTGTTGTGCCGAAACGAAGCACACGGGTAATCATTTCTTCAGGTGGCTCTGCGTGATGAACTCTCATCAGATTTTCACGGATTTGGAGCATACACTGGTGTGTTCCGAATTTCTCGGTAAAACAGCGGTTGGGGTTCGGTTTTTTATCATTGACGAACATAATATTCATTGTGCCATTGCCAATATCGCAGAGCATATTTACACCTAAAAAATCGGATAAATGATTGACAATAGCGGCAAATCCCTGTGGGTAAACATCTGCACATGCACCGACAATGCAGATATGATAATCCTTGCCTTTGAAATTAAAGTCAACTGTTTCGTTCTTCAGTAAATATCTTTTAAATTCTTCTCGCTGTTCGCTTACCCAAGTCAGCGGAAGCCCGGCGGCAATCAATACATCAGCAGAATAGATTTTTGCAATATTCAGCTCTCGTGCGATTGCCGCAAGTGTCAGAACATAATAATCTTCATCCAGCATTTTATCTGCCGAAAACTCCTTATGTTCTGCGCCGATAAGATAATACTTGTTATT
The DNA here is from genome assembly GCA_964389285.1 of uncultured Lachnospiraceae bacterium. Lineage (GTDB taxonomy): Bacteria > Bacillota > Clostridia > Lachnospirales > Lachnospiraceae > Alectryocaccobium. The sequence goes on along the minus strand of CAYMCZ010000006.1, from coordinate 96,017 downwards.
CCAAACAAGCAGGTTATCTTTGAAAATTGGTTCTTTATCATATACAGTCACACCTGTCTGGAAACAGCAATTAGCCGTTTTCATATTTCCATAGCCGTGGTCAATACCGATGATATAGGTTTCTTTATATTTTTTCATTGTGATTGTCCTCCTTGACTTTAATGATTTCTTGTTTGCTTCCCGAAAAAACAGGGCAGACACCACTACTTATCATCAAACAGCTTTGGTGTCCGCATTGCATACATAGGGTGTTCTTAATTTTGATTTGCTGCGATTTTATCAGATTGTACTGCACCCAAAAGACCTCCTTTCTGCTTTTGCGCATGAAAATAACACCTACCGATTTATACATCAATAGGTGTTGTCAGATAATTTTCTTATTGCTGAATCCCAAATCTTCACCGCTGAACTTTTCATAAGCTAAGCCAATCTTTCGGATTCTTTTGTGAATAGCACTGTGCGTTTTGAAGCCTAATTCTTCTGTGATTTTTTCGAGTGTAATATCATCCATTCGCATTGCGAGTATTTTCCTGTCTGTTTCAGAAAGAGTGTCTAAAAATTTGCTGACTGCAATCGGTTCTAAAACCATACTCTCAACATTAGCATTGTCATCAGGAATATCCCACTCCATTCCGTCTGTATTCTCTGCATACTTTTCTTTTAATTCATCAAGAGATTCAACGGATATTTTTGCACGAGTGTGATACCACTTGCGGTAAAAATCAATTTTTTGTCGGCTCTTTCGGTAATCAAAATCTTCAAAGCAGCGATATTCTGCCGCCACAGCAATGATCTCATTCATATTGTGTTTTGCCATTATTTTAGGAACGAGCCAAGTGAATGTTTCTGAGATTTCTTCTTCGGATATATATCCGAGGTCTTCGTCTATATTGCTGCTTTTTAGTATCTCCTGTGACTTAGGGATAACCCCTTCGTCTTCCATTCCTTTAATCCAAATAGAAGCTGCGTGCGCATATCTCCAAGATGGTTCCTATCCTGAATAAATTTCCCTTTTTGCGCTAAGCCCCATAAAAGGCCATACCATAAAGGCGTAAGCGTCGATTATTACCAGCTTAAACAAATCACTCTCTACTATTTCTATGGCACGACGATCTTGAAGCAATTTTCTTGGATTTCTTGGAATACTGTTTATTTCTTCTCCGCACTTATCCAAAATGCTTTTGGGAATGAAATAGAATGCAGAAATGTATTCTGCATTGCTAAACGGCGTGATCTCGCCGTTTTTTCTTTTTATTAATATCGGCATATTTTGTGCCTCCTTTCCAGAGAGTATGCTCTCTATATATTAAACGACATAGAAATCTTATTTTGTTCCTGAATTATAAAAATATTATAATCTTTTTTGCAAAGAAACTCAATAAAGTTGGCACAAATGTTATATTAAAAGGCTTTTAAATTGACTTTTGCTTTAAAATATGATAGTATGTTAGTATGTAAACTTACATACTAATTTTGAAATGGTGGTGATTACTTGATTGTTGATGATTCTATGAAATTCTGTAATTTGCTTGCGCAAATGATAAAAGAAGCAAATTTATCAAATGTCAAGTTTTACACCGCACTTGGCATAAAGAAACCTTACTTTTATGATATTTTAAGCGGTAAAGTTAACCCACCTCCTCCTGATAGACAAATTGCAATGCTTCGGTTATTGAATCCAAAGCCTGAACAAATAGCGTTGTTTTTTGATTTAGCTGCACAAGAACGCAATGAAGTACCTGCTGATATCGCAAAAACCTTAGAAAATAAAGATTTGTGCAGAGAATTGAGAAATGGTATAGATTACGAAAAATTATTAAAGAACGGAGAATACAAAAATGAGCGATAATAAAAGAGAACAAGAGAGAACAGAACTTTACCGTACAATATGGGCGCTTGCAAATGAACTTAGAGGAAGTGTCGATGGTTGGGATTTTAAACAATATGTTTTAGGTGTGCTGTTCTATAGATATATATCTGAAAACCTTACAACTTATCTCAACAAAGGCGAATGGGATGCAGGAAATACTGATTTTGATTATGCGAAAATCAGTGATGAAGAAGCTTTAAGCGTTAAAGATGATATGGTGCAAGAAAAAGGCTTCTTTATTTTGCCCAGCGAATTGTTTGGGAATTTATTAAACAGAATAAAAAAGGCTGATAAAGATGCAAAAGATCAAGCGGAAAAGAACGGAAAAGAAGTAGAAATTGCTGATTTGGATGAGAATTTAAACGAAATATTGCAAACGAACTTTAAAAACATTGAAGCCTCTGCTATCGGTAGTCCAAGCGAAGAAAACTTCAAAGGACTGTTTGACGATATAGATGTAAACAGTAATAAGCTTGGTCCAACGGTTATCAAGAGAAATAAAAGGCTTAAAAAGTTAATTACTGTTATCGGAGATATGGATCTTGGTAATTATCAAGATAATTCCATTGATGCGTTTGGGGACACTTATGAGTATCTTATGGGAATGTATGCTTCTAATGCCGGCAAAAGTGGCGGTGAATTTTTCACCCCACAAGAGGTATCTGAGCTTCTGACAAAAATTTCACTTCTTGATAATAACGGTAAAATGAAAACAGAAGTAAATAAAGTATACGATCCTGCTGTGGGCAGTGGTTCATTGCTTTTGAAGTTTGCAAAAATTCTCGGTAAAGATAATGTTCGAAATGGATTCTTCGGTCAGGAAATTAACATTACAACTTATAACCTTTGCCGCATCAATATGTTCTTACACGACATAGGTTACGATAAATTCAGCATTGAACATGGCGACACTTTGACTGATCCTAAGCATTGGGACGAAGAACCGTTTGAAGCCATCGTTTCAAATCCCCCGTACTCTATAAAATGGGAAGGCTCTGACAACGGAACACTGATAAACGATCCTCGTTTTTCTCCTGCCGGTGTATTGGCTCCTAAATCAAAAGCGGACTTTGCTTTTATTATGCATTGCCTGCATTGGCTTGCTACAGACGGAACGGCGGCTATTGTTTGTTTTCCCGGTATTATGTATCGTGGAGGTGCAGAACAGAAAATCAGAAAATATCTGATTGATAATAACTATATCGAATGTATCATTCAGCTGCCCGATAATCTTTTCTACGGAACAAGCATTGCGACTTGTATTATGGTTCTCAAAAAATCTAAAGTTGACAACCAAACTCTGTTTATTGATGCTTCAAAAGAATTTGTCAAGTCTACCAACAGCAATAAATTGGGGGATGGAACATTAAGCAACGAGCCTGATAACATTCAGAATATATTAAACGTTTATATCAACCGAAAGACTGAAAAGCATTTTACTGCTCTTGTTAAACAGGAAGATATTGAAAATGCAGATTACAATCTTTCTGTGTCAACTTATGTAGAAAGTGAGGATACAAGAGAAGCTATCGATATAGCTGTCCTTAACAAGCAAATATCTGAAATTGTTCAGCGTGAAAATACATTGCGTGCCAAAATTGATGCGATTATAGCTGAAATTGAGGAGGCGTAATGTATGAGATTATCAGATGTGTTATCAAAACCGATAACAACAGATTATGTGCAAATAGAAGGCTTTTTGGGCAGTAGAAAGCTTAAAACCGGAAATTCTAAAAAAATTGCGGTTGGTAAAGTTGCATTAAATTATTATTGTAATAATTGCGGCGATCAGCGCACATTTTATTCCGGGAAAGACTTGTTCTGCATTGGTGTAAACGAAAAGACTGTCAGCATTGACTGTGTTCTTGAATGCCCTCGTTGCGGTGCTTCTGTGCAAATGTGGTTCTTGCTTGCGTGCAGAGAGGAAGATAATATACATAGTCAATATCCTTATGTGCGTATTGCAAAAAGAAGCGAAAAATTTTCTGAATCAGTTTCGCTGAACACTGAAACTTACGGTGATTTCACAGATGCTTTGGAAAAAGCCAAAAAGGCAGCAAGGGAAGGATTTGGAGCAGGGTCTATTGTTTATTTGAGAAAGGTTTTTGAAAGAATTATTACTCAAACAGCAGAGGCTGAAAATCCGCCCATTGAAACGAGGAAAGCAAACGGCAATCTTAAACCGTTTATTCAGATTCTTAAACCGGTAAAAGATAAATGTAATATCATCCCTTCGGAATTTGCTGAAGATGGCTATAAACTATTTGGTGAGCTTAGTGATGTAGTTCATGGAGATTATGACGAAGATGAGGCATTACAAAAATTTGATGCTTTTTATCGATTAGTTACAGGTGTACTGGAAAAAATAAAAACTAACAGAGAACTAATGGATGCGATAGGTACCTTAGGTTGGCATACCGGAGGTGAGGAGAATGAGTAAATTAGAACAACTTATAAATGAACTTTGCCCAAATGGGGTAGAATTTAAGAAAATAAAAAATAGTTATACAAGAATAAAAGGTACTCCTATTACTGCGGGCAAAATGAAGGAAATTGCATCTGATGACGGTGAAATCAAAATCTTTGCAGGAGGAAAAACTGTCATCACTGCTCATGAAGCTGATATACCTAATGCAAATATTACGAGAGTACCTGCTGTTTTAATGCAGTCCAGAGGGGTAATTGATGCTGTTTATTATGATAAACCATTTACTTTTAAAAATGAAATGTGGGCATATACAGCAGATAATCCAATCAAAGTAAAATATTTATATTATGTTCTGAAAAATAATATTGAACACTTCAGAGAAGCAGCTTCAGGAATGGGATCATTACCTCAAATTTCTTTGCGAGTAACTGAAGACTTCATAATTCCTCTTCCACCTTTACCGGTACAAGAAGAAATCGTTCGTATATTGGATAAATTTACGGAACTCACTACGGAACTCACTACGGAACTCACTGCGAGAAAACAGCAATATGAGTATTATAGGGACACTGTTTTAAATTCAATTAAGCAGAGTAAATTATATCCGATAAAAGAAGTTTGTGACACAATAACTAACTTTGCAGCAGCGGGTTCTTTTGCTGAAGTTTCAAAAAAAGTTCCTTATTTATCAAAACCAGATTATGCCCAGCTAATAAGAACAGTTGATATTAAGTGCAATTATACCAATAACTCACCAATTTATATATCTAAAGATTCATATGATTATTTGTGGAGAGTTCAATTAGATGCCCCATGTATTGTTTTACCTAGTGTAGGAAATTGTGGAGAAGTATACTATATCGATCCAATAAAGCTACCGTATAAGTACAATGCTCTTGCTAAAAACGCGTTGCTAATTCGTAGCAGTAAAGTTAATTTGCTATATTTAAAATACACATTTGAATCTTTTGAATTTCAAAAGAAATTGAAAAAAGTCACTTCAAATATGGGACAGAGTAAATTTAATAAAACCGATTTTGAAAAATTAACTATTCCAATTCCATATCCGGAAGATGAGAAAAAATCGCTTGCAGAACAACAGCGCATTGTTGATATTCTTGACCGTTTCGATAAGCTTTGCAACGATATCAGCGAGGGATTGCCTGCCGAAATCGAAGCAAGACAAAAACAATATGAATATTACCGAGATAAGCTCTTAACTTTTAAGAAAAAGGAGGCGGCGGAAAATGAATAGCTTTGAAATTGTGGCAAGCTCTACTGAAAGTACGGTAGTGGCTGAGTACACACCCGAAAAAAGAAAAAGCACCGACTATCAAAGCGAAGCGACGCTTGAACAAAATTTTATAAATCGCCTTGTCGGTCAGGGCTACGAATACATTACTATAAAAAGCGAACAGGACTTAATTGACAACCTCCGCACACAGCTTGAAAAACTGAATAACTACACCTTTTTCGATAAAGAGTGGAACGACTTTTACAACAGCGTTATTTCTAACGGAAATGACGGTATTGTAGAGAAAACCCGCAAAATACAGGAAGACTATCTGCAAAACCTTACCCTTGATAACGGATATGTAAAAAACATCAAGCTGATCGACAAAACCAACATTCATAACAATCATTTGCAGGTAATAAACCAGTATGAAGAAGGCGGCGGAAAGCATGATACTCGTTATGATGTGACGATTTTGGTAAACGGATTGCCATTGGTGCATATCGAGCTTAAAAAACGAGGGAACGCAATTCGAGAAGCGTTTAACCAAATCAATCGATACCAGCGTGACAGCTTTTGGGCAGGTAGCGGATTGTATCAGCATGTACAGCTGTTTGTAATCTCCAATGGTACGCATACAAAGTATTATTCTAACACAACAAGATTTCAGCATATCAAAGATAATGCAGAGAAAAACGCAGCAAAAAAGAAAAAGACTTCTAATAGCTTTGAATTCACAAGTTATTGGGCGGATGAAAAAAACCGTACCATCCCGGACCTTGTGGACTTTACAAAAACCTTTTTTGCAAAACATACGCTGCTTAATATTTTGACTCGTTACTGTGTGTTTACTTCAGATGATTTACTATTGGTAATGCGTCCTTATCAAATTGCGGCAACTGAAAAAATCCTAAACCGCATTATCGTTTCTACTAATCTCAAAAAAACCGGCAGAAAAGAGGCAGGCGGTTACATTTGGCATACCACCGGAAGCGGCAAGACTTTAACCAGCTTTAAAACCGCACAGCTTGCTCAAGGATTGAATTTCATTGACAAAGTATTATTTGTTGTCGATAGAAAAGATCTTGACTACCAAACAATGAAAGAATACGACAGATTTGAAAAAGGTGCTGCCAACAGCAACACCTCTACTAAAATTCTGCAAAAACAAATGGAAGATGATAATGCAAGAATCATCATCACAACCATTCAAAAGTTAGATAAATTCATATCCAAGAACAAAGAACATGAAGTTTATAAAAAACACATTGTTATGATTTTTGATGAATGCCATCGTTCTCAGTTTGGAGATATGCACAAGTCTATTACAAAGCACTTTAAAAATTATCATATCTTCGGGTTTACAGGCACCCCTATTTTTGCAATAAACTCGAACAGTTCCAACGCTCCGAATATGCGTACCACAGCACAGGTTTTCGGCGGTGAACCGGATGAAAACGGAAATAAAGTAAGACCACTGCACGCATATACCATTGTTGATGCTATCCATGATGGTAATGTATTGCCTTTTAGAATTGATTATATCAACACGATCAAAAACCCTGAGCTTTTATACGATAAGCAAGTAAAGGCAATTGACCGTGAAAAAGCTTTGCTTGACCTTAAAAGAGTATCTGAGATTACACAATACATTCTTGAACATTTTGAGCAGAAAACTTATCGCAATCAAAGTCGTTCCTATTATGACCATAAAGTGATTACGAATGTAGAAAAAATGGCGAAGTCCAAGAATAATACTGTATCAGAGCAAAAAACAACTGCAAAAGTAAATGGTTTTAATTCGATTTTTGCAGTCGCATCTATTCCGGCAGCGATTGCATACTACAATGAATTTAAAAAGCAAATGGAGGAAACAGGTCATAAATTAAATATTGCTACGATATTCAGTTTTAATCCAAACGAAGAAGATCCGGATGATATCTTGCAAGATGAAAATTTTGACACAAGCGGTCTTGATCAGACTTCACGGGATTTTCTTGACAGTGCGATTGATGATTATAATAAGCTGTTTAATGTTAGCTATGATACATCTGCCGATAAATTTCCCAACTATTATAAAGATGTATCATTGAGAATGAAAAATCGTGAGATTGATTTACTCATCGTAGTCAATATGTTTCTAACGGGATTTGACGCTACTACTCTCAATACCTTATGGGTAGATAAGAATTTAAAAGATCATGGTTTGATACAAGCGTTTTCCCGTACCAATCGTATTTTGAACTCAGTTAAAACATTTGGAAACATTGTTTGTTTTAGAAACCTTGAAACAGCCACTAATAATGCCTTAGCACTTTTTGGAGATAAAAACGCAAGCGGTATGGTTATTCTAAAAACTTACAATGAGTATATGAATGGCTATGAAGATGAGCACGGAAAACATATTGAAGGTTATAACGAGCTTGTAGCCAGACTGGTAAATGAATTTCCGATAAGCAGTCAAATCATTGGCGAGGATAACGAAAAAGAATTCATCAAACTGTTTGGTCGCATTTTGAAATTGAGAAATATTTTAAGGTGTTTCGATGATTTTGAAAGCGACAGTTCTGTATCCGTTAGAGATTTACAGGATTATCAAAGCATTTATATTGACTTATATCAAGATTATGCTAAAAAAAGCGACATTGAAAAAGAACGAATCAACGATGACATTGTCTTTGAAATTGAACTTATTAAGCAGGTCGAGGTCAATATAGATTATACCTTGATGCTCGTTGCCAAATATCACGAATCAAACTGCGAGGATAAAACGATTCTTGCTAATATTAATAAATCAATAGATGCAAGTGTTGAGCTGCGCAGCAAAAAAGCTTTAATTGAGGGGTTTGTTGCCCAAATGACAGTAAAAACAGATGTTGAAAAGGACTGGAAAGACTTTGTTAAGAAGCAAAAAGAACATGACTTAGAAGCAATCATCAAAGATGAAAAACTAAAACACGATGAAGCTCAAAAATTTATAGAAAACTCTTTCAGAGATGGTGGAATAAAAACCACTGGAACAGATCTTGATAAAATATTACCGCCAATTTCAAGATTTTCAGGTGGTTCAAATAGGGCTTTGAAAAAACAAACTGTCATTGAAAAGCTAAAAGACTTTTTTGAAAAATATTTCGGCTTAGTATAACACAAAATCCGCTACCAGTTAAAATCTGGTAGCGGATTTAACTATATAAAAATCAATTTAGAATTTACAATTTCTCTTGCTCTGTTGTAAACATTGTTCATTTGCGCAACCCATTCCATCTGATCTTTTGCTTTAAGTTCTTCTGTTATGTTTTCGCTTTCTGCCAGTTGCTTTACGAGTTGAAGAAACAAATTTTCAGCTTGGTTTTCAATATCGACAAGATAGTCGTTTAGTTTCCCGCTTGTCAACAGGTTCATATAAATAATTTTATGGTACTGTTTTAAATATCTTGCGTGTCGCTGTCCCCATACTCCGATCAGCTGACCTTGTTGTTCTGGTAAACGGAGATTTGGTATCAGGTAATCTCCAACTTGCGTATAAGTACCGCCCATTTGTTCAAATAATGATTTTCCCATAATTCAAATATCCTCCTTTAATAAATTAGTAAACGGAGTATCATTACTGACAACAGTATCAAGTGTAAATGCAGCGCCTAACCGAAAGCCTACAATAAAACTATCTAGTGCAGTCTCACCATTTACAACACTTGTTGCATTAACAAAATCAAGAAACTTTTTTCTTTTCTTCGCCGGAAAGCTTAGATGTTAAATACTCCTCTGCATCGTTTAATACTTCAAGTTCTTTTGCCATTGTTTTATTTGCGCTAATGCCTCTTGCTTGCGGCTCGATATTGCCGTAATAAAATGTTCTATAAATCCAGACATATCTTGTGTGCCTCCTTTCATTTACATTGTAAAAGAAAATGAGAATAATAACCAATGTGCCGATTATAAAAAATACCGAGAAAAACCGGTTACAGTTTTTCTCGGTATTTATCTTTGAGTTTGCCTTTGCTTAGTCCGATAAATGTGTGAAATAAACGATTTTTAAAATACTTCTTTATCGGGCGTTAGCCTTAGGGCCCCCTTTTTTTATTTATTTAACAGATAATCTTCAACCTTTTGCATCGCCAGCTCTTCATCAATGCCGTTGGTACAGACGATGACCTCTTCTCCCGTGTCAAGCCCGAGCGTCATCATCCCCATGATGCTTTTCGCATTAACTCTCTTTGATCCGCTTTCGATATAGATCTCGCTGTCAAACTGGCTTGCAACCTGCACAAGCATTGCTATCGGCCTTACTTCCAGCCCGTTTGAAATCCGAATGGTTACCGGTTTTCTGATCATTTTATTTGTCCTCCTGCTCTCTCAAAGCCTCTGCTATTCTGCTGAGTTTTCTGAGGCGATGATTCACTCCGGACTTTCCTACCGGAGGTTCCAGCTTTAAACCCAGTTCGCCCAATGTGGCTTCGGGATATTGTAACCTAACATAAGCCATTTCGTCAAGTCCAATCGGCAGCGCCTGCAGACCCATATGTTCTTTTATATAATTAATATCATCTATGCTTTTGGCCGAGGCTTTCGCTGTCTTGTTGATGTTCGCGGTTTCGCAATTGACCCGCCTGTTTATATTGCCTCTTACTTCCCTCAAAATGCGCGTGTTTTCAAATTCCAGAAGTCCTTTTCTGGCGCCCATTATGCCGAGCAGCGCCGATATCTGTTCACTTTCCTTGATATATACGACATGATATTTCTGTCTTTTTACCAGCCTGGCGTCAAAAGACAGCCCGCAGAGCATGTCCTTTACGGCGGCTGCCGTCAGCGCATCCCTGCAGGGTATCTCAAAATGATAAAAACGATCCGGATTGCTGATGGAGCCCGCCGCTATAAAAGCACCCCTTATAAATGATGCCCTGCAGCATTTTTTTACCGTCAGCTTTAAAATATCCGGGAGCGCTCCCGGAGGATTTTCTTTGTCGGGAAGACTCATCTTTAATGCGCTGAATATCATTTCGGTCTCTTCCGAAAACGGAATCCATACGGTATATACCGTTTTTCGCCGCTTATAAGGCCTTTGCTTTACCGGCGGCTCATATCCGAAAATGATTTTAAAAAGCCTGACGCAGCACCGTGTCACCACGGGGCTTTCACTCAGAATCTCAAGGCCTTCTTTTGTAAAGACCGCGCTCAGACAGATAAATGCCGCAAGCTGCGCAATACGACAATGTCTGGCCGAACCCGTAACCTGCGCCAGTTCCTCCTTTAACTCAGAAGAATATGACATTTATTCATAACCTTTCACTTTTATATCATTTACCAGATCTCTGTGCTCGATCCTTACAAGGCAGTCGGCGTGTTCCCCAAGCCTTCTGTACAGCTCATTTGCCAAAGTGACCGATCTGTGCCGGCCTCCGGTACATCCGATCGCTATTATAAGCTGGGTTTTTCCTTCTTTGATATAGCTCGGCAAAAGAAAGCTTATCAGATCCTCTAACTTATCCGCGAAAATCCTGCTCTCCTCAAAGCTCATGACATAATCGGAAACTCTCGGATCGTTTCCGGAAAGCTTTTTCAGCTCATCTATATAATATGGATTGGGCAGAAATCTGACGTCAAACACCAGATCCGCCTCCGCAGGTATTCCGGCTTTAAATCCAAATGACATTATGGTTATCATAAGATTATTGAAGCCCTTGTCCTGCACGAAAATATCTGAAATGCTTTTTCTGAGCTCCCGGGTCAGAACATGGCTCGTATCTATTATAAAGTCCGCCTTTTTTTTGAGATCTTCCAGCCTTTTTCTTTCTCTTATAATACCTTCTTCAATACTGCCGCCCTTGCCGGAGAGGGGATGAAACCTCCTCGTTTCTTTATATCTTTTGATAAGTATATCGTCCCCGGCATCCAGAAAAAGAATCTCAAACCTGATATCCTCGTCATTCATTTCATTGAGTGTATCCGCAAGGATATCTATGTTTTCTCCGCTTCTGATATCAAGTCCCAGCGCAACATGGCTCATTCTGTCGTTGCTGCTCGTTTTAATAAGCTGTATAAACGTGCCGATAAGATCTATGGGCAGATTGTCCACGCAAAAATAATCCGCGTCTTCCAAAAATTTCAGAACCGTTGTTTTCCCGGCGCCCGACATGCCGGTCACTATGACAAAGCGTCTGCTCATTTTCAAAAATCTCCTAAAAATCTGATCTCCGGTACAAGCGTAACCCCGCTGTCCTCATATACTATCCTCTTTATCTCGTCTATGAGCCTCTTTACGTCCGATGCCGTCGCGTCTCCCGTATTTACCACAAAGCCGCAGTGCTTTTCCGAAACTTTTGCGCCGCCTATGCTGTACCCGCGCAGGTTTGCGTCCATTATGAGCTTGCCGGCGAAATGTCCTTCCGGTCTCTTAAAGGTGCTTCCGGCGCTCGGCAGATCCAGCGGCTGTTTTTCATTTCTGCTGAGCCGAAGCTCTTCCATTTTTTCTTCGATGGCGCTTTTATCGCCCTTTTTCAGACGAAGCAAAAGGCCCGTCACGATCCAGTCATTGTGTTTTAAAATGCTCGTCCTGTAGCCCAGTTTTAAATCCTCTGCGGCAATGCTGCATATCCCTTCGCCGCTCTTATATACCTCGGCGCTTATCAGAACATCCTTTAATTCTCCGCCATAGGCTCCCGCGTTCATCACCGCCGCTCCACCTAATGTACCCGGTATGCCGGAAGCAAATTCAAGTCCGGTAAACCCTTCGTTTGCGGCTATCCTTGCAAGTCTTGAAAGCAAAAGACCGGCCTCGGCCTTTATTATGCCTTCTTCGTCAATGCGGTAATCCTGAAAATTACCGTAAATCTGGATTACGGCTCCCCTGAAACCCTGATCCGATACAAGCAGATTCGTCCCGTTTCCCAGAACAAAGGTTTCTATACCTTCGGCTTTCGCATGCTTTGTCACGGCTTCAAGTTCCGTGACGGAGCGCGGCGTTATAAAATAGTCAGCCGGCCCGCCGATCTTAAAGCTTGTATGATTTTTCATGGGTTCAAAACATTTTATGTTTTCTTTTCCGACTGTTTGACATATATTATTATAAAAACGGGTATTCATATTTAACTCCGGTAAAAATTTAAAGGCGGCATGTCCGCCGTGCTTACCACAGGTTACTATTCAAAACAGAAAAATTCAAGTTATTAACAACAATTTTTCCGAAAATCTCTTAAGCAAAACGGAGGAATGATGATGAAACGCTGCGTTGTCATCGCGGGTGCGCAAATCAATAATTATGACCGTATTAAAAGCCGGCTGAGAGAAGACGACTTCTTTGTTTTCTGCGACGGCGGTCTTTTCCATATGGAAAAACTTGCCGTAAAACCCTCTCTTATCGTCGGCGATTTTGATTCTTATCCGCAAATACCATCTTTTGAAAATGTCGAAACCATCGTTCTCCCCCGTGAAAAAGACGATACCGACAGCCTGTTTGCCGTAAAACAGGCGCTGAAAATGGGTTTTGACGAGTTTCTTCTGGCCGGGGTATTGGGAGGCCGCATTGATCATTCCCTCGGAAACATATCCATACTCCTGATGCTGGATGACCTCGGCAAAAAAGCGATAATAATTGATGATTATTCTGAAACGGAAATAGTTTCCGAAAAACGCAATATCGCTTATATCCCTGACTCGTATGCTTATTTTTCCCTGCTTGCGGCGGATCGGGCGGCGAGCGGCGTATGCATAGAAAACGCCAAATATCCTCTCAAAGACGCGGAATTTACCGCCGGATACGCATACGGTATCAGCAACGAAGTAATAAGCGGTATGACTGCAAAAGTCAGCCTGAAAAGAGGCCGACTCCTGCTTATAAAAATATTCTGATTATCAATAAAGCTTATTGCCGCGGCTGTCGATGGTTACGATGACCGGAAAGTTTTCCACGGTAAGTTTTCTGACCGCCTCTGTTCCGAGATCGTCATAAGCCACCACTTCCGCCGAAGTGATGCATTTCGACAGCAGCGCGCCGGCTCCGCCCACGGCCGCGAAATAAACCGCACCGTTTTTTATCATGGATTCGATAACGGCGTCGCTTCTCTTTCCTTTTCCTATCATTCCTTTAACCCCATAGTTCAAAAGACGAGGCGTGTATTTATCCATCCGGTTGGATGTGGTAGGTCCGGCCGAACCGATGACGCGGCCTTCTCTTGCCGGTGTCGGACCGAGATAATATACTATATGTCCTTTAAGATCCACGGGAGGTTCTTCACCTCTTTTAAGCGCCTCATAAATGCGCGCATGAGCCGCATCCCTTGCGCTGTATATTGTTCCGGTAAGATATACGTATTCGCCTGCCTGTAAATTTTTTAAAGTTTCATCGTCCATGGGGACCGTGAGATGCTTATCCATAACTTTCCTCTTGTCTTTTACACTGAATCAGGGCTCGCCTGCGGGCCGGGCGCCATATGCGCACTGAATGAATATTCTGGAGGGAACATCCGCAACGCCGGTACTTAACGAACGCAAGCCTAAGCGCGGCGTGAGTTTTAGTACCGCTGCGTGAGGACTAAGTGCGAACGGTTCCCGGAAGAATATTCATGAAAAGGCATATGCCGCCCGGCAATATCTGGCAGCAACCATAATATATTCAGATTAGTCTCTCCGCATGCCGGTTCACATGGCAGCAGATATTCACGGCCATCGGAAGCCCCGCGATATGAGTCGCATAAGTCTCTATGTTTACGGCAAACGCGGTAATGTCTCCTCCGAGCCCTCCCGGCCCTATCCCTGAAGCGTTTATCTCCTCGAGACATTCCTTCTCAAGCCGGCTGATATGCTCAAGCGGCGAATGTTCTCCCGCTTTGCGCGTAAGTGCTCTTTTGGCAAGAATGGCGCATTTTTCAAAAGTTCCGCCGACTCCTACTCCTACCACGACGGGGGGACAGGCATTCGGCCCCGCGTCCAGCACCGCCTTAATAATATGCTTTTTTACTCCCTCGATTCCGTCCGAAGGCTTGAGCATGAAGATTCTGCTCGTATTCTCGCTCCCGAAACCTTTAGGCGCAACCGTAATCTTTATCCTGTCGCCGGGCACAATATTCGTGTGAAGTATGGCCGGGGTATTGTCATTTGTGTTTACCCTGATAAGAGGATCTCCGACCACGGATTTTCTGAGATAACCTTCCGTGTAGCCTCTTCTTACGCCTTCATCCACAGCCTCTGTGAGATTTCCTCCCGTGAAGTGCACGTCCTGTCCGATATCCATAAAGACAACCGCCATACCCGTGTCCTGGCAAATGGGAATCATATCCTCTTTTGCTATCTTCAGGTTTTCGATAAGCTGACCGAGTATCTTTTTGCCGAGCGGATTTGTTTCTTTTTTTTCGGCTTCGACGTATTTCTGCGTCATATCCGGCGTGAGCATATGAGTTGCCTCTATGCACATTTCTTTGATTGTATCCGTTATCAGGCTTACGTCCACTTCTCTTATCATATATAACCTCTTTTTTGATTGACAGATGCAGTTATAATTGGGTACCTTGTCAGGATCCCTCGGCAGGCTCGGGATGACATCTTTTATTCTTCTTCTGGAAGAACTTTGGCAACTCCGGCAACAGATACGTTTTCATCCACATTCATAAGTTTGACTCCGGTGGCCGCTCTTCCCAATACGGAGATGTTTTCACAGGAAATCCTGATGATAATACCCTCTGTGGTAATTATCATTACCTGGTCTTCTTTTTCAACCGCTTTCACGCTTACCAGCCTGCCGGACTTTTCGTTTGTCTTATAACATATCATGCCTTTTCCGCCCCGGCGGTGTCTCGTAAAGAGCTCGACCGGCGTCATCTTCCCGATGCCGTTTTCGGATACGAGCAGCAGGTTTGTACCGTCGGCATCGGTCTGAACACCCGCAACCGTATCATTTTCTCTTAAACTGATTCCCTTTACGCCCGAGGATATTCTGCCCATGCGTCTTACGTCTTTCTCACAGAACCTCACACAAAGCCCGGATGACGAAACGAGGATTATATCTCTTTCCCCGTCAGTGCATTTTACTTCTATGAGATCGTCGTCTTCACGAAGCACGATAGCAGTAACGCCGGTTTTTCTTACGTTTACAAAATCCATAAGGGCAGTCTTTTTTACGACTCCTTTTCTGGTAGTCATAAAAAGATATTTGCCTTCTTCGAATTTTTCGATTGGAATGATGGCCGTCACTTTTTCTTCGGGCATAAGCGATATCATATTGACAACGGCAGTTCCCCTGGCCGTTCTTCCGGCTTCGGGCACCTCATAGGTTTTTAACCTGTACATCCTTCCTTTGTTTGTAAAGAAAAGCAGATAGTGATGTGACGTTGTCATAAACATATCTTTTATGTAATCGTCTTCTATCGTCTGCATGCCCCTTATGCCTTTTCCGCCTCTGTTTTGTTCTTTAAAATTATCAGGGGTCATTCTTTTGATATAGCCGCCGTTTGTAACCGCTATAATGACATTGTCGTCCGGGATAAGGTCTTCATCCGTAAAATCAGATGTGTCAATGCCTATTTTCGTCCTTCTTTCGTCTCCGAATTTGTCGGCTATAACGGATATTTCTTCTTTTATGACGCCAAGCAGCAGTTTTCTGTCCGCTAAAATGGCCTTGTATTCTTTTATTTTTATTTCCAGTTCACTGTATTCGTTTTGAAGCCTGTTCCGCTCAAGATTTGTAAGGGCGCGAAGTCTCATATCCACTATCGCCTGAGCCTGTACATCCGAAAAACCAAACGCTTCTATCAGTTTATTTTTGGCTTCCTGTGTGTTTTCAGACGCTCTTATTAAGCGGATAATCTCGTCAATATGATCCAGCGCCTTTAAAAGCCCTTCTAAAATATGGGCTCTTTCTTCGGCTTTATTTAAATCATACTGAGTACGGCGTGTAAATACCTCTTCCTGATGAGCGAGATAATATTCCAGCATCTGAAGCAGATTAAGTACTTTCGGCTGTCCGTCCACAAGCGCCAGCATATTCACCCCAAAGCTGTCCTGAAGCTGTGTCATTTTGTAAAGCTTGTTCAGCATTACATTTGCGTTTACGTCTTTTCGAAGCTCGATACAGATACGCATGCCCTCCCTGTTGGAATGGTCGCTGATGGCGGTTATTCCGTCCAGTTTTTTTAGTTTTACGAGATCGGCTATGCGCTCTATGAGCCTGGATTTATTTGACATAAACGGAAGCTCGCTGACTATTATCTGGCTTTTTCCATTTGGCAGTACCTCTATATCGGCAATGCTGCGCACCTTTATTTTTCCCCTGCCTGTTCTATATGCTTCTTCTATGCCGCGCCTTCCCAAAATTTCGGCGCCTGTGGGAAAATCAGGACCTTTGATAATGTCCATTATCTCGTCAATGTCCGTATCTCTGTCTTC
The DNA here is from genome assembly GCA_964389285.1 of uncultured Lachnospiraceae bacterium. Taxonomy (GTDB): domain Bacteria; phylum Bacillota; class Clostridia; order Lachnospirales; family Lachnospiraceae; genus Alectryocaccobium. The sequence goes on along the minus strand of CAYMCZ010000006.1, from coordinate 79,112 downwards.
CAGAATGCGATTGTCAATTATTTTATTAACCGCTTCTATCAGTTCCCTTAAATTATGTGGAGGTATGTTAGTCGCCATTCCCACCGCTATGCCCGTAGTGCCGTTTGCCAGCAGATTGGGATATTTGGATGGCATTATCACCGGCTCTTTTTCAGTTGCGTCAAAGTTATCGGCGAAATCAACCGTGTCTTTGTTTATGTCGCTTATCATCTCCATGGAGATTTTACTGAGCCTGGCTTCCGTATAACGCATGGCCGCCGCTCCGTCTCCGTCCATGGATCCGAAATTGCCGTGGCCGTCCACAAGCGGATACCTTGTGGACCAGTCCTGCGCCATATTTACGAGCGCGCCGTAGATGGAACTGTCCCCGTGAGGATGAAACTTACCCATGGTATCGCCGACTATACGCGCACATTTTCTGTGAGGTTTGTCAGGCGTGTTGTTAAGCTCCGACATCGCAAATAAAATACGTCTCTGTACCGGTTTGAGACCGTCTCTCACATCCGGCAGCGCGCGGGAGGCTATGACGCTCATTGCGTAATCTATATAGGAGTCTTCCATTTTCTTTTTAAGGTCAACATCCTGAATCTTATCAAAAACAGCAGGTTCCATTTATCATTTTCCTTTCAAATTTGTCAGATATCCAGATTTTTGACATCTTTGGCTCTTGCTTCTATGAATTCTCTTCTCGGTTCTACTTTATCTCCCATGAGGGTTGTAAATGTAAGATCCAGTTCTGACATTGTATCTTCGTTCATCATTACCCTTAAGAGCACCCTTCTCTCAGGATCCATCGTGGTCTCCCAGAGCTGATCCGCATCCATTTCTCCGAGACCTTTATAACGCTGTATTTTGTTTGAACTGTCACGTCCCACATTTTCCAAAATCCCGTTTAATTCCTCGTCGCTGTATGCGTACCATATTTTCTTGTTTTTTTCCAATTTGTATAAGGGAGGCTGCGCAAGATATACATGTCCTTCTTTTATCAGTTCCGGCATGAACCTGTATAAAAACGTCAGCATCAGAGTGGATATATGGGATCCGTCCACATCGGCATCCGTCATGATAATTATTTTGTCATACCTTAGCTTTGAAATGTCAAAATCTTCATGAATGCCCGTTCCGAAAGCTGTTATCATGGATTTTATTTCGGCATTTCCGTATATCTTTTCAAGTCTGGCTTTTTCTACGTTTAATATTTTTCCCCTCAAAGGAAGTATTGCCTGAGTTGCCCTGCTTCTGGCGCTTTTGGCACTTCCACCTGCGGAATCTCCCTCCACTATATATATTTCACAATTTTTGGGGTCTTTGTCCGTACAATCAGCTAATTTTCCCGGAAGAGAAAGTCCTTCAAGCGCCGATTTTCTCCGTGTAAGATCTCTTGCTTTTCTGGCAGCTTCCCTTGCTCTTTGAGATAAAACCGACTTTTCAACTATCAATTTGGCTGTCTGGGGATGCTGCTCCAGATACAGGGCAAGTTTGTTGCTCAAAAGAGAATCCACCGCGCTTCTGGCTTCGGAATTTCCCAATTTCTGTTTTGTCTGACCTTCAAACTGAGGTTCTTCTATTTTGACGCTTATTATGGCGGTCAGACCTTCCCTTATGTCCTCTCCGCTTAAATTCGGCTCGCTGTCTTTCAGAAGTTTATTTTTTCTTCCGTAATCGTTAAAAGTCTTGGTAATCGCATTTCTGAAACCTACTATATGTGTTCCTCCGTCCGGGGTATTGATATTATTTACAAACCCGTAACAGTTTTCATTGTATGAATCATTATGCTGAAGAGCCACTTCTACCATAACGCCGTTGTTAGCGCCTTCAAAGTATATGACTTCTTCGTAAAGAGGCGTCTTGTTTTTATTTAAATATTCCACAAACTGTTTGATGCCGCCTTCGTATCTGAAACAGTTTTCCCTTATTGTTTCTCCTCTTTTATCTTTGAGGGTTATTCCGAGGCCTTTCGTCAGAAAAGCAGTTTCCCGCAAGCGGGTTTTTAAAATGTCATAATCATATACTGTTTCTTCGAAAATGGTTTCATCCGGCGAAAAAGTAACTTCCGTTCCGGTGTCATTTATATCACAGTTTCCGATTTCTTTTAATGAAGTGACGGTATTTCCCCTTTCATAACGCTGGCTGTATATTTTTCCGTCACGTTTGATCTTAACTTCCAGCCAATTTGAAAGAGCATTTACAACCGAAGCTCCAACCCCGTGAAGACCGCCGGATACTTTGTATCCTCCGCCGCCGAACTTACCGCCCGCATGCAGCATTGTATAAACCACTTCCACTGCGGGAATTCCGGCCTTTTGGTTTATTTCCACGGGTATACCCCTGCCGTCGTCTTTTACGGTTATGGTATTTCCTTTATTTATGGAGACTTCTATATTTTTACAAAATCCGGCCAAAGCCTCATCCACGGAGTTATCTACTATCTCATATACGAGATGATGAAGTCCTCTCGAAGAAGTGCTGCCTATATACATTCCGGGTCTTTTTCTGACTGCCTCAAGACCCTCCAATATCTGTATCTGGTCGGCGCCGTATTCCTGATCTACCTTAATTTCTTCTGAAATCATCTCTCTCCTGCCTTTCATATCATAACTTACTTTTTGAAATTTATTATGCCTTCTTCAACCTCAAAAAGTCTGTCTATCTTTATATTGTTTTTTATCATATCGTCAACTCCCGTTCCCGTAAGTATGGTCTGGGTATCTTTGATCTGAGATATGAGGTACTCCTGTCTTAAATTATCCAATTCGGAAAAAACGTCATCCAGCAGAAGTACCGGTTTTTCATGAGTAATGAGTTTTATCATTTGTATTTCGGCCATTTTAAGGGAAATAGCAGCGCTTTTCTGCTGTCCCTGAGAACCGAAATTTCTGGCGTTGATTCCGTTTATCATTATCGAAAAATCATCTCTTTGAGGTCCGTACGAAGTCTGTTCGGTCGCTATATCCCTTTCTCTTGATGATTTTATCTTATCCGCGAATTTTTCTTCATCCGTATTTTTATCATAAATTAAATTTATTTCTTCTTTATTTCCGGTAAGAGTCTTATGTAAAGGTCTTACCACAGCTGTCATTTTTTCCAGAAATTTTTCTCTTTCTTTGATAATTTTGATGCCGTAATTTATAAGCTGTTCATCCCATACGTCCAAAGTGGAAATCAGGCTTTTATTATTCTTAATATCTTTTAAAAGCCTGTTTCTGTTCATCAGGATTTTATTGTAATCAGCTATGTTTTTTATGTAAATTTTATTTAACTGGCTTAATTCCCTGTCGATAAAACGTCTTCTTTCGGATGGTCCGCTCTTAATTATATAAAGATCTTCCGGGGAAAAAAATACTACATTTATAAAACCTAAAAGCTCAGAAGCTTTTTTAATCGGAAATCCGTTTATGGCAATTCCTTTTGCTTTATCTTTTTTCAGATGAAAATCTATCTGATGAGAAATATTTCTTTTATTTAAAACCATCCTGATATGAGATTCATCTGACTCAAATCTTATAATATCTTTATCTTTGCTTCCCTTATGGGATCTGGAAGTAGCGCATATATATATTGCTTCAAGAATATTTGTTTTTCCCTGCGCATTGCTTCCGTAAAGAAAATTGATACCCGGATCGAAGCTTACCGAGGCAGTCTTGTAATTTCTGAAATTTTTTAGATCTATCGATTCAATCCACATATCAGCTGCCCGTGTTACTTAATTACGGCGGATTCTCCCTCAAAAGAAAAAATATCTCCTTTATAGAGTTTCTTTCCTCTTCTTGTTTCTATTTCGTTATTTACATATACAAGGCCTTCCTGAATAACCTCTTTCGCCATTGCACCGTTTGAAACAAAACCCGCCAATTTTAAAGCCTGTCCCAGTTTTATAAAATCATCTTTAATACTTATCTCAATCATAATTATTCCCGAATAATCAATCTACGGTATTTACCGGAAGTATGAAATAAAGATAATTGTCTTCTTTATCTTTTATATACCCCGGAGAGCGTTTATTTATAAGATAAAAATCTATTGTTTCATCATCAATTGCCCTAAGTGTCTCTGTTAAAAATCTCGGATTAAATCCTATCTTTAAATCATCTCCTTCTTTTTCGGCGGACATACTCTCCTGCATTGTTCCGAGAGCGCTCCTTACGTCTATATCTATATTATCCTCTGAAATATTAAGAATTATGGGTTTTCCTTCTCCTTCTTTTATAAGAAGACCCGCTCTTTCCACACATTCATAAAATTCTTTTTTATTAATGGTTACCTTTGTCCTGTATTCCGAAGAAATCATTCTGTCTATATCAAAATAATCCCCGTCAATCAGTCTCGTATATACAAAGGTATTTCCGAAAATAAACCATATACCGTTATTATCGAATATTATATCAACAGTATCTTCTAAATTATCGGAAAGCATCTTTGAAATATCATTAAGAGTCTTTCCCGGTATAATAACCCTTACATTTTCATAATTTCCTTCAAGCCTGAGATTTCTTATTGAAATACGATGTCCGTCAAGAGAGACCAATCTTGCTTTTCCTTCTTTGATTTCAAGCATTTCACCGGTCATCATCTTATTATTTTCATTTAAATTAAGGGAAAATATGGTCTGTCTTATCATTTCTTTTAATACAAACTGTGAAAATGATACGGATATATCACTGTTTATGGCAGGAGGATATGGGAATTCCGAAGAATCCTGTCCTGAAATATTAAATTCTGATTTTCCGCATTTAATATTTACTATAAGTCTTTCGTTGACTTCGATGATTATATCTTCATCGGGAAGTTTACGGATAATATCATAAAAGATCCTGCCTTCTATCGCGGCTTTTCCTTCTTTTATTATGTTTCCTTCTATTATTGTTTCTATGGCCATCTCCAAATCCGTGGAAATAAGCCTTATATCTCCGTTGGAAGCGTCTATAAGAATATATTTAAGAATATTCTGCAGCGGATTTGCGGCGATTGCCCTCATGGAAATATTGAGACCTTTAAGAAGATCCTGTTTCACGAATGATAATTTCATTTATTATGATTCCTTTCCTGATATCTGAAAAAATTATATATCTGTCTCCAAAAGCCTTATATATATGATGATTTATTTAATAGTCTTAATCTTAATATATGTTAATTTGTTAAAAACCTGTTTTTTGCAAATTAAATCATCAAAAAAAGAAGCTTAAAAATTGTGTTGAAAATATGTAGATAGAATGTTCAAAAATTGTGAAAAATAAATCTTTTTATTTTTTCCACATTTTTTCAATGTTAATTCAACAAAAAATGTTTATTTTTATTGTTTTTCGTTTTTGGCGATAAAAGTTTTCAGGTTATCTATCGTTTTACGGGTTTCTTCTGAAGTTTCGAGAGTAGTTTCCAGTTTTTTAACACTGTAAATAACAGTCGAATGATCTTTTCCTCCAAACAGAACACCTATGTTTTCAAGTTTTTCATCCGTCATCTCTCTGATAAGATACATACATATCTGTCTTGCCGAAGAAATCTTTCCGGTACGGCGCTGACCTTTTAAGTCGCTTTCGGGGATATTAAAATATTCGGAAACCCTGCTTACTATAAGCTCGGGAGTTATTACTACATTTTTATAAGGAGATATTATATCCTGAAGTGCTTTTTCAGCCAATTCAAGATCCGCTTCCCTGTTTTCGGTTTTGGCAAGAGCTATTATTTTATTTAAAGAACCTTCCAGCTCGCGGATATTGGCCTTTACATTTGAAGCTATGTATTCAATAACTTCTTTTTTTACGAAATATCCGTCATTTTCCTGTTTTTTCTGGAGAATGGCAATACGTGTTTCATAATCGGGACTTTGAATATCCGCCATAAGACCCCATTCAAATCTGGAACGTATTCTCTCTTCCAATATATCCATATCTTTCGGAGGACGATCCGAAGATAATACAATCTGTTTACCGGCGGCATGCAGTGAATTAAAAGTATGGAAAAATTCTTCCTGAGTTGATTCTTTTCCTATGATAAACTGCACGTCGTCTACCAGAAGAACATCTATATTTCTGTATTTTTCCCTGAATTTTGAAATGGCGGTATTGCTGCCGTTTCGGATAGCTTCGATAACTTCGTTGGTAAATTGCTCACTTGTCACATATAAAATATTTGTTTCAGGACGATGTTCAGCAATAAAGTGAGCTATCGAATGCATCAGATGGGTTTTTCCCAATCCCACTCCTCCGTAAAGAAACAAAGGATTGTATACTTCGCCCGGTGCTTCGGCCACGGCCAAAGAAGCGGCATGGGCAAATTTATTGTTGTTGCCTACAACGAAAGTATCAAAAGTATATCTGGGATTGAGACCGTTTATACATTTATTGGGTTTGGAATAAATGATTTTTTTTTCGGACAGAGAATTGCCTGAAACTTTAAAAACAACTTCACATTCATATCCGAGAGTTTCGGATATTGCGACTATAAGGGGAAGTTCAAATCTCTGAGAAAGAAAATATATAAACTTTTCGGAAGGGACATTTATATATACGACAGAATCTTTAAGATCCGAAACGGAAAGAGGATTGAGCCACGTTTTAAAAGCCATATCCGTTATTTCGTATTCTTTTTTTATATTTTCAAGTATTTCATCCCATTTGGATCTCAGCAGCATTAAATCCATAAAATACCCCCATGGTATACGATTAATCAACTAATTTTATAATATATACCTGTTTTTATCAATAGTTTTTGTGATTTAAAAAATATTTCTTGACGCGATTATTTTATATGTCTATAATTGTAACGATATTCTGCTCACATAGGATTTTTATGGGTTTTTATTACCGGGATTAAGATTATGGAGGATTAATAATTATGAAAATGACATTTCAGCCAAAGAAAAGACAGAGGGCAAAAGTGCATGGATTCAGATCCAGGATGAGCACAAAAGGAGGAAGAAAAGTTTTAGCGGCAAGAAGATTAAAAGGAAGAAAATCTTTAACCGTATAAAATAAATGAAAAGCCGGGAAGAATTTTATAAAGGTTTATTTTTGCGGCTAAATCATAATAAAAAAAACATATGAAGTATTCTGAGAGTTTAAAAAAAAGCAGAGATTTCAAAAAAGTTTACGACGAAGGAAAATCTAAAGCAAACAGATATCTGGTAATGTATGTGAGGAAGAATAACCTTGGAATTAACAGGATAGGTATTTCGGCGAGTAAAAAATACGGAAACAGTGTTAAAAGACACAGGTTTTGCAGATTGGTAAGAGAGGGATACCGTCATCTTGAAGAATATTTTCATATTGGTTATGACTGTGTTTTTATAGCCAGAGTAAATTCAAAGGACTGCACCTACCATGAGATCGAAGGTGCAATTTACCAACTGGCACAGATTCACGGTATTTTGAGGAAAAACGAAGATGAAAATTGTTTTAGTTAAAATGATTCGTTTCTATCAAAAATTCATATCTCCGATGAAACGGGTACGTTGTCCTTACACCCCTACCTGTTCACAGTATGGTCTTGAGTGCATACAGAAATTCGGAGCGTTAAAAGGAAGTTTAATGGCAGCTTGGAGAATATTGAGATGTAATCCGTTTTCCAGGGGCGGATACGACCCGGTGCCTTAAACAGTCATTTTTTGGAGGATTGAAGTATTGGATGCTTTACTTAGTACGGTAACTACACCGGTGCTTGGTTGGATAGCTCAGCTGATGGGCTGGGTTATGAACGGAGTATACACATTACTTGATACGCTTGGAGCACCTAATATAGGTTTATCCATTATTATATATACTATCATTATATATATGTGTATGCTTCCCATTACCATAAAACAGCAGAAATTTCAGAGATTAATGCGTTATATTCAGCCTGAGATTTCAGCTATACAGAAAAAATATAAAGGAAAGCGTGACCAGGCTTCTCTTGCAAAGATGCAGGATGAGCAAAGAAATGTCTATGCCAAATACGGAACTTCTCAGTTCGGATCATGTCTTCCGCTTATAATTCAGCTTCCGCTTATTTACGCGTTGTACCAGGTTATATATCATATTCCAGGATACATTTCACGTGTAGCGGATGTTTTTTCCGGTCTTGCCACAAAGATATATTCCATACCGGGCGGGACAACGGCGTTTTGTAATTTTATAAGCGAAAATTCCATAAGAGTATCCGTAAAAACCGTGCTTACAAAGACCAATGTAATAGACGCGCTTTCTCTTTTAACCCGGAAACAGTGGGCGGATCTCGCTCAGGTTCCGGCATTTGCCGATATTTCCGGATCCATTAACCAGGTTGCGGCAAAAAGTAATGAGATAAACGCCTTTTTAGGTCTTAATATTACCGAATCTCCCATGGAGATTATTAGGAACAATGCTACTGCCGGCGGCGCATGGTGGCTGGTAATACTTGCCGTTCTTGTTCCGGTGCTGGCTTGGTTTACGCAGTGGATAAACTTCAAACTCATGCCGCAGCAAAATACGGAGGATAACCCAATGGGTGCCGGAAGTATGACTGCAATGAACAACTTTTTCCCTATTTTTTCCGCTATTCTCTGTCTTTCATTTCAGGTAGGTATCGGTATATACTGGATAACCGGTGCAGTTATCAGATGTGTTCAGATGATAGTCATTAACCGGAAAATGATGAAAGTCGATATGGAAAAAGAAATCGAGAAAAATCTGGAAAAAGCAAAGAAAAAGATAAATAAGAAAAACAAAGATTATGTAAATGAAACAAGGGTACAGCAGCAGGCGCGTCAAAAAGCAAGAAATGTGGCCGAACCGAAGGCCATAACGGATATTGAAGCCGAACAGCATTATGAAAATATTCAAAATGCCGACCCTGACAGTCTTTTCGGAAAGGCTAATCTGGTTAGCCGGTTTGAAGAAAAAAACGCAAAAGGAAAAACTAAAATTGAAAAAGTTAAACCTATAAGCGATATAGTAAATATCGAAGAAAAAGCGAAAGCCAAAGAAAAAGCCGAAAAGAAAGCCAAAAAGCAGAACAAATCAAACAAAAAGAAATAAAAGAGTCAAGTATAATACCATCGGAGGTAATTAATGGATTATATTGAGGTAACTGCAAAGACAGTCAGTGAAGCCATCACAAAAGCCTGCATTGACCTTAACCTTCCGAGCGACAGACTTGATATAAAAGTCGTAAGCGAAGGAAGTAAAGGGTTTTTGGGGATAGGAAGCAAACCTGCTGTTATAAGAGTTGCAAATAAAGCCGGAGAAGAACCGGCGTCAGAAGTTACGGAAAAAGATAAAAAAGAAGCTTCGTCAAACAAAATAAAACAGGAAAAAAAGGAAATTAAAAGCGAAGCAAAGACAAAACCCAAAGAAGGTCAAAACCCGAAAAAAAATAAAAAAAACAGGAAAAATATTTCTCCTGACAAAACGTCCACGGAAAAAAAGGTGCAGGAGGACAAAGAAGAATTTCCTGAAAAAACAGAGAAAAACCAGGAAAAACGTTTAAAAGAAATAGTTCCCGTATATAAAACAGAAGAAGAAATCGAGGAGATGAAATCTGTTGCGGGAAAATTTCTGACTGATGTTTTTTCCGCAATGAACGTAAATGTAGATCTTAATTTTGAATATGTTCCCGAAATGGCCTGTCTCGATATCGAACTAAAGGGTGAAGATATGGGAGTTATCATCGGACACAGGGGACAGACGCTGGATTCTTTGCAATATCTTACAAGTCTTGTATTGAATAAAAAACGCAGCGAATACATCAGAATTAAGATTGATACCGAGAACTACCGCAAGAGAAGAAAAGAGACGCTTGAAAATCTTGCCAAAAACATCGCTTATAAGGTTAAAAAGACGAAAAAGCCGGTTGTTCTCGAAGCCATGAATCCTTTTGAAAGAAGGATAATACATTCTACTCTTCAGCCAAATAAATACGTGGATACGTACAGCGAAGGGAAAGAGCCTTACAGGCATGTGGTGATTGTTCCGAAAAAACAATAAAATTATAAAGTGTTTATATAGTATTAATTGAAGTAACACGCTGAGGCTGTCACAATATACTTTATCATGAATATTCTTCCAGGGACCGCTTGCGCTAAGTCCTCGCGTATCAGTTCTAACATCACGCTTCGCTTACGCTTGCGCTCGCTAAGAACTGACGCTGCGGATGTCCCTTTCAGAATATTCATGCTCTTTGTATATCGTGACAGCCTCTTATTGTTTACTAAAAAGAAAATATAATATATATTAAAAAGAGATTTATACAGGGGATGTGTAAGAGATGACAGATACTATCGCGGCGATAGCGACGGGAATGATACCTTCCGGAATAGGAATTATACGTATAAGCGGGCCGGACGCTCTTTTGTTTGCCGACAGGGTTTATAAAAGCAAAACGGGTAAAAAGTTATGTGATCAGGCCGGTTATACGGTTCATTACGGATGGATAATATCGGATGAAAATATTATAGACGAAGCTCTCGTTTCGGTAATGAAGGCGCCTCATTCTTATACGGGAGAAGACACCGCTGAGATAAACTGTCACGGTTCGGTAATTGCCGTTCAAAAGGTGTTGGAAGCTGTTATTAAAGCGGGGGCAAGGCCTGCCATGCCGGGAGAATTTACCAGAAGGGCATTTTTAAACGGCAGGATCGATCTCTCTCAGGCGGAGGCTGTCATGGATCTTATATCGGCAAAGAGCGATTATGCGCTTGCGAGTTCAGTCAGCCAGCTTTCGGGCAGCTTAAAGAAAAGGATCAGCGATATCCGTGACAATCTGTTATATGAGCTGGCTTATATAGAATCCGCGCTTGACGATCCGGAGCACATTTCCCTTGATGGATATAAGGACAGGATAAAAGAGATTATTCTGAATGAAAAATCCAGGATCAAAACATTAATAGATTCGACGGATAAGGGAAGATATATCGAAGACGGCATAAAAACCGTGATTATCGGAAAGCCGAATGTAGGAAAATCGTCTCTTTTGAATATGATGACCGGAAGCGAACGGGCGATAGTTACCGACATACCGGGAACGACAAGAGATGTTATCGAGGAAAGTGTAAGACTCGGAAAAACGGCGCTTATCATGCTGGACACGGCCGGCATTCACGAGTCTCAGGATACGGTTGAACAGATTGGAATTAAACTGGCCTGGGAAAAGGCAAATGAAAGCGATCTTATTTTATATGTCATAGACGGATCTTCAAAACCCGACGATAAAGACAAAGAAATATTGGAGCATCTTAAAAATAAAAAAGTGATCGTTCTGATAAACAAAACCGACCTTAAACAACGCACATTTCCGGAACAGATTAAAGAAATATGTGATTTCAACATTTTGGAAATATCCGCGAAAAACGGATATGGCGAAGAAGAGTTAAAAACCATGATAGACAATATGTTTTTTAAGGGAGAGCTTTCTTTTAATGATGAGATATACATCACAAACGTCCGGCATAAAGAACTTTTAAAAGAGGCGTTTGCTTCCCTTGAAAATGTGGCGGACAGTATCGAAAAAGACATGCCGGAGGATTTTCTTTCGATCGATATTATGGGCGCTGTGGAAAAATTGGAAGAGATCATCGGAGGAAATCTTTCAGAGGATCTTGTGAATGAAATTTTCAGCAAATTCTGTATGGGCAAATAATATCTGCCCGCAGAAACATGAGGATATTATGCATATAACGGAAAAATACGATGTGGCTGTTATAGGAGCCGGACATGCCGGGTGTGAAGCCGCCCTTGCCTGTGCGAGAATGGGATTAAAGACAATAATGTTTACCGTAAGTCTGGACAGCGTAGCGTTTATGCCCTGCAACCCTAACGTAGGGGGAACAAGCAAGGGACATCTTGTCAAAGAGATAGATGCCTTAGGCGGTGAAATGGGACGCAACACCGACAGGACTTTCATACAGTCTAAAATGCTGAACAGATCAAAAGGGCCGGCGGTACACTCGCTTAGGGCACAGGCCGACAAACAGGCATATTCTGCAAATATGCGCCGGGTGGTGGAAAACACGGAGAATCTGTATCTGAAACAGAGTGAAGTGTCTGAAATCATTACCGAAAACGGAGTCTGCAAAGGAATAAAAACGGTTTCCGGAGCGGAATATCTGTGCAAGGCGGTTATTCTATGCAGCGGAGTTTACCTGAACGCATGCTGCGTATATGGAGAAGTCAGGCAGTATACGGGACCAAACGGACTTATGGCCGCGACAAAACTGACGGACTCTCTTATAAAAAACGGCATCGAAATATTGAGATTTAAGACCGGCACTCCGGCCAGGATAGACGGGCGTACGGTGGACTTTTCAAAAATGGAAGAACAAAAGGGAGACGAAAAAATCACTCCGTTTTCATTTTCCACCGACAGGGAAACTTTATTAAAAAACCGGGTATCCTGCTGGCTTACTTATACAACCGAAGAGACGCACGAGATCATACGCGCAAATATAGACAGATCCCCTCTTTATAAAGGAGATATCAAAGCGGCAGGCCCGAGACATTGCCCTTCCATAGAGGATAAGGTAGTAAAATTTCCGGACAAGGACAGACACCAGGTTTTTATCGAACCGGAAGGACTTTATACAAATGAAATGTATATTTCGGGAATGTCGAGCTCGCTTCCCGAGGACGTTCAGTATGCCATGTACAGATCCGTGCCGGGACTCGAAAATGTTGTCATAGTCAGAAACGCCTATGCCATAGAATACGACTGTATAAACCCCATGCAGCTTAAACCCACGCTCGAATTTAAAAAGATAAAGGGTCTCTATTCGGCCGGACAGGCAAACGGAAGTTCCGGATATGAGGAAGCCGCGGCGCAGGGGATTATAGCCGGGATCAATGCAGCCTTGAAAATAAAAAACGAAAAGCCGCTTATAATAGACAGATCGGAAGCTTATATCGGGGTATTGATAGACGATCTTTTGACAAAAGAAACAAGAGAGCCTTATCGCATGATGACAAGCCGTGCGGAATACAGGCTTTTGCTGCGCCAGGACAACGCCGATTTGCGGCTCAGAAAGTACGGATATCGTGTCGGGCTTATAAGCCGGAATGAATATGATCGCCTTATACAAAAAGAAAAAATGATTTCTTTGGAAATACAAAGACTGGAAAATACCTTTGCGGGAGAAAACGAAGAGGTTCAAAACCGGCTGAAACAGTACTCTTCTGCCCTGCTTACAAGCGGAGCTTCATTTGCGGAACTTATAAAGCGCCCCGAGCTTGATTATGAAAAAATATCTCCGATAGATAAAGACAGACCACAACTCCCGGAGGATGTGTGCGAACAGGTAAATATCCAGATAAAGTACGAAGGTTATATAAAACGCCAGAAGGCGCAGGTGGAACAGTTTAAAAAAACAGAAAAACGGCTTATTCCGGAAGATATAGACTATGACGATATTAAAAGTCTCAGAATAGAAGCCGTTCAGAAACTTAAAGCTTTTAAACCCGCAAACATGGGACAGGCATCCAGGATACAGGGGGTTTCGCCTGCAGACCTGTCGGTTTTGGCGGTCTATATAAGCGCAATGGCAGCTGACAAAGAATCCGGGAAGAACAGATCAAAAGAGGGTAAAACAGGTGATAAAATCGTTTGATTTGCTGGAAAAAGAATTATGTAAACATGGAATCAAACTGACACAGCAGCAGAAAAATCGTTTTTCCATTTATTACGAAATGCTCTTGGAGGGAAACAAAAAGGTTAATCTTACCGCGATAACGGATTTTCGTGATGTACAGGAAAAGCATTTTCTGGACAGTATCGCGCTTGCGTTTTTCCTGGATATGTCAGCTTTTGATACCGTGATCGACATAGGCACAGGAGCGGGATTTCCCGGATTGCCGCTAAAGATAATGTATCCGCATTTAAAAATTGTTCTGGCTGATTCGTTAAACAAAAGAATCAGATTTTTAAATGAGACAGTGAATGCGCTGGAATTGGAGGATGTACGGTGCGTTCATATAAGAGCCGAAGAGCTTGGAAAAGACTCCAGCTACAGGGAAAAGTTTGATCTTTGTGTTTCAAGGGCGGTTGCAAACCTGAGCACACTGTCGGAATTATGTATACCCCTTGTTAAAGTTGGCGGCATTTTTATTTCCTATAAATCCGTAAAATCGCAGGATGAAGTTAATCAAGCTGAAAGTGCTATTAATTTATTGGGAGGAATAGTGTCAAGAGTTGAAGAATTTAAGCTTTCAGAGAATGGCGCGGGCAGGTCGTTTGTTGTTGTTGACAAGCTCTCTCCCACCGACAACAAATATCCGCGTAAGGCCGGGATACCGGAAAAAAGGCCTTTATAACAGGAGCTTGTTCTTTTGAGGGTTCGGCGAACCGGTCTTCTTTTCCACAATTTCCACAGAGTTTTAAACATAAACCATAAAAGGGCTGAGCGCCGAATTCAAAGATGTTTCACGTGAAACATCTTTTTTTGTTTTAGCGCGGAACGTAAAAGCCTGCTTTTGTTTTGCGCCTAACAAACTAAAAAATAATTCGCAAGTGAAAATGCAGCGGCAGACTAATACAATATATGCGAATTGGGGCGCCCGAGCGTTGAGGGGTGAAATTTGTGATTGGCGTATTCTTGAATTGGATAAGACGTTCTCTGGAATTGGATTCGACATTCCTATATATAAAACTGGAAATGAAATGTTTAACCACCTTAAATGAAAGTGTTTTGCGCCTATATGCTGGTTCGAGGTTGAGCTCAGGCTGTCCTGCGGGGTTGTTCTTGACATTATATTATGCTGCGGGCTTCGAAATGTTTTAACCCTGAGCTGAAAGTCTGCTCGCAGTTTAGTAACAACTGCTTTCCGCCGATATGCCTGTATAATATGATTTCAACATACCAGAATATCAAATTTATATGAAAGCCCGGTGTTATGCAGAGGATGATTCACGTGAAACATTCTGAGCGGGCTAAGCGCTTGCATGAGACGTACGGGTTTTCTCGCAGAGCTTTGCCGCGCCAAATGAAATTATACTACACAGGGATGATTGAAGCGGTTTCGTTCAACTCAAAGGCGAGCAATAATACTTAGCTGTATTATCCTTTGGCAATCGCGATGGATTATATTTTTTCAGGCGTGTCTTCGCACCGGATGTTTGATGCAGGTATGTTATCTATGCTTATATATACTTAGATTAATTATTTCTCGCCGTTTTTGAGGGGTGTTTATAGCAGGGCGAATGTTTGATTCGACCACTTCTGTTTATATACATACTATAGCTATAATTAGGCCGATTAATCAAAACATCTCCGGATAGCTCATGTTAGTTTTTTACTTAAGGTATCGCGGCGACTAATTTAATTTCTCATTGCAGTTACGACATTTATTTGTAATACTCTTATTACTCTTAACTCTCTGAGCGAGAACTCAATAATTTGTTTCACCAATCTGATTTCTTAATTTAGTGCAGTCTTATTTTATGTCGCAACTGCAAACTCGCACAGCGCGTTCACCATCGCAGCATATAAATTGCGATTGCAAAAGTGTTTTGGTTTTTCAAATCGCACATTATTAGACTCCGTGAAATTGAAACAAAATGGAAATGCTTGATTTCTCGAAAGCAAATGTTTCACGTGAAACATTTGCTTTCGTGTAACTGTTGATAACTATGTGGAAAATGTGAGTAATTCCGAAATATCAAGCAGGCTTAAAGAGGTTAAGGAGAGTAAAACACCGCTCAGAAAGCGAGTTATCGACATTTTCAACAAAGTTATCAACAATTGCCGCCAATGTTGATAACTTTGTTAAGATTTTTTGCGCACCATAGGGCTTTTGGGTTCCTGGAAGCATAAAGCAAACCAATGCAACCCAGAACACAGAACGTCAATTACAACATATAGATTAAAATATCAGGAAAGCAACTATATGATGTAAAAATACGGACGCATAATGTTGTTGGCAAACAGCAAGGAATTAATGTTAATAAATGTTAAAAAGTCAGAGATCAAGAGAACTAATAATATAACGTCGGACAAACACCTTAAAATAAATGCAAAACGACAATTCCTCCGTTTCAAAAAAACTTGCAAAAAAGTCAACAAAACTAAAAAAATATGTGGAAAAAAAAGATTTGAGGTGATATAATACATCTCGCAAAATGTGCCAACATACTTTGGTTGCTATAATATTACAGATTTTTCGCGTTTTAATTTGCGAAAAGGGGAGCAACTGTATAGGCAGCCGCATTATGTCAAGCACAGACACATCAGGGTTTTTGGAGTACGTTGTGGGAAAAGTTGTAGCAATAGCAAATCAAAAAGGCGGAGTAGGCAAATCAACTACGGCAATCAACCTTTCGTCCTGTTTATCAGAACTGGGAAAAAGGGTTCTTGTTATTGACATAGATCCACAGGGGAATACTACAAGCGGCTTCGGAATAGAAAAAAGCGAATTGGAATATTCGGTGTATGATCTGATTATTGGTCATTGCAGCGCAAATGAGTGCATACTCTCTTTGAAATATCCGAACGTAGATATCATTCCGGCCAGCGTGGAGCTTTCGGGAGCGGAAATTGAGCTTCTCGATTTGGAAGACAGGGAATACCGCCTGAAAAATGCTATGGAGGCTGTTGCGGACGAATACGATTACATTTATATCGACTGCCCGCCTTCGCTCAGCATGCTTACGATAAACGCCCTTACATACGCGGAATCTGTCCTGATTCCGTTACAGTGCGAATACTATGCGCTTGAAGGGCTGGCTCTGCTTACCAACACCGTTTCTCTTATCAATAAAAGCCTGAATGAAGATCTGTACATAGACGGAGTTTTGTTTACGATGTTTGACACCCGCACAAAACTCAACAATCAGGTCGTTCAAAATGTGAAAGACAACCTGAACGTCTATATCTATGAAACGATAATACCTCGTAATGTAAGACTGGCTGAAGCTCCCAGCTACGGACTTCCCATCAATATTTACGACGGCAGATCTACTGGCGCAGAAAGTTACAGAAAGCTTGCTGCCGAAGTAATTGATAGAGAGGAGAAGGACGATGTCAGCTAAAAAAGGCGGACTAAATTTAGGGAAGGGACTCCAGTCTTTAATACCAAATGATAATATAAACAAAAAAAAGGATACGGTCGAAAACGAAATTCCTGCGGAAGATATAACAGTTTCGGCCGCTAAATCGGTTGAAAAGAAAAAAGCGGTCGAAAAAACCAGGATTTCTCCGGTAAAAGCGGACATACCCTCCGACATGCAGATTTTTGAGGTTCGTACTTCACTCGTAATCCCTAATTCGGATCAGCCCCGAAAAAATTTCGATGAGGCATCCATTGCCGAGCTTGCGGATTCGATTAAACTTTACGGTGTCGTGCAGCCGCTTATAGTACAGAAAAAGGGACGGTACTATGAGATTATTTCCGGGGAAAGACGATGGAGAGCTTCAAAGATCGCGGGCTTGAAGAAAATACCCGTTATAATAAGGGAATATTCAAGTCAGGAGGTAATGGAAGTTTCTCTCATAGAAAACATTCAAAGAGAAGACCTGAATCCGGTCGAAGAAGCTGCCGCATATAAAAGGCTGATCGATGAATTCGGTCTTACACAGGCGGATATCGCAAAACGTGTTTCGAAAAGCCGCACCGCTATCACTAATTCCATGCGTCTTTTAAAACTGGATGAAAGAATCCAGCAGATGATCATAGACGATCTTATTTCGGCTGGCCATGCCCGTGCGCTGCTCGGCATGGAAGATATGGAAGCGCAATATGATGCTGCCATGCACATAGTGGCGGACGGACTCAGCGTACGCGAAACAGAAAAGCTTATCCAGAAGATGAAACGGCCTCCTAAAGAGAAGCCGGTTTTCGACGAACAGATTGCGGCTATATATTCTTCCATAGAGGAACAGCTTAAACAGATCATAGGATCAAAAGTAACCATAAAACAGAAAAAATCAGGCAAGGGAAGCTTTGAGATCGAATATTATTCTCAGGAGGAGTTTGATCGTATACTTGACCTGATGCATACCATCAAGGAGGTCAGCAGCACCTGATGGATACATATTCACAGGCATTAAACATGGATGTAGGAGTATTGTTTCTGCTGCTTCTTATCCTTATTGTAATTTTGGCGGTTATCACGGTTATTATGTCCATGCGTCTGAGCAGGCTTACGAAAAAATATCAGCTTTTCATGAGGGGCCGCGACGGCGAAGCGATGGAAACCGTATTTTTAGATAGATTTGACGAGATAGAGAGAATCGCGAAACAGAGCAACGAAATGGCAAGCGATGTACAAATCATAAAAAGCCGTTTTGCTTCCACATATACACATTACGGAATAGTCAAATACGATGCTTTTGATGATGTGGGCGGGAAAATGAGCTTTGCGCTTGCGATGCTTGACGACAACGATACCGGCGTAATAATAAATACGATTCACAGCAGAGATAATTGTTTTCTATATTTAAAAGAGATCGTAAATGGCGAATCCTATATCATGCTCAGCAACGAAGAAATGGAAGCGCTCAATTATGCCGTTGCATACAAAGATGAAAAAGAGGCTGACATAAATGCTGGACATTAAGCTTTTCAGGGAAAATCCCGAGCTGATCAGACAAAACATTAAAAACAAATTTCAGGAGGATAAGCTTCCTGTAGTCGATGAAATTATCTCACTTGATATTGAAAACAGAAAGATCAAAGGCGAGGTAGAGGCACTTCGCGCCAATAAAAATAAAGTATCAAAACAAATCGGGCAGCTGATGGGACAAGGCAAAAAAGACGAAGCCGAAGCCGTTAAAAGACAGATTGCCCTGGAAAATGACAGAATAGAAGAACTTACCAAAAAAGAAAAAGAAGTCGAGGAAAATCTCAAAAAAAGACTGATGATCATTCCTCAGATAATTGCAGACAGTGTGCCGATCGGCAAAGATGACAGTGAAAATGTCGAAATCGAAAGATTCGGAGAGCCGGTTGTGCCTGATTTTGAGATACCGTATCATGCCCAGATCATGGAATCCTTTTCGGGGCTGGATCTGGACAGCGCACACAGAGTAGCGGGAAACGGATTTTATTATCTTGTCGGCGATATCGCGCGGCTTCATTCGGCGGTTATCTCCTATGCCAGAGATTTTATGATAGACCGCGGTTTTACCTACTGCGTTCCGCCTTTTATGATCCGAAGCGAAGTGGTTACGGGGGTAATGAGCTTCGCTGAAATGGAAGCCATGATGTATAAAGTGGAAGGCGAAGATCTGTTTCTTATCGGAACCAGTGAACATTCCATGATAGGCAAATTTATCGGACAGATTATAGACGAAGACACTCTCCCGCTCACGCTTACGAGTTATTCGCCCTGCTTCAGAAAAGAAAAGGGCGCTCACGGCCTTGAGGAGAGAGGCGTTTACCGCATACATCAGTTTGAAAAACAGGAAATGATAGTGGTGTGCAAGCCTGAGGACAGTATGTTCTGGTATGAAAAAATGTGGCAGAACACGGTGGATCTTTTCAGAACACTTGACATTCCCGTAAGGACGCTGGAATGCTGTTCGGGCGACCTTGCGGATTTGAAAGTAAAATCCTGCGATGTTGAAGCCTGGTCTCCGCGCCGTCAAAAATATTTCGAGGTGGGAAGCTGTTCGAACCTGGGCGACGCGCAGGCAAGACGCCTCAAAATCAGGGTCAATGGAAAAGAAGGCAAATATCTGGCGCATACACTCAACAATACCGTTGTAGCACCGCCCAGAATGCTTATCGCGTTTTTGGAAAATAATCTTCAGGCAGACGGAACGGTCCGCATCCCTGAGGCACTAAGGCCGTATATGGGAGGCAAAGCCTTACTGTTCCCGGATACTATGAAATAACAGTTATACACTTCGTGCCGGCACGAAACAAAGAGAACTCAATGCACAAATATTTACGAGCCGTTGGCTTTTCCACCCTTAAAAGATCACAGGAATTTGAGGTTCTTATCAAAAAGGTTTTCAAAGAATGTGATTCCAGAAGAATAATAAACATAAAGAACCGCACATACGCTGAATTTGCAAAAGAATTTGCGGAAAATTGCGGTGTAAATGTTTGCGGGGAGCTGGATGAGTTTCATGATTTTCATGTGGGATACTGCTTTCCTTATCTGACAGGCACAAAGATTAGCTCGACCGAAGACATAGAAATCGAAGAACTGTCCGATCGCGACGGGTTTATAGCGGCGTATGACGACATAAGCCTGAATATTACGATGATATTCACCCTCTCAAACATCGCGGATTTTTATGAAATTTTCCGCGACCGCCGCGGCGTAAAACGCAGATTCCCGGTAAGGCTGTCGGGCCTTTCCACAAAAGGCAAAATACTTCTGCCCGTTTTTAAAAGCGAGAGATTTGTAAAAGACTCCCGAAAAAAACACCAGAAAAAGAACGCCCTTATCGCTGCAGCCAAAAACGGCGACGAATCCGCAATAGAAATACTTGCAATGGAAGAGCTGGATGCGTATAATGAGGTGGTCACCAGGTCTCTCACGGAAGATATATATTCCATAGTAGACAACAACTTCATGCCCCATGGATATGAGAGCAACATCTACAGCCTGATAGGCGACATAACGGGATGCAAGACCATCACAAACTCATTTACCGGCGAAAAGCTTCATATAATGAGCATCACCTGCAATGAAGTCCAGATGGACATATGCATAAACAGCCGGGATCTCCTCGGCGAGCCCTCCGAAGGAATGCGCTTTAAAGGCATTGTCTGCATGCAGGGAAATATCCTTTTCGCAGACAAAACAAAACCATAAAAACAACTGTTCCCGTAGCTCAGCAGGATAGAGCGACTGCCTCCTAAGCAGTAGGTCGGAGGTTCGAATCCTCTCGGGAACGCTATCACGGGAAGCCGGAAACGGCTTCTTTTTTGTTTTAGAAACCTTACCATCTTCCACTAATAAAACCCGGCCTTGTTATTTCGACGAAAAAAGACTGAATTAAGACCGGAAAACATTTTAGATTGAAAACAGTAGTAGAAAGTGGTACAATAACGATGTTTCTGAAAGTTTCATTGCAAATAAATGAGGTGATAAAAATGGCAAGGCCAAAGAAAAACGGTACATATTTGAACGTATGCATTGCGTCTCCGATTTACGAACGTCTGGCTCGTTATTGTGAGGATTCCGGTCAACCAAAAACTGTAGCGGTAGAACGTGCCCTCACTGCATATTTTGATAAATATGATGATGATCAACGCATATTAAAAGAGGCAGAAAGCGGAAAGTAGGCGCTCTATGAAAGTTCTAAACAATGTCACGGACATCGTCCGAGATGATTTAATGCAAACCATTAAAAAGGGGAGCAAGGTGTCTGTAGCTGCAGCTTGTTTCTCTATGTATGCGTATAGCATTCTGAAAAAGCAGTTGGACTCTATCGACGAATTTCGTTTTATCTTTACATCTCCAACATTCCTGACAGAAAAAGCGGAAAAGCAAAAACGGGAATTCTATATTCCACGGCTTAATAGAGAGCAAAGTCTGTATGGCACCGAATTTGAAATCCGACTTCGCAATGAATTGATGCAAAAGGCTATTGCGCAGGAATGTGCAGAATGGATTCGCAGGAAAGCGCGGTTCAAGTCGAACACGACCGGCGAGAACATGGGCGGCTTCACGACGGTCAGCTCTCTTTCGGAAGAAGTGGCATATATGCCAATGAGTGGCTTCACCACGGTAGATATTGGCTGCGAACGCGGCAACAACACTTATAACATGGTTAACCGTATAGAAGCTCCTTTTTCAAAACAATACATTCAGCTGTTTGAATCGCTTTGGAACAATCGGGAAAAACTACAGGATGTCACAGATGTGATCATCAAGAATATCACAACAGCCTATAACGAAAACGCTCCGGAGCTCATATATTTCATGACTCTGTATAACGTGTTCAGCGAGTTCCTAGACGATATCTCAGAGGATGTATTGCCAAATGAGGCAACCGGCTTCAAACAAAGCAAAATCTGGGATATGCTTTATGACTTCCAGAGGGATGCTGTTCTTGCCATCATAAACAAGTTGGAACGCTACAATGGCTGCATTTTGGCTGACAGCGTTGGTCTTGGTAAAACATTTACAGCGCTGGCTGTTATCAAATATTACGAGAACAGAAATAAAACGGTTCTGGTGCTTTGTCCGAAAAAGCTTTCTGAGAACTGGAATACATATAAGGATAACTACGTCAACAATCCGATTGCATCAGACCGATTGAATTATGACGTTCTTTTCCATACTGACTTATCCAGAAACGGTGGCGTGTCAAACGGACTCGATCTGGAACGCTTAAATTGGGGTAACTACGACCTGGTCGTGATCGACGAATCGCATAACTTCCGTAACGGTGCCGGTACACACGCCAACACGCAGGAGAACCGGTACGTGAAATTGATGGATAAGGTTATTCGTGCCGGTGTTAAGACAAAAGTGCTGATGCTTTCTGCAACGCCGGTAAATAACAGATTTGCAGACCTTAAAAATCAGCTAGCACTTGCCTATGAAGGTAAATCCGAGTATATCAACGAGCAGCTGGATATAAAGAAGCCAATAGAAGAGATATTCCGTCAAGCTCAGAAGGCTTTTAATGCCTGGAGCAAACTGGAGCCTGAAGCCAGAACGACGGAGGCTTTGTTGCGGACGCTGGATTTTGATTTCTTTGAGGTTTTGGACAGCGTGACAATCGCACGATCCAGAAGACACATTGAAAAATATTACAACACAGAAGAGATTGGGAAATTCCCTGAGAGACTGAAACCAATATCGAAGAGACCGAGACTTACGGATCTCAACAATGCAATCAATTACAATGAAATATATGAGCAGCTGATGCAGCTGACTTTGTGCATCTATACACCGTCAAACTACATATTCCCAAGTAAGATGTCGAAGTATGTGGATTTGACTCATAACAAGGGAAATAACCTTACACAGAAGGGACGTGAACAAGGTATCCAACGCCTCATGAGCATCAACCTCTTGAAGCGTCTGGAAAGCTCTGTCTATTCCTTCAATCTGACGCTTAGCAGGATACGCGATCTTATTCAGGGAACCATTGATGCTATTACCAATTTTGAAAAGTATGGTAAGGCTGATCTGGACATGTATGAAGCCGATGATAATGACTTCGATATGGATGACGGCAATACAGACTTCTTCACTGTCGGAAAGAAGGTAAAGATTGATCTGGCCGATATGGACTATAAGACATGGCGAGCTGAACTTCAGCACGATGCTGATACATTGGAGCTCTTAACACTTATGGTTGCCGATATTACACCGGAGCATGACTTAAAGTTGCAGACACTTTTCAAGCTCTTGGATGAAAAGATGGCTAATCCTATCAATGAAGGCAATAAGAAGGTGTTGATTTTCTCCGCGTTCTCTGATACGGCTGAATACCTGTATGATCAGGTCGCAAGCTACATGAAGAACAATTATGGATTAGATACAGCTGTTATTACAGGATCTATCGACGGAAGAACCACGGTTAAGGGATTAAAGGCAACCTTGAACAATGTGCTTACCTGCTTTTCACCTATATCAAAGAGCAGGGATGTTCTGATGCCGGGAAGCACTAAGGAGATAGACATTCTGATTGCAACAGACTGTATCTCAGAAGGTCAGAACCTGCAGGACTGCGATTACCTGGTGAACTATGACATTCACTGGAATCCGGTGCGTATTATTCAGAGGTTTGGCCGTATCGACCGTATCGGCAGCAGGAACCAGTATATTCAGCTGGTGAACTTCTGGCCGTATATGACGCTGGATGACTATATCAATTTGAAGTCCCGTGTTGAGACAAGAATGAAGATATCCGTCATGACTTCTACCGGTGATGATGACCTGATCAATCCGGAAGAAAAGGGTGATCTGGAATACAGAAAGCAACAGTTAAAACGGCTACAGGAAGAAGTCGTAGATATCGAGGATATGTCTACAGGTATTTCTATCATGGATCTGGGCTTGAATGAATTCAGGCTGGACCTATTGGAGTACATCAAAACCCATGATGACCTGGACAAGAAACCGAAAGGTCTGCATGCAGTTGTGCCAGCAGACGCAGAGAATCCCGAAGGCGTGATCTTCGTACTGCGGAATATCAATAACAGTATCAACATCGACAACCAGAACCGCATCCATCCTTTCTACATGGTTTATATCGGTGTGGACGGTGAAATCGTCTGCGACTACTTGAACCCCAAGAAA
Source organism: uncultured Lachnospiraceae bacterium (assembly GCA_964389285.1). Lineage (GTDB taxonomy): Bacteria > Bacillota > Clostridia > Lachnospirales > Lachnospiraceae > Alectryocaccobium. The sequence continues at coordinate 54,959 of CAYMCZ010000006.1, read as the reverse complement.
CTGCTGGATACAGTGCGGCTGCTGTGCCGTGGCAAAAAAGAACCCGTCCTATCTCTGTGTCGTAAATTCAACGAAGAGACAGATGACGGAAGGAACATGCAGGAAGTATCCGAACTGCTGAATGATGCGATCAATTCCATCATCGACGTGAAGGAAGAAAGCGATATCGACAGCCTCTTCTCTGCTGGTGGAACGTCTGCGCTGATGTCGGAGATCAACGGGCTGGATGACTTTGAGCTAATTTGTTTCCTCGTAGTGAAGTAAGGAGGTGCTGACGTGCTGGGCTTACCAAAGAGCACAGAGTTCAATCGACGGATCCCTAAGCAGAAATTCTATGAGAACCTGTCGGTGACGCCTGCGCTGAAGCGAGTCTTTATCGATCAGAGCAAGGTGATATACTGGCGCAATAAGATTGCTGCTACAACTATGAATCTGGCCGCTGGTGATGCTGTAACGGAAATAGAAGTCTTTGAAGTGCGCTTGGCGGCTCCGCAGTTGGATGTGTCGATCCTGAAGCAGATTGATAAGGAGATCCCGTATCACATACTGTTTTTGCTGGAATATGAGGGCAAGTACCAGGCGTGGACCGCTTATAAGGAATCTGCTGCCTCTGGAAACAATGCCTTCAAGGTCGGAACGTACTATCACACAGAATGGTTGACTGAGCAAGAGCTACCTTTGAAGGTGGACGGTCTGAATACAGACGCCGTATACGAAAACTTCGTACGCCAGATTGCGGGAGATGCACTTCAATCAGAGAACACGGAAACACTAAAGGAGTCCGTAGAGCGTGATGCCCGCAGACAAGAATTGGAAAAGCAGATTGTTGCGATGCAGACAAAAGTGAGAAAAGAAAAACAACTCAATAAACAGGTGCTGTTGAATGCGGAACTAAAAAACCTGAGAAAGGAACTGGAAGAGCTCCTATGAGCGTAGATCAATATCGACGAACGGTTAATAGTCTTGATAAAGAGATAGCTGATCTCGAGAAGAAAAAGGCTGCGGCAGATAAAAAGGCTGCGAGTGAAGCAAAAAAAGCTGCGGGCGTTTCTGTAAGTAAGAATGCCTCTGCAGCTACTATAAAGAGTAAGATGCGCCAAATTGATGGTTACAATGCGTCAAGTCAGAAAGCCGCGGCGGAAAGTGCTGATTTGCAGAAAAAGATCGCTGATAAACGTGCAAAGCGAAATGATGCGTACCAAAAGCTCCAGAAAGAGCAAGATAGAGAGAAGAAAAAAGAACAACAATCAATAAAGCGAATGCAACAGTCATATGAGAGGAGAATTGCTGAGATGGAGGCGGATCTTCTTCCGCAACATGTTATAGAACCTCGTGAACCGTCAGAAGGCAAAGATGCTCCTGAATATGATGTCTTCGTGTCTCATGCTTGGGAAGACAAAGAATCCTTTGTGGATGATTTTGTCCAAGCGTTAAGAGATCGGGATCTGCAAGTATGGTATGACACCACAAAAATGAAATGGGGTGATTCCATGCGTGCAAAAATAGATGAAGGCTTACGGCATTCACGATTTGGTGTGGCAGTCCTATCTCCAGATTATATTTCTGAAGGTAAGTATTGGACAAAGGCTGAACTGGATGGACTTTTTCAGTTGGAGAGTATCAACGGTAAAGTGCTTCTACCAATTTGGCATAACTTGACTAAAAAACAGGTGATGGATTTTAGCCCGATTATAGCAGGGAAGCTTGCAATGAATACTGCAAGTCTAACGCCTGACGAGATCGCAGACAAGCTGGTCGAATTGCTGAGTGAAGAAACGGAGTGTAATAACGAATGCAGTTAAGTGCTAAAACCCTTGAAAAGCTAAGAGAGATAATTAATGGTGATGGTACACCTGATTATAGAAGTGGACCTAAGCTTGTTGATTTTTTCAATGATCTTGGGTTTCATGATCAGTATGGCCAAGGCTTCCCATCAAGGTGGTTCTATACCGATGAGAAATTAAAGGCAATCAATGGAACCCCAGAACTCGACAAATGCATCAAAAAGGCTTTTGCCGTTGTGGAATACATCGGAAGAATAGATCAGTTAGATGCTATGATAACAGATTTTAATCAATATCTGGCTTTTGATAGATGGGTGCTAATCCGCGACAACGATATTATAACATTCAAAAGGCGAGACAGAGTTATAGTAGAAAGGCCCAAAGTTGTTGATGAAACATCTGAAGATGCTTTTCTAAGGCAATCATTTAGCGTTGATGTAACGCAATTAGGGCTTGATCCTGGCGTTAATGATATTGTTACATTGAGACTTAAAGAAGCTGAGTCTTGCGTGAAAAACGATGCTCCATTATCTTCAGTGATCATGATTGGAAGCATCTTAGAAGGCATTTTGCTTGGAATCGCATCCGCATATCCACGGCTCTTTAATCAAACACAGTCTGCACCAAAAAATGAAGCAGGATCTGTGCGGAGATTTCCAGAATGGACGCTGAATAACTTTATTGATGCAGCTTCTGAAATAGGCTTTTTGAAACAGGACGTAAAGAAATTCAGTCATGTGGTGCGTGACTTCAGAAATTATATACATCCATATTCCCAGATGGCTTCCCACTTTTCTCCAGACAAGCAGACGGCTCTTATATGTTTGCAAGTGCTTAGGGCAGCTATTTACCAAATTGGAGAGTATCGGAAGGCATTACAAGGAGGAACACAGTAATGGAGAAAATGAGAATGGAAACGCAGGACTTAACGGTGGCGAATGTGGAGAGAATCGGTGCACTGTTCCCGAACTGTATCACGGAGACTGCTGACGAGAACGGAAATCTAAAGAAGGCCATTAACTTTGACCTGCTTCGTCAGATGTTGTCTGGAGATGTGGTGGAAGGTGACGAAGCATACGAGTTTACTTGGGTAGGTAAGAAGGCTGCTATTGTGGAGGCCAACAAGCCCATCCGCAAAACCTTGCGCCCCTGTCCTGAAGAGAGCGTGAATTGGGACACTACGGAGAACCTTTATATCGAAGGCGATAATCTGGAAGCGTTGAAGCTGCTTCAGGAAAGTTATCTTGGAAAGATTAAGATGATTTACATTGATCCACCGTATAACACGGGAAATGATTTTGTCTATGCAGATGATTTCCGTGTTTCGAGAGAAGAATGGGAAATGGAGAGCGGAGAGCATGATGATGTCGGAAATAGACTGATTAGAAACACAGATTCAAACGGACGGTTCCATTCGGATTGGTGCTCAATGATTTATTCGCGTTTGCTGCTCGCAAGAAATCTATTATCTGACGAAGGCGTCATCTTTATTTCTATAGATGATAATGAAATGGATAATCTTCGAAAGATTGGAGATGAAACTTTTGGCGAGAGCAACTTTATGGCCCATATTATTCATAAAAACAATTCTATGAAAAATCAAAGCAGATATATTGGCGTTTCTACTGAGTATGTTCTTATTTATGCGAAAAACCTGCAAGCTCTGAATGCATCAGGGGCTACTTGGCGAGCAAGCAAAAAAGGTGTCTCTGATGTGAATAATATGTTTTTAAAGCTTAAAGGGCAAGGCTTGAATATTGATGAAATAAATGAAGAGATTAGGGCAATGTATGCGCGTCCTAAATATGCGCACTTGAGTAGATGGAATAAGGTCGATGAATTTGGTGTATTTACCGATAAAGATCTTTCTCGTGCAAACGGACCAAAAGATTTCACGATTATCAATCCATCAACGGGAAAAGAATGTTTAATACCAAATAGGGGCTGGGGCAAAAGTAAGCAAGAACTTCTTGAACTACAAAAAAAGAATATGATTTGGTACGGAGATGATTCTACTCCGCCAAGAGCAAAATCATATATTACCGATGGAGATGAATCGGTCTTTGATAATTTTGTTTTTGTTGATACATCTGTTGAAAAACGAAATCTAGAACAAATGTTTGGAGCAAATGTATTTGATTATCCCAAATCGATAGAAATGATTAAAACGTTTGTGCAATTATGTACAGATAAGGATTCAGTTGTACTTGATTTCTTTTCAGGTTCATCAACGACAGCACACGCGACAATGCAATTAAATCTTGAAGATGACGGACATCGTAAATTCATAATGGTACAGATTCCCGAAGAAACAGAAGAGAAGAGCGAGGCGTATAAAGCAGGATATAAGGATATATGCCAAGTTGGGAAAGAACGTATTCGTCGTGCAGGAATCAAAGTAAAAGAAGAAAACCCATTGACTAATCAGGAAGTAGATACTGGCTTCCGCGTTTTCAAACTAGATTCCAGCAATATGAACAATGTGTTTTATTCCGCAGATGAATATCATCAGAGTATATTGCCATTGCTAGAATCTAATATCAAATCAGATCGAACAGATTTAGATCTGCTTTTTGGATGCCTGCTGGAATGGGGCCTTCCTTTATCCATGCCATACAAATCTGAGAAGATTGAAGGATGCACGGTTCACACCTATAACTACGGAGATCTAATCGCTTGCTTCAATGAAAACATTCCTGATACTGTAATCAAAGAGATTGCGCGTAGACAGCCGCTTCGTGCTGTGTTCCGTGACAGTAGTTTTAATAGCAGTCCTGCAAAAATCAACGTTGGCGAAATCTTCAAAATGCTGGCACCGGACACAAGGATAAAGGTAATATGAAATGACTACGATTGACAATTTCTTTGATGAAGCAGTACTAGTTCCCAATATTAAAGGAGCAGCATACTTTATTCTTCTATACGAACACTTTGAAGACGTAGTAATCAATACGGTCAAAGAATTCTTTTCAACACCATGTGTGTTGGATGGAGTGCTTTACTCAGATATAGATGATGACTACATAAAGAAGTTAAAGAACAAAATAGAAATGAAGGAAGAAGATCCGTTCATTCCTTACTCCCTACAATTGCGCCAGGCGCAAAAGAACAAAAAGAATTATGAAGATGCGATTTATGCTTCAAAAGAAAATAAAGAGAACAATCAGGATGGTAAACGATTAAGGGGAGCTTTAAATTGGTTGCAAAAGTACGATGTTTTTTCGGAAACTGATATTAAAAGGGTTTTCGACATTCGAAACAGGCGAAACACAGTTGTTCATGAGCTTTTCAAGGTGTTAGGAGAAGGCTTGTCAACGAACGATGCCCATATGATTGCCGATCTACTGAAATTCAACGATAGAGTCAACAACTGGCGTTTTCAGCAACTAGATATGCCTGCTTGCGCAATTGAATTGCCTGATGGCGTACAGCCAGAAGATGTTCTTAGAAGTGACGATATGACTTTGATGGGGATTTTTCGTATTCTGTTTTGTAATGAAGGTGAAGTGTTTAAAAGTGCTTTAGAGAAGGTGAGAAACGATGAAACTACAGTATAAACATCAGAAATTCCAAGCAGATGCTGCTAAAGCCGTAGTAGATGTTTTTGCAGGACAACCATTCTTGACTCCGACTTATATGATGGATAGAGGATCCGGATATATTCAGCAAAACCTTACCGATGAAACAGATTTTACAGGATGGAGCAATCAAAAAATTGTCCCCGAGCTGAATGATCAGTTGATTTTGGAGCATCTGCAGAAGATACAGAGAGCAAATCAGATTGCGCCGTCAAAGAAGCTGGAAGGACGTAGCGAGGGATTCAACCTTACTATCGAAATGGAGACCGGCGTTGGAAAAACATATACTTACATAAAGACTATGTATGAGCTTAACAGAGCATATGGATGGAGCAAGTTCATCATCGTTGTTCCGAGCATTGCTATCCGTGAGGGCGTATACAAGTCATTTGAAATGACACAGGAGCATTTTGCAGAAGAGTATGGAAAGAAGATTCGATTCTTCATTTACAATTCCACTCAGCTGACTGAAATCGATCGTTTTGCATCGGACAGCTCCATCAATGTAATGATCATCAATTCCCAGGCTTTTAATGCTAAGGGAAAAGATGCCAGAAGAATATACATGAAGCTGGATGAGTTCCGGTCACGCAGACCGATTGATATCATTGCGAAGACCAATCCGATCCTGATCATTGATGAACCTCAGTCAGTAGAAGGAAAGCAGACAAAAGAAAACTTGAAGCAGTTTAATCCGATGATTACGCTGCGTTATTCGGCCACGCATAAGAGCGATAGCATCTATAACATGGTCTATCGTTTGGATGCAATGGAGGCATACAACAAGAGGCTGGTAAAAAAGATCGCTGTTAAGGGTATTACGGAGACCGGAAGTACTGCAACAGACAGTTACCTGTATCTTGAAAGCATCAACCTGTCGAAGGGCAATCCGACTGCTACGCTTCAATTTGAAGTGAAGATGGCAAGCGGAGCTCCGAAGAAAAAGAGCAGGATCGTTACGGAGGGTGATAACTTATATGATTATTCCAATGGCCTGGAAGAGTATAAGAATGGCTTTGTGGTAAGCCGCATAGATGGCCGTGATGATTCTGTGGAGTTTATTAACGGCATCAAGATATATGCCGGAGATGTTGTCGGTGCGGTCGATGAGGATCAGCTTCGCAGGATCCAGATTCGAGAAACAATCCTGTCGCATCTGCAGCGTGAGCGTCAGCTGTTCTATAAGGGAATCAAGGTGCTGTCGCTGTTCTTCATTGATGAAGTGGCGAACTACCGCGAATATGATGCAGCAAACCAGCCGGTCAACGGAAAGTATGCAGTCATGTTTGAGGAAGAGTATGAGGATATTCTGAACAACATGCAGCTTTCTCTGGGAGAAGATGATTATATCAAGTATCTGCAGTCTATTCCTGCCAGCAAGACGCATGCCGGATACTTTTCTGTGGACGGCAAGGGTAAGATGATCAACTCCAAGGTAGGAAGAAAAGAAACGACTTCGGATGATGTCAGCGCATACGAGTTGATCATGAAGAATAAAGAACTGCTTCTTGATCGCGATCCGAAGAAGTCCCCGGTACGTTTCATCTTCTCACATTCCGCTCTTCGTGAAGGCTGGGATAATCCTAATGTTTTCCAGATTTGCACACTGAAGCAGAGCAGCAGCGATGTCCGTAAGCGCCAGGAAGTAGGTCGTGGACTTCGTCTTTGCGTCAATCAGAACGGTGAGCGTATGGATGTTAATGCTCTGGGCAACGACGTTCATAATGTGAATGTACTTACCGTTATCGCTAGTGAAAGCTACGATTCCTTTGCGAAAGGCTTGCAGACTGAAATGGCAGAGGCTGTTGCTGACAGACCTAAGAAGGTTACCCAGGAGCTCTTCGTCGATCATATTGTTAAGGATGATAAGGGCAATGAGTTTGTCATCACAAGGGACGTTGCATCTGCCATTCACTTTGACCTGATTGTAAATGGTTATATCAATAAGATTGGCGAGCTTACAGATAAATACTATGAAGATAAGGCAAACGGAGAGATCAAGATTGCTGATGAAGCAAAGGATTTCTCTTCGGATGTAATAGGCATTATTGATTCTATTTATGATAGTAAGGCTATGCAGCCGGAGAATGCTCGCAGTAACAACGTGGAACTGCAGGTGGATGATGAAAAGCTTAACAGTAAAGAGTTCAAGGCATTATGGTCGAAGATTAACGCTAAGTCCGTTTATGTTGTTGATTTCGATACAGATGAGCTGATTAAAAAGTCGATTGCTTCGCTGAATTCCAAGCTTCGTGTTGCAAAGATTTATTTCAAAGTCGAGACCGGTGCAATGGACACTATCAAGTCAAAAGAAGACCTGATAGCCGGTGCCTCGTTTGTGAAGGAAGAATCCGGAAGCTATGCCGTTAGAGTTGCTGCCAATTCTAATGTGAAATATGACCTTATCGGAAAGCTGGTAGATGAAACAGGATTAACACGTAAGGCGATTAGTGCTATCCTTCAGGGAATTCAGCCGATTGTATTCGACCAGTTCAAGGATAATCCGGAGGAATTCATCACAAAAGCTGCCCAGTTGATCAACGATCAGAAAGCTACGGCAATCGTTGAGCATATTACATACGATGTTCTTGATGAACAATATGGAACTGATATCTTCACTGATCCTACCATTAAGGGTAAGCTGGATGTGAATGCAATGAAGGCAAAGAAACACCTGTATGATCATATCGTTTATGATTCATCAAACGAGCGCGATTTTGCTACGGATCTTGATACCAATACAGATGTTGCTGTTTACGTGAAGCTGCCGGATGGGTTTTATATTTCAACTCCGGTTGGTCACTATAATCCGGACTGGGCAATTGCATTCTATGAAGGCAGCGTGAAGCATATTTACTTTGTTGCAGAAACGAAGGGATCTATGAATTCCATGCAGCTTAGGTTGATTGAGGAACCCAAGATTCACTGTGCAAGAGAACATTTTAAGGCTATCTCAAACGGCAATGTTGTTTATGATGTTGTAGACAGCTATAAGTCGCTGATGGAGAAGGTTATGAAATAAGGAATACAGTCGACAGCAGTATATCGGCATCTATTGGTATAGCGACAGGCTTACCTTTGTAAATCATAATCGTCCGCTTCCGCCGGTGACGATCAAGGACATGAATGAGCTGAACAGGTTGAACAGGTTTGATGACAGAAACTATTTGAATGAAGAAATCAAGGAATTGTTTTTTGCAAAAGTCATATGACTTTTGCGATAAACATTGCATAAACGGCACGACATTTGTTATAATAACTTCGAAATCGACAGGACTGATGGAGGGGTTATGTACAGAGAGATATTAAAAGACCTGAAAAACTGGAAGGAGAAAGTGCGCAGAAAGCCGTTATTACTTACCGGTGTTCGTCAGTGTGGAAAAACTTATATAGTGGAAGAGTTTGCCAGGGAATGTTTTGAAAGCTATGTCTATGTAAATTTTGAAAGCGCAGATAATCTGGCAGCTGTTTTTGATTACGACTTTGATGTACAAAGAATCGTTACAGAGTTGGAACGGCATTTCAGGACAAAGATAACGGCCGGGGAAACGCTGTTGTTTTTTGATGAGATTCAGGAGTGTCCCAGGGCAATAACGGCACTGAAATATTTCTGTGAAAATATGAGAGATCTTCATCTGGTCTGCGCGGGATCTCTCCTTGGCGTTGCGCTTAAAAGGCAGAACATTCCGTTTCCTGTCGGCAAGGTGAACCGGCTGCAGCTTTATCCTATGAGCTTTAAGGAGTTTGTTATAGCAAATGACAGGACAGATCTGATTGAAGTATTTAATGAGTGGCCGGTTGACAGGCCGATCCCCGATTTATACGCAGTTCCAATGCAGAAGCTGCTGAAAGAATACTATATTGTCGGCGGCATGCCGGAAGCCGTAAAGACCTGGATAGAAACCCATAATGCGGAGGAAGTGGAAGAAGTTCAGGAAGAAATATTGAACGACTATGCTGATGATTTTTCTAAGCATGCGCCGGCAGGCGATGTTCCGAAGATCAGATGGATCTGGGATTCTGTACCTGTTCAGCTGGCGAAAGAGAACAATAAGTTTGTGTTCTCCCACGTAAAAAAAGGAAAGAGATCCGCGGAACTTGAAGATGCGCTTCAATGGCTTGCAGATGCAGGGCTTATTATCAGGACCGAACTCGTAGAAAAGCCGGAAGTACCCTTGTCCGGGTTTGCCGACAAGACCTATTTCAAAGTTTATATGTCCGACATAGGCTTGCTCCGTGCAAGATCCGGAGTCACTGTACAGACGATCATGAATGAATCGGATCTTTACAGGAGATACAAGGGAGCTTTTGCGGAAAACTACGTTTTAAATGAATTAAGAGCCACGGGGAAGGAACTGTATTTCTGGCGATCAGGAAATTCTGCAGAAGTGGATTTTATTTATGAGTCAGAGGGAAAGATCGTTCCTGTCGAAGTGAAGTCGGCAGACAATACACAGGCCAAAAGCTATAAACAGTTCTGTAAAAGCTATTCACCCGGGAGAGGATTTAAGCTATCAGAAAAAAACATTGCAGAAAATGTATGCGAAGGGACGATTACCGTAAGCGTGCCGTTGTACCTTGGCTGGAATATTGATCAGTATTAAAGACACCGGTAAAAAATTCGGTTAGCTGGCAAGAATTCCGCGGGAAGAAAAACGAGGAGCTTTAGCAGAAAGTTCTGACCAATCCGGAGATAGACGCGCTGAAGCTCCGCGCGGTGAAGGGCTGTCAGAAGCTGAATGCGATTGAAGTGACGGACACAGAAGGCAAGGAAGCGGCGAACCACGAGCTGTTTGGCTCGGTTGGGAAACAACACAGTGGTCGCTGCCGGAGCCGTAGTCACGAAAGATGTTCCGGCGGATACCATCGTCGGCGGGGTTCCGGCAAAGATCATAAAACGGATAGATGAATAAAAAGGAACCCGAAAGGCCCGAAAAACACCCGCTCTTTTTTGTTTGTGCTCATTTGCCATGACAAAGAAAACTGGTATAATGCTTTTTGTAAAAATGACAAAGATAAAAACGCAACGTACATTCATGAAAATGTGCCAGAGCCGGTAGGTAGCCCGGCCGTCTCGTCGGTATGGCGAGGTAAGTAACCTGCCCCTCCGGGTTGTCCTTTCTTTGTTCATTACGCATTAAAGGAGGGAGTGTTATGGACAAAACGAGCGGCAGGCTCACGGTATTCTTTGAAGAACCGTTCTGGGTAGGCGTATTTGAACGGGTGTCGGAAGGGGAACTGTCAGTAAGTAAGATAACTTTTGGCGCAGAGCCGAAAGACTACGAGGTACGGGACTTTATTCTGAAGCACTATTGTGAGCTGAAGTTCAGTCCGGCTGTGGAGATCGAAGCCAGGCAGACGGCAGACAATCCAAAACGGCGGCAGCGCAATGCTTCAAAACAGCTTCAAAACGTCGGGATCGGTACGAAGTCTCAGCAGGCGCTGCAGATGCAGCGCGAGGCAATGAAGACCGAACGCAGGCTGATAAGCCGTGAGCAAAAGGAGGCCGAAAAGCAGCGGCAGTTCGAGTTGAAACAGCAAAAACGCAAGGAGAAACACAGGGGTCACTGACCGGGTTCTCTTTACACATGCGGCTTGCGCTCATGCGCAAGCCGTTATTAAAAAAGATAATTAGTAAAACATGTATTTCACCTTCGAATATTTGCCGCTTAGCGCATTTCGTGAGACAAAGAATTGTTTTTCGGGTATTATGGGCTTAGTCAAAGATCAGAAAGGAGGGTGCCGATGATAGTCAGTATAAAACTTTCAAAAGAATATGTTCCGCCCTATGCAATAATCCATACGGATACCGTGACCGATGAGATCCAAAGAGCGATCGACATTCTCGGCGCGGAGGAATCGCCGGTTATCGCTCAGCAGGAGGATCGTTTCGTGGTCATTCGACCGGATGAGGTTTATATGATACGGGTAGAAAATAAAGAGACAATGATTTACACAGAAAATGAGCGGTTTTATACCAGAAAGCGTCTGTATGAAGTTTTGGAAAAGCTTGGAACCGGATTCATGCAGATATCCAAGCAGAGCGTCATTCGCCTTTCGAGAGTCAAAAGTGTGGAAGCCGGATTTTCGGGAACGCTTATGTTGAAGCTTTCGAACGGACTGACGGACTATGTATCCAGAACCTATCTGCCGGATTTTAAAAAATACCTTGGGATGTAAGGAGGAAGAAGTGATGAAAGAATTGACAAAAGACATGCTTAGAAGCACCCTGATCAGCGTCGGTATGGCTATGGCGATCTTCTGTTTTGTCGGGATTGTATTCGATGTGAGCAACGGAGGCAGTTTCAGTATAGACGGGTATCGTTTCACAAAAATGGTGACGGGCTGCCTGATCATCGGACTCGGATTCGGCATCCCCAGCATCGTATATAAAAAAGATAATCTTCCGATGCCTGCCCGCATCATTATTCACATGGGGATAGGCTGCACGATCTACACCATCGTCGCCTATGCAGTTGGCTGGTTCGGGGGTGTCACTGTTGGCAAAGGTATCATAATCGTATGTATCCAGCTGGGTGTGGCGTTTGTGCTGTGGGGAATCTTCTTTCGGCACTATAAAAACCAGGCCGATGAGATCAATAAGAGGATCAAGGAAATGAACAGTGAAAAACCCTGAAAAATTGTACTGACAATTTACGCGGTCTGCTGAAATAATAATATAAAATACTTCTGAAAACAGGAAGACAAAAATGCAGCTGATCGGTTCATTCTACAAAAGAATCGGATGTTTTATAATGCTGGCGGCCTGCCTCATCGGTTTGTTTCCGGCGCAGATTGTCTGCGCTGAAGAAACGGCTGTTGAGGGGTCGTTTTGTTTTTATGAACATATTTATACCAGGGAGTATACATACAGCGATGACTATTTTCTGGGACCCTCGGGTGAGTATGATCATGATTTTGCCAGGTTGTCGCTGGGACTGGCCATGGCGGCGTTCCGGGACAAAGAAAAGCCGGAAGAACAGGATGACTGCCTGATAGAAATGTTGGAGAACATGGGCTTTTCTCAGATAGAAACGCAGACGTATCGAACGGAGCCGACGGCTTATTCCATCAGCTACGGGCTCGCGGTCAAAAAGATCGGCGATACTACCGTACTGGCCTGCGCGATATGCGGCGGCGGATACGGAATGGAATGGGCAAGCAATCTTACGGTTGGAGATTATGAGCGCTCGGCGGGGTTTTGGGAGGCGTCTGAAAAGGTAAAGGCGGGCATCTCTGATTATGTTGAGCGAAATGCCTTGAAAGAAGAGGTAAAACTCTGGATTACCGGTTACAGCCGGGCGGGCGCAGTCGCCAATATTACGGCGGCTGACTGTATCAAATCAGGAATGTTTGCGGATGTGTATGCGTATACTTTCGCAACCCCGCGTACGACCAGAGATCCGGTCGCTTATCCGAATATTTTCAATATCATCAACAAAGAAGATATCGTTCCCAAGATTCCCCTTGCGGACTGGGAGTATGAGCGGTATGGCGTGGATTTGTTCATGGTATCTTCTGAGACGGATTCGAACAGCGGGAAAATTCTGGAAGAGGCGAAAGCATTTTACAAATCCGTTGTGGGTTCCGAGATGGTAGATAATTTCGAGATCAACTACCAGCTCCGTATCCTGCTCGATTATCTTTTGATGTTAATGCCGGATTCTGCCACATATACAAAATATCTTCAGCCGCTGCTTGTAGACATAATAACTGAAAACGAAGGAATGGGAGATGCTTTAAAAGTGCTGTTAAAAGCGCTTGAGAAGTACAGCACTGATGATCCGGCGGCCGGTGAAGAGTTGAAAGCACTGAGGGAATATCTCGGCACGTTGATCAGTATATATTATCTTCAGGGCGAAGTAGAGAAACGGCCCCCGGACAAGTGGGAGCCCGAACTCGGAACGGTAAATCTTTTTTATGCGCATCTGGCGACCGAGTATCTGGCGCTAATGTATTCTTCCGACGATCCGCAGGAGCTTTTTTCCGCCAACACCGAATATATCCGGTTAATTATATACGGAAATGTGGATATTTCCATTTCAGACGGAAACGCTGTTTTAAAAGAGATACTTGCGGACGGAACAGAGTTGGTGGACGGCCGCTCTGACCCGTATTCTCTTCCGGATGCGGACTGTTATGAAGACAAAGTGGTAATCACCCTGCCTGCGGATCAGATTTATGAGATCACGGTAACGTCCGAGTCGAATCTGCCGCAGACCATTTCTTATACGGGACTTTTGTTTTCGGGAAATACCGTCCGGGCACAGGCGGACGACCTTTACTCATATATCATGAATAAAGGAGATACGGCGGTAATACATACTTCGGTGAACGGAAGGGCGATCGAACCCTCGGAAAGTGATCATACGGACATTTCCGTATTTACGGAAGCCATATATTCGCCGACTACCGCGATGAGGCTGGAGAACAACAAAGTGGTTCACTTAACTATTTCCGGCCTTGTAAACAGGCTGTTGCTGCTCGCGGTTATTTTGCTTGCCCAGCTGGCTGCTTCCGTTGTTTTGTTTATTCGCCGCAAGAAAAAGCATTTAAAGAGAAATATTAAAGTGGCATTTGTCTGGCATCTGGCAATCGCGTTCCTTTTTGCGGTATTGGAAGTGGCTATGTGGTACTTCGTTCCGGTCATTCCGCTGCTGAAAATGATTCCGGGGATCCTTGTTTTCGTTGTGATCTTAGTATATGCCTTTAAAGGATACCGGCAGGAAAACAGAAACCGGAAACTGTTCCTGAAGATCGTTTTGGCGCTGGCGGCCTATATGATACTGGAAAATCTTCTGATAGGAGGCTTTACTGCCTTCAAAGGAATCCTGCTGATGGCGGTTTATGCGGCGTTTATGACAGCGGTATTTTTGCAGTTGTGGCATAAAAAATGAAAGAAAAGGAGCAGGGAAAATGGAAAGCAAAGTTGAGGTTCTTGCGCAGCAGCTGCCCTTTTGGAAGTTCCTGACTGCTGACGAGAAAAAACTTGTCACAGACAGATCCCATACCAAACGGTTTGACAAGAACCAGATTATCAACAGCAGTGATGTTTCCTGCATGGGAATCGTCTTTGTGTTAACCGGAAGCATCCGTATCAGTATACTCTCAGAGGAAGGACGCGAGATTACTCTCTTTCGTCTGGGAGCAAATGAATGTTGTGTTACCACTGCATCCTGCGTAATACAGCAGATTACTTTTGATACTGTCGTTTCAGCAGGACAAAAAACAGAGCTTTTTGTAGTTCCTTCCATGATCTGTGCGAAATTGAAAGAAGAAAATATCTATGTACGTGCTTTTATGTATGAGACAGAAACAGAACGTTTTTCACAGGCAATCTGGGTAATTCAGCAACTTCTCTTCAAACGTTTTGACCAGAGATTGGCAGATTATTTTATTTATACTTATGAAAAAACAGGATCAGCAGACCTGAAGATGACCCAGGAAGAAATTGCTCGTGATGTGAATTCGGCAAGAGAAGTCGTTGCAAGAATGCTGAAACATTTTGAAGAAGACGCTTTGGTCGAAGTAAAACGAGGTCACATTTTTTTGAAGGATATTGATGGATTAAAAGAATTGAGATAATCAAACCGATTCTGTGATTCGGTCACAGAGATTATTTTTTATATTTTCTATTATATTACCATGAAGAGTTGAAATGCTTGATACAGGTGATAGATAAAGGAGGGATAAAGCATGGGAATCTTTGATTTTTTACGTGGGCCTGATATGAACCAGGGTGTTGAAGAGTGGAAAAACACTCAAGGAGCGGTTCTTATTGATGTCCGAACGGTTGGAGAATACAGAGAGGGACACATTCCGGGAAGTATAAATATTCCATTGAATGAGCTGAAAAGGGTTAGCAGTAAAGTAATGAATAAGGACACTTCGTTGTTTGTTCATTGTCTGAGCGGCGGAAGAAGCTCGCGGGCAGTGCGGTTTCTGAAACAGATGGGCTATACAAATGTGAAAGATATCGGAGGCATCAATAGATATCACGGCAAATTGGAGGTATAGATGATGAAAGTTGTGATTATAGGAGGCGTAGCAGGCGGAGCAACCGCGGCAGCAAGAATCAGAAGGCTGGATGAAAAGGCAGAGATCATTATATTTGAAAAATCCGGATTCGTATCATATGCCAACTGTGGACTTCCGTACTATATCGGGGATGTGATAGCGGATAAGGAAGAGCTGACACTTCAGACCCCTGAGAGTTTCTGGAAGAGATTTCGTATTCAGGTAAAAACCGGACATGAAGCAACAGCCGTTCATCCGGAGAAAAAAACGGTAACAGTCAAAAATCTTGAGGGGAATAAGGTGTTTGAAGAATCGTATGACAAGCTGATTCTCTCGCCGGGGGCAAAACCGACGATACCGGATATCCCTGGAATTGACAGTAAAAACCTGTTTACACTCAGAACAGTGGAAGATACATTACGTATTCATGAATATATTGAAAAAAATCATCCCAAAACAGCTGTTCTGGTGGGCGGAGGTTATATTGGACTCGAGGTTGCGGAAAACCTGAGGGAAAAAGGACTGGATGTGACAATCGTTCAGCGGCCAAAGCAGCTGATGAATACGCTGGACTATGACATGGCAGCCTTTGTTCACAGCGAAATGCGGAAAAAAGGTGTTGCGCTAAGACTCGGAAGCAGTGTCATTGGATTCAAAGAAGAAAATGATAAGATTACAACTCTTTTAGAAGGAGAAGAAAATATTACGGCAGACATGGTTCTGCTTGCAATCGGAGTTGTTCCGGACAGCGGCCTGGCAAAAGCCGCAGGTTTGGAGCTTGGTTTGAAAGGCAGCATTGTTGTAAATGACCGCATGGAAACTTCAAAAAAAGACGTCTATGCAGTAGGTGACGCCGTTCAGGTAAAGCATTTCGTTACAAGAAAGGATGCTTTAATCTCTCTGGCCGGACCTGCAAATAAGCAGGGACGTATTGCGGCTGATAATATCTGCGGAGGCGACAGTCGCTACCGCGGATCCATGGGGTCTTCTATCATTAAGATATTTGATCTGACGGTTGCCGGAACCGGTCTTTCGGAAAAGGCTGCTGAAAAGGCGGGATATAATTATGACAGCGTTGTCTTATCCCCGTCTTCTCATGCCGGGTACTATCCGGGAGCGAAAATAATGATCATGAAGGTGGTTTTTGATAAGGATACCATGAATATCCTGGGGGCTCAGATCATCGGAACAGATGGCGTAGATAAGCGGCTGGATGTTTTGGCAACAGCGATCCATGCCGGTGTCAGGGCAGATATGCTCAAGGATTTGGACCTGGCTTATGCACCGCCGTTTTCGTCTGCAAAAGATCCTGTTAACATGGCAGGGTTTATGATTGAGAATTTATCAAAAGGAATTGTAAAACAATATCATTGGAATGAAGTGGATAAGCTGCCGAGAGACGGAAGCGTAACTTTGCTGGATACGAGGACGGCAGGCGAGTATGCAGCCGGACATATTGACGGATATATCAACATCCCGGTAGACGAATTGAGAGAACGGCTGGGAGAAATCGATTCGAAAAAGCCTGTTTATGTAATCTGCCAGAGCGGACTTAGAAGTTATATTGCCAGCAGAATCTTAACCCAGAATGGGTTTGATACTTATAATTTTTCCGGAGGCTACAGGTTCTATGCCGGTGTAATTCGCGAAAAAAACATGAGTGATTTTGCATAAAACGAACGTAGAAAATTCATTTTGTTAAAAAATCAACATATAGCACTATTGTATAAAAAACTGCAATCAGGGGCTGGGACGATGTAGTAAATCCACAAAAACAGGGCTTAAAATGATATATTATTAACGATACCATTGTGAAAACTACATAAAAAACCTTGATTTCTTTTAGAAATAACAGGTTTTGCCCAAAAGCAAAAATGACGGATAAGCATTGACAACTTGCAAAAAATCTTTTACCTTTAACGCACGATTTTTTTCGAAAAAAGCTATGATCAGGAGGAAAAGATGTATGGCAAGGTCAGATAATCAATACGCGTCACAGGCGGTCCCGATGAATAAGAGAATTAAAACAACTACATTGTTTGGCGCAATGGCAGGTTTTGTTTTTAAAACTACTTCATTACAGACGGGAGCAAGCATCGGATTTGTCACAGACTTTCCTACGGTGGTCAAAGCAGTTATAGTCGGAGCTGTTTTTCTGGCAGTGCTTGCGGCGATCGTTGCGGCGGCTGCGGCAAAATCGGGCTTAAGCTTCGGGCAGCTTGTACTTCATGCATACGGAAAGGTTGGTTCAAAGATAATCGGTTTTTGCCTGGCATTCTCATTGATCGGATGGACGGCGGTAGATGCAGAGCTTATGTCAAGCGCGATCACGGCAATGGTTCCCGGCGTTCCTCATCTGCCGATCAGTCTTGGATGCTGCGTGCTCTTTACGCTTACGGCAGCTTTCGGCATGAAGGCAATGAGCAAGCTTGGATCAATCTGTATTCCGGTTATCGGAATCTTCAGTATTGTTTCAATGATGATCGCCGTTAAAACAATCGGCTGGGCAGGCATCATGTCATACGTTCCGCTTCCGGATGCAAGAGCGCAGTTCGGAGTGGTGGTAGGCCTTGTAATCGGATCATGGATCGGCGGAGTTTGTACGCTTCTTCCGGATCTTATGAGATTCGCAAAAAGCTCAAAACATGCAGTTGGTATAGCGTTAGTATATATGCTCGTTATCAATCCGCTTATGCTTATATGCGGAGCTGTCGGAGCGATCGCAACAGGGCTTGGCGATACCCCGTTCGTGCTTGCGGCACAGGGACTTGCAATTCCGGGACTTATGATCGGTATCCTTGGAAACTGGGGACCGGCACAGGGAAATATCTATTCCTGTTCAGTAACATGGGGTAATTTTTTCAAAGTAGGACATAAGAAAATGGTTATGATCTGTGGAGGACTTGCGCTTCTTCTTACAGCAGTAAACTTCTACAACTACTTCAGTACATTCCTTGTGTTCCTTTCAAATGCAGTACCGGCAGTTATCGGCGTATTTATTGTGGATTTCCTTTTTACATACAGAAAGGGATATCCGGCAACGGAAAAGGTTACGTGGAAAGCAGATTGGAGAGGTATCGCTGCGGTAACAGCAGGCGTAGCGCTTGGAAATCTCAGCCTTATAGCAGGCATCTCGCTTCCGGGTATTACACAGGTTTGGTGCGTAGCGGCTTCGGTTGCATTAAGACTTGTTCTTAATCTTATCGGAAAGAAATCACCTGCAAAAATCTTTGAGAAAAAACCTTTTCTTTATCATACATTGTCCGGCCGGACGCCGTAACTCCCGCTCTTCACACAGTTCCCCGGTGAATAATACCCGGCTGATCCGTCGTTGCTGACAAGGCATGCGCTGTCCTGCTTCATACCCTGATAATAATATAAATATTATTCTTTGTTGTGATTGGTATGGCAATTTGAGTATTGTAAGTTTAATATCTTTGGCATAAACTGTATACTGTAATCGAATCGGAATAAAAAAACAGGTATGAGGAGGTTTGAAAAAATGAAAAAAACAGCAATCGTACTTTGTATAGCGGCTCTATTTATCTCTTCGTTTGGAACAGGCGGCTGTGCGGGCCAGACATCTTCGGAAACGCCGGAACCTGTTGTTGCAGAGGGGCTGCCGGCATATACGGTCACGGGGGAGACCGATCTGCCGGGGAATTTCTTTATTTCATTCGTTTACAGCAGAAATATAATTATGCTGGACGGCAAAGGCGAAGTGGTGTGGTCGAAGCATGAAGACCAGCCGTGGGAAGGAAAGAACACGGGCTGGTGGGATTTTAAAAAGCACGAGATTGATGGCAGGACATATTACAGTTATCATGATCAGATAGGAACTTATGACAATTACGGGTTTGCGGGATATGCGCCCGGTGAACGTGTGATACTGGATGAAAACTTTAACGAAGTTAAACGTATCAAATTCGAAAAGTCTGATATAACTCAAAAGGACGACCCGCTTGACGGACATGATTTTCTGATGATTGATTTGGATCATTACATTTTGTCGGGGTATATCCACGATACGATTTATAATCACCCCGATTATCCGGAGGGATCAAAAGTCGTGTATTCCTATCTTCAGGAGGTGGAAAACGGCGAGGTTGTCTGGGACTGGAAAGCAGTCGATTATCCGGAACTGTATGACCTGGTAGTTACCGACGGTGATGAAACCGCAAATGATTTCGCAAATGAACAGACTGACGTTCCCGACATTGTTCATTTTAATGCGATGCGGCTTGATGACGAAGGTAATCTGATTACATCTTTCCGTCATTTGAGTACAATCCTTTGTCTTGACCGTACAAAGAGGGAAGATCAAATCAAATGGAAACTGTCAGGAAAAGGAGACGAATTCTCTCTGGCAGACGAGCAGAAAACGAGCTGTCAGCATTACGTGACGGTTGACGGCGACAATATTACGGTGTTCAATAACGGCAACGCTACAGGCAGAACCAGAGTGCTGACGTTTAAAACGGACAAAGAAAGCATGAAGGCCGATCAGGTCAAAGCATATTATCTCGGCGATAAATTCTCGTCCGCATGCGGATCCGCGCAGCATATTGACGGCGAGCTGTATGTTTTGGGATGGGGCAGGAGCGAGAACGACTCCGAGTGCATGTCGGTGATGGATTTCGGCACCGGGGAGAAGCTGATGTCCGTTGTGCTGGATAATAAAAATAACTTTACTTACAGATGCGCATATTACGAATAAAAAGGAGGAGCGGCGATTATTAAAGCTCTTTTCCGGACGAAAAGCGGCTAATGCATTAAGACATGTTCTTAATTTTATCAACCAGAAAATTTTTCCAGTCCGCCAGACTTCCCAGTTTATCGGCGATATTTAATATAACTGCCTCGCGGGAGCGCGGGCGGGGGCCGCCTATCGGCCACATGTGGGAAAGAATCATGGTTTCGGCATTTTGGCTTAAGTCGGGAACTATCTCGCGGGCAGCCTTAAGGGATTCTTTGGGATGCATTTTCCAGGCTTTGGTTTGTTTATTATATTTTTCGTCGCGGCCGATCATGCCGAGATCATGACATAAAGAGCCTTCAACCAGATCTTTTTCGTTTACGTTAAAACCGGCTTTATTTAATAGCCGGGCGATACGTAAACCTATGGTGCATACGGTCAGGGTGTGTTCGGAAACCGTTCCGCAGATATGATGCCGCTGGTGTGCGGCACGGTCAAAAGACTCCGAATGCAGGATTGCAGAACCGTAACGCTGAATCTTTTTTTGAATTATTTGATTTTTTGTGTTTTTGCGGTCTGCACCCATGAGCATTATTCCTTGCCATTATTTGAATTGAATAGTATCATGTAATTATTATAATGTCAAAACATGAGAAAGGGATTACAAATATGGATGACAACAGCACCCTGCGTTTGGCAAAACCGAAAAAGAACGGACTGCACTCACTTATCTTCAGCCGGCTTTTTGTTATTTTAATACTGCTGGCCCTGCAGGTCATCCTGTATATCGCTGTTTTTGTCTGGCTTCATCACTATATCCATATATATGTACTGATAACAACCGTTTTTACCGTAATAATGGTTATCCATCTTTTTGCGAGTTCGAGTGACAACTCCTCAAAGCTGACATGGATGCTGATTATTGCGGTTTTTCCTTTTATGGGCGCGCTCCTGCTCTGGTATACCAAAATGAATCCGGGGCACCGTGCGCAGAAGAAAAGAGTTGATGCGATTCTCAGAAACACAAAAAATCTCATCGAACAGCCGGAGCACATAATGAAAGAGCTTTCGGATGACGGAGCCGGAACGGATGCCCTTGTGACTTATCTTAACCGTAACGGATGCTTCCCTGTCTATAAAAACACGGAAATATGCTATTTTCCCCTTGGGGAAGATAAGTTTGCGGCAATGCTTGAGGAACTGGAAAAAGCGGAAAATTTTATTTTCATGGAATACTTCATAATCGAAGAAGGATACATGTGGGGAAAGATTCTGGAGATTCTGATACGAAAAGCGAAAGCCGGTGTGGATGTACGTGTTATGTATGACGGTATGTGTGAAATATCCACGCTTTCGCCGAATTATTGTAAGCTGCTGAAAGAGCAGGGTATTAAAGCAAAGTCTTTTTCTCCGCTTGTTCCGCTGCTGTCTTCGCATTTTAATTACCGTGACCACCGCAAAATTCTGGTAATCGACGGCAAGGTGGCTTTCAACGGCGGCGTCAATCTGGCGGATGAATATATCAACAAAAAGCAGCTGTTCGGGCACTGGAAAGACACGGCCGTTATGTTAAAAGGCGATGCAGTAAAAAGTTTTACCCTGCTTTTCCTGCAGATGTGGAATATTACCGGAAAAGAGAAGCCCGTATTTAAGCCGTATCTGGAGGACACCGGTTTTATTCCCGATAATCCGGGCGGATATGCGGTTCCTTACGGATACTGCCCTCTGGATCCGGACAGGACCGGGGAAGCGGTTTATATGGACATACTGAACCGTGCAAAAAAATATGTACACATCATGACGCCTTATCTGATCCTGGACGGCGAACTGGAGACCGCAATAAAATTCGCCGCTCAAAGAGGAGTGGATGTTAAACTTATCCTTCCCGGCATTCCGGATAAAAAAGCGGTTTACGCGCTGGCAAAATCGCATTACAGAGCGCTGACCGGCGCCGGCGTTAAAATTTACGAATACACACCGGGATTTGTTCACGCGAAAGTTGTTATAAGCGATGATGTAAAAGCCGTCGTCGGTACGATCAACATGGATTATCGAAGTTTATATCATCACTTTGAGTGCGCCGCATATATGTATAAAACATCCTGTATTTCCGATATAGAGGCTGATTTTCAGGAAACCTTATCGAAATGCAGACCGGTAACGGCCAAAAGCATTAAGAACGAAAAGAAATCTTATAAAATAGCGGGGTTGTTCCTGAAATTCATAGCACCTTTGCTGTAAAATGCATTATTCGAAAGGAGCCGGCAAAAGTAATGACAAGAGAAGAAATTTCAACTCAGAGCCCGCAAAATATTGAACTGATGAGGCAGAGAAGCAGACTTATCGGCAGCGGAACGGCAGTTATAGTATTTTCCGTATGGAGCGTGGTAAAGGCATTAATGCAGACATATTATCAGGTGAAAGTATATCTGGAAGCGGAGGAGTATTACCCTGTTTTCGCTCTGGTGATAGCGGTATTTATCATTTCGGGCATCGATATGGCTTTTAAACTTTATGTGGGTCTGTCCGCCCGCTCCGTGGGAATGGGCAAAAAAAAGAAAAAGCTGTATATCGTTTTCGCGGTTATTATCCTGATTATGTCCGCACTCTCATTGGTGTTAATGATAATTATGCTGCCGGAGGGCGATCACGGGATATTAAGCGAAATTGTTTCGCTTGCCGTGGAAGCAACCGCATTTTTCGCAGTACTTCAGCTTGTTATCGCGGCCTTTCGGATACGCGCTTTGGAAAAAAATGAGCAGGTTAAAGCTAAGGGGTGATTTGTATGCAACTGGATTTTCATTATTACGCGACTTACTGCGCGGCGTATCTGGCCGGATATAACCATGAGGAAGCCTCCGAGATTTGCTACAGCGCACAGTTTCCCGACAACTGCACCAGGACGTTTTTGTCATCGCTTAAGGCGCCGCTGTCGGCAGCCACCACTCAAACTGCCATGGAAATGGCCGACGTGAGGACTGACGCGGTAGGCCTGCAGGATATTACCAGAATCTGGGCGTCTTTTCATTTTCTGCCTTATGACCTCTACGCGGACGTAAAGAAAGGCGGAAAGCGATATAAAAACAAATACCGGATGATATGCGACGCAAACGGAGCACTTCTTGTCGATACAATTAATCTCGCAAAAGACAAAAGCCTTCAGGCGGTGGGCGTGGCCATGCATATCCTGGCCGACACCTGGGCGCACAGGTATTTTGCGGGCACGCCTTCAATGGTAATAAACAATACGAATTATTATTTTTATGAAGTGCTTGAGGAAAACAACGACTGGACGGAAAGAAAGATAATCTTTAAGCCTACGGCAAAAGAAGACATTGAAAACGCCAGATATATCAGCAGCATTTCAATAATCGATGAAAACTCCGTAATGAATCTGGGGCACGGACGGGCAGGACACCTGCCGGATTACAGTTTTATGCGCTATAAATATCTGCCGGCGTGGAAAGATTATCAAATTGTCTTTAAGGACAAGCAGGAAGACTATTACAACGCGTTTTGCCAGATGATTTACGCGATGAAATATCTGCGCGGAGAAATTGAAACATTTGAATTAAACATGTATGACACCGAAGCCGCGGCACCGCATGAAAAAGAAATCAGGGAAATCATCTCAAAGCGTCAAAAGGATGCCTGCGCCGACTGGAAGGCATTCGGCGAAAAGCTTTCCGGATGCGTCATAGAGGATTTCAGCGAAGAAACATTCAGGCAGGAATATGAAAATGCCGCTGACGATAAAAAGCAGGATACCGGTCTCGGAAAATTCATACTGGCCGCGCTGGCTCAGAAAAGCATGGTGACTAATAAAATATATAAATCCGGGAACATGCTTGCCGGATACTCTGTCGAATACGACGGCAAACACAAGGGAATCAGCGATTATATGCTGCTGATAGAAAACTTTGTAACGGAGGCTCTGAATGAGGAAGATAGCGAGAATTAGAAATCTGGCAATCGCGGCGGCAACGATTTTCTTTGCCGTGCTTTTAATCATGGAAGTATCTTACGGACTGCTTTTAATCATCTTGGCACTGGGAATATACCTGATCGCCATGGGCGGCCGTTTTCTGGCATTTTATTTTACCATGGCAAAAAACATGGTTGACGGAATGAAAATATTTTATCTGGGCATAATTATTTTAGACCTGGGTATTTTTGTTGCTGCCGGTTACGGCGGTTCCGAGCGGCTTATCATGATGTATCTTATGGGATACAGGGGGATTGTCGGAGTTATCGCTTTGCTGCGTTTCAGGGAGGCCAGAAAAAATGACGCGCCATGGAAAAGACACCTGCTAAACGCCGCGGTAAACATCGGCGTTGTAGCGGCGGGTATTCTGTTCGGCAAACAGCCGAACATAGTCGTTTATGTATACTGCGCGAGCCTTTTTTATTCCGCTGCGGAAAGAATTATATCAACGCTTAAGAAGACCGCTATAGTATATGTACCGACATAATTATTTAAAGCATATAAAATCAAAGCCAGCACTGAGCGTCAGACAATTCTTTCGCGAATATTTTTCCGCTGTCGGACGGATCCTTTGCCTGATGATATTTAAAAAGCATTTTTCCGTCGTCCGAAGGGCCTAATATTTCGATTTTTCCGGACACGTGCGACATTATGAAGCGAAAGCTTTTTCCCTGTCCGTTTTGCAGCTGCATGGCATCCTGCACGATCTTCTGGCCTTTTATAAGAGGAACCTGAAAATGATTCATAACGCCTGTCACGGGACGGCACTGAAAAACATAATACGGGATTATTCCTATGGATGTCGCCTTTCTGAGGAGTTCTCCGAGCACACGGGAATCATCGTTTATGCCTTTAAGCAGGACGGTCTGGTTTCGTACCGGGATACCCAGAGTAAGAAGCGCGTTGACGGCGGCAGCTGATTCTGCAGTTATTTCTTTCGGATGATTAAACTGTGTCACGACACAGATTTTTTTCTTTGAGGAATAAAATTCCAAAAGCTGCCTGAATTCGTCGTCAAGAGTGATCCTCTGAGGGAGAACCACGGGAGTTCGCGTCCCGAAACGGATAATATCCAAGTGGGGTATGTCACATAATGCCGAAAGATATTTTTCGATCGTGGCGTTGCTGTTTACGAACGAATCCCCGCCGCTTATCAGGACGTTTGAAATTTCCCTGTGTTCCGATATATAAGATGCCATTTCACCGATGTGGCCGCTTGTTTCATCTTCCGACAGGCCGACCAGCCTTTTGCGGAAACAGTGACGGCAGTACATGGCACACTGATTTGTTGACAATATTAATGCCGTTTCCCTGTATTTATGCTGCAGTCCCGGAAGTATGGTGTTCGACTGCTCTCCGCTCGTATCGAAGCTGCCCGCCCTGATCAGCTCATGGCTGTCGGGGATACTCATTTTACGGATGGGATCATTCGGGTCATTTGCGTCAATCAGAGAAAGATAATACGAATTTACGAAGACAGGGAACTGTTCCTGGATCGTTTTTAACACCTGAATTTCATCATCGGAAAACGAAAGTTTTTCTTTTAGCATTTCAATATCGTCATATCCGTTAGCGAGAAGGGTTTTCCAATTATTCATAATAAGCTACCTCCTGAGAAAGCATAAAAATTCTAACTTATACCAAGTAACATACGGCAAACAGGCGAGCCCCTGATAATAATACAGATAAAAAGCAACGATAATACATTTGTTTACGAAAAGGATATGAATACAAAATGAAAAAAGTACGCATTACCGTAAAAAAGATTGTCCGTCATGAGGATCTCATAAATCAATACGAAAATCCCATAGAGCACGCATGCGATATGCGTATAGGGCAGACTTTCATTGCCGAAGGCTGGAAGAAACCGGAAGGATTCTGCGAAAGCGCATGGGATTCGCTCTCGCCTTTTGTGATGGTGCTGGCTCACGGAGGAGAGAATTTCTATGACGGATGGATGAAAAATCCGAAGTCTGCCATGATTTCCTGCAACGACGGTTTCCGACCCGTGAGCTTCCTGCTGGAGACGATATAAGGGTAGGGAGGCAATCCGAACCTCTCCCCCGGTTGTCTGCAAAGGCAAACGCCCGGGGGCGTTTAAAATCTTAGGTTAGCTGAGTTTGGGTTTAGGGCCGGTCATGCTTTCCACAGGCCGTGGAGGTTGCAGTGTTCGTATGCGGCGATAACTTCGTCGCCGTCGGTCATGATGAATTCGGCAACGGGTTTGTCGCCGGGGTTAAGAGGTTTTACCTGGCGGCCGTATTTGGTTTCGAGGACGATCCACTCGATATAATGATTGTCAAGCATCGGATGTTCAACGGAGCCGACGGAAACCTCAACTTTTTGTCCGTCAGTTTTTATTACGGGGACATGTTTTTCGCCTGCGGCATCTGTGGTGTTCGGAACCAGCGCCTGCATTTCTTCGCCGCAGCATACGCAGCGCACGCCGGAATCATTAATGTGTCTGATGATATTTCCGCATAATTCACATTTGTAAAAAGTCATAAGTTACCTCCCTTGTCCGCAGAATGTTTTCTGCTTTTTTGTTTTATTTTAACAAGTCCGGCTCTTGTTTACCAGTACAAAAAACAGGAAAATGTACAGTTGTTTCGTTTGCGGTAAAAACGGTTATTTCGTACTGTATGGAAATTAGTCCGTCCTTAACCCTCAGATCAGGTCGCTTAATTTTTTGCTGAAAAAGAAGTCGCGGACCATATTATTATATTCCGTCCACAAAGGAGAAGGAGATCAGCCATAATGAGTGATTACAAATTTGAGACTTTACAGATACATGTCGGCCATGAAGAAGAGCTTCTGGATCAGGGAATTAAGCCGAACACGATCAGACTTTCCATCGGGACTGAGCATATAGACGATATAATAGCCGATCTGGAAAACGGATTTAAATCCATCAGATAATCTGATATACTTTAAAAGAAATCATAAAACGAAAGAAGGGCAAAGGCATGTCAAACATTTACAAAGGAACGCTTGGACTTATCGGAAATACGCCTCTTGTTGAGGTTGTGAATATAGAAAAAGAACTCTCTCTAAATGCGACGGTGCTTGTTAAACTGGAATATTTCAATCCCGCGGGCAGCGTAAAAGACCGTATTGCCAGGGCCATGATCGAAGACGCCGAGGAAAAAGGAATACTGAAACAGGGGGCGGTGATCATAGAACCGACCAGCGGAAATACCGGAATAGGCCTTGCCGCAATCGCGGCGGCAAAGGGATACCGGATAATCCTGACCATGCCCGAAACCATGAGCATAGAAAGAAGAAATATTTTAAAGGCTTATGGCGCGGAACTTGTGCTTACGGAAGGCGCAAAGGGAATGAAAGGAGCGATCGCAAAAGCCGAAGAGCTCTCCAAAGAAATCCCGGACAGCTTTATACCCGGACAGTTTGTAAATCCCGCGAATCCGGCCGTACATAAGGCAGCTACGGGTCCCGAAATCTGGAAAGATACGGACGGAAAGGTGGATATTTTCATAGCGGGAGTAGGTACCGGCGGTACCGTGACCGGCGTGGGCGAGTATTTGAAAGAGCAGAAGCCGGCTGTCAAAGTCGTGGCCCTTGAGCCGGAAGACTCACCCGTTCTTTCAGATGGCAGAGCCGGAGCGCATAAGATACAGGGTATCGGGGCAGGGTTTGTTCCGGACGTGCTGAACACGGAAGTTTATGATGAAGTTTTTAAGGCTTCCGGGAAGGACGCTTTTGAAACGGCGAAGCTGCTTGCAAAAAAAGAGGGAATTTCCGTGGGTATTTCGTCCGGAGCCGCGCTTTTTGCGGCCATAGAGTACGCAAAGAAGCCCGAAAACAAAGGAAAAGTAATCGTAGCCCTGCTGCCGGACAGTGGAGACAGATATTATTCCACCGCGCTGTTTACGGATTGAGAACTGCGGGCTGCCGCAAATAAATGCGGCAGCTCTTTTTGTATGCGGCGGCATGGGATCTGTGTTATAATCAGTATATGTTTAAATATTTATCTGGCTTTATCTTCGGAATAATTTTCGGATATGTCCTGAAAAGGTCCCGCTTCTGTCTTACGGGACTTATCAGAGATGTATATCTGGAAAAACAGCGTTATAATATTTTGCTGATGTTCGGCATTATCGGTCTTGAGGGATTCATATACTATCTTTTCAGACAGGCGAATCTCGTGCAGCTGCTCGCATACCTGCCGCCGTTTTCTTTGATTGCCGTTGCTGTCGGAAGTTTTATTTTCGGATTCGGCGCAGTTATGGCAAAAGGCTGTCTGACATCCGCTCTTGTAAAATGCGGTGACGGGCGCATAACAGGATGGATTTCGATTGCGGCATTTATGGTAAGTGCTTATATCGTTTCTGCCGGTTTCGGAACACCTGTTTCAAAAGCTCTCAGACGAACCGTCGTTGTTTCTGATGATTTTGCTGTAAGGACAACCGCATGGCCGCTTTTGATTTTCGGTGCTGCCTGTATTATTATTTTGCCGGTTCTGATTTCGTATTCCGGGAAACAAAAGAGACGGTTTGTCATTCCCGGCAGATATACGGGTTTCAGGCATGTTCTTTTTGAAAAACCCTGGCCAAAAGAAGTTGCGGTCATCGTTATCGGCTGCCTTCTTGGACTGGCTTTTTTCGTGAGTGAACTGACAGGCAGGCATTACGGCGTTGCTCTTGCCTCACCTCTTATGTCATGGATTTATACGTTTACAAAGCCGGCGGAGATACTCGGAGGCTGCAATTCTTATGACCAGGTTTTAGGGTGGGGCAGTATGCTTATAATAGGCCTCATACTCGGAGTCTTCATTACGACCGTATTTAGCGGCGAATTCAGTGTTGTAAAGCCTACGAAAAAAGGAGCGGTTTTTGCAGCGTTGGGAGGTGCCCTCATGGGCGCGGGAGCAATGTGGGGACTCGGATGTCTGCTCGGCAACGGTTTGGTCGGAACCGCCCAGCTCTCGGTCAAATCGTGGTACGCGCTGTGCTTTCTAATTCCCGGCATTTTTTGTGCCGCTAAAATATTTTATAAAGGATTAAATTCAGGGAGAAAATAGATGGATATAATTAAAATAGACACAAAAGGCATGGACTGCCCCCTGCCTTTAATGGAATTAAAAAAAGCCCTTGAGGGCGCGGAAACGGGACAGATGATAGAAGTGGTATTCACCTGTCCCGAAGCTACGGTCAATATACCCGACTACTGTGAGAGGCATGATATTGAAATAATTGATTATCAAAGAGATGACAACAAATTCTGGAAAATTATCGTCAGGAAATAATTGATTTCAGGCTCTGCTTTTCCGGCGGATTATTACGGCTGCAATTAAGCCCGTAAAGCCGAAAAGCATAAGCATCAGCCAAAGCTTGCCGCCGCTCTTATCTGATGTGACGGGCGAGCTTTTTTTGATATTAGCGGATGAGCTTCGTCCGGCTGAGCCCGACACGGGGCTGCGCAGAGCGATCCCGTCAACTGTTCCCGCACTGCCTTTTATCCATTGCCCGTTGCCGTCGTTTTTAGTGACGGCATATTCCGCAGGTTCGGAATAATATCTTATAACATGCGTTTTAGCGTTATCAAATTTAAGATGCTCAGGGTTTGTTGTTGTCAATACGACAATCCCGTCTCCGTTTTTTCCGGTGTTGTTTTCAAAAGGTTCGGTTCCCAGCTCTTTGAGACTTTCCGGCAGGGCGACGGTTTCAAGAAGTCCTTCTTTAAATGCCCTGCTGCCGATCTTTTCAATGCCTTCTTCAAGCACCAGGTTTTTCAGTGTTGTTCCTTTAAAGGTTCCCTCAAAAGCCGACTCTCCGATCTCTTTTAGCGTTCCCGGTATCGTAAGCTCTTTAAGTCTGTGAAGATGAAACGCCTTGCGCTCTATCTTTGTCACGCTTGACGGGATTGTAAGCGACGTGAGTCTGGCTCCCGCAAAAGCCATTTCGCCGATCTGCGTGACGGTATCGGGTATGGAGATCTGCTCAAGGCGTATGTTCATGGAAAAAGCGCCCTGCGGGATAACTGTTACATTGGCTGAAAGCCTGAGGTCAGTAATCTCATTCATGGAAAATGCTCCGCTGCCAAGTTCGTTTACGGTATCAGGCAAATGAACACGCGGCAGATGGTTTCCGTGAAAGGTGCTTTCCCCTATAGAGGTAAGGTTTGGAGTGCTATCAAAAGACAGTTCCTTTAAATTGTTGTATTCAAATGCCCGATCTCCGATCTTTTCAAGTCCCGCCGGGAAAAGGACGGTCTGAATTCCGTTCGGAGATATCGCTTCGTATTTGTTTATCGAGACTTCGGCTTCGGGAATCATAAACGCTTCATCTGATATCGCGGTTATCACAACGCCCGATGGAGAGGTGTCGGGAAGAATCAAATCATGTATTTCAAGGCGTTTTTTCTGTCCCGACTCGGACCAACCGGTTATTGTCGTACCGTCGGAGCTGTATGTAAAGTCAAATTCATTCCAATCCGTACCGTACATCTTTTCGGAGCAGCGGATAATATGGCCGGAGCCTTCCGTTACGACTTTGCCGTAATTACCAACGCCTGCCGCCTGATCCTGATTGATGACATTCAGCAGAACTTTTCCGCCGCCTGCGCTTTCGCCGGATTTGTTTTCTTTGAAAGCGTCTTTGTCAAGCACCGTAACGCTTTGCGGCAGATCCGTCGTCTTTAATATGCTGCCGGCAAAAGCTTCTTTTCCGATAGAGGAGAGGCCTTCATGAAGCTTAAGGCTTGAAAGCGTACGTTCTCTTTTCTCCGAAAATGATTTAAAAGCATAATTGCCGATGCTTACAACGCCCGAAGGAATATCAAGAGACGAAAGCTGATGATTCTGGAACGCACAATTGCCTATGGAGGTTAGCGAATCCGGCAAATCAAGAGAGATCAGAGGGCAGCCGTTAAATGCGTAGCTGCCTATTGTCGTCACGCCGTCCGGAATATTTATCTGCGTTAAAAGCTGCCCGCTGAAAAGAGTTGCGGGTATTTCCGTCAGATTTGATGATAAAACGGCACTTGTGAGGCGTACTTCGGCGATATCCGCAGTGGCAAAAGCTCCTGTTCCGAGAGTGGTGACGCTGTCGGGTACGGTTACGGAAGTTATCGGAACATATCGAAACGCCATCGTGCCGATTTCCTCGACCGTATCCGGAATTATAAGCGAAATAAGGCCGTTTTGTTTGCCGGAAGCGGAATCCAGCTGCGCGGCAAAAGCGTAACTGCCTATCTTTTTGAGACCTGACGGGAATTTAACCGTCGTTGGAACAAAATGGTTGTTTTCGCCGTCAATATAGTCAAACGTGCCCCTGCTGTTGGTAATCCCGGAGCCTATTTCGGTAATGGTGACACCCTCCGGACTTTCATCCGGGAGCATCAAGTTGGGATTAGTCTGTATTTTTTTCTGTCCGCTTTCGGCAAGGCCGGTGATAACGGCTCCGTCGTCACTGTATGTAAAATCCGAAGCGTTCCATCTGGATTCTTCGTCCGGAATATTGCCGCTTATCAGCTTTTGTACATTGCTTTTGAAATCCGGATCCGTATTTTCGGTATGCGCTATATCTTTGCCGGGATCCGTATCATTTATATACATGTAAACGATACCGCCCGCTTTTTCCTCGGCAGTCGCATCCTGAGCGGTCACTTCTTCTTTTCCGGGGTTCGCGATAAATGCCCACTTATGAACAACGGCGATTTTGTCGGGAAGCTGTACGGACTGAAGCTGATTGAAGCCAAAGGCCATGTTTCCGATGAATTTAAGCGAAGCCGGAAGCGTCACGCTCGTAATAGAGTTGTTCATAAATGCATTAGTGGCGATATAAAAAACGCCTTCGGGCAAATCGATGCTTCTGATTTCGTTGTTCGCAAACGCGCCGTCACCGATAATGAAAATAGAGTTTTCCGGCAATGCAACCGAGGTCAGCTTTGCGTCAAATCCGTCATTGGCCGCATTAAAGGCGTTTTTGGACACGCCCTGAACCTCGTGGCCGGAAGGGTCGGCGGCAGGGATCACAAGCTCCGTATTTTCAAGTATCTTTGATTTGCCGGAATCGGTAAGGCCCGTCACAACCGTCAGCATATTTTGCGGCTGCGCGGGCTCAGCTGCTGAGCCGTAGGTAAAATCTTCCGCGGTCCACTGATCCGCGCCCGTGTAAATAATGACGTGATAAACGGAATCGGGGAAATTGTTTTTATCTTCATACCGGGCGTAAGTGCTTACATACACCTGTGTTTTCGTGCCGTCGGGAGTGTCTTTTTTGAAGGTGTCTGAAAGAAGTGCCTCGACTGACTGCGGCAGGCTCAGTTCTTTTACCGTCTTGTTTTTGAAAGCCTCGAAACCGATGGTTTTAAGCCCTTCCGGCAGAGTAAGCGCGCATTCGTCTTTAAACGTGCTTTTGGTTGAAAACGCCAGAGAGGCTATTTCGGTTACCGAAGAGGGTATGTTTATCTCATGAAAATTGTTTCCTGCGAAGGCTCCCGTGCCGATTTTTATGATCGTATCCGGTATATCGATGCCTGTAAGCTTTTCCATGGCATCACAGCCGAATGCGTAATCCGGTATTTCGGTCAGCCCTTTGGAAAGGCTTATGCGTTCAAGAGCCGGATTTGAGGCAAAGGCTTCTTTTCCGAGAGCCGTAACGGTATCGGGAAGGATGACGCTTGAAAAATCATTCCCTTTAAAAGCCGATATGCCGATCTCTTCAAGCTGCGCAGGAAATACGACATCTTTGAGGCCTGCCTGCGAAAAAGCGTTGGCGCCTATTTTTTTCAGCCATCCGGGAAATCTTACGCTTTCGAATTTTTCATCTGCGGTCGCGAAAAGTCCGCCTGATAAATTATCGCTGTCCGCAATGCCGGTTATGGGTTTGCCGGCCTTATTATAATTCGGGATAAAAAGATTTTTATTGAGTGCTCTTTTGGCTATGCCGGATTCGGAAAGCCCGGTGATGACGGTTCCGTCCACGGTAAAATCTTCTATGCTCCAGTTTAAGGTGTCAGGATCCTGAGAGCTGTCCGAAGAGCCGATAACAACAAGCTTTTGATGCCACGCTTTCTGAGACGCGGTAGGGCGGTCCAGATGATGGATCCTGTCTTTGTATTTCAGGTTGAGGTTGTCCGTATACATATATACGACTCCTCCTAAAGAGCACTCTTTTTCGCCCGCTTTGGGGTCACATTCTTCCATGCCGG
Source organism: uncultured Lachnospiraceae bacterium (assembly GCA_964389285.1). GTDB lineage: Bacteria > Bacillota > Clostridia > Lachnospirales > Lachnospiraceae > Alectryocaccobium. Next base: position 21,725 of record CAYMCZ010000006.1, on the reverse strand, counting down.
GATTAAGCACAAAAGTATATTTGTTTATAACTTCGGTGTAGTCGGGTATCCTGACGGATTTTATCAGGTTGTCCGCAAACGCCATGCCGTGCATTTCAAACTGAAAATCCGTGGTCTCGGGAAAGCTGACATGAGTGATTTGGTTTTTTGCAAATGACTGCGTCTCTATCCACCAAATAGTACGGGGGATAGTCACTTTTTGCAGCTTGTTTGACATAAAAGCGTTTGGCAAAACGGCTATTACGCCGCTCGGAAGATATACTTCCGTCAGATTGTTTTTTGCAAAGGCGCTCTCGGCGACAACGTAGTTTCCGCGCTTGGTTACCCTGTGAGTCACGGTATCGTCATAGGAAACCATCATTCCGGTAGGAAAAGTAACGGATTCGAGGCCTTTGTCATAAAAGGCACTCTGGCCTACACCAACCAACACATTTCCTTCCGTATCGGTCGAGGGGAGAATCAGATTTTTATTTGATTCAAGTTTTGCAAGACCTTCATCCGAAAATCCGGTAACGACCTTGCCGGAGATTGTAAATTCGCGGGTATAATCACAGCCGTAAAGCTCTTTTTCGTAATCCCCGTATGTAAAATCAGAAACCGTCCAGCCTGCAGCCGCTTCTGTTTCCTGCACAGACAGCTCCGCAAGAACGGTATCGTCTGTATTTTCCGTATCGTTTGTAATTTTTTTATCTGCTTCCGTCTCCTGAGATTTTGTGATGTCATCTACTTCAGAACCCGGCGTCTCAGGGTTTTCGGTTTCATCCGATGATGAAACCGCCGGATCGTTTTCGGAAACATCCTGATCCGAATCGGTCTCATCAACATAAGTTTCACTATCACTGCTTTCCGAAACGGAGGCAGACGGGCCGGAAGTGCTGTCGTTTGACAGATCAGCACTGTCCGCGTCAGGAGCATCGTTTTCAAAAACGATGTCCTGTGCGGTTGGGTATCCGTCTGCGCCGGTATCTGATCCGTATGCATGAAGAGGCGCCGCAGCTATAATCAGCGACATAACTAATGCGAGCAATGCTTTCTTCATCTGATGTTTCCTCCGTTCGGAATTAATTCATGTTTTTAAAGCGGTTTCTTTTTGTGTTTTATCCGACTGTAAGGACGGCTGCTTCGGAAACAACCGAAAGACCGCTTGCGCCGGTTATCTTGCAGCGATACAGCATATTGTTGTTGGATTTTTTTGCGGTAAGGCTCATGGAAGGCGTATCGGCACCTGCAGCCAAACTCTTATACCATTTTTCGCCGCCGTCTTTGCTGTAATACCACTGCCAAATGGCGGCATTATCAGCTTCTACCGAAAATTCAGCGTTATTGCCGATGGCAACCGTAATATCCTCGGGGTTATTTGTAATGACGGGAACCCCGGTTAAGGATACAGCGTCCGTGTCAGTTTTGGTTCCGTCAGTGCCTGTTACTTTGCATTTGTATAAATTGTTCATGTTTCCGGTTGAAAGCGTGAGTTCATACGAACATGAACTGCCGTCTGCCGCGACAGTGCCTTCGAGGGAACTCTTGTACCATTTGGAGCCGTCTTTGCTGTAATACAGCTCGTAAGAGGCAGCGTTTTCAGCCGTAACCGTGATGGTTTCGGTCGCTGCCGGATCGGATACGGCTATGCCGTTGATTACAAGCGGCGTATCGTTGATTTCGTTTCTTACGACCAATGTATCAAGTGTTTCGCCGTCTGTTCCGGTGAGGGTGCAGCGGTACTGATTGTTAATGTTGTTGCTTTTAACTATAAGAGATACTGTTGCGGAATCGTTTCCGTCGGCAGCGCTCTTGTACCATTTGGTGCCGTTTTTGCTGTAGTACCACTGATATGACTCCGCGTTTATTGCCTCAACCGAATATGAGACTGTTTCGCCGGCCGGACTATAAGTATCTGTCGGTTGTACAAGAATAATAAGCCCGTCGCCTTCCCATTTTGCTTTAAGGACTGTGTCGAAAGCGTATACCGTATCCTCGGTTACTATGGTTTCGCCGTCAAGCCAGCCGCCGAATGTAAGATCTGGATTGTCTGAAACCGGAACAGGCAGTTCGTCAAGTTTGCCTTTATCTCCCGTGAACATGATTTCGGGGTCAACAGTCCCGCCGCATGCGTCAAATGTGACCGCTCTCGAGCTTAAGATGATGTTCATCTGGCCTGCCGGATTGTCGGAGGCGAGAAGAGCTGCGTTGCCGGTATAAACGTCTACCGTATCCGTGCTGTTCAGGAAGGCGTTTTTGTGAAGCGTTGTAACCGTAGAAGGCAGTGTAACGTCTGTCAGGGCACTCCTTCCAAACGCCGCGTTGCCTATCGATTCAAGCCCTTCATTCAGCGTCAGCTCTGTCAGCGTATTCTGCAGATTTTCGTTGTTTACGCGGAAAGCATAATTTCCGATAGAAGTTACGCTTGCCGGGATAATGAGCCTGGTCAGCTGGTGGTTGCCGAATGCGCTGTTTCCGATGGTTTTAAGTGTCGATGGAAGCGTAAGCGAAGTAAGTTCCATATTACCCGTAAAGGCGTTATTTCCGATAGAGATTACGCCTTCGGGGATTACAACCGTTTTCAGGTTTGTGCTGTTGAATGCAGCCTGAGGGATTTCGGTAAGATTCTTAGAAAGGGTTACTTCTTCCAGATTGGAATTTGCGGTAAAAGCTCCGTTTCCGATCTTAGTGATATTATCCGTAATTACTACGGTTTTTATGTTTTTATTGTTGGCAAAAGCCGCCTGGGCGATCTCCGTAACCATATCGTACGGAGTTACCAGATACGGATTTACCAGAACCTTAGCCTGTCCGTTTTCGGATAGTCCTTTGATAACCGTTCCGGTTTCATCATATGTGAAATCTTCGTAATTCCATCTTTCCGGCATTGTGCCCGTTATAAGTTTCTGCACATTGCTCTTGCCGTAAACGCCTGTGCCGGTATTTTCGGTATGGGCAATATCCGCGCTGGGGTTGGCGTTGTCGATATACATGTAAATAACACCGCCTTTTTTCTCGGCCGCAGTACCTGAAGGATCTACTTCCTCCATACCGGTATTGGCTATGAATGCGTATTTATGAACTGCTGCGGTATTTGAAGGCAGCTGTAAATCCCTGAGGCGGTTAAAGCCGAATGCCTGCACACCTATTGAAAGCGGGAAATCTGTTGAAGCGGGGAATTCGATCTCTCTTATCCTGTTTGATGTCTTGGTAGTATTGCTGACAAATGCCGTCTGATAGATTACCATAAGTGAAGACGGAAGTTCCACTACTTCGAGAGCATTATTCTGGAAAGCGTTTCTTCCTATATAAAGCGTGCCTTCCGGAATATTCACATAGCTGAGAGCGTTATTTGCGAAAGCACCGGAAAGGATAAAGAAGTCGCCTCTTTCTGCTACGGAAGTATCCCAGTGGGTGTTTTCGACTTTGGCTGTAACGGGTAATTCCACGGAAGAAAGCGTAACATCAAGATCGTAAAGAACGCTGTTTTTGTTGGTTGCGTTAAACGCATCGGTTCCGATGCCCTGAATCCTGTTGCCGGAAGGGTCTTCGGCCGGGATCACAAGCTCCTGATTTATAAGAACTTTTTGTTTTCCGAGGTCTGTCAGGCCTGTAACGACATAAATATCGCCGGTAAGCTGGTCTGAAGTATCATTTCCCATTTGTACGCCGTCGTTACGGGTAAGCGTGTAGGTCCCGTAAGCAAAGTCTTCCGCCGTCCAGTGGTCGGCACCGGTGTAAAGCACGGTATGATAATCCGAAACCGGGAATTTCGTTTTATTTTCATATTGATTGTAATCATTTACAAGCACACGGGTAATCACCGGCTGAGTTCCGTCTGAATATTCTTTTTCAAACACGTTTGCGGAGAGCGCGGTTACCGTGGTGGGAAGAGTGACTTCCGCAATGACTTTATTTCGAAAAGCCCGGTTGCCTATCGTTGTAAGGCCTTCGGGCAAAGTGAGAGTACAGGGCTCGCTCAGATAATTTTTGGTGGAAAATGCGTATTGTCCGATTTCGGTAACGGAAGAGGGAATAACGATTTCATGGATATTATTGCCCGCAAACGCTCTTGCCCCTATTTTGGTAACGGTATTGGGAATCTCAAGCGAGGTAAGGTTTGTCATGTAATTTACGTTATCGCTGCATCCGAAAGCCGATGCGGGAATCTCGGTCAGGCCGATTGAAAGAACTATGTTCGACAGATTCGGATTTGTGGCGAAGCACCGCTTCCCAAAACCGTAAGACTGTTCGGAAGAACGACCTCTGACAGGCTGTTCATCATAAAAGCGGAAGTGCCGATTTCCTGAATGCCATCAGGGAATTCAATCTGCGTCAGCCCCGCGTCCCTGAAAGCGTTATTGCCTATTTTAATAATTGTTGCAGGCAGGGTAACGCTGTCGAATTTTTCATCTGCCGTTGCAAACAGGCCGCCGCTTGCAGCCGGTCCGGCGGCTATTTCGGTAACGGCTTCTCCGTCTGCGTTATAATCCGGGATCACCAGGTCGTTGTTTTCGGCTCTCTTTGATTCGCCGGAAGCTGAAAGACCCGTTACAACGGTTCCCTCAAAAACAAAGTCATTTACTGTCCATTCATCGGTCTGGATTATCAGTGCCTGATTATAGTCGGGTTCATCTTCTGAGGAAAAAGTAAACAACTCCTCGGGAATCTCATTAGAAGTGTCGGGTTTTTGAGAGTCCGTAGCCTCTGAAATATCTGACTGCAAATCCGAAACTTCCAAAATTTCTGTTGTGGCGGAATCGGTTGCTTCGTCTTCCGAAAAGCCGGAAGCCGCAGCCCCTACCGGTGTCAGAACCATGCTCAGGGATACCAAAACCGCAAGCCACGATTGTTTTTTCATAATCACGCCTCCTCGTATTTTTTATGTCGATGCAATGTTGTTTCGCGCTGAATAAACGGAAACAAATTGTTTCATACAATTCATGATAAAAGAATTGAAGAAGCTTTACCAATTCAAAAAAGCGATAAAACAAGATCGACTTATAAAATTTTATAATATGTGATGTGGTCTTTGGTATATGTGATATTATCTTTGATATAGTTATATTAAATACATGCCGTAATGTAATTTCGGAGGTGATTATATGCTGAAATCCAAAATGCTGATACCCGTTATAACGGCCGCGCTTGTGCTTGCCGCATGCGGTTCGTCGGATGATGTGACAGAGTCGTCCGGCAGTTCGGAATCGGTTTCAACGTCACGGGAAACCGCAAAAGCAAAATCGGAGAAAAAGTCCGAAAAAACTCAAAAAGAAAAAACCGGAGAATCGAAATCCGAATCAGACCAAAACGGAACAAAAACAAATTCCGTAAAAAAAGAAGAAACCAAAAGCACGCAGCCGTCCGCGATTCAGGGACAGAGCGGTTCGCAGAATATTATTGATTATGAAGAAACAGATGCGGTCGATCCGGTTTATGAGGAGAGGGAAAAAGTTTGGGTAGAGCCTGTATATAAGGAAGTATATCATGAAGAGACAGGGCATTATGAGACAGTCACATATACGGTGAAGAAAGTGCAGTGCGGGCCGGAATGTGATCTTATATTTGACACCGAAGAAGAGTGGAAGGCACATCAGGATGCTTATATGGCCGGCAACGGCGGAGTCTGTGATCATAAACATGACCGACCGGCTCAGATTGACGTGCAGGAAAGTGAAACGGTTTATGTAGTGGATACTCCCGCGTGGACGGAAACCGTTACCGTTCAGGAAGGATACTGGAAATAAAACATGAAAAAGACCGACTTCAAAAGAATCCTTTTCCCGGTTGTATGTGTTTTTGTTTTACCGCTCTTGTTTTCGGGCTGCTCAAAAGAAACGCCGCAAGAAAACATATCTGCTTCATTAACCCCTGAGCCGAACAGTCATCAGGCCGGTTATCTGCATGTGGATGCAGATGAAGCCGAAAGACTTATCGCATCGGGAGAGGGGATTCTTGTCGATGTAAGAACTGAAATTCCGTTTAATATGGAGCATATCCCCGGCGCAGTCAACATACCCTATACGGAAGTTTCCGACGATCCGGACGAGCTGATCGAAGGGTTGCCTGATAAGGACATGCTGATAATCGTTTACTGCGACTATGGCGGCTCAAGCAAAGAGGTTGCCGAAAAAATGGCCGCAAAAGGATATACAAACGTAGTGGAATTTGACGGACTGCTGGTTTGGGAAGGGGAGACCGTTTCTTCTTAAAATAAATAATCCCGCGGCCCGGTTTTATGATATAATTTGCTAAATCAGGACAAACGAAACCGGAGAAAAAAGATGAGGGAAATATCGATTAATGAAATACATCCGGCCAGGATCGGTCAGGTCGAAGACATTAAGGCAGGGACGGGATGTACGGTTGTTTTATGTGAAAATGGCAGCGGTATGCGGGCCGGGCTGGATCTGCGCGGCGGAGGGCCTGCTTCGAGAGAAAGCCAGCTGCTTAATCCTCTCATGGCGGCGCGGGAGATACACGCTATCGTACTGTCCGGCGGGAGCGCATTCGGGCTTGATGCCGCGGGCGGCGTTATGAAATATCTGGAAGAAGCAGGCGTCGGATTTGACGTCGGCATAACAAAAGTGCCTCTGGTCGCGCAGGCATGTCTTTTTGACCTGACTGCGGGAGATCCTCTATCGCGCCCCGATAAGGCCATGGGATATGAGGCGGCAAGACAGGCAATGGAAGAGCCGAATTACCGGGACGGAAACTTCGGAGCAGGCTGCGGAGCCACGGTCGGAAAGATCGCGGGGATGGAGACCTGCATGAAGACCGGGATCGGAAGTTATGCCGTTCAGATCGGAGAACTGAAAATAGGCGCGATAGTGGCCTTAAATGCGCTGGGAGATGTTTTTGACTGGAAGAGCCAAAAGCAGATAGCCGGGCTTCTTGCCGAAGATAAAAAAGCATTTCGAAATTCTTCGGAAGTATTGATAAAAAGCTTTGATAAGGCGGCGAACTGTTTCGCAAATAATACGACCTTGGGGGTTATCATCACGAACGCAAAACTGGAAAAGGCTTCGTTATGCAAAATAGCCGGAATGGGACATGACGGATACGCCAGATCCATCCGTCCGGTTCATACCTCGTATGACGGCGACAGCATTTTTGCTCTGTCGGTCGGAGAGGTGGAAGCAGACATGGACGTCGTGGGCACGCTGGCGGCGGAAATGATAAGCGAGGCGATAATCCGGGCGGTTAAAAGCGCCGAAAGCGCCTACGGCTTTCCGGCGGCAAGGGATTTGTTGTTATAAAAATATAAAAAGGGGCTGCGCTTATGCTTTCTCATGAATATTCTTCCGGTAACCGTTCGCACTTAGTCCTCACGCAGCGGTACTAAAAACTCACGCTGCACTTGCGTTTGCGTTCGTTAAGTACCGGCGTTGCGGATGTTCCCTCCAGAATATTCATTCGGTTTGCATAATACGCAGCCCCGCTGGTATGCAGGTTATTTAGCAACGACTTTTTTGAGCTTAACAAATCTCGGCAGAGAATGTTCCTTTCGCATCTGTATCTCGCCCTGTATCAGCGGCAGCGCATAGTCGATAAAGTCATCGGTCACGTTGTTGCCGCGTTCGTTTATCCATTCTCTCGGAACCTTTTTCTCGATATTGGCAACCGAAGCAAGATCCAGAAGATCGGGTTCGCATTTGTATCCGTTTTCGTCCCGCGTACAGTTAAAGCCGACCATTTTGCCGGTAACGCCGGCGACGGCTTCTTTTACCGCAGTCTGTCCGGCCATATATGCTTCGTCGGAATCTGTCTGTGAAGCGCAGTGCTCGGCACATCTTTGAAGGAGCGACAGTTCGATCGGGCGCACCTTTACGCCCGGCACTTCTTTTTTCAGCACGTCGGCAAGTCTTGCGGCCAGACCGCCGAGCTGGGCGTGTCCGAAGCCGTCCGTTGCGGAGGTTTCGGCTTCGGAGACAAATCTTCCGTCCGCATAGTGTATTCCTTCGGAAACGGCTATGAGGACGTTGCTTTTATTATGCCAGATTTCCTTTACGTCTTCGATAAACTCGTCCATATGGAAATCCACTTCGGGAAGATAGATCAGATCCGCGCCAAAGCCGGTAACCCTCGCCAGTGACGCTGCTCCCGCGAGCCATCCGGCATGACGGCCCATGATTTCCATGACGGTGATCATGCCTTTATGGTATACGTTCGCATCCTGATAAACTTCCGCAATGGAGGTGGCGATGTATTTTGCCGCAGATGCAAAGCCCGGGCAGTGGTCCGTACCGAAAAGATCGTTGTCGATGGTTTTCGGGATACCTATAACACGACATTCGTATCCGACCTTTTCCATATATTTTGAGATTTTATTGCAGGTATCCATGGAATCGTTTCCGCCGTTGTAAAAGAAATAGCGGACGTCATATTTTTTAAAGGTTTCAAGTATTTTTTTGTAATCCGTATCATCCACGTCCGGATCGGCTATTTTATAACGGCAGGATCCGAGAGCGGATGAGGGCGTGTAACGCATGATGGCAAGCTCATCCGGATCCTCTTCTTCCATCACGTATAGTTTGTCGTTTAACACACCTATGATACCGTTTGCGGCTCCGTAAACGTTGGTTATGACTTCCGAAACAAGACCGGCTTTAATAGCTCCGTAGCAGCTGGCATTTATAACTGATGAAGGCCCGCCTGACTGACCTATTATCATGGCGCCTTTTAATTCGCTCATTTTACATTCCTCCTGATTTATACGTTTGTTTTCGAAAATAGATTATAACCTACGGCGATTGTTTTTTCAATTCTTCAAAAGAATATTTCCGAAAAGTATTCGATTGCCGGATTCAGAAAAAACGAAAGAAGGCGGATTTGGGTTGTCATTTTCCGAAAAGCATGATATTCTTAATGAAACGCAGGCGTAGTACATCGGTAGTACATCGGCTTCCCAAGCCGAGGAGGCGGGTTCGATTCCCGTCGCTTGCTTTTTTTGCGCAAAAAAAGAGGCTGCCGCGGCAGCCTCAAATGTTTTTAAAAACATATAGCGAGTTTTGCGAGTTCGGGATTGTCTTTGATTTCTCTCATAAAGGCCCGGCTTCTGCATTTGTTGACATATCTGCGGTCTTCGAAAGAGTATCTGTGATGATCGGGGTCGATTCCCTGAGTCAGCGCCCAGGTATCTTCGATTATAACCATTTCTTCGTTGGTGGGTATCACGAAAACCTTTGTGGGCGATTCGTCAGTGCTTATTTCAAACTCGGCATTGCGTGAAGTGCAGTGTTCGTTTTTTTCGGGATCAATGACAATGCCGAAATTTTCAAGTCCCTGAAGCACGTTTTCACGAAGTTTGAAGCTCATCTCGCCTGCGGCCGCGGTAAATACTATTGCGTCAACGCGTCCGAGAGCCGCCATATAAGAGCCTATGTATTTTTTGATCCGGTAGGACCCCATCTCCATTGCCAACTGAGCATTGCTGTTTCCTTTTTCTGCCGCGTGAAGGATATCCCTTCTGTCGCTGTATCCGCATATTCCGTGCAGCCCGGACGAGGTGTTGAGGATGGAATCTATCTGGTAGGGATCCATGCCCGTGGTTCTGTTTATATATGCGATGATGGAAGGGTCTATGTCGCCGCATCTGGTACCCATCATCAGGCCTTCCTGCGGAGTCATACCCATAGAGGTGTCATAGCTCATGCCGTTTTTTACCGCGCAGACCGAAGAGCCGCTTCCGATATGGCAAATGATCAGGTTGACGTCGGAAGAGTCTTTATTTAAAAGGGCCGCGACCCGCTTTGTGCAATAAAGGTAGCTGGTACCGTGAAAGCCGTATCGCCTGACCGCGTAGTTGTCATGCCAAAGCTGAGGCAGTGCATACATATATGCCTTAGGTTCAAGCGTCTGATGCCATGCCGTATCCATTACCATAACATGAGGGATGCCCGGCATTTTTTTGCGGGCAGCCTCTATACCGGCGATGTTTGCGGGCAGATGCAAAGGAGCGAGATGCATGATGGATCTGAGTTGGTCAAGAGAGTCTTCGTCCGCGAAAGTGGATTTGACGAACTGTGTGCCGCCGTGGATCACCCTGTGTCCGACCGCGTCGATCTCGTCAAGGGATTTGATAATGCTCATGGAGCTGCGGCATATTACATCGACGATTATATCGAAAGCTTCTTTTGTATCATGACATTCAATGCTTTCTTCCATGCGGCGCGTATTTGCGTGGAAAATAAGGCGGGCTTTTTCGTGCCCGATTCTTTCTATCTGTCCCGAGCCGAGGGTAGTGCCTTCGGTCCAGTCGTAGACTTCAAATTTTACTGATGAGCTTCCGCTGTTTATTGCAAGTATCTTCATAATAAATATATCCTGAAAAACTGTTTATTTTATGGAAGGGCGGCTATGCCCCTGAAATACACTTTGGAATTATCTATAAAATACTACAAAAAAACGGGCTTGAAAAGCCTGTTTTCGGTATTTTTGTCAAAAACAGAAAAATCTGCGGAAAAACCATATTCTCGCAGAAAATATTTAACTCAGCCGGGGCCTGACTCCGGCTGAGTCATAATGATTCGCAAGGATGAATACAATTATTTTCAATCTCTTCTGAAAAGATCTCTCGTATAAACTTTGTCCTTTACGTCTGAAAGGACGTGAGCGTCGTAGCGGTTTGCGATGATAACGTCCGAATCGGCTTTGAATTTTTCCAGATCGTTTACAACCTTTGACCTGAAAAAATCGGAGCCGTCCTCAAGTGTGGGTTCGTAAATAATTATCGGAATTCCCTTGGCTTTTATGCGTTTCATGACGCCCTGTATGGCGGAGGCCCTGAAATTATCGCTGTTTGATTTCATAGTAAGGCGGTAAACTCCGACGGTCTGCGGATTTTTCGCGATTATCTGATCGGCTATAAAATCTTTTCGCACGGTATTTGACTGTACCACGGCTCCGATCATGGTCTGCGGCACGTCCCTGTAATTTGCCAGCAGCTGCTTTGTATCTTTCGGAAGACAGTAGCCGCCGTATCCGAAAGAGGGGTTGTTGTAATGGTCGCCGATGCGCGGATCCATGCAGACGCCGTCTATTATCATCTTTGTATCGAGACCTTTGGTCTGCGCGTAGGTATCCAATTCGTTGAAATAAGAAACCCTGACGGCCAGGTATGTATTGGCAAACAGCTTTATCGCTTCGGCCTCCGTCGTGTGCGTCAGAAGAATCGGAATATCCGGTATATGATCAGCACCGGAACGGATGAGTTCACTCATGGCGCCTTCTGTCAGCATGTCCGCGAAAAGCCGGGCTTCCGGCATCTGGTCGTCATCACAGCCGATCACGATCCGGCTCGGATGCAGGTTGTCGTAGAGCGCTTTTGATTCTCTTAAAAATTCGGGGCTGAAAATGATGTTTTTAATACCGTATTTGGCCCGCACGCTTTCCGTATATCCTACCGGCACGGTGGATTTAATGACCATCATTACATCAGGATTTACTTTCAGAACCCATTCGATGGCATCCTCAACGGCACTCGTGTCAAAGAAATGGTTGACCTCGTCGTAATTGGTAGGAGTGGCTATAATCACAAGCTCGGCGCTTTTGTACGCGGAGGCCTTGTCGGTGGTAGTGTAAAGATTCAGACTGCGCTCTCCTTTGCGGGCTTCATCAAAGAACCGCTCGATTTCATCGTCCTGGATAGGGCTGTAAAAATTATTGAGCTTTTCGGCTTTTTTTTCCGTGGTTGTAATTGCGGTAACTTCGTGGTTCTGGGCGAGCAAAACTGCCAGCGAAAGGCCGACATATCCGACTCCTGCGACCGTGATTTTCATATATAAACCCTCTCTTATAAATAATATGCTTTATACCACTGCGCGAATTTGCGAAGACCTTCTCTTATCCCTATGGAAGGCCTGAAACCGTAATCCGCCTCTAAGGCTTTGCTGTCGGCAAAGGTGACCGGCACGTCTCCCGGCTGCATGCCCACAAGCGTCCTGTGAGCTTCGAAATCGTAATCCGGCGGGAGAATCTTTGCGAGAACCAGTTCTTCCTGAAGCGTGCCGATATAGTCAAGCAGGTTTTCGGGAGTTCCTCCGCCTATGTTGTATACAGCGTAAGGCGGGATCGGAAGTCCGTCGTCTCCGACGGCCTTTTCAGGGGCTCCTTTCATGACGCGGATTACGCCTTCTATGATATCGTCGATATAAGTAAAATCCCTCATGCAGTTTCCGTAATTAAATATCTGAATGGTTTCTCCCGCCGCCAGTTTTCTGGTTGCGGAAAAATAAAACATGTCAGGCCGGCCTGCGGGACCGTAAACGGTAAAGAAACGAAGTCCCGTGGAGGGAATATCGTAGAGCTTGCAGTAGCTGTGAGCAAGGAGCTCGTTGCTTTTTTTGGTAGCGGCATAGAGTGAGACCGGATTATCTGCTTTGTCATCCACCGAAAAAGGCACTTTTTTATTTCCGCCGTACACAGAAGACGATGAAGCGTATACCAGATGCTCTGTCGGGGTATGCCTGCAGGCTTCAAGTATATTAAAAAAACCGATCAGGTTTGACTCTATATAAATATCCGGATGATCTATGCTGTATCTTACGCCTGCCTGCGCGGCCAGATTTACCACAATAGAGGGTTTATATTCCTCAAAAACCCTGTCAACAAGTGATTTATCCGCTATGGAGCCCTTTATGAAAATGTGTTCCGAGGGCGCGGTTTTCGCGGCTTCTTCTATCAGAGATAAGCGGTACTGCTTGAGGGCCGGGTCATAATAGTCGTTCATGTTGTCAAAAGAAATGATCCTGCCGTTCGTCATTTCTTTTAAGAGCCTCATTACAAGGTTTGCGCCGATAAATCCCGGCGAACCCGTTACGAGGATCGTTTTGTTGTTTAATTCGAGTTTTGTCTTTTTCATCAGGATTATTTCCTTATAATAAAGCACCGGGATGCGGCCGGTTTTCGCATGCCTATGATATCAGAATGCCGCGGGAAAAGTCAACATAAGAGTTTCAGATGTTCTTCAGGCCGAAAATGATGTTGTTTTTGCAGGGTGTTTGTATTATTATGATAAAATATGAATTCAGCCATAAAGGAAAAAATATAAATGACAAAAAGTACAAGTATTCAGCAAAAAGAAAACAAGATGGGCACCAGGCCCATAGGCCCGCTTTTGTATTCTATGGCCGTACCCATGATGATTTCGATGCTGGTACTGGCCCTCTATAATATAGTAGACAGTATATTTGTATCACAAATATCTGAGGATGCCCTTACGGCGGTATCCATGGCTTTTCCGATGCAGAATCTGCTTATCGGCGTGAGCTCGGGTATCGGTGTCGGCACAAATGCTCTCGTTTCCCGGTTTTTGGGTGAAAAACGGCCCGAAATGGCAAATAAGATAGCGGGGAACGGTATTTTCCTGACATTTTGCGGGTATCTGGTCTTTCTTGTCATGGGGCTTACAATCGCAAGGCGGTTTTTTCTGTGGCAGGGGGCGAGCGATACAATAGCAGATTACGGGTTTCAGTATCTTTCCGTGATAATGTGCGTTAGCGTGGGCTGCTATATGCAGATCATATTCGAAAAGATATTGCAGGCTACCGGAAGAACCATGCTTACGATGATTACGCAGCTTACAGGCGCGATCATTAACATAATTCTGGACCCTATCCTGATCTTCGGGTTTTTCGGTTTTCCGAAAATGGGTATCACCGGTGCGGCCGTGGCTACCGTGACCGGACAGTGCGTGGCCTGCGTACTGGCGATAGTCTTTAACAAAAAATACAATAAAGAACTGTCGCTGACCTTTAAGGGCTTCAGGCCTTCGGGGTTTTTTATCAGGCAGATTCTGGAGATCGGCGTTCCGACCATGATAATGGTGGCAATAGGCTCGGTCATGACTTTCCTGGTGGATCTGATCCTGAGCACATTTTTTTCATCAACGGCAGTTGCGGTTTTCGGAGTTTACTTCAAGCTGCAGAGCTTTGTGATGATGCCGGTATTCGGACTTAACAACGGAATGGTGCCTATCGTCGGATATAATTACGGGGCACGAAAGCCCGACCGCATCATCAAGACCATAAAACTGGCCGTGGCGGGTGCGGTGGCAATAATGGTCGCCGGCATGATAATGCTGCAGATTTTCCCGGGGCAGATGCTGGGATTCTTTGACGCTTCCGACCATATGCTGTCAATAGGCATTCCGGCACTCAGGACCATGTCCTTAAGTTATATTTTCGCGGGCTATTGCATAATCTGCGTGTCGGTATTTCAGGCTCTCGGCAGGGGTCTTTACAGCGCCGTCATTTCTTTTACGAGACAGCTTATCATCCTGGTGCCGCTGGTCTTTATATTTGCGAAAACGGGCGTAATGGAGAGAGTATGGTTTGCCTGGCCGATCGCCGAGGTTGTTACGGTCATAATGAGCACTTTGTTTTTGCGAAAGGTTATTAAAACCGTCATTAAACCCCTTGATGCGCGGCGAGAAATGCAGGAAGTATCGGGCGCATGATATTTAAGGCAAAGCGAAAAAAAACGGAGATCCTGCTGTATGCCGACGAAGCCCGGAAAATCATGCGGGACATGGGTTATGACGTCAGCCGGGTTAAAAAAGAGGTTGAAATAAAAAAGATCAATGCCCTCGGCCGGTGCAGCAAGATAATCTGCCGCGGCTGCCGGGAGGCTGTGGTGCCGGACTATGATTTCTGGATAACGGTGACGGACGAATTTCTGGATCGTGCGGTTCCGCCTGACTGGATAATAGCGGTGATATTGCATGAATACATTCATACCGTTCCGGGGTGTTTTACGCATTCGGAAAAATTCTGCGAAATCTGCGACGTTATCAGGGAAAAATACGGATACGATCCGACACCCGGACTTTTCAGAAAGACAATAAAGCTCGCCAAAAAGCCGGGAGTCAGACTTTTTTGTCCAAAATGCGGGCGAGGTCTGGACATAAGAGGCGAATCGGCCGTAAAGCAAATAATCGAGGCTGAAACAGAGCTGGTATGTGACATCTGCGGAAAGCGTTTTGCTTATGACGAAGCAAAATGCGAAAACATAGAACCATATACGAAAAGTATTTTCAGACAGGAGCATATATGAAAAAAATCATTTTTTTCGGAGGCGGCACGGGTCTGTCATGCGTGCTTTCGGGATTTAAGCTTTTTCCCGTGGATGTTACGGCGGTGATCGCCGTCAGCGACGATGGCAGCAGTACGGGAGTTTTAAAAGAAGAACTTGACATACCCGCCGTGGGCGACGTCGGCAAGGTGTTGCTGGCCATGGCAAACGCGGGAGAGGACGTCACGGAGCTTTTGGGGTATCGTTTTAAAAACGAGGGAACTCTCTATAATCATCCGGTCAGAAACATACTGCTGGCGGCGCTGATAGACATAAAAGGCAACTTAAACGAGGCTGCCGGATACATGAGCCGCATACTTAGGGTTAAAGGAAAGGTTATCCCGCTTACGGCTGAAAAAGTGGAGCTTATCGGCAGGGGTGATGGAAATGTGTTTGTGGGGGAAGAGGCCGTGAGCCGAAATGCTTTGGACATACGCGAGCTCACATACGATCATCCCATTAAAATAAGCCCGGAAATCCCTCAAAGCATAGCAGATGCCGATCTTATAGTTTTAAGCCCGGGAAGCCTTTATACAAGCATACTGCCTCATCTTATCGTGCCCGAGATAAGGGAGGCGTTTGAAAAATCCGCCGCTCCGATCATGTATATTTCAAACCTGGTAAGCCAGCCGGGAGAGACCGACGGATATTCCGTCAGCGATCATGTAAAAGTGCTGAACGGATATCTGGGCAGACGTAAGGTGGATGTCGTCCTGGCCAATGAAGGAATAGTGGAACAGTCGGTAAGCGACGTTTACAGGACAAAAGAGCTGAAATCAGTGGTTGAGCTGGACGGCGAAAAAGTGAGGACGCTGGGAGCTGAGATCATAGCGGATGACCTTATAATGATAGACGAAGGAAAAATACGCCATGACGAGATAAAGACGGCGTTTCTTGTGTTTTCTTATCTGATGAATTCGGAGCAGCCAAGGGCGAAAAGCCGGCTAAAACATCTTGACCGAAACAAAGATGTAAGTTTATAGTTAATAAGATATGTGCCGGGAAGGAGGCAGATTAATCTGTCATACGACTCCTGTTTACATATAAATAAAACGGAAACCGCTCAAAAGGAGGTTAAGCGGATCTGTTAGCGCCAGGACCCGAAAGGTTGACGAGGTACGGCAGTTATCGAAAGATTCGGCGGATGCTGCCGCGGCCGCAGGCAGGTCGTTAAGGAGAGAATAAAAATCAGAATCAAAACTGTAACAGAGGCTCTCCCGAAGTTCTGAAACAAAAAAGCAATTATTTAAGGATGTAATATATGTATACTGTAAAAGATTTATTTGATCTGGATCACACCCTTGCCGGAGATTATCTTAAGGGCTTTACCTATCCGTGGGAAGCGCTGAAAGGAATCAAGGATATGATAATCGGGCTCGGAAAGAGTCTAAGTGACGATTACGAGCAGGTGAGCGAAAATGTCTGGATCCACAAAACGGCGACGATTTTCCCGAGTGCTTATATAGGTGCCCCCTGCATAATCGGGCCCGGCTCCGAGGTGCGTCACTGCGCCTTTATCAGGGGTTCGGCGCTTGTGGGCGCAAATTGTGTGGTCGGCAATTCCGTTGAGCTTAAAAACGTGATCCTGTTCGATCATGTGCAGACGCCTCATTATAATTACGTTGGAGATTCCATACTGGGATATTATTCTCATATGGGAGCGGGCTCAATTACCTCAAATGTAAAATCCGATAAGCAGCTTGTGGTTGTTCACAACGGCACTGAGCAGATCGAGACGGGAATCAAAAAATTCGGCGCAATGCTGGGAGATTATGTAGAGGTAGGCTGCAACGCGGTATGCAATCCCGGTACGGTGATAGGCAGACACAGCAACATCTATCCGACTTCATGCGTCAGGGGAGTTGTCCCGGAAAACAGTATTTATAAAGACAACGGTGTAATCGTAGAGAAAAGACAGGAGAAATAATTATGAGAGTTGTTATACAGGATAATTACGAAAAAATGTGTAAATGGGCAGCGGATTATATCGCGGAAAAGATAAATGCTCATAAAGAGACCCGTCCGTTTGTGCTCGGACTTCCCACAGGATCTTCTCCGATAGGAGTGTATAAAGAACTGATCAAAAAAAACAAAGCCGGCGAGCTTTCGTTTGCAAATGTAGTAACTTTCAATATGGACGAATATCTCGGCCTGCCGCACGAGCACGATCAGAGCTACTGGTATTTCATGCACGACAATTTTTTTGATCATCTGACTGACATGAAGCCGGAGAACATCAACATCCTGGACGGCATGACTGACGATCCGGAAGGCGAATGTGCAAAATACGAAGAAAAAATTGCCTCATACGGCGGGATTGACCTGTTTATGGGCGGCATCGGAGTTGACGGACATCTGGCATTCAACGAGCCGTATACTTCGCTTTCATCCAGAACCGGCGTTCGCGATCTGACTACGGACACAAGGATCGCAAATTCGCGTTTCTTCGGAAACGATCCGGAAAAGGTACCGGCACAGGCGCTTTCCGTCGGCATCGGTACGGTTACGGATTCCAAAGAAGTTCTCGTGCTGATAAGCGGACACAACAAGGCGCGGGCTCTTGCTGCGACCGTCGAAGGCGGCGTAAGTCAGAAATGGACATGCAGCGCCCTGCAGATGCACAACGCCGCTATCATAGCCTGTGACGAAGCGGCCTGCGGAGAGCTGACAGTGGACACCTACAAATATTTTCTGGATATAGAGAGAAACGAAAGGCTGTAATTTATGGGTAAATATTTCGGAACCGACGGCTTCAGAGGGGAAGCAAATAAAGGGCTGGATTTTGATCATGCCATCAAAATAGGCCGCTATATAGGCTGGTACTATGGAGCGCGGTTAAACAAAAAAGCAAAGGTCATTATCGGAAAAGACACGAGACGGTCGAGTTATATGTTTGAATACGCTCTGTGTACGGGGCTTATGGCTTCGGGCGCAGATGCCTATATCATGCATGTGACCACCACTCCTTCGGTATCATATATCGCGAGGGTGGATGATTTCGACTGCGGGATTATGATCTCGGCTTCACATAATCCGTTTTACGACAACGGCATCAAGATCGTCAATAACAACGGCGAAAAGATGGATGAAGAGACTCTGCTGCTGATCGAAGATTATATCGACGGCAAAAGCGAGGTGCCCCTGGCACAGCGCGAGCAGATAGGTCGTACGGTGGACTATGTGTCCGGACGGAACCGTTACATCGGATATCTTATTTCACTGTCCAAGTACAGCTTCAAAGATGTAAAAGTAGGTCTTGACTGCGCAAACGGGGCGGCATGGTCTATCGCGAAAAGCGTTTTTGACGCTCTCGGAGCAAAGACATATGTAATGAATGCCGAGCCTGACGGTTTCAACATCAATACCGATTGCGGAAGCACTCATATACAGCATCTCCAAAAGTTTGTCGTTGAAAACGGGCTGGATATAGGCTTCGCGTATGACGGCGACGCCGACAGGTGTCTTTGTGTGGACGAAAAAGGAAATATCGTAACGGGAGATCATATCCTTTATGTTTACGGTCTTTACATGAAAGAACGCGGTAAACTTCTTAATAACAGAGTGGTTACCACGGTTATGAGCAACTTCGGGCTTTATAAGGCACTGGATAAAGCCGGCATCGGATACGAAAAGACCAAAGTCGGGGACAAATACGTCTACGAAAACATGGTGGAAAACGGACACCGTATCGGCGGCGAGCAGTCGGGGCATATTATCTTTACGAAATATGCGACCACGGGCGACGGAATTCTGACCAGCCTTAAGCTGATGGAGGTCATGCTTGCAAAAGAAAAGCCGATGAGCGAACTGGCGGCACCGGTAGTTTTTTATCCGCAGGTGCTTAAAAACATCCGGGTAAAATCAAAACCGGACGCACAGAATGATCCCGATGTCCGGGCAGCCGTTCAAAAGGTTGGAGATGAACTGGGAGACGAAGGCAGGATCCTGGTGCGTGAGTCCGGTACCGAGCCGGTTATCCGTGTAATGGTTGAGGCAGGATCGGATGAGATCTGCGAAAAACTGGTGGATCAGGTTATAGACGTGATCAAAGCCAAAGGACATGCGCAGGAGTAATTATTAAAGTTACAGGGGGCTGTCGCAATATACATTCTCTTTGTATATTGCGACAGTTTCGAAGCATAATAAAATGGAGGCACAGCAAACCATGAAAGGAATTATCCTCGCAGCGGGAAAGGGCACACGTCTTTATCCCATAACACTGCCGGTATGCAAACCGCTTTTACCGATCTATGACAAACCGCTTATTTATTATTCCGTTTCTACTCTTATGCAGGCAGGCGTGCGGGAGATACTGATTATCGTTCCGCCGAATGAGATTCATACATTTGAAAACCTGCTCGGAGACGGAGCCGCATTCGGTATTCATATTGAATACAAAGAACAAATGGTTCAAAGAGGAATTGCCGATGCGTTTATCATAGGCGAAGATTTTGTCGGAGAAGACAGCGTTTGTCTTGCTCTTGGCGACAACATTTTCTTCGGACCCATGTTCCGCCAGAAGCTTCGTAAAGCGAAGAAAGGTTTGGACGGAGCGACTATTTTCGGATATTATGTCAATGACCCGAGACCTTTCGGCGTCGTTGAGTTTGACGAAACGGGCAAAGCCATATCTATAGAAGAAAAACCGCAGCGCCCTAAATCGAATTATATCGTTCCGGGACTGTATTTTTATGATAACAGCGTGATTCAAATTGCAAAAGGCATCAAGCCATCGGCGAGGGGGGAGCTTGAGATCACTTCCGTAAACAGCGCATATCTGGAAAAAGAAAAGCTGCATGTGGTTACGCTCGGACAGGAATATTCATGGTTTGACGCAGGTACGGCCGACAGCCTTTATGAGGCCGCAGGTGCCATAAAGAGCGTTCAAAGAGGTGGCAAAATGATCGCCTGCCTGGAAGAGGTGGCCCTGCAAAATCACTGGGTGACTACGGATCAGGTTGCGGAAAGAGCCGAAAAGATGTCAAACACCAGATACGGCGAGTATCTGATGAGTCTTATCAGCGAAGACGATTGAAAAAAGAATAAAGATTCGGCATAAACGCCGGGAGGATTTTGTGATATGAGAGCAGGAAACTTAACACTCCTTACTGATCTTTATGAACTGACAATGATGCAGGGATATTTTAAAAACACGAATGAGCAGATCGCGGTTTTTGACGCGTTCTATCGCGTTAATCCCTGCAACGGAGCATATGCGGTGACGGCCGGTCTTGAGCAGATAATCGAATACATAAAGGATCTTCATTTTACAACGGAGGATATCGATTATCTCAGAACGCTTGGCATTTTTGATGAAGATTTTCTGACATATCTGAGAGGATTTCATTTTACGGGAGATCTTTACGCGATACCGGAGGGAACTGTCGTGTTTCCCGGAGAACCTCTGTTAAAAGTCGTGGCTCCCGTAATGGAAGCCCAGCTTGTGGAAACCGCTTTGCTGAACATCATAAATCATCAGTCATTGATCGCGACCAAGGCTTCGCGGGTGGTGCATGCGGCAGGCGGTAAAGGCGTTATGGAATTCGGCCTGAGAAGAGCTCAGGGGCCGGACGCGGGCATATACGGCGCAAGAGCCGCGATGATAGCCGGATGCATCGGAACCTCGTGCATAATTACGGGAAGCATGTTCGACGTTCCCGTCAAAGGGACGCACGCTCATTCCTGGATCATGAGCTTTGACGACGAATATACCGCGTTTAAGACATACGCTCAGATGTATCCGGAATCCTGCATACTGCTTGTGGATACATACGATGTTGTCAAATCCGGAGTGCCGAACGCCATCCGTGTTTTCAGGGAGATGAAAGAAGCCGGATACAGCATGAAAGGCTACGGCATCAGAATAGATTCGGGTGACCTCGCGTATATGTCCAAGATAGCGAGAAAAATGCTGGATGAAGCCGGTTTTGAAGATGCGGCGATTTCCGCCTCGAGCGATCTGGACGAATATCTTATAGAAAACCTGCTGGCGCAGGGCGCAAAGATAGACGCCTGGGGAGTGGGGACAAACATGATCACCGCCAAGGACTGGCCGGCATTCGGCGGCGTATATAAAATGGTGGCTATTAAAAATAAAGGAGACAAAGATTTCACGCCCAAGATCAAGCTTTCGGAAAACATCTGGAAAATAACAAATCCCGGAAACAAGACCATTTACAGGATTTACGACAAAGAAAGCGGAAAGATTAAAGCGGACCTGATTTGTCTGGCGGATGAAACCTTCGATGAAAACGAAGATATGACTATCTTTAATCCGAATGCCACATGGAAAAAGACGCATCTGAAAGGCGGCACTTATACTTTAAGAGAACTTCTTGTTCCTATATTTAAAAACGGCGTATGCTGCTATGAGTCTCCTTCGGTGATGGAGATCAGGGAAATATGCCGCCGTGAAAAAGATACGCTTTGGGATGAATCAAAGCGGTTTGTAAATCCCCAGAATGTACATGTTGACCTTTCGGACAAACTGTACGAGATGAAGAATCGCCTCCTCGAAGAAAGAAGCATGAAGAAACAATAAAACACATATCGTTTTCGCCCGGTTTTCGGCGCGGATTACCATGCGATTGTTTATAAAAAAAGGCGTGTCAAAAAAAATAAAAAAACAGTTGACACGGAAATACAAGCGTGATACTATAACAAAGCTGTCGCAA
>CAYMCZ010000005.1:40313-136647 GCA_964389285.1 uncultured Lachnospiraceae bacterium | reverse complement strand
TAACTCCGGTATTAAGCGTGGAACCCTGCAGACTTCTTGTAGCTTCTCCTTTTTCGATTATCTGATAGACGACATCCTCAAGCTGTTCGCCTAAAAATACCGAAATAACGGCGGGAGGAGCTTCATCAGCGCCGAGCCTTAAATCATTTCCGGCATCTGCGGCCGATTCTCTTAAAAGACCCGCATGTTTGTCGACCGCTTTGATAATACAGGAAAGAATAAGCAGGAACTGAGTGTTTTCATGCGGTGTACTGCCGGGTTTTAAAAGCATAATTCCGTCATCGGTTGAAAGCGACCAGTTATTGTGTTTTCCGGAGCCGTTTACCCCGGCAAACGGTTTTTCATGAAGAATACATTTCATACCGTGAGCTGATGCTACCCGTCTTAATGTATGCATCATTAACTGATTATGATCCACCGCAATATTAGCTTCTTCAAATACCGGAGCCAATTCATGCTGTGCCGGAGCAACTTCATTATGCTGTGTTTTTGCCGGAACGCCCATTTTCCATAGTTCTTCATTGACGGATTTCATAAATGAGCCGATTTTTTGGCGTATCATTCCGTAATAATGATCGTCCAGCTCCTGACCTTTCGGAGGCTGTGCCCCGAACAGAGTATGTCCCGTATAAACGAGATCCTTTCTCTGCATATATTTATTATAATCAACAAGAAAGTATTCCTGTTCAATTCCTATATTGGGTATTACTTTTTTTGTGGTGGTGTTGCCGAGAGCGCGAAGCAGTCTTACCGCCTGTTTACTGAGAGCTTCCATTGAGCGAAGCAACGGCGTTTTCTGGTCAAGCGCCTCTCCGTTGTAAGAACAAAATGCGGTAGGTATGCAAAGTGTTCCTCCGGCAGCATCTTTTCTGATGAACGCCGGCGAAGTACAATCCCATGCGGTATATCCTCTTGCCTCAAAGGTGGCCCTCAGCCCGCCGGACGGAAATGAAGACGCGTCAGACTCTCCTTTAATAAGTTCTTTTCCCGAAAAACCCATAATTATCTTTCCGTCCGAATGAGTCAGGAAGGATTCATGTTTTTCCGCGGAAACCCCGGTAAGGGGATGAAACCAGTGCGTGTAATGAGTACATCCGTTTTCTATCGCCCATTTTTTCATTTCATCGGCAATAATGTCCGCCGTTCCGGAATCAAGATCCCCGCCATGTTCCTTGATCATAGCGAGCTTCTCGTAAACCTCTTTGGGAAGGCGTTCTTTCATAATCTCGTCTCCGAAAACATTTTTCCCGAAGGTTTCGGATAAATTTATGGTATTACTCATCTGTTAAACCCCGTTTCTTCTTAATACGATTTGTGATGATTTTGTTTACTGTATATGATGATTTCTTTGGTTCGGGAGCAATTATCTTTAATCCGCTTTTAATACACTCTATCCTGACATTTGTGTGTTCTCCGCCATATTCTCCGTCCAAAGTCCATTTGACCGGTTTATCGCTTTTAAAAGTGACCTCCGATATTTTTCTCCTGTAGATAAAATCACAGTCGCAGCCGCTCCCTATAGAAGTAAGCATCTCCATAACTTCAACGGGATTTCTTGAAGCCTTTACAAGGGTGAGTTCGAGAATTCCGTCGTTTAAATCCACATTAGGTCCGGTTATTCCTTTAACACCGCCAATCTGTCTGGAATTGGTTATCATGCCGATGAACCATCCGTCTTCCAAAATTTCATCCCCTATTTCGCAGACCATATCCTCTATAGGCAGCCATACGGCCCTCTTTCCCGCTTCAATCGCGTACGCTCCGTATCCTAAAACATTTTTGAGCTTCTGGTTTGTCGTATATGCGATATCAGTAAATGCCCCGAAAGCAGCTGTATATGTAAAATATGAATCGTTGAATTTTCCTACGTCAACTGTTCTCGGTTTTCCGTTTATGGCTAAATCAACCGCTTCGGTAATATTTCGCGGGATACCTATACTCTTACAATAATCATTTGTACTTCCGGCAGGCAGCAGCGCAATCGGTGTATCCGCGCCGCTCTTAATCAGGCCGTTGGCACCTTCATTTAAAGTTCCGTCTCCTCCGGCGACGACAATAAGATCCATGTCTTTCGCCAATTTTTGAACCTGCTGCTCACAGTCTCCCGCAAGCTCGGTTGAGTGAGAAAGAACATCATATCCCGCTTCTTTAAAAGAGGATATTATTTCAGGTACTTTTGATTTTATAACGCCTCTTCCTGAGTGCTCGTTATATATAAAACACAGATTTTTCACAATAATATTTCCCTTTGTTCATAATTTTTTATTGTACAATACAAGTATTTTTCATGCAAGAAAATATTGGGAATAATATAAAGGTTTAAATATTTGCAGAAAACTTTTTCTTATGTTACTCTTTAACACATAAAACATACCGGAAAGGAATTCTGATATATGCTGCTTGACTGCCAAAACATCTGCAAATCATTCGGCGTTCAGGAATTATTTAAAAACGTATCTTTTCATATTGAAAACAACGACAAAGCAGCCCTCGTAGGCATCAACGGATGCGGGAAGACAACTCTGCTAAAAATCATCACCGGTGAAATACCGGCTGATTCGGGAAAAGTTGTCTTTTCGGGAGGTGCAGGATTCGGTTATCTCGCGCAGCAGCAGGACGTCAACGGCAGCATAAGCATTTATGATTATGTTCTCGAAGCAAAACGCAGTCTTTTGGAAAAAGAAAAAGAACTGCGCGAACTTGAGCAAACCATGAAAACAGCACAGTCTGACCGTCTTCAAAGCATGATGGACAGATACAGCCGCCTCTCACATGAATTTGATATTGAAAACGGCTACGCGATTCAAAGCGAAATTACAGGTGTGCTTACGGGTCTCGGTTTCAAAGAAAATGATTTTAACCGCTCTCTTTCTACCCTTTCGGGCGGTCAGAAAACACGGGTTGCCCTCGGCCGCACTCTTTTAAGCAAGCCGGATCTTCTTATTCTGGATGAACCGACAAATCATCTGGATATGAATTCCATTAACTGGCTTGAAACACATCTGATCAATTATTCCGGAGCTGTGCTTATCGTCTCGCATGACAGATATTTCCTGGATCGTATAGTCAATAAAGTCATAGAGATAGAAAACGGGACCTCTATTTGCTTTAACGGAAATTATACGCGTTTCAGGGAAAAAAAGGCGGTTGTACGGAAAGCGAAATATAACGCTTACTTAAAACAGCTGGCCGAAATCAAACATCAGGAAGCCGTTATTTCCAAATTGAAATCTTTCAACAGGGAAAAGTCCGTTAAACGCGCACAGAGCCGCGAAAAAATGCTTGCAAAAACCGTGCCGCTTATAAAGCCTCGGGAAGAAAAATCCGATATGATTCTCAGGCTTGCTCCCCGTTTTGAAAGCGGCAGCGACGTACTTGCCGTATCTGAAATATCCAAAAGCTATTCCGGCAAAACACTTTTTCAAGACCTTAGCTTTGAAATTCATAAAGGAGAACACGTTGCCCTTATAGGAAGCAACGGCACGGGGAAAACAACTATACTGAAAATGATTACGGGACTTGTTTCCTGCGATGGCGGGAGCATTAAAACCGGCGCCAAAGTAAATATCGGCTACTACGATCAGGAACATCAGATGCTCGATCCCGAAAAAACCGTATTCGATGAAATTTCCGATGCTTATCCCGAAATGACCGAAACCAGGATCAGGAACACCTTAGCCGCGTTTCTCTTTACCGGCGATGATGTTTTTAACCGGATTAAAACCCTGAGCGGAGGTGAACGCGGCCGCGTTTCACTTGCTAAACTGATGCTTTCCGAAGCAAATTTTCTGATACTTGACGAACCTACCAATCATCTGGACATATACTCCAGGGAGATACTTGAAGAAGCTCTGAAAAACTATACCGGCACTCTGCTTTACGTCAGCCACGACAGGTATTTTATTAACAGCACGGCGAGCCGGATACTTGAACTGAAAGAAGGCCTGCTTATTTCTTATATCGGGAATTATGATTATTATCTCGAAAAAAAAGATGAACTTACAAGACTCTCCATTGCGCAGAATTCAAGTATTCGTTCGGAAAACTTAAAAGATAAAGTTTCTTCCGGAGCTTCTGACTGGAAAGCTCAAAAAGAGGAACAGGCCAGAATCCGAAAAAAAGAAAACGACATAAAAAAACTGGAAGCGCTGATAACATCTCTTGAAGATAAAATCAGCACTGTAAACGAGCAAATAAATCTGCCGGAAAACTCAAATAATCACGAAAAGCTCGCCGCTCTTGTGAAAGAACTTGACGAGCTTAACAGTGAACTTGAGAAGGCGTATGAATCCTGGGGCAGCCACATTATGCACAGTCCCGAATGAAATAATTTTTTAAATAATATTCTCAAGCTTTTCGCGAACTGCCGCAATAAATTCAAGGCTGTTTAGTATCTTCGGCTCCTTTATGGACGTAATAAGCGACAGATCCTTTGTCATCATGCCTGATTCGATTGTATCTATAGTAGCTTTTTCAAGCTTGTCCGCATAATCTGAGAGCTCGGGAATATTATCCAGTTCCGCCCGCTTCCTTAAAGCGCCTGTCCACGCGAAAATCGTAGCCACGGAATTTGTAGAGGTTTCCTCGCCTTTCAAATGCTTATAATAATGCCTCTGAACGGTGCCGTGAGCCGCTTCGTACTCGAAATACCCGTGAGGAGATACCAGAACCGAAGTCATCATGGCCAGAGAACCGAAGGCAGATGAAATCATATCGCTCATCACGTCTCCGTCATAATTTTTCAGCGCCCAGATAAAACCGCCCTTTGATTTCATTATCCTGGCAACGGCGTCATCTATGAGAGTATAAAAATATATTATATTATTGGCTTCAAATTTCTGTTTGTATTCGTTATCGTATAATTCCTGGAAAATATCCTTGAATCTGTGATCATATTGTTTGGATATGGTGTCTTTTGTCGAAAACCAGAGATCCTGTTTGGTATCCAGGGCATACTCAAAGCAGCTTTTAGCAAAACTTGTAACGGATGCGTCCAGATTATGCTGCCCCTGCACTACTCCGCTTCCCTTAAAAACATGTACCGTCTGTTCGTTTTTTATAACGCCGTTTTCGTCATAGTATACCAGCTTTACCGTGCCGGGCTCCGAAATCACCATTTCCGTGTTTTTATAAACGTCTCCGTAGGCATGACGGGCCACTGTTATCGGCTTCTCCCAGCAAATCACCTTGGGTTCTATTCCTTTTGCTATGATGGGCGCGCGAAAAACGGTTCCGTCAAGCATTGAGCGGATCGTGCCGTTCGGGCTTTTCCACATCTCGGAGAGCCCGTACTCTTCCACCCTTGCGGCATTAGGCGTAATAGTTGCGCATTTAACGCCCACGCCGTATTTTTTTATGGCTTCGGCAGCATCCGATGTGATCTTATCTTTGGTTTCTTCACGTTTTTGAAGACCGAGGTCATAATATTCGGTTTTAAGATCCACAAACGGACAGATAAGTTCGTCTTTGATGATCTGCCAAAGAATCCTTGTCATCTCATCTCCGTCCATTTCCACGAGAGGCGTTATCATTTTAATTTTTTGCATAAAAGTCTCCGTTCCGCTCTGATCAGCTTAAATCATTATTTAATTAAAGGGCTGTCTCACTATGCAAACTGAATGAATCTTCATGAAAATGCATATTGTGACAGCCCCCTAAAATCGGTTCTGAATATTATTTATTCCTCAACTTCCAAAACCTGTTTTTTGTTGTATGTTCCGCAGGCCTTGCATACTCTGTGAGGCATGATAAGCTCACCGCAGTTTGAACATTTTACGAGATTTGGAAGATCCATTTTCCAGTTGGCTCTTCTTTTATCTCTTCTGCCTTTGGAAGATTTATTTTTAGGACAAATAGACATGGGTTATACCTCCTTATATTGACTGAATATATCTTTAATCGCAGACATTTGCAAATCCGGCGTTTTCCGGTCGCACCCGCAATCGGCAGCGTTAAGGTCGGCTCCGCAATTGCTGCATATTCCTTTACAGTCTTCTTTACATAATACACGAATCGGCCATTGCATCAGGATCTCGTCTAAGAGCAGGGCTTCCGGATAAAGCACTGTTTTATCGATAAAAAAGCTGTCGCTCTCATCCGGGTCGTTTAAATCGGCTTCGCATGTGCCTTTGATTACAAAAAGCGTATCTACGGGTTTAAGGCATCTCGCGCACGGAATCGCTGCGGTTGCCTTACATGTATATACGATCTTTATCCTGCCCCCGCCAAGGCTTGTGATTATAAGCCTCAGGGGTTCTTTAAACGTAAGGGCATATTCGATACCGTCGACTTTAACCCCGGCATCTCCGATTTCAGGAAGATATTCTTTCGTTATATCCTCAGTTTGCAGAAATGCTGATAATTCGATACTCATAATATCTCCTGACACACTTTGTAAAGTATACATACGGAGGTTTTCTTTGTCAAGAACTATTTCAAAAGAGCAACCGTATCTTTACAGATTGCAAGTTCTTCGTTTGTAGGGATAACATAAACCTTAACCGCGGAATCGGGTGCGGAAATTTCGATCTCCTCGCCTCTGATCTTGTTTTTCTCGGGATCAATCTTAACTCCGAGATATGAAAGCGATTCGCAAATCTGTTCACGTGTCGAAGCGCTGTTTTCTCCCAGACCCGCCGTAAATGTAATGGCATCTACGCCGTTCATGACAGCCGCATACCCGCCGATATATCTGAGCACACGGTGAGTGTATGCCTCAAGAGCCACTTGTGCCCTGTGATTGCCTTCGTTGGCTGCATTTTCCACATCACGGAAATCGCTGGAAACACCGGACATACCGAGTACTCCCGACTGTTTATTGAGCATATTTAAAACTTCGTCTATGCTGTCGCCGTCATGTTTCATAATAAACTGAGCAACGGAAGGATCGATATCCCCGCTTCGCGTACCCATGATAAGGCCTTCAAGCGGTGTAAGTCCCATGCTTGTATCCACGCATTTGCCGTTGACCGAAGCCGAAATGGATGCTCCGTTTCCGAGATGACAAACAATGACTTTACGTTTTCCTTCGGGAAGCTTGCCGAAATCTATCGTGCGTTTTGAAACGTAGTTATGGCTTGTTCCGTGGAAACCGTAACGGCGGATTTTGTATTTTTCAAAATATTCATAAGGAATGGCATAAAGATAAGCCTTTTCCTGCATGCCCATACCGAAAGACGTATCAAAAACGGCTACGTTGGGAGTTCCGGGCATGGCGGATTCACATGCTTCGATACCCATGAGGTTCGCGGGATTGTGAAGCGGTCCGAGATCAAAGAATTCTCTTATGACACGTTTTACATCTTCGTTTACAACGATAGATTCGCTGTATACCGTACCGCCGTGAAGAACCCGATGACCCACCGCTTCGATTTCTTTTACGTCCGAAATCACACCGTGATCTTTGTCAACAAGCGCATCCATAACGAGTTTGACAGCCACTTCATGATTAGGCATATCCTGCTCTAATATATATTTGTCAGTTCCCGGTTTCTGGTGGGTAAGCACCGAACCTTCGATGCCTATCCTCTCGCAGAGACCCTTAGCGAGAACGGTGTCCGTATCAGAATCGATAAGCTGATATTTAAGTGACGAGCTTCCACAGTTAAGAACTAATACTTTCATGTTTAAATCTCCTGAGTTGGTTTAGTTTATATTAATACTTGATAATTAAGACATCTGGGCCTGTACGGCGGTAAGAGCAACCACGCCAACTATGTCATCCGCAAAACAGCCTCTTGAAAGGTCATTTACGGGAAGCGCAAGTCCCTGAAGCACCGGGCCGTAAGCGTTTGCCTTTGCAAGCCTTTGAACGAGCTTATATCCGATATTGCCGGCTTCAAGTGAAGGGAACACCAGAGTGTTTGCATGTCCGGCCACGGGACTTCCCGGAGCCTTTGATTCGCCTACCGAAGGAACTATTGCGGCATCAAGCTGAAGCTCGCCGTCTATAACATACTCAGGGAATTTTTCTTTTGCGA
This sequence comes from uncultured Lachnospiraceae bacterium, assembly GCA_964389285.1. GTDB lineage: Bacteria > Bacillota > Clostridia > Lachnospirales > Lachnospiraceae > Alectryocaccobium. The sequence goes on along the minus strand of CAYMCZ010000005.1, from coordinate 128,668 downwards.
TGGCAACGGCATTGGCAACCTTGGTGACATTGTCATGCTTAGCACTGCCTTTTGATGAAAATGAAAGCATCGCAACTTTCGGCTCTGCGCCGATAAAATTCTTAAACGACTCTGCAGAAAGACCTGCTACCTCCGCGAGTCCGTTTTCGTCCATTTCGGGATTAACCGCACAATCGGCAAATACAAAAAGACCGTTTTCGCCGAATTCGGAGTTAGGAACTTCCATTACGAAGAAACCTGATACGCTGCTTATACCCGGTTTTGTCTTGATAAGCTGCAGAGCCGGGCGGATAGTGTTGCCCGTCGAATGACACGCGCCGGAAACCGCGCCATCCGCATCTCCGCATTTGCACATAAGACACGCATAATACATATAATCCTTTTCCATCATCTCCTGAGCCTGTTCGGGTGTTACTCCCTTTTTAGCTCTAAGCTCAACGAACTTATCGATATATTTCTGTTTGTTGGGATCATTAAAAGGATCAACGATTGTTGCGCCGGAAATATCATACCCTTTTCCGTATTTTTCGATCTCCTCGGGGGTGCCGATGATAATAAGATCAGCTATGCCTTCTTTGAGGATCTTCTCTGCCGCGTCGTATGTGCGCGTGTCCATTGACTCCGGCAAAACGATCCTCTTTTTATCGGCTTTGGCTTTTTCTTTGATTCCTTCAATAAAACTCATTTTTTCTCCTTTCGTCAGGGAATGTGCTTTCTCCCCGTAAAATAATAGTTGCGATATGCTCTCATGTTTTGACATATACGTAAATATTATAGCCTCAACGCAAAAAATATACAATATATATTATTATTTTAACAACAATATTTTTGACCGTTTATCCGTGCTGTGCTATGATTACTTCAAAACCATAAGCGGTAAAGCCCTTTAAGGGTTTACCGGATTTGCGAATCGTTCCGGAGGCAAGGATGAAAACAGTCGCCGTTATAGCAGAATTTAATCCGTTTCACACAGGGCATGAATATATGCTTTCGAAAATCAGAGAAACATCCCGCGCCGACAATATTATAGTCCTGATGAGCGGCAATTTCGTTCAAAGAGGCGCGCCGGCCGTTACCGACAAATATACCCGGACAAAAGCCGCGCTTTTATGCGGTGCGGACCTGGTTTTGGAGCTTCCTCTTGTCTTTTCACTCGGAAGCGCTCCTGTTTTTGCCGAAGGGGCCGTTCATATTTTAAACAGGCTTAACTGCATAGACGAGCTTTGGTTCGGAAGTGAAACGGGGGAAATTTCGTCCTTTAATCTGCCTGTCGACGTATTAAAATACGAAACCGAAGAATATTCAAAACTGCTTCGGCAGAACCTGAAAGCAGGCCAACCTTTTCCGCTTGCCAGAATTAACGCTCTCGCTTCACTCCTGTCTGAAAAAGAATATGCCTCTTCACGGGAAATACTGTCAAGGCCCAACAATATATTGGGTTTTGAATACTGTCTCGCGCTTAAAAAATCAGGCAGCCGTATTATTCCGAAAACCATTTTGCGGCTCGGCTCGGATTATGATTCGACTGTTCTCAACGGTTCTTTTTCTTCGGCTTCCGCGATCAGAGAGGCTTTAAAAAATTCCAGGTTTAAAGAGCTTTCGGATATTTTTCCTCAAAGAGTCACCGATCAGTTCGACCCTGAAAACGGCCTGGTATTTACCGATGACTTCTCGGCATTTTTCCGATATAAGATAATGAGCGAGTCCGCAAATACGCTTTCCGAATACCATGATACGACTCCGGAACTTGCCGGACGCATTAAAAATCATGAAAACCGTTTTACTTCGATTCAGCAGTTTGCAACCCTCATTAAAAGCAAAAATTACACCTATACACATATATGCAGGAGTTTCTTTCATATATTGCTGAATCTTACGGACAAAGATATTGAAGACGCGTACACCCGCAGATATGTTCGTATGCTCGGGTTAAATAAAAACAGCTCCGTTATGAATTTAATCAAAGAAAAAGCATTAATATCTGTATGCGCTAAACCCGCTTCATTAGATGACGGCTCATATGAAAAAGAGCTGTTTGCCTCCAATCTGTACGAAGCAGTACAGTCCCAAAAAGCAAACCGCCCTTTTATTCATGAATTTTCAAAAAAAGCACCCGTTGTATATGGCGATTAATTTTTAAAGCTGTGTATTGGCGCAGGTATCCGGCCTGCTCTTTTTATCATCTCCTTGCATGAAAAAGCATTTACGGGCATGACAGGAGCGTGTCCCAATAACCCTCCGAACTCCACCGTATCTCCGACTTTTTTGCCTATAACCGGTATAATGCGTACCGCAGTCGTTTTGCTGTTTATCATCCCTATAGCCATTTCATCCGCTATTATGCCGGATATCGTGGCGGAATCCGTATCTCCGGGTATGGCGATCATATCGAGTCCGACGGAACATACACAGGTCATGGCTTCTAATTTTTCAAGTGTAAGAGCGCCGCAGTTTACGGCTTCTATCATTCCCTGATCCTCGCTCACCGGAATAAAGGCGCCGCTTAAACCGCCCACATAAGACGACGCCATTACGCCGCCTTTTTTTACCTGATCATTTAAAAGCGCAAGTGCCGCCGTAGTTCCCGGCGCTCCGGGATGTTCAAGCCCGATCAGCTTTAAAATATCCGCCACCGAATCTCCTACTGCCGGAGTAGGCGCAAGTGAAAGATCTATAATACCGAAAGGAACGCCTAATCTCGAAGATGCTTCTTTTGCCACAAGCTGTCCGACTCTTGTAATCTTAAACGCGGTCTTTTTTATGGTTTCACAAAGCACTTCAAAGCTTTCGCCCTTTACTTTTTCAAGAGCGGCCTTTACGACTCCCGGGCCGGAAACCCCCACATTTATAATACAGTCCGCTTCAGATGCTCCGTGAAATGCCCCGGCCATAAAAGGGTTGTCATCGGGAGCATTGCAAAAGACGACTAATTTAGCGCATCCCATGCATGAATTATCTTTTGTAACCTCGGCAGTCTTTTTGATTGTTTCTCCCATAAGTCTCACGGCATCCATATTAATACCGGCTTTGGAAGAACCCAGATTTACGGAAGCGCAGACATGTTCGGTTTCGGAAAGCGCCTTAGGCAGGGCTCTGATAAGCAGCTCATCGGATGGTGTCATACCCTTTGAAACAAGGGCGGAATAACCTCCGAGAAAATTCACTCCCGTCTGCTTTGCTGCCATATCCAGAGTCTTTGCAATTTGAACATAATCATTTTCATCTCTGCATGCCGAGCCTCCTATAAGGCTGATCGGGGTTATTGAAATTCTTTTATTTACAATGGGAATACCGTATTCGGCGGAAATTGCTTCTCCAACCTCAACCAGATTTCGTGCCTTTGAGGTGATCTTATTATAAATTTTTTCATTTAGACTTTTCAGATCGGCATCAACGCAGTCAAAAAGGCTTATCCCCATGGTGATGGTCCTGACATCCAGATTGTCATGTTCGATCATCTGGTTTGTTTCGCTAACTTCAAATAGATTTATCATTATGATTATCCGCTCCTTTGGAAAAAAGTCAGATCCTGTGCATCATGTTAAAGATATCTTCGTGCTGGCATCTGATAACAACGCCGATCTCATCTCCGATTAAGGTCAGTTTTTCGGAAAGAATTGATGCGGAAATATCGGAAGATGAAGTATCCACTATCATCATCATATTAAATATCCCCTGCGTGATTGTCTGTGTAATATCTTCTATATTGATGTGATGTTCCGCCAGAAAAGCACACACTCTTGCTATTATTCCGACGGCATCATGTCCGGTTACCGTTATTATTGTTTTTTTCATGAGATACTGTTCCTTTCTACCATTCGAGCACACTGCCGGGCATATCACGCTTTGCTATCATTAACGAAACATCCTCTGCCCTGTAAGGGCAGTCCCCTAAAGATATTTCGGAACGCACAGTCTGGTATTCCAGCTCCGGATAATTGTTTTCCCTGCTTAAATGTCCTAGAATTATATGTTTCATTTTGTCATGCAGAACGTCATTTAAGAGCTGTCCCGCAGATTCATTTGACAGATGTCCTTTTTCAGAGAGTATCCTTCTTTTAAGGTGATAAGGATAAGGACCCGCCTCCAGCATTTTTATATCGTGATTTGCTTCCAAGAGAAGCACATCCAGGTCTTTAAGAATCCTGACCGTATTTTCATCATACTGCCCGAGATCCGTAGCCGCCGCAAAACTTTTGCCGTTATTGGAAAGCCTGAATCCCAAAGGATCCGCCGCGTCATGGCTTACGGAAAAAGGGCTTATATTCAGATCTCCAATCATAAAATCCGAATTTGCGCTGATCAGGCATATAAGATGATCCGGTATTTCTTTTATCCTGCAATCCCTCATCACGGCTTTATATGTGTTTTCGGAAATATATATCGGGATTTCATGACGTCGTGCCATTACGCCCAGCCCTCTGATATGATCTATATGCTCATGCGTAATCAATATACCGCTCAGATCTTTGGCTGTCAGGTGCGCCGCATTTAAGCCTGCTTCAATCCTTTTGCCGCTGATTCCCGCGTCTATAAGTATATGTGTATCACGGCTTCCGACATAGGTACAGTTACCGCTGCTTCCGCTCGCTATCGTACATACCCTCATTAAATAATTCTCCCAATGAATCCTGCAGGGCTTTTTTTATTTGAATCCTTGTATCTTCAAAATCCCCGCTGTTGTCAATTATCCGGTCGCATTTTTCAATAAAAACGCTTTCCGGCTGCTGCGCGCTCATGATCTGCCTTGCCTTCTCTTCGCTCATGCCCCGTCCCTGCATAAGCCGTTTAATCCTGATATCTTCTCTCGAAAACACATACCAGAATTCATCACAGATATTTCTGTATCCTGCTTCGATCAATAAAGCTGATTCTATCACAAAAAGGCGGCGTCCCGCAATTCTTTCTGTTTTTATCTGTTTTTCTATCTCATATCTGACCGCCGGATGTATTATTTCATTCATTTTTTTAAGAATTTCCGGCTCCTTAAAAACTTTATCCGAGACTTTTTTTCTGTTCATGGTGCCATCCGGGAAAAAATAATCCTCACCCAAAAGTCTTTTTAAATCAGGCATGGCGCTGCCGGACGGCTCGCAGACTTTTCTTCCCACATCATCCGCAATGGAAAGCGCGGCATTATATTCATCTCTCAGACAGGAACAGACCGTGCTTTTTCCCGTTCCTATGCCTCCTGTAATTCCGATAACAAACATACCCGGCTCCTGTTTTATATATCAAGTCTCAATCAATGCGTTTCATACCAGTCGGTTCCTGTTTTAAGGTCGATAATAAGCGGAACTTTTAAAGCGGCGGCATTTTCCATCTCTTCTTTTAAAATGGCGCTGACAGCTTCCGCTTCCCTGACAGGAGCTTCTATAAGAAGTTCGTCATGAACCTGAAGTATCAGCTTCGCCCTGAAACCTTCTTTTTTAAGTCTCTGCCTTACATTGTTCATGGCAATCTTGATAATATCCGCCGCGCTTCCCTGAATCGGAGAATTCATGGCAATTCTTTCTCCGAACTGCCGCTGCATGAAATTCGGTGAACTCAATTCAGGTATGGGTCTTCTGCGTCCGAACATGGTCGTTGTAAAACCTGTCTTTTTGGCATTCATGACTGTCTCATCCAGATATTTTTTGATGCCGGGATATGTCATAAAGTATTTTTCGATATACCCCTGTGCCTCTTTTCTGGAAATGCTTAATCCCTGGCTTAACCCGAAAGAACTGATCCCGTAAACAATTCCGAAATTAACGGCCTTTGCATTTCTTCTTTGAATAGGCGTAACTTCATCAAAATCAACGCCGAAAACCTGTGAGGCCGTGATTCTGTGAATATCGCTGTTCATTTTATAAGCTTCGATAAGTTTTTCGTCATTGGCGAAATGAGCGAGCACTCTGAGTTCTATCTGAGAATAGTCGGCATCTATAAACACATGATCTCTTTTCGCGATAAAAACTTTTCTTATCCGCTTTCCTATATCCATTCTGACCGGAATGTTTTGAAGATTCGGATCGGCGGAGCTTAAACGTCCGGTAGCCGTAACACTCTGCAGAAAATGAGAATGAATACGACCGTTTTCATCCGCATAATCACTCAATGTATCGGCATATGTCGATTTGAGTTTGCTGAGTTGTCTGTATTCGAGTATATCGGCGGCTATCGGCACGTTTTCGGAAAGTTTTTCAAGCACATCGGCGGCTGTCGAGTATCCGGTTTTGGTTTTTTTTGCGCCGGAGAGCTTCATTTTTTCAAACAAGATAACTCCCAATTGTTTCGGCGACTGTATGTTGAATTCTTCTCCGGCCTGAAGATAGATCTTCTGTTCGATCTCTTTGATTTTCTCTCCCAATTCCACGGAAAATGATTTGAGTTGTGAAGCGTCTATCGCTATGCCTTCGTTTTCCATATCACTCAGTGTGTAAGTCAGCGGCATTTCTATTTCATAAAAAAGCTTTTCCATACCGATGTTTTGCAGGGCGTTTATAAGTCCTTTTTTGGATCTGAGCGCTGACAGAGCCTTATATACCGCAACCGTAATAAGCTGTTCTTCCGTGAAGACAGTCTTTTTCGTGATCTTTTCCTGAACTATCTCCTCCACCGAAGGAAGCGTGCCGTTTGCGAATTTTCCGAAAATATAATCGTATGTGTATTCGTTTTTTAAAGGATCTTCGAGATATGCCGCGATTTCGCAGTCAAACATATCTTTTCGTTCACTGCTTTTTAAAATCTTCTGCTGGTCTTTGAATCTGTACGTGGAAATGTCCGCTGCACCGGATATTACCGTATTGACGGCCTGAATAATGTAAGAATCCGTCAATGAACCCGTTTTTTTAATATATGCGACCTTATCATCAAACGCTAAAGCGGTTCCCTTTATCTCTTTATCCCTGATATCCAGATAAAACGCCGACGCGCCGGATTTGATAACCTGACCGATAGCCTTTTCCGCGCTCTCTTTATTATCTATAATTTCAAATTCCGCCGACACGGTTTTCCGATCGTCAAACCTGTGAAAATGGTTTTTAAATTCCAGTTCCTTAAACAGCTTGTAGGCATCGTCCGTGAAAATATTTCCCATCCTGAGCTCCGAAATGGAACTGCCTAAATCCGCATCTGTTTTAATTGTCGCAAGCTCTTTTGATATCAACGCAAGTTCATAATTATCCCTCATGGACTCTCTTGCTTTTTTGGGCGTTATTTCTTCAAAATGTTCATGGGCATTTTCGAGGCTTCCGTATGTTGCCAAAAGATTAGAGGCTGTTTTTTCACCTATACCGGGCAATCCGGGAATATTGTCTGAAGCGTCTCCCATCATGGCTTTCAGATCGATGATCCTTATGGGATCCACGTTATATTCCTCTTTAACCTTTTCGGGCGTAAATGTTTCTATAACGGTATTTCCCTTGCTCGTCCTCGGCAGTTTTAGCGTTATATTAGCTGTAACAAGCTGCAAAAGATCCCTGTCTCCGGAAAGTATATATACTTCAAGCCCCTGTTCTTCGGCAAGCCTGGCAGCGCTGCCGATCAAATCATCTGCTTCTATTCCTTCTATGCCGAAAATTTTAATATTCATTGCCGAAAGCAGCTCTTTGATAAGCGGTACCTGTTCCGCAAGCTCAGCAGGCATGGGTTTTCTGGTGCCTTTATATGACTCATACAGCACATGTCTGAAGGTCGGCCCAGGCATGTCAAAGGCCACGGCAAGATAAGAAGGTTCAAGCTCTTCCAATTCTTTGAATAAAATATTGACAAAGCCGTAAACCGCATTCGTGTGTACGCCCTTTGAATTAGTAAGCACGGGCAGTCCGTAGAAAGCCCTGTTTAGTATGCTGTGTCCGTCCACAAGCAGTATTCGCTCTTTCATTTCAGCTCCTTTTTTCTATCTGATCTAAAAGCGGCTCCAAAAACCCCGATACCTTCATTTCTTTTTCATATCTTTCGCTGACCGCGCAGATATGTAAATTTTTTCTGGCTCTTGTCATTCCTACATATAAAAGCCGTCTTTCTTCTTCTTTTTCATCTCCGGATACAGCCTTGCGAAACGGAAGTATCCCTTCGTTTACATCAGGCAGAAATACTATATCATATTCCTTGCCTTTACTTCCATGAAAAGTAATTATATTAACGGCATCATCATCTTTCGAAGCAGTTTTCATGCGTTTGATTTCGGCGGAAAACTCCTGAATATGACTGCGCCATTGCGCGGTTGTTTTAAACGGCCTGGCACTTTCCATGATATCATCAAGCAATTCAAAGAGCTCTTCGGACGGAATCTTTCTTTCGGCGGCATAATCCCGGATATAGTCATCATATCCGACAGCTTTTCTGATATACTGTATTCCCCCGTAGGGAGCAAGCCCTCCTATGATCTTCAGATGTGATTCCAATTCTTCAATCCTGTCACACATCCAGCTCCTGTCTTCATAATACATGTAAAGCTGTTCGAAAGAAACCGTTTTTTCATAAAAAGCCGCCTTTGCCAGATATCTGTTCGGCTTGTTTATTATCCTCAGAAAATCCTCCCTGTCTCTTTTCCCTGCCGCTATTTCCAGATAAGCAATAATATCTTTTGCGATAAAATGATCATGAATCGAAGGTATCTCAGCTCCGGCAGTATAAGGAATACGATCGGATAAAAACCTCTCCAATACCGGCCTTGCCGCTAAATTCGTGCGCACCAGCACGGCCATATCTCCATACCGCGTACCCTCCCGGTGCGCTTTTCTGATTTTTAACGAAAGCTCGTCCAGTTCTTTCCAGATATTTTCATAAATGCATATTTCAACGTCGGCGCCGCTTCCTTTTACGGCATTCAGATGCTTTTTATATCTTCTCTTATTTCCGGATATAACTTTATCCGCAGCGGATAATATCTGTGAGGTGCTTCTGTAATTATTTATAAGATAAATCCTTTTGCAGGTTTCGAATTCATTTGGAAAATTTAACATTATTCCGGGATCCGATCCTCTGAATCCGTATATCGACTGATCGTCGTCTCCGACTATAAATAAATTGTTTTCCGGAAGTGCCAGCATCTTCAATATCAGATACTGAATTCTGTTTATATCCTGAAATTCATCCACTAAAATATATTTGAACTTATTCTGCCATCTTTGCAGAACCCGGGGCCGCGTTTTTAAAAGCCGATATGTGCAGGTATTGATATCATCAAAATCCATCATGCGGTTTTCATTCAGCCATTTCAGGTAATCGTTAAAAACCTTTGAAAACACATCGGAAGGCAGATACAACGAATAATAATTTTTGGAAGATATCCCGCTGCCCTTTATCAAAGAAATCTCCTGCGAAATATTTTTTGTCAATTCCGTTTCATAATAAGAATCATCATATAACGAAGATATTATGTTTTTAAGCAAAGAAAATTTAAAATCTTCGGAAATGACACAGCCATGTCTCAAAGAATACTCTTTTCTGAGCATTTTGTAAAAAATGCTGTGAAACGTGCTTATGATAAGCCCGCCCGAATCTCCGTTATAAAGACTCAAAAAACGGTTTTTCATTTCCGAAGCCGCTGCAACGGTAAACGTAACAACGAGAATATTATCGGGCGAAACACCTGCTTCTATCAGATTTTTGATCCGTCCGGTGATAACCGCGGTCTTTCCGCATCCCGGCCCCGCCAGAACAAGCATCGGACCGTCTTTATGCTCCGTTGCGATCCTTTGTTCTTCATTAAACGAAATTTGCAAATTGATCCTTTCCATGCCAAAAAACAGATACGGGGCTGACGCGATAAGCCTTCGTTCGATTTAATACTTTTGCTTATCACATACAGCCCCTTTTAAATTGTGCTTTACAGGCTTCGCTCAGCCGGCATTATCCGTTGAAGCCGAGAGCATTTCAATGCCTTTGTCAATACGCCTGATACTTTCATCTTTTCCGAGCAGCGACATAATCTGAGTTGCGCCCGCAGGCGTACTCTCCCTGCCCGATACCGCAGTCCTTAAAGGCCACATCACTTTATTTATTTTAAGTTCTTTTTCTTTCGCATATCCCGACAAAAGCTCAAACAGAGCTTCATTTGAAAAATCATTTGCCCCGGATAAGATATCCCTTGCTTCCGTCAGTATAATAAGAGAACTTTCTTTTGTGGATTTGGACTTTTTATGAATATACATCTCAGTGTCATATTCAGGCAGGCTGTCAAAAAAGCCGATCATTTCTTTTATATCAGGCAAAACCGATATCCGTGTTTTTACCATTTCGGAAATGGTTTTTTTATCAAAGCGCTCACCCAATACTTCTCTGATATACGGCTCAGAGAGTTTAAAGAACTCTTCTTCATCCAGCGCTTTTATATATTCTGAATTCATCCATTTGAGTTTTACCATATCAAAAACCGAAGGCGATTTATTGATGCGTCTGTAATCAAATGCTTCGACCAGTTCGTTGAGCGAAAAGATTTCCCTGTCGCTGTCCGGGCTCCATCCCAGCAAAGCCACGAAATTTACGACGGCATCTTTTAAAAAGCCCTGTTCAATAAGATCTTCGTAAGAAGAATGACCGCTTCTCTTGCTGAGCTTTTCGCCGTTTTCATTTGTAATAAGAGGACAGTGGATGTATTTGGGTATCTCCCATCCGAAAGCATTATAAAGCACGTTATACTTAGGCGTCGATGAAAGATATTCGTTTCCCCTTACGACATGAGTTATTCCCATGAGATGATCGTCAATTACGTTAGCAAAATTATAAGTAGGAAATCCGTCGGATTTAATCAGGATCATGTCATCAAGTTCTGAATTGTCCACCGTGATATTTCCGTATATCTCGTCAACGAATGATGTGGTTCCCTCACGAGGCATGTTCGCCCGAATCACATACGGCCTGCCTTCGTTAAGATTTGCCTGTACTTCCTCTTTTGAAAGCGAAAGACAATGTTTATCATAGATCGCGATATCTTTATCACCGATTTTGGAATGCAGTTTTTCGAGACGTTCTTTATCGCAGAAACAGTAATATGCCTTACCCTTTTCTATAAGCTGTTTCGCATATTTCATATAAATGCCCGACGCGCATCTTTCGCTCTGCACGTAAGGGCCGACTCCCATATCCTTGTCGGGGCCTTCGTCATGTATAAGACCCGTTTCGGAGAGAGTATGATAAATGATATCGAGAGCCCCTTCCATAAAGCGCTCCTGATCGGTGTCCTCTATCCGCAGCATAAAACTACCGTTTTCATGTTTCGCGATAAGATAAGCATACAGAGCCGTACGCAGATTTCCGACATGCATCCTGCCTGTGGGACTGGGCGCAAATCTGGTCTTAACCTGTGTCATATATACCTCCCTAAAAAAGGTGTGGATCAGTCTTCCACACCCCTGCTTTTAAGATAATTAATCATGTCTCCTACGGTTTGAACACCTTCAAGGTCTTCAACAGGAATTTCAATAGAATATTCGTCTTCTATCACCATTATCATTTCAAAAAGATCAAGCGAATCCACTCCGAGGTCTTCTCTGAAATCCGTATCGGGAGTGATATCGACATCAGAGAATTCCGCTGCAATAATCTCTCTTATTTTTTCTAACATATACTTCTCACCTCAAAAGCTCATTTTGTTTATATGAAGTTTAAAGCCTATTATTTACTTTGTCAATAGATTAAGCTCTAAATCCGATTATCCGTGAATTTCCGTATTTCTGATATTTTTCTTCACTCTGATAGTCTTTTTGGATTTTACGACTTTGGGCCGCATTTCAATTTTGGACGATATACCTAATACTATGCCTATCTCAATCATCAGGAACACCACTGAAGTTCCTCCGTAACTGACAAACGGAAGTGTAATTCCTGTTGTAGGTATAAGATTCAAAACAACACAGATATTCAATATAACCTGCAACGATATATGAATAAAAACGCCGCTCGCTATCAGACAGCCTTTAAGCTCGGGAGCATTCTGCGCGATAAAAACGATTCTGTAAAGAAGATAGGCGAAAAGAAGCAGCAGGATTATGGCTCCCACCAATCCAAGCTCCTCACAGACTATGGAAAAAATCATATCGTTCTGAGCTTCCGGAATAGTCGATATCTTCTGTGTGCTGTTGCCGAAGCCTTTTCCGAAAAAGCCTCCGCTTCCTATCGCATAAAGCCCCTGCAGCACCTGATATCCGCCTTCATCAGAATGTTGTTCCGGATTTAACCAGACCAATACTCTCTGTATTCGGAAACCTTCGCTTGCCTCCATATATTTAGACATATATATAACAGCTGCAATAATAAGGACGGCAGCTATTATCCAGATTACAATAAAAGGTTTTTTGGCCGGATGAGCTATAAAGATCATAAACATAGAGATACAAAAGATGATAATGGCCGTACTCAGATTGTCGGTAAGAAGCCATGCGCAGGCATCGGCTATGATTCCGAACGACAATGTTTTCAGAGCTCCCCATAAAGAATAAAAATCACGTCCGAGCCTTACGATAAAAGTACTGGTAATCAGTATTACTGCTATTTTGGCGGCTTCAGAGGGCTGTATGGAAAAACCGGCAAAGCCGAGCCATCTTCTTGCTCCGTTTATGGTCATCCCTAAACTTGTAAATTTTACCGCAAACATGGCGGCAATGGCTATTACGTAGATAGGAACGGCAAATTTGCAAATAAATTCATAATTGATTTTTGAAATAAATATTGCTATTACAACTGCTATTATGCTGAATATCGCCTGTTTTTTAAGGAAATACATATCATCGCCGTTGAAATTGGTAAAGCCCTCATATGAACTGGCGCTGTACAGCATAACAAGACCAAAGCATATAAGAATAATAACCACAGCCAGAAGGTTGTAGTCATAAAAACCCCGTCTTTTATGCTTTTTACCTGTTTTACCGCTAACAGCCATGTTTACTCCAAAAAAAATAATGCAGATCCTGTATTTCTATATAGAAAAAAAGAGCTGTCGCATATGTAAGTATAATGAATATTCATTAAAAATACATACTGCGGCAGCTCATTTAAAGTCAGTCGTCAATATACGGCATAATAGCAAGATGTCTTGCCCGTTTAATTGCAAGCGTAACAGCTCTCTGATGCTTAGCACAGTTTCCTGTCACTCTCCTTGGCAAAATCTTGCCCCTTTCCGAAACAAATCTTTTAAGTTTTGCAGTATCCTTATAACTTATGCAATTATCTTTCCCGCAGAAAATGCAGACTTTTCTTCTTCTGCGAGGGATTCTCTTTCTGGACGGGTTATATGTTCTTTCCTGATTTTCAGCCATTGTTTAAATCCTCCTTTGTACCAGAATTACTGAGCATCTCCAACCGGCTGCTCTTCGATGTTTTCTTCCGTTGTCTCCGGGGCAGCTTCTTCGGCTGTCTCAGCGGCAGTTTCCTCTACAGGCTCTGTCTCTTCGGCAGCTGCTTCTTCCGCCTGAACCGGCGTTTCTTCCGTCGGCTCTGCAGCTACTGCTTCGGGAGTTTCTTCGATTGCTTCTTCTGCTGCGGCAGTCGCTGCTTCAGGTGCTTCTTCGGTTTTGCGTACTATGAAAACTCCGTCGTCACAAACGATCAGATATCTGAGAATGTTGTCCATAATACGGACGTCACGCTCGATAGCCGCAGGTGCAGAGGTTTCCGCTTCAAAATGAATGAAGTAGTAATAAGCCTCTCTCTGATACTGGATCTCGTAAGCAAGTCTTCTCTTGCCCCATTCTTCAACTTCATTGATAACGCCGCCTGCACGCTGGATATAGCCTTTTGCTTTTTCCACCGTCGCCGCTCTGGCTTCGTCATCGATTTTAGCTGAAATAACAAGTGCTAATTCATACTTTGACATACTAATGCCTCCTTTTGGTCTTTTGGCTTTCCGCACTGCGGAAAACAAGGATTTATATCTACAGCGATAGATTTTAACACACCTTTTTCTGCTTGTAAAGAAAAAAGAATTATTGTTTTGGGACATTCACCGGCATTTGGTAATTTTATTTTATAAAACGTGCTGTTATTATGTGCGAAAAGATTCGATTTATATGAGACTGTCAGCAGATTTTTATATTTCAGACATTTCAAACGGAGTATTTATAATGAAAAAAGATATTACAAGAGCCATAATAAACGCAACGGTAGACCGCAGCTTGCGGGAAATAAACGAAGACCCGCGAAGAAGCATCCGCAAGCTTACCGATCTGGGACGGCATTTCAGCAAAGGACGCCTGATGCAGCCTGTTTATGATATTTTTCAGGATCTCCTGAAAAACGACGACAGCCCGTATTATTCGGCCATTGAGCATCTTCTTCAGCATACCGACCGAAAAAACCTGAACGATTTCGGCATAAACATGGGTTATAATTCTCTTACAAAGGGCGGTAAAACAATCCGCAAATTAAAAGAAACAAAAGGCTGTCTCATTCCATGGTCGGTTATCATCAGGGTCGAAAATTCAGATAATAAACTCTCGGCAGCCGATGTCTTTAGCATTATCGCACAGGGAAAAAAGCTCGGAATCTTTTCGTATGTTATCCGGCTTGAAAAAGACCTTTCCTGTCTTGAGGATATCGCAAATCTTATGAAATCCTATGCCGACTGTGACTTCATGCTTATCCTGCCGGACTTTGAGCTCACTGCCTCTGTTATCGAAAACCTGAAGCTCTGCACAAACACGCTGTTTTTCATTAACGCTTCCGGCGATTACAGCGATACAAACGCCCTTTTGTTCAGGCGGCGCAAAATTTGGTACGGGACTTATGATTACTACGATGAAAGCACGTATGAATCCATGCTGAACGAAGAAGATATCTGGAATTATATTACACAGGAAAGCGCTTTTCTGCTTATGATTGCCAAAGACGGAACATCTCCCGATGTGGTAAAGCGTTTTGCGGGTAAAGTAAAGCAGATGAGGCTTTCGCCCGTAGCGCCGCTCTTTCCCTTCGATCTTTACGGAGATACGTATCAGATACAAAAGATCATTGCAGAACAAAGCTGTTGGTTTGAAATAATGTCAGACGGAAGCTACAACACCGACAGAGGCGCTTTTCCGAAAAAAGAAGGCCTACCCGATCTGGATTCGGCCTTCCGTGAGATTTTTAAACAATAAGATTATCAGAATGCGGCATTCATGCTAAACCGGTATGTTTGCCGCTATTTTTTTGGAAAACTCTTTGAGAATAGCAACGAATTCTTCCGGTGTTGTTTTGCATCCGCCCTCAACCCATTTTGAGACAACGGTTACAAATACTTCGCAGAGCATATCGCTTATCAAAGTAAAGTTTTCTTCATCAAAGACATCTTCGAATAAGAATATAATCATCGGAGCCATGGACTCGGCAAGATATTCCCTGAATGAGTTTTGACCTTCTGTTTTAAATGCGCTTCTGTAAAATCTGGCATCATTATAAAACAGCTCACAGATACCCTCTAACAGATCCCAGCCGTTTTCATACGAACCTTTTCCGGCCACGGCAATAAAATCCGTATAAAAAATCCAGTTCATAAGATCATACTTATCCTTAAAATGATAGTAAAAGCTTTTGCGGTTCATCCCGCAGCCCTCACATATCTCGGAAATATTTATTTTGACAAAAGGTTTTTCACACATCAGATTTTTCATGGAGGCAGCCAGCAGGCTTTTTGTGCCGTTATTTTCCGTCATATCCGCCCTCTTTATGCTTTTTCAAAAGTATAACTGAATTCTACCCCGTCGCTCACATTTTCAACCCGGCACTCCTGCCCGTGCAGATCGGCTATGGCTTTTACTATGGAAAGCCCGATGCCGCTGCCGCCGTATTCTCTCGTGCGGGCTTTATCTACCTTATAAAATTTGGTCCAAATCTTATCTGTTTCATCTTCGGGAATATGCTCTCCCGTGTTGAATACCTTTAATACTATTCTGTCGCTTTCATCTTCTGTATATATACGTATCTTTTTGTTATGGTCCACATGATTAAACGCATTTGTAAGATAATTCGTAAAGACTTCTTCACACATAAACTGATCTCCGAGTACATACAGCGGACTTTTGACCTCATTTATCACTTCGACATTGCGTCCGTCATTTAATATTTTAACGGAGGTCACGACGCCGCTTACCAATTCAAAGAGATCAAATCTGGACTTTTCGAGCTTGTTTTGTCCTGACTCAAGATGACTGAGAGATAAAAGCTGTCTGACGAGCCGGTTCATTTTCTGCGCTTCGTCCATTATAACGTCACAATAATACTCCCGGCTTTCTTCATCCTGTGCCATAGCCTTTAATCCTTCGGCATAGCCCTGTATCAAAGCTATAGGCGTTTTAAGGTCATGAGATACATTTGATAAAAATTCCTTGCGCATCTCATCAATCTGTATCTTTTCCTCAATGTCTTTCTCTAATTTCACGTTTGCGTTTTTCAGTTCGCTGATCGTCTTTTCAAGCTGATCCAGCATTATATTGAACGCAGCTCCGAGCTGTCCGATTTCATCGGTACCGCCGCTGGTATATTTCGCCGTAAAATCCATCTTTGCCATCCGCTTGGAGAGCTCGCTCAATTCTTTGACGGGCTTTGTAAGTTTATTGGCCATCACCAGAATTACGGCGGCACTGACGGCAACAGTCAGCACGGCAATCATTAAATAAAACTGAAATGAAATGCTTGCGGCTTCCTTGATGCTGTCTATCGGGTATCTCGCAATATAATAATAATTGTTCTCCAGCTTTCCTATCAGCTGAATATAATCTATGTTATCTATCACATCATGAAAATTAGTTACCTGATACTTATCCGTCTGGGTAATGATTTCGGTGTTTTCTTCTTCCATGTCCATGATGCTGCCCAGAATCTGACTTGCCAGATCACGTCCGTTAACTACATTTGAGGAAATATAATTCATGTTTGTATCTGCAAGCGCGAATATGAGGCTGTTGGCCGAACACCAGCGCACAAATTCTTCCGCATCAACATATTCGTTGGTACTGTTCAGATACTCAAAGCTTTCAACAAGCAAGTCCTGTTTTTTCATCGAATAATATTTTATTATTCCGAAAAAATTAATAATTCCGATAACCGTGAATGCGCTTGCCATAATCAGAATAAAAATTATCGAAATCCTTTTTGCAAATGATTTTTTCATGAGAATTATGCCTCAAATTTGTATCCGAGTCCCCATACCGTTTTGATAAGCTCGCCTTTCTGACCCATTTTGCTTCTGAGCTTTTTTACGTGAGTATCAATCGTTCTGGCATCTCCGTAATAATCGTAATTCCAGACATTGTTAAGTATATTTTCCCTTGAAAGCGCGATACCCTTATGTTCCATAAAATAACACAGAAGCTCAAACTCCTTGTAACTGAGCTCCACCGCTTTATCATCTATCGTTACGGTGCGCGCGGATTTATCAACTTTTATATCCGCGTACTCAAGCGCAGCTCCTTCATCCGGTCTTGTCCTTCTGATAATAGCGTCAACCCTCGCTATAAGAACTCTCGGACTGAAAGGTTTGGACATATAATCATCCACTCCGATCTCAAACCCCATAAGCTGATCTTTTTCGGTGTCTTTCGCGGTAAGCATTATAATCGGAACTTTTGAATGAAGCCTGATTTCCTTAGCCGTCTGCCATCCGTCGAGCCTCGGCATCATCACATCCAGAATAATGAGATCGATATCTTTATTTGCAAAAAACACTTCCAGCGCTTCTTCACCGTCAGCCGCTTCAAGCACGGCATATTGATTCATAATAAGAAAATCTTTTATGAGTTTTCTCATTCTGCTTTCATCATCCACAACAAGCACTTTTCTTGTATCCATAAATGCCCCACCTCACAAACATGATTAAGTCACCAAAAGAAACATTGTCGGTAAACAATTTCATTGACAGTTTATCATTTATAAGAGTTTTTAATCAACTACATTCTTACAAATGTTTTTGAATAAAATGTGAAATACTTTAATTATACCCGTTCTGATAATTTGAAAAGAACAAGCATGCAAAAAACAGAACCGCTTTCGCAGTCCTGTTTTTCAGTATTATTTGAAGAAGGAGTTTCCGATATAAAATCGGGAAAGAGAAGGAAAAAATATTAAATAAATACTATAGTTAAAAAATAAACAATAAATGTGTATAAACTATGTGCAAGTTATAATAAAAATATAAAATACCTAAATTAAGAATAATTTGGCTATAAAAGAATTATTTGATATCTCACAAATCATCTGCTTTCAGGCTATATTTATCTGCCTCCAAAATAGCGTCAAGTTCTTTTGCTCCCTGAATATAATCTCTGAAATGTACGGTTTTCATGCCAACTTCTCTTGCCGCCAAAACATTTGCCTCAAGATCGTCCAGAAAAACACATTCTTTGGGGTTCAGAGCGTATCGCTCGCATATAAGCCTATATATGGCAACATCGGGTTTAACCAGATTTACATGACATGAAAATATTCCTCCGTCCATATAAGGTATAAAGTCCAGTACTTCCGGTTTGGCTCTCATAACATGTTCTGAATAATTAGACAGATACAAAACCGTATAATCTTTCTTTTTAAGACGGCGTATCCAGGGTATCGCATAATCCATGCGGCTCATGCACTGCCCGATATTTTCAAATACAACACGAACCTCATTTTCGATCCCCTCTCCCGCGGCAAGCATCCTCGCAAATACCTCATCGGTATCATGCCCGCAGTCGAGTTGATTCCAATACCCGCTCTCCCATACGGCTTCATATACCTTTTTTGCAGTGGCTTCATCTTTTACCATGCGCCTGATATACGGTTTGTTGTCGAATCTTAAAAGCACGTTTCCTATGTCAAATATTACGGTTTTAATCATTTAATTTACCCGAGATCCAATTCGTAACGTTTTATAACCTCTTTGCTCTGCGGATCAGTGATGCTAAAATATACCAAAACGTCCACTAACTGCTCCTTTGTAAGATAGTTTTTTATATCGAGAAAGGGACAGATATAAAAATACAGCGTTTCTTCAGGCCCCAGTCTGGTAAAGGTATTTATAAGATAAGGTCTCAGGTAATGTGAATCCGCAAATGTAAGCGTATGGATTATTTCTTCTCCGATAAGACCGTATAACGTTTCTCCGGTCTCGGTATCTTCAAATCCCCCTTTGGGAAGAAAGGCTTTATCCGTATTATTTGTAATAGTCATGATATATACCGGAACCTCATCTTCCCTTCCCAGTACTCCTACATCGAAGGTTCCTCCACCGCTGATGGTGCAAACTTCATCGTCAACAAGTACGGTATAATCGTAATTCTCCGGCTTTACAGGCACCAGCTTGCCCGTACTGTCCTCGATAACGCTGCCGTCTGTCCCTGAACAGCCTGACAGCGAGAAAGCCGCGGTCATGGCCGCGATAAAAAAAATTATTTTCTTTTTCACTTATAATTCTCCTGACGGGTTTTGATTGATTTTTTAAATTATAGCATTGTTCTTTATTTAATGCTATCCCTTAAGTGCAAATCTTCCACTTATAAATATTTAAATACTTAACGGTGTATAACGCGCATAAGTGTCAAAACGGCTTTAACTGATCAGGGCAAATGATAAACCGGTTTTTGTGAAATTCGATGAGTCCGTCATTTTGCATCTTACGAAGCTCTTTCGATAATGCCGTTCTTTCGACATTAAGGTAATCCGCAAGCTGCTGTCTGTCAAATGAAATATAAAATTCGATGCTTTTCTTTTGAATATACAAACTGTTCAGATATGACATGACCTTCCCGCGTATGGTTTTGGGAGCGGTATGGAAACTTCTTCCCGAAAGCAGCAAATTTTTCTGAGCCGAAATTCTAAGCAGGTTTTCAGTAAGCTTTGAGCTCAACTGCGTCGGAATAGAATCCGTATTTCCAATCTTACCTATATTAATAAAGAGAATACTGCAATCTTCGTTGGCTACAACATCAACAAGTAATGGTTCGCTTTTTAAAAAAGCATAGGTTTCGGCAAAAAAGCCACCCTCTTCCACATGACTTAAAATCGTCTTATTTCCCCATATATCATTATTTTCTATGATAACGCTTCCGCAAAGTATCAACCCCATACTCTCAGTAGTATCTCCGGCGTGAAATATCGTTGCGCCCTTTTTGTATTTTTTCTTTATTGAGCCCAATCCCTGAAGAACCGTACCTGTCTCCCGTTCTGACAGACCCTTGAAAAATAAAAATTTATTTAAATCTTTTAAATCCATGTTTTTCTCCATTTTTATCGGTTTTTGTGGTTATAACCACATACAAACTGTTGATATCATACTAAATTATACCCAGAAAAACAAGAAAAAATGGAGGTATATCATGATCAGGAAAATCATTCATATCGACGAAGAAAAATGCAACAGCTGCGGCTTATGTGCCACGGCATGTCATGAAGGCGCCATTGATATAATCGACGGCAAAGCAAAGCTGGTCAGAGAGCATTACTGCGACGGGCTCGGAGACTGTCTGCCGAGCTGTCCTACGGGCGCGATATCATTCGTGGAAAGAGAAGCCCCCGCTTACGATGACGAAGCTGTAAAAAAAGAGCAGGAAAATCATAGAAAAGCTGCCGGGAATATGACCGTTGAAGAAATCATGCAAATAAAAGACGAAAACAGGAGAAGAAAACTGATGCTGGCAAAAACAAAAGAAGAAAACTGCATGCACCACGGCGGATGTCCGGGTTCCGCTCCCAAAAAGCTGCAAAGAGATACTGATAATACTGTGGCAGAAACCGCAATAAGCAGAAAACCGATATCCCGTCTTGCTCAGTGGCCATGCCAGATAAAACTTGTTCCCGAAAAAGCTCCTTTTTTTGACGGAGCAAAGCTTCTGATCGCTGCGGATTGCTCCGCTTACGCATATGCCAATATGCACGAAGACTTTATGAGAGGGAAAGTAACTCTCATAGGCTGCCCGAAATTGGACGGTATCGACTATTCGGAAAAACTGACAAATATTATAAAAAACAATGATATTAAAGAAGTTACTATCGTACGTATGGAAGTCCCCTGCTGCGGCGGTCTTGAAATCGCAGCAAAAAACGCTCTGCAGAAAAGCGGCAAATTCATCCCATGGCAGGTCGTAACGATTTCAAGGGACGGAAAAATACTTGATTGATAATCTGATTATCAATTAATTAGATCGGCATCGCTATAATTTTTTATATTTATATTCACAGGAGGTAAGTTATGGAAAGATGTGAAATGTTTTGTTACCAGTGTCAGGAAACGGCAAGGGGCACAGGCTGCACCAAGGTGGGAGTCTGCGGAAAGAATGCGGAAGTAGCCGCTATGCAGGATCTGTTGATCTATGTGACAAAAGGACTGTCTTGCGTCACGACCAGGCTTCGTGACGAAGGAAAAGCAATCAGCAAGGACGTTAATCATCTTGTGACAGTTAATCTGTTCACCACGATCACAAACGCAAACTTTGATCGGGAATCAATAATAGCTAAGATCAAAGAAACCCTGTCAGTCAAAGAAGAACTTAGAACACAGCTTGAAAACCCTTCTTCCCTTCCGGAAGCGGCTGTCTGGAATGCTGATGAAAATGAGTTCGATTCAAAAGCAAATTCTAATGAAGTCGGTGTTCTTGCAACCGAAAACGAAGACATCCGTTCTCTTCGTGAAATGATAACGTATGGACTTAAAGGTCTTGCCGCTTATTCCAAACACGCTAATGCACTGATGCAGGATAATGAATCTATCGACGCCTTTATACAGAGCACACTCGCAAAACTGCTGGATGATACTTTAAGCGTGGAAAAACTCGTTGCATTGACTCTCGAAACCGGAAAATTCGGCGTTGACGGCATGGCATTACTGGATTCTGCAAATACCGGCGCATACGGAAATCCCGAAATCACCTCAGTAAACATAGGTGTCGGCAAAAACCCGGGTATACTTATATCAGGACATGATCTCAAAGATCTTGAACAGCTTCTGGAACAGACAGCCGGAAAAGGCGTGGACGTTTATACTCATTCAGAGATGCTTCCCGCGCATTACTATCCTGCTTTCAAAAAACACCCTCACTTTATAGGAAACTATGGAAACGCATGGTGGAAACAAAAAGAAGAATTCGACACCTTCAACGGTCCAATCCTCATGACCACCAACTGTATCGTGCCGCCGGCAGAATCATATAAAAACAGGTTGTGGACAACAGGCGCGGCAGGATATCCCGGCTGTTCGCATATCGACGGAGCTTACGGAGAAACAAAGGATTTTTCCGGCATTATCGAACAGGCACTGACCTGCAAACCGCCGATTGAAATAGAAACCGGCAATATAACAG
This sequence comes from uncultured Lachnospiraceae bacterium, assembly GCA_964389285.1. Classification (GTDB taxonomy): domain Bacteria; phylum Bacillota; class Clostridia; order Lachnospirales; family Lachnospiraceae; genus Alectryocaccobium. The sequence continues at coordinate 106,436 of CAYMCZ010000005.1, read as the reverse complement.
GCGGATTTGCCCATGAACAGGTTTTCGCTCTTGCAGACAAAGTTGTGGATGCAGTAAAATCCGGCGCCATCAGTAAATTCGTTGTTATGGCAGGCTGTGACGGAAGAATGAAGAGTCGCTCATACTACACTGGGTTTGCCGAAAAGCTTCCTAAAGATGCAGTTATTCTCACGGCAGGCTGTGCAAAATACAAATACAACAAACTGAATTTAGGTGATATAGGCGGCATCCCGCGTGTATTGGATGCGGGACAGTGCAACGACTCCTACTCTCTTGCTCTTATAGCTTTAAAACTTAAAGAAGTCTTTGAACTGGAAGATATCAATGACCTTCCGATCGTTTTCAATATCGCCTGGTATGAACAAAAAGCCGTTATCGTGCTTCTGGCGCTTCTATACCTCGGCGTTAAGAACATCCACCTTGGCCCGACTCTTCCGGGATTCCTTTCTCCGAATGTGGCAAAGGTTCTCGTGGATAATTTTGGCATCGCAGGGATCGGAACCGTAGATGATGATATAAAATTATTCTTCGGATAATATACTTTTACATCTCATACAAAACCATTCCGCCTTTATTTTCAAAGCCTGTGGCCCAGAGCTTACGGAAATCCAGCCATCTGTATTTTCCGTAAGTGACTGCCTTTACAAGCAGTTCACCGGTGTTTTCAATGCTTTCATATCCGTTAAGCAGAAACCAGTGCCATACATAATCTTTCATTTCACGGTTTTTGTGGTTAAGCGTAAGCATGGGAACGGGAAAGCCTGAATTTATCTGTTCTGTCAGGATTTCGGCTGCCTTATCATAAGGTTCATTTCCGGAGAACTCGTTCATGGAAATGCCTTCAACCTCATGATCTTTAAGATATTTCGAGTAGCCGTTAATATATATATCCAAACGGTGAATTCCCGTAAGCCTCGGCCACAGGTACTTCTCCATAATATGCGCGAAATCCACATAATCTTTCCTTGAAAGACTGTCCGCGTCAAACGGGTATATCTTATCAACGCCTTTGTGTATTGCAAAGTAAAGACTGCTGTCGCATGCGGTTTCGGCTCCGCACCCGCCGAGCCTCATCATAAAAGTACGGAACCAATCCTGGTTGCCCCCGTATGAGCTGCCTATATTAAAATGATCCAGTTCTTTTTTCACATATCATCCTCACAATTATATCAAAAAGCGGTAATGTAATCAGCTGTTTTGCGCCTTACATCCACCGCTTTTAAAAATTTCAGGTTCAGATTATTAAATAATATGCCGCTTCCCAAGTGTTGTTATACAGAACAGTATGATATAGCCTTAACACCTTCCGGAAGCTCAACGCCTGCGCTTTCCTCTAAAGTCCATTTGAAATCCGGAATATTCTTCTGTGCAATTGCCGCAAAATGCTGCATCACGATTCCCAGATTAATGTCTCTGTCAATCTCTCCGGTGAAACCGTCTTCTTTGGAAAGAAGATGGATTTTGCCTTTGCGCATCAGAAATTCATAAGGCTGGAGGTTTAAATAACTTGGAGCGTTAGCCGCCGCAATTAACGCATGCTTAATAAATGAACCATGCTCGTCAAGAAGATCCGCCTCCACTTCATCATGATCTCCGTATTCTTTCCAGTGTATCATATCTGAAAATGATTTTTTGGTATTATAGTATTCACTTTTTTCTTTTATATTAACATTTGACATGGAAACGATATTAAGACGCATTTCTTTTTTGAGCAAGGTTTTTCCATGTCCAAATCCAATTAGGCCTGCCACTTCCATATCCGAATCGATCCCAAGCGCATTTTTGATCTTGTCAGAATCTACAAATGTAATCCAACAGGTTCCAAATCCAAGCTCAACTAACTTAAGACATAAATCTTCTCCGACATAACCTGCATTAAGATACATATTCTCATTTTTTTCGGAGAGTAAAACCATGTATCTCGGTGCTTCAATAAGAAACTGATTGTATCCCGCCGCAGTTTCCAGTGCTCTGCCGACATTTTCGTCCGTGATATAAATCTGTGTTCTAATCTCGGGAAAAAGCCTCATACAGGACCCGCTGTGGTATTTGATTATTTCATCAATAGAGGATTGAGGCACCTCTCTATCTCTGAATTTTCTGACAGAAAACCTTTGTTTAATCAATTCCTGATAATTCATATTGCAAACCTCGCTTTCATGATGTATGTTACAAACTTTACCGTTGTATATACATTATAATGATTTTTTTAAAAAAAATCAATTAATTCTGCCGAATTTCTTATAAAATTGTCACAATTTTTTTTTCTTTCTTTAAAACTTCTTTTTCTTCGGTGCGGGAAGCTCGTCATACATTCCCTCGACCAGCTTCCTGACGAAATCTCTGTCGTCACTGTCTACAAGCAGCATTTTGCCGCCGCCCTCGTAGGGAATCTCATATTCCGCGTCCGGCATCATCCCGGCAGCCGCTTTGACAGGTTTAACCAGAAAGCGATCGTCGTAAATGCCGCCGAACACCTTGCCCCGGTAATAAAGCACATACTCTCCCATCATCTTTCTGCACGTAATATCATCAAGAACGGAAAGGATGTCCAACACGTATTCGAGATACTCTTTGCTTGATGCCATATTGTTTACCTCATAATCTTCCGGAAGCGAAACATGCCGTCCGTGTCATCTATATCGCCTTGCCCATCCGGATCATTCGGGTCGTGATGATGGCTGTTGAAAAACTCCACAATATGAAAACCACAGCGGTTCACATAGAAGTGGATGTTACGTTTCTCAAAGTACGGTGTGACAGTTTCCCAGACCTTTACTTCAGGGTGGAGCTTCTCGACTTCGCACCACGCGGCGTAGCCTATGCCCTTGCTGTGTGCCTTCGGGGACACAAACAACAATTCTAGTTCACCTTTATCTCCGTCCACTTTTATCACGACTCCTCCTATGTTTTGCCCATCTTGCACGATGCGATATGCCTCTCCATTGTCTATTGATTTTGCAATAGTCTCCCGAGAGATGATCTGCCCATCTTCCTCGAAGTGGTCGTCGCGCTTCCCAAATTCTTCCAATGCGCCATAATTGAAAGCTTCCTGATTATCCGTTATGAATTGCTCTCTGTCTGATCGTTCAAGTGCTATAAGTTCTACCATCAAAAACCTCTTCTGATAAACAAGATTGCCCCACAATGTATAAGAAAAGAGGCCGGTATTTACGACCAACCTCATATTCTATGGCGAGTGTTGAAGTGTTTCTAAAAAAATATAGTTCACGCTCCATAGTCCGATGGACCTGGCGGGAGTTGAACCCGCGTCCGAAAGTCTTTCCCTTTAAGCATCTCCCATCACAGTCAATCTTTTTTATTCCTTTGCCAAAGCGCCGATTGACAGGCTCTGCAGCAAAGTAGCTTCATTTGTTCTTCCGTGCCGTCAAAGCTTACGGCATGAAGTTCCCTGCGTTAAGATGATGCCATACTAAAAGCTGCAGGACACTTTCGGTATGACAGGCAAAGCAGCTTACGCTACTGCCAATTCGCAATCAAAATCGTCTGCGTTTATATTTAGGTACCGGATTGGTGACGCAGTTCCGGAGACTGCGGATGGCTTCCTAAACTTCAAAACCCCCGTCGAAACCCGTACAAGCCCTTAATTGTCTCTCAGGCAACCCGTAAGGATTTTTACCTTTAAATAAGTTTTTTATTGTATCAGTTAAATAATAGCACAGCAGCTTATAAAACACAAGCTATCTGAGTCTTTCTTTGAATTCTCTTTCGGCTTCCCGCCTTGCATCTTTGGCTGCGATATCATGTCTTTTGTCATAAAGTTTTTTGCCTTTGGCGAGAGCGATTTCTATTTTAACTTTAGAATCTTTAAAATAAACTTTAAGCGGAACAAGCGTATAACCTTTTTCGGCCACCTTGCCTTCCAGTTTGTTTATCTCATATTTATGAAGAAGCAGTTTTTTCACCCTCATCGGATCCCGATTGAATATATTTCCTTTTTCATACGGACTGATATGCATTCCGTAAATATACATTTCTCCGTTATCTATCCTTAGAAAAGCTTCTTTTATAGAGCATTTTCCCATACGCAAGGATTTGACTTCCGTGCCGTGAAGAACCAGGCCTGCTTCATATTTTTCTTCTATAAAATAATCATGCCAGGCTTTTTTATTGTTTGCGATAAGCCTGATGCCGGTATCTTTTCCCATTTTTATGATCTCCCGTAAATATAAAAAGGCTGCATCCTAAGATGCAGCCGGCATGAAAAATCATCAAATAATGTTGAGAATAAGGGCCAAAGCTATAAAAATAACAGTCAGCACTCTTGTGATAACTTTCTGTTTTCCTTCTTTGGAACGGCCTTTATTCTTGCCCCAGTATGTATCGGCAGTCACGCTTGCGCCGCCTAAAACGCCGAGACCCTGATTTTTTCCCTGCTGCATCAGAATAACAACTATCAATGCTACACAGTCTACTGCTAAAAGTATAGTCAAAGCTATTTTAAGAATATCCATATCTTGCCTCCGTAACAACTGTGAGATATTCTACCACAGTGCATAATCGGTTTCAATAAAAACTTTTAAAACTTCTTATTATTTTTGACCAGCAGCGACTTACCTGTCATTTCTTCAGGCTGTTTCATTTGCATAAGATCCAAAAGAGTCGGAACGATATCGCAAAGTTTACCGCCCTCACGCAGAGAATATGACGGATCAGCATTTACAAGGATAAAAGGAACGGGGTTTGTTGTATGAGCGGTGAAAGGAGCGCCTGTTTTCTCATCAACCATCATTTCGGCATTGCCGTGATCCGCGCAGATAAACATCTGTCCTTCGTTTCTCTTTACGGCTTTAACCGCCTTTCCCACACATTCGTCAACAGCCTGGATTGCGGCAACAGCCGCCTCCTCTACGCCCGTATGTCCAACCATGTCAGGGTTTGCGAAATTAATTATTATCACATCGTATTTGCGCGAATCAATGGCTTCCACAAGCTTTTCGCAGACTTCATACGCACTCATCTGCGGCTGAAGATCATAGGTGGCAACTTTGGGAGACGGTACTAAAATCCTGTCCTCCCCTTTATAAGGTTCCTCTTTGCCGCCGTTAAAGAAAAAAGTCACATGGGCGTATTTTTCTGTTTCCGCCAGTCTTAACTGAGTCATGTTGCTGTCGGAAAGGTATTCGCCGAATGTGTTTACGATATCTTCTTTTTTGAAGGCCACTCTTTTGTTTTCTATCGTTTCATCATAATCGGTAAAACATACATAAGCGGTCTTTATACGCTTTCCTCTTTCAAACGCATCAAATTTTTCATCGCAAAAAGTTCTTGTAATCTCCCTTGCCCTGTCAGGTCGAAAGTTGAAAAATATGATGGAATCATTATCCTTGACGGTTGCAACGGGTCTGCCTCCTTCACACATGACCGTGGGGAGCATAAATTCATCCGTAATATCTTTATCGTATGAAGCCTGAACGGCAGCGGCCGGATCTTCTCCGCCGTTTTCACCCTCGGCGAAAACAAGAGCCCGGTAAGCTTTTTCCACACGCTCCCAGCGTTTGTCCCTGTCCATGGCATAATATCTGCCGGAGATCACTCCGATTTTTCCAACTCCTATATCATCCAGTTTATGCTGAAGCTGCTCTACATAACCCCTGCCTGACTCGGGAGGAGTATCTCTCCCATCCAGAAAACAATGAACAAAAACTTTCTTTAATTCATTGTCCGCCGCCATCTTTATAAGGGCATAAAGATGCGTAATATGGCTGTGAACGCCGCCGTCGGAAAGCAGCCCGAAAATATGAAGCGACGAATCATTTGCTTTCGCGTTTTCGATCGCATACATCAGGTCGGGATTTTTAAAGAAATCCCCGTCCTCAATGGATTTTGTGATGCGTGTAAGGTCCTGGTATACGATCCTGCCGGCACCTATATTAAGATGTCCGACTTCCGAGTTGCCCATCTGTCCTTCAGGCAGGCCTACCGCAAGACCGCTGGCCTGTCCCGAAACGAAAGGACACTCAGCCATAAGTTTATCCATAACGGGAGTATTCGCCAAGGCTATGGCATTGTGTTCTTTTTTATCCGATAATCCATATCCGTCAAGAATCATTAAAACAGTAGTTTTTTTAGTCATACTTCCGTATATACCTCTATATTCATTTCACCGTCAGCCTGGTCTTTAAGTGCCGCCATTGCCGAAAGAAAATGATTGGTTTTCATGTGTTCGTCAAGAGCAGCCTGATCTTCCCACATCTCGATAAAAGCAAACTGGCGGGGATTTTGCACATTAACATTTATTGTATATGAAATGTTGCCGTTTTCCTTGCGGGATGCGGCTGCGAGAGCCTTTGCACCCTCAACGAATTCATTGACTTTATCATCTTTGATTAATGCTTTCGCTACGATTTTGATCATTTTGGCATCTCCTTTAAAATTTCTTTTAATATATCACAGATAATACAATCCTTCAATAAAGAAGGCTGCCGCATTAAATACATAATGCAACAGCCTGTAACTGCTTCGTTTTTTTATTTGCCCGCTACCTGAGAAGCAACCTCAGCAGCGAAATCATCATTTCTTTTTTCAAGTCCTTCGCCGGTTTCGAAACGCACGAATCCTTTAACCGTAATGTTCGCGCCGTTTTCCTTCGCTACCTGCTCAATGTATTTGGATACCACCTGCTTGCCATCCTCGGCCTTAACATAAACCTGATCCATAAGACAGATCTCTTTAAGTTCTTTGTTAATGCGGCCGTTAACCATGCCCTCGATAACTTTCTGAGGTTTCTGTGATTCTTTGGGATCGTTCATGCTCTGGGCAAGAAGAACCTCTTTTTCATGAGCAATGAAATCATCGGAAATCTCGGATCTGTTTGTATATTGAGGCTTGAGTGCGGCTACCTGCATTGCAATGTTTTTACCCATATCTTTAATTGCGTCATTTACAACGTCTGTCTTGAAATCGACAAGAACGCCGATTTTTCCGCCCATATGAGTGTAGCCCGCAATAAACCCTTCGGTTTCTTCCATCTGCTGGAAGCGGCGGATTTTAAGGTTCTCTCCTATAACGGCGATCTGCGCCGCAAGCGCTTCATTAACGGTTTTGGAGTCATCAAATTTCCAAGTCTCCGCCAGAAAAGTCTCTATATCAGCAGCTTTGGTTTCAATAGCCTGATCGCAAACCTGCGCTACATAAGCCTGAAATTTTTCGTTTTTGGCAACAAAATCGGTCTCGGAGTTCACCTCTACAGCAACCGCTTTTTTGCAGTCGTCGGTAACCTTGAGCATAACAATGCCTTCGGCAGCTATCCTGCTCGCTTTTTTCTGAGCCGTGGCAAGACCTTTCTCCCTGAGGAACTCCATTGCCTTGTCCATATCGCCGTCTGTAGCAGTAAGCGCTTTTTTGCAGTCCATCATGCCGGCGCCTGATATTTCTCTTAATTCTTTAACCATTGAAGCCGTAATAGCCATATTTATCTCCTCCTGTAAGCTTTATTAAAATTATGCCTCTTCTTCTAAAATAATGTCGTCGCTTCCCGCGTCAACGTTTACTTCACCCTGTTTTGCTTCGATAACCGCGTCTGCCATCTTGGATGAGATGAGTTTAACCGCACGGATAGCGTCATCATTTCCGGGAATTACATAATCAAGCTCTTCAGGATCGCAGTTTGTATCACAGATACCGACAAGCGGAATTCCCAGTGTATGTGCTTCCTGTACGCATATACGCTCTTTTTTCGGATCAACAACAAAAATGATATCCGGAACCTTTCTCATTTCCTTGATGCCGCCAAGGTTTTTCTGGAGCTTTTCAAGCTCTTTTCGCAAAGCTATAACCTCTTTTTTGGGCAGAACCTCAAATGTTCCGTCGGCTTCCATTGCTTCGATATCTTTAAGGCGTTTGATACGGCTCTGGATAGTCTTGAAGTTTGTAAGCATGCCTCCAAGCCATCTTTCGTTTACGTAAAACATGCCGCAGCGCTCCGCTTCGGCAGCGATAGCGTCCTGTGCCTGTTTCTTTGTGCCTACGAAAAGCACGGAACCGCCTTCGGCCGCAACATCCGCAACCGCTTTGTATGCGTCATCTACAAGACCTACGGTTTTCTGGAGATCAATGATATAAATACCGTTTCTCTCCGTGTAGATGTAAGGAGCCATCTTAGGATTCCATCTTCTTGTCTGATGTCCGAAATGAACACCTGCCTCAAGTAACTGCTTCATAGAAATTACACTCATTTTTCTTCTCCTTTTTTGGTTAATTTCTTCCATGTGTTTAGATGCCGCAAACCTTTTTCAGGCACCATGCGACAGACCCGCACATGTGTTTTTTCGCAACTTTGTCATAATATCATGCTATTATGGCATTTGCAAGTATTCAAAACCCTGTTTTTAATGTTTTTTTGGCATATCCTGACTATTTTGCCATGTTTGCATCGCTGAAACCGCCATCCTTAAAGTCATGTACACCTAAACCGTAAGAGCCTTTGCTGTGTTCTATATAATCAAACATCTGTTCGGTGTCCGTAAATGAAAGATATAAAAGATCGCAGTTGGCCTTAATAAATCGTTTGGAAATGGCTTTGTACATAAACATTTCCACAAGGTCAAAAAAATCTTCAATATTGAAAAGCGCTATGGGTTTTGAATGTCTTCCGAGCTGTTTTAGGGTAAGCGTCTCGAAAAACTCTTCCATGGTTCCGATTCCTCCCGGACATACTATAAATGCGTCCGCGAGATCTTCCATGGTTTTTTTCTCTGCTGCATCGTTTCCGTGAAAATGAGCTGATCGCAGTCCTCAAATATGGCTTCGATCCTTTCTTCTTTGAAAAACGCAGGTATTACGCCTATTACTTTACCGCCGCCTCTTTTAACTCCTCTTGCCACGGCGCCCATGAGTCCGCTGGCTCCCGCGCCGTATACGAGCGTATGTCCTCTTGCGGCGATCTCTTCGCCCAGAAGTTCGACCGCCTCAATATAAACAGCGTCAATCTTTGAACCGGCCGCGCCGTAAACACATATGTTCATACAAATCTCCTTTCATAGTTTTAAAAATTTACTGCAACAGTCAGGCAAAATTTGCCTGTTTAAATCTGCAAAAACGGAATAACACCCGTAAAATTTATAGCCATGTGCGCTATAACACACAGATAAATATTTCCCGTCCGGTCATAAACAAAAGCCAGGGCGATCCCGACTACGGTGCAGAATATGAATTGGATCATATTGCCGTGAAACAGGGCGAAAAGCAGGGATGAAATAATTATCGCACGTTTTTTACCCAGATAAAAGCGAACCCTTCCAAAGATCATCCATCTGAAAATAATCTCTTCGGCTATCGGCCCGAGAATTACGACAGCCAATATCATAACAATCGGAGACTGCCCTGTCATTGTCATGCCTACGGCGGTGTCGTATCCGGAAAAGATATTTGTCAGGCCGCTTATCTCAATCAATCTGTCGGCAATAAGCGCAACCCCGTAAATCCCGGCTCCGTAAAGCACAAGAAAAGGAATCGGAAGTTTTTCCGATTTGTGCCCGTATTTGAATTTATCGTATATTACGGTTTTTCTTTTAAGAAATATCGTTACCGAATAGTATACTATACCGGCAGCAAGGGCCGACTGAGTCGCGCTCTGATATATCCCGAGTATGTCTTTGTTTTGAAGCGCTATACTGGTATAAATCATCTGCACCAACAGCGTACAAAGAAACATGCATAGCAAAAAGAATAATGCGGGATTAAACATCTCCCAGAACATCCTGCCCTTCGAAATTCCGTGATTTTCAGTCATGTTTTGCCTTTCATTTGCGACTTTATCTGACCTGTCACATCTTATCAGGCGCGGAAAATCCAAGCATTTCTATACTATTTTCCAAAACCCTGCGGACGAGATCAAGAAGCGCTATCCAGCCTTTCTTTTTGTTTTCATCCGGCTCCGTGAGTATCTTTGTCTCATGATAAAAATGATTGAATTTATTTGACAGAGCGTAGATATAAGCGCAGATTTTATGAGGCGCGCTTTCTTCGTAGGCGCTTTGAACCGCAGCATTAAAAGAGGCCGTCTGAAGCATCAGAGATTTCTCGCTTTCGGATAAGGGCGCCTGTATGGAACATTCCGAAATATCACCTCCGTTTGAGGTAAATCTTTCCAAAATCGACTTGATACGTACAATCGTATAAAGAATATACGGCCCGGTATTGCCCTCAAAAGAAGTAAATTTATCAATGTCGAAGATATAATCCTTTGTGGCCTGATTTGAAAGATCGCCGTATTTTAAAGCTGCGAGACCTACAATTTGAGCGGTCTTTTCCGTGTCCGGATCCTTTGTGCCCTTGTTTTCAACAATCTTTTTGAGCATTTCTTCTTTGATGTCGTCTATCAGAACCTCAAGACGCATTACTCCGCCGTCCCGCGTTTTAAAAGGTTTGCCGTCTTTGCCGTTCATGGTTCCGAAACCGAGGTGCTCAAGCTTTACTTCCGGCTTTACCAGACCCGTCTTTACGGCGCATCTGAAGACCTGGATAAAATGCATTTCCTGACGTTTATCTACGACATAAATTATCCTGTCGGGATCAAAAAGCTTTACGCGCTCAACTATGGTCGCAAGATCCGTCGTCGAATAAAGCGAGGCACCGTCTGATTTAAGCAATATTATGGGAGGTACTTCTTTTGTATCGGTATCCTTTTTCACGTCCACTATCAGCGCACCGTCATGCTCATACGCATAACCTTTTTCCTTCATCATGTTAATCATATCGGGAATATATGGCTGCGCATCGGATTCTTTTTTCCATAATTCGAAATCCACGTTAAGTTTTTTATAATTCTCTTTGAGATCATTAACGGAAACATTCATGATATGATTCCAGAGAGCGATATAGCCGGCTCTTCCGTTCTGCAGCTCAAACGTAGCTTCAAGAGCTTTTTTTCTGAACTCTTCGTCTTCTTTTGAACGGGCGCTTGCCGCCGGATATATTTCTTCAAGCTCGGCTATCGTAAACGGAGCTTCTTTGGGATATTCACCGATGAAATCTTTGTCAAAATAAGGAAGATCGCCTTTTCGTTCGCTGATTTCGGAGATTATCAGCCCTATCTGGAGTCCCCAATCCCCGAGATGAACGTCTCCTATCATATTATGACCTAAAAAGCGTCCGATTCTTTTAATGCTTTCCCCGATTATGGCAGCTCTGAGATGTCCGATATGCAGCGGTTTTGCCACATTCGGTCCGCCATAATCCACAATGACGGTCAAAGGGGTCTGTACGGTTCCGACTCCGGTTTTTTTATCCTGTGACATCTGATTCAGATAATCCGCTAAAAAATCATTTTTTAAATTGAGATTCAAAAAACCCGGGCCTGCTATATCAACGTTTTCAAATACATTGCCGCCCTCAAGCTTTAAGGCAGCATCCGCCGCGATATCTCTCGGCGCTTTTTGATACTCCTTTTTCGCTGCCATTGCTCCGTTGCATTGGAATTCACAAAGATCCGGCCTGTTTGATACGGTGACCGTTCCGTATTTTTTGTCATAACCGGCGGCTTCAAATGCTTTTGAAACTTCATCTCCGATAATGTCTGTTAATATCCGCATAATTAAAATGCTCCTACTGTTTTAATACCAATATTTTTTCATTTTCATGTGTTCCGGAAGCATGGACCGGAATAAGGTTTTTCTGACAGAATCTTAATATTTCATATATCTCATGGGTAATAATTTCACCCGGACATATTATCGGTATGCCCGGCGGATAAGGCGATATGCTTTCGGCGGCTATCCTGCCCGCGGCCGACTCAAGCCGTATCAGCTCATGTTCGGCAAAATATGCTTCTCTCGGAGTATACCGCATTACGGGCAAAGGCAGATCCGTTATTGTTTTATAAGATAAATCATCATACATTTCGGTTCTATTGCGCGAAAAGGCAATGCTTTTTAATGCGTTTTCGAGCTTTTCGATATCCGAAATATCGTTTCCGAATGTAACGATCGCAACAGCGTTGATCCGGTCCGCCGTTTCGATACATATATTGTAATCATGATATAGTTTATCTGAGATGTCAATGCCGGAAATGCCGATTTTGTTGAACGAAAATACAACTCTGGTCGGATCTTTGTATCCGGAGCAGTCTCCCTCGTACACTTCCGCTCCGTCAATCTTTTTTATTTTTTCAGATAAAAGATTTCCGAGATATGCCGCCCTGCCGTAAAGTTCTCTGCCGCATTCCTGCATTTGCGCCCTGGCCGCATCAAGCGAAGCCATCAAAAGATAAGAAGGCGAAGAACTCATAAGCAGCCTTAGAGCCGAATCGATATCGCCGATATCCATAAGATCACTTTTCAGATGAAGCATTGAACTTTGAGTCAGGCTGCCGAGTGTTTTATGAATACTCATACTTGCGGCATCTGCTCCGTTTTTTATCGCTCCGTCATGCGCCCTTTCCGAAAAATACAAATGAGCTCCGTGAGCTTCATCAACCAGCAGGGGAATCCCTTTTTCATGACACAGATCGGATATTTCCCTGATGCGGGAAATATCTCCGTAATAGGTCGGGGAGACTATCGTTACCGCTTTGATATCTTTATGTTTTTCAAGGTTTTCACGAACCGTTTCCGGCGAAACACAGGTAAATATCCCCCGCGCTTCGTCAGAGTGAGGAAGCATCCATACAGGAGAAGCACCTGAAATCACAAGCCCCGACACGCATGAGTAATGAGCGTTTCTGCTTATGAGGATCTTATCTCCATTTGAAACGCAGGCCGTCATCATAGCCTGAATCCCGCAAGTCGTGCCGTTTACAAGAAAACGGCTGTGTCTTGCTCCGAAAAGCTTTGCGGCCATATCCTGAGCTTTTTTTATGGCACCCTTTGGCCTGTAAAGATCGTCCAAAGTATAAGTTTCGGTAAGGTCATATTTGAATACATCTTTTCCAAAACGACCAGAAAGACCGGACGGTACTCCCTGTTCAAATCTGTGTCCCGGAGTACAAAAATATGAGGGCTTATTTTCGGCAAATGCATCAAGCGCTTCCGCAAGAGGCAGTCTTGTATTTTTTATACCCATACATAAAATCTTATTGGATTTTTCTTATCCATCCCTCCGGAGCATTCAGTCGTCCCATCTGAATTCCCGTCAGTGTGTCATAAAGCTCTTGTGTGACCGGCCCCATTTTTTCCATGCCTGACGGAAGGCATATTTCCCTGCCGTGATCTACGATTTTGCCAACCGGAGAAATAACGGCGGCAGTGCCGCAAAGACCGCATTCCGCAAAATCCGGCAGTTCCGCTGCAAATATCTCTCTTTCCTGTGTTTCAAGCCCGAGGTATTCTTTCGCAACATGAAGAATCGATCTTCTTGTTATGGATGGAAGTATACTGTCGGATTTAGGGGTTATGACTTTATTGTCTTTTGTAACAAAAATAAAATTCGCGCCCCCCGTCTCTTCGACTTTTGTGCGGCTTCCCGCGTCAAGGTACATGTTTTCGCTGTATCCGAGACTGTGTGCCTCCTCTATCGCATAAAGACTCATGGCGTAATTAAGACCCGCTTTAATATGTCCCGTACCGTGCGGCGCGGCCCTGTCGTAGTCGCATATCCTGATCGTGATGGGCTTTGCACCGCCTTTAAAATAAGGACCTACGGGAGATACAAACATACGGAACTGAAACGCCTTTGCGCTTTTAACACCTAATACTTCATCATAGCCGAACATATAAGGACGTATATAAAGAGAAGCTCCCGACCCGAAAGGGGGTACATAATCGATATTTGCCTTAACGACCATGTCCACGGCTTCCAGAAATCTTCCTTCGGGAAGCGTGGGCATACACAGACGTTCACAGCTGTCATGAAGTCTTTTTTCGTTAAGATCCGGCCTGAAAGCCACTACGCTGCCGTCCTGCGTCCTGTATGCCTTAAGACCCTCAAAACAGGTTTGACAATACTGAAGGACTCCGGCACATTCGGAAATGGTTATCATGTCATCCTCAATAAGCTTTCCTTCATCCCATTTTCCGTCCTTGAAATCAGAAACATAGCGGTAATCCGTCTTAAAATACCCGAAACCAAGATTTCCCCAGTCAATATTTTTCATAATCTTCTCTCCGTTTCACATTGTAATTATTTTTTCAACCAGCTCTTTCAAATAGTCGTTTTCATGATGCTCAATCGCTCCCGCATCACACGCCTTTGCAAGAGTCGGATCAATCGGAATCCTGGCCGTCTCTTCGATGCCGTATTTTGCGGCAATTTCCTCCGCGCGGCTTCTTCCGAAAATATCATGACGCTGATGACAGTCGGGACACTCGAAATAAGACATGTTTTCGACAAGCCCTATTACGGGGATATCCATAAGTTTGGCCATCTTTACGGCCTTTCCCACTATCATCTCGACAAGCTCCTGGGGAGAAGTTACCACAATTATGCCGTCAACAGGCAGCGTCTGAAAAACAGTAAGCGCCACATCGCCGGTGCCGGGGGGCATATCCACGAACATATAGTCCACCTTACCCCATGCGACATCTGTCCAGAACTGTTTGACCGCTCCGGCAATGACAGGCCCTCTCCACACCACAGGGTCTTCTTCGTTTTCAAGAAGGAGATTGACCGACATAATCTCTATTCCGGAATCGGAATTTTCGGGGAGCAGTCCTCTCTCATCGGCCTTTGCTTTATCTTTTATGCCGAAGAGCCGGGGGATCGACGGACCGGTTATATCCGCGTCAAGAACGGCAACCTCTTTGGCTTTTCTTCTGACCCCTGATGCAAGAAGCGCCGTTACAAGGGATTTGCCGACACCTCCCTTTCCGCTTACGACACCGATAACTTTTTTAATGTCCGAATAAGTGTTTTGCGCTTCAATAAGGCTTTCTGTCTCCTGCCTGCTGTCACAATCGCTCTTACAGCCGGCGCAGTCACCATTACAGCTTGAACTCATAATTATTTCCTCCAGTAAAAAAAATCAAATATTTAAACACCTGACGTTCAGTCTGATTTGAATTGTATCACAGCATTTTCAAAAAATAAAGCTGCTGTTATAAATTTACAGTCAATTGCGCCGTTTAATCAAAAGCTTGCAATATAGCCGCTTCTGGACTATAGTATCTGCATAAGTTTAATGATTGATAAATATTATCGATTTATCACCCGGAGGAATATATTATGCATAACGAAAGCCTGACACCTGAAAAGATCGTTGAATTAAAAAAAATCCAGCGCAAGGCCGGACTCTACGGCAGAAACCAGCTTTCCGCCGATGAAAAAAAACTGAACGACAACATGATTACCCTGCTGATGATGTATGATCAGGATTTTCTGAGGGCAAATATAATCCTCTCTTATCTGCCGGCATACGACGAAGTGGATGTCTCGATAATAAATAATACAGCGGCCATGCTTGAAAAAAAAGTCGCCTTCCCCGTATGGTATGAAGACGGCTCAATGATCGCGGTTATCCCCGGCGAGGGCGAAGACTCTATGGAGACAGATGAAAAATACGGGATCAGAAAGCCTGTAGTCGATAAAGGCGAGGTTGTGGAGCCTGAAAAGATAGATCTGGTTATCGTTCCCTGTACGGCCTTTGATCCCGACTGCAGGCGTGTTGGCAGAGGCAAGGGTTATTATGACAGATTTCTGCCCAAATGCACAAACGCGGCTTCTATCACGGTTGCCTACGAAAGACAAAAGATCGACAGGGTTATCACTGATGAACATGATTTCAAGCCGGATAAAACCGTGACCGAAGCCGGATGGTATCCGAAGAACGCTAATTAAATGTCTGGATATTATATTATGTGGGCTGTCGCTTTATGCAGTTTCATGAATATTCATTCAGTTTGCATAAGTGCGACAGCCCTGTTTTGAACATATCAGGTTTTAGACTAATCAGTCATCATATTCCACATCCGGATCATATTGATGTTCGTGATCATCCGTATCCTGCCCGTCCGGCGCATCTCCGCCTTCGTCCCCGGGCTCAACAGAGGGCTTAGGCGTCTCGGTGGGAGTCGGCGTAGGTGTAGGCGTCGGCGTGGGAGTCGGTGTCGGAACATGCTCGTAACATCTTCTCGTCGGAGCCTTTCCTGTCTCAAAGTATTCCTGATAAGCAGAGCACCCCTCTCCGGCCAGTTTTCCGGATTCAGCGCAAATCCAAACCTTTTCGACGGATTCGGGCATTTCGAACTCCTTATCTTCAAGCCCCTCATGAATACGGTTCATTACGTTTGTATAAAGAACCTTATAATAACTTCGCTGATCCTCCGGAAGAACCGCGGCAACGTCATATCCGGCCCATATTGCGGCGGTATAATACGGCGTGAAGCCTGCGAACACAAGATCTCTGTACGAGGTGGTGGTACCGGTCTTTCCCGCAAGCGTCATGCCGTTAAGCTGGAAATCCACGCCCGTTCCCATGCGCACAACGTCTGTCATTGCGCTTGTCAGAAGATAAGCGGTACTGTCCTTGAACACTTTTTCCTCGGAAGGAGTATTTTCCAAAATCACCTTTCCGTACTGGTCCATGACTTTGGTATAATATATTGGCTTGTTGTATTTGCCGCCGTTTGCGATAGCCGCATACGCCGCCGTCAGTTCTTCGGTACTCACACCCTTTGTGATACCGCCGAGCGCAAGCGGCTGAATAACATCCCATGAGGTATCGTTAATAAGCTGCGAGAATCCCAGCTTCAGCAGATAGTCAAAACCGGTCTGCGGGGTTATCTCAGTCAACACTTTAACCGCGACAATATTATATGAGTTTATAATGGCGTTTCTGATGGTTACATAGCCGTGATAGCTGTCGTCAGCATTATGAACCAGCGTACCGTCGTCGTAGAAAAACTCTCCGTCCTCCACGGTCGTATTCAGATTGATCTTCCCTAAATCCAGAGCGGGTCCGTAGGTAGAGAGTATCTTAAATGTAGAACCGGGCTGCCTGTAAGAGTTCGTAGCCCTGTTGAGTATAAGGCTGGCGGTTTTTGTTCCTCTTCCGCCGATAATGCCTTTTACATAACCCGTATTCTGATCCATGACGACCATGGCGGCCTGAGGCTGCATAGTCACCGAAAATCTTTCGGCAACTATTTCATCACCTTCACCTATAACAGACGCTTTATACTGCTCTACGTATGATCTGGCCTCTTCTTCGGTATCGAACACAAGGTCAAAGTCGGGATCGCTCTGTCTGAAAAACACCTGCATCATTTCCCGGCTGTAGTTTATACGCTCTCCGTTTGCGTGATCCACCGTCAGCGCCCAGTCGAGCACGAGCGTGGCTTCATTAGGGAAATTATCTTCGTTTGAGAATTCCTCCTCCATGATATGCTGAATATTCTGGTCAACGGTGGTATATATTCTTAAGCCGCCGCTGTAAAGGGCATTTTCAGCCTGTATCTCGGTATATCCGAGTTTTTCTATAAGATCGTTTTCAACTTCGCTTATAAGTTCATCCACAAAATATGAATAGGGTTCCACGAGAGAATCGCCTGAATTGTTTTCGGAAATCCTGGAATATACATCGTCCGCCATGGCTTCGTTAAAAGCTTCTTCGCTTATATAACCCTGATCCAGCATTTTCTTTAATACGGTTTCACGGCGTTCTGAATTAAACTCCGGATGTCTGATGGGATTCCATTTGGTAGGGTTCTGGGGAATTGCGGCAAGAACCGCACATTCAGACAGGGAAAGCTCGGAAGACGGCTTTCCGAAGTATTTAAGGGACGCCGACTGAACCCCGTAGCATCCCGCTCCGAAATTGACCGTGTTTAAGTAATTCTCAAGAATAATGGCTTTTGCGTCGATGCCTTCCGCCGCAAGAGCTTCTTCCAGTTCTACGGCAAGATGCTGTTCCTGGATTTTTCTTGTGATACTCTCCAGTTTAGATTCATTCGTCCAGTTGGTAAACACGTTGTTTTTGAGAAGCTGCTGCGTGATCGTACTGGCGCCTTCCGTCCTTGAAAACCCTGTGGAAACCGCGACAGCCAAAGCCCTTATCATGCCCTGTGTATCGACACCGTTATGCTCGTAAAAACGCTCATCTTCTATGGCAACTATGGCATGCTGCATATCAAGGGGTATCTCGTTTATAGATACGGCTATCCTGTTTCCCTCCGCATCATTCAGCTGCTGCATCATATTGCCGTCGGAATCATAAATAAACGTAGCGTAACCGTTTGGCATGATATTTACATCGGAAACAGACGGTACTCCGTCAACAATACCGTTATATGCGCCTACAATAAAGCTGAAACCGATAACAGCCACCGCAATAAGGGCAACCATGATCGCCAGCAGCAAAGATGTCCTTATTTTATTGCCTGTCCTGGCCTTTCCGGATTCAATCTTTTCAAGTTTGTCCTGAATGCCTTTTTTCCCAAAACTCAATCAGAGACCCTCCTGTTGAATATTTGATAAAACTGCTGTATTATTATAACTGAAAAATATAAAAAAAACCACGTTTTTTCTGTTTGAAAGTATTATCAAAAACCATGAACAAAAGTTATAAGACCATTTCAGGAACCGCTTGCGGCGAAATCATCGAAAAAAAATCGCGATTTATTGCAAATGCCGCTTCCGTAAAAACACAGGAAGAAGCGTTTGAATTTATTAAAAGCATCAAGAAAAAATATTGGGATGCAAGGCACAACTGCTCCGCCTTTGTAATAGGCGGAGCTCAGAGCATTATGCATTCCTCAGACGACGGGGAACCCTCCGGCACCGCCGGAAAGCCGATGCTGAACGTGCTTACCGGCAGGGGCCTTTGCGATTTAGCCGTCGTGGTAACAAGATATTTCGGCGGTACTTTGCTCGGAACCGGCGGTCTTGTGCGGGCTTATTCGGCCGCTGTCGAGGAATGCATCAAAAATGCGGTTATCACCGAACAGGTATATTGCGCGCATCTGCTTATCGAATCCGACTATTCGCAGATCGGCAGGCTTCAAAGCCTTTTTTCCTCCGGCAACGCCGCCGTTCTTTCGAGCGACTATACGGATAAAGTAACTTTTACCGTGATAGTCCCGGCCGAAAAAGAAAGTCATTTTATAAAAGCCGTAAAAGAAGCCACGTTAGATGCCGCCGTTGTTACTCTTATTGACAGGAGCTTTTATGAATTTGCCACTTAAACAAACTCAACGACTGAAAATCAGTTACTCCTGCTGAGCATTTCTTTGTCCGGGAGCACCCGGCTGTTCGGGATCACCAGGCTGTCCGGGAGCACCGGGTTGGCCCATTTCGCCCGGCTGTCCCGGTCCTCCTTCGAACTGATTGCTTATCTCATTAACCTCAGAACCGTTTACAATAATTGTTCCGCCGTTATAAGCTGCCTTCCCGTCATAATCAAAAGGTGACTGTGCGTTAATATTGATCGTTCCGCCGTTGATATAAAGATTTCCGTTGGAATCGATCGCGTCAGTGTCTCCCTGACTCATATTTATTATAATATTCCCACCGTTTATCTCACACACGATATCGTATGCTTCGGATTTTTGTGAAGCATTTATTCCGTCGTCGCTTGCATCTATCGAGATGTCTCCTCCGTTTATCTGAACCCATGTTCCTTCGATGCCTTCAAGGGACGCCGCTTTTATTTCACCACCGTCTATCTGAACTATAGTTGCCGCATGAATTCCGTCATTTCCTGCCGTTATATTTAATTCTCCCCCACAGATATAAACAAATCCCACGGCGTCATTTTCATCGTTTTCGGCAATAACAGCATCGTTTCCTGCATTTATACCGATAATTCCGCCGGCTACGCGAACTGACTTTTTCGCCTTAAAAGCATCAGCTCCTGAATTAATATCAACGGTTCCGCCGCTTATTATCAGGTCACTGTCGCAGCTTACTGCATCATTGGCTGAAGTGATATTCAGTATTCCCGTACCGCTCAGAACAATATCAGATTCCGAATAGATTACGGCATCCGTTTTTGCTTCTCCTTCGTCGGCAACGCCTCCCGTTACCTCCAGAGTATTGCTTGAGTCATTTGTCATTAAAAATACTTTTTCGGCACTCTTTACGTATATGCACGAAGCGCCGCTGTTTACAATATTTGCTTCTTCCAGAACCAAATATACTTTATCCTTTTCGCCTGCTTCAACCGTAACCGTCACATCCGAGGCTGTTCCGCTTAAACAATAAACTCCTCCGGAAGTAATATTGATATCCTCTCCATCCGTAAGCGTGTATTTTACCGCATCGGTTAAATCCACGCTCCGTTCCAAATCGGCATCACTGAACATGGTTTTCGTATCAAGTGCAGTGTCTGTTAATGTACCCGAATCGCTTTCACTGTACCCACTGACCGATGACTGTGAAACGCTTTCCGTATTCTGTCCCGCGCATGCGGTCATCGCTGTCATAACTGCTGCTGCAAATATCACTGCCGTTATCTTTTTCATATATACAATTCCCCCGTTTTTAATTTTAGCATCAAATAAGGCCCGAATATGCTATTTCGCAATTTTTGCAGTTATTTGTGTTTGAAAATTGTTTTTGTTGTTAATAAAATGTGAAATATATAAAAAGCCCGTATGGAACACGGAAATTCTCATACGGGTTTTAATTTTAAAATAGTTTATAAACAATAATCACATGTTTTTTCTCTTGTTGTTCAGATTTTCCTGTACCCTTCTGTACAGTTCTTCGGCGGCATTGTATCCCATACGTCTCTGACGATGGTTAATCGCCGCGGTCTCGACTATAATCGCAAGGTTTCGTCCCGGTCTTATCGGAATTGTATGACAGACTACTTTATTTCCCAGGTATTCCGTATATTCATAATCCATGCCGAGACGTTCGTATTCTTTATCTTTGTCCCAGTCCGTGAGTCTTATGACCAGGTCAATCTTATGTCTGTCCTCAACGCTCTCAATACCGAAAAGAGTCTTTACATCTATAATTCCGATGCCACGAAGCTCGATCATGTGCCGTGTGATCTCGGGAGCCGAACCGATCAGCGTTACATCGCTGATTTTCCGGATCTCAACTGCGTCATCACTTACAAGACGGTGCCCTCTTTTTATAAGCTCCAAAGCGGTCTCGCTTTTTCCTATACCGCTTTCTCCCGTTATGAGGACTCCTTCGCCGTAAACATCCACCAAAACTCCGTGAACGGATATCATGGGCGCTAATTCTTCGCCGAGCCATCTCAAAATTTCGGAACTCACGGCGGCCGTTGACTGTTCGGATACAAGCAGAGGAACGTCGTTTCTTGTGGCCGCAGACTTTAATGCCTCGGAGGGTTTTTTGTTATTGGTGAAAATGATGCAGGGAACGCCGGAGGCGCAAAGCCTGTCAAAACTTTTTACCGCACGATCAACACCTATGCCTTCGAGATAATCAAATTCCACTACTCCGATAATCTGTACTCTTTCCTTAATAAATCTGGAATAAAAACCCGTAAGCTGCAGCGCGGGCCTGTTGATTTCAGCCAGGGTAACTTTTTTATCCGATGTATCGACATCAGAAGTCACGTTAACGAAATTCATATGTTCTATCAGGTCGTCAAGCATTACATAATCATTCATTTTGCGTCTCCGAAATAGTTTATTACCGCTTTTGCCGAAGCTTCATTCATTGAAGGAACTTTTTTTAATTCTTCTAAAGAAGCGGCTTTAAGCTGTTCTATATTTTCAAAAGCTTTCATAAGCTCTTTTTTTCTGACGGATCCGATTTGAGGAATATCATCCAGCAATGATTTTACCTGTCCTTTGCTTCTTAAAATCCTGTGATAGGTGATAGCAAACCGGTGAACCTCTTCCTGAATGGCACAAACGAGCCTGAAAGAGTCCGAATTTTTGCTGAAATCAATTTCGGCATTATTAAAGTATAATCCCCGTGTCCTGTGCTTATCGTCTTTAACCATACCCGCAACCGGTATCTCTAATCCGATATCATTTAATACGGCAAGCGCGGCATTTACCTGCCCTTTTCCGCCATCCATAAGAATAATATCCGGAAGTTTGTCGAAACCGACGCTTCCCATAAGAGCGCGTTTAAAACGTCTTTCAAGAACTTCTTTCATTGAAGCATAGTCGTCAGGTCCGGATACGCTCTTTAATCTGAACTTCCGGTAATCAGCCTTTTTAGGCATACCGTTTTCATAAACTATCATTGAACCGACGCTTTCGAATCCGCTTATGTTTGAAATATCATATGCTTCGATGCGGTTCAGGCTTTCGATATTCAACATTTCGGAAAGCCCGTTTAAGGCATTTTTAGTTTGCGTCTCTTCTTTTTTAAGTCTTTCAAGATCCTGTCTTAATACTATCTGTGCGTTTTTATAGGCCAGCCTGACTAATTTTTCTTTTTCACCCCTCTTAGGCACATGCAGTTTTACGGACTGTCCCCTTTTCATGCTAAGCCATTTGACGATTATCTCTCTGTCCGGTATTTCTTCGGACAGCATGATGTTTCCCGGCACAAAAGGGGTTCCCGAATAAAACTGCTTGACGAAACCTAAAAGCAGTTCCGCCGTTTCTTCTCCTTTTTCAAAGATCAGATGATAATGCTCTCTGCCCGTAAGTCTGCCGGATCTGATAAAAAAGATTTGAGCTATTGCCTCCGAGTCCTGTGCCGCGAGAGCAATAATATCTTTGTCGTCCTCTCCCGCGGAAGCCTTCTGACTTTCGCTTATATGCTTTAAACCGTTTATGATATCACGATATTTTATGGCTTCCTCAAAACGCATTTCCTCGGAAGCTTCCCGCATCTTCTTTTCGGTGCCTTTTAGAATATCCTGATAATTGCCTTTGAGAAAACCGAGAGCGGCTTTAACACCGTTTGAATATTCCGTTTTGGAAATATATCCGCAGCACGGCGCACCGCATTGGTGAATATGATGATAAAGGCAGGGTCTTTCCTCTTTTACGGACGCTTTTAATCTTTTATTGCAGCTCCTGATACCGAAAAGCTTTCTTGTGAGTTCTATCGTCTCATTTACGGCGGATACATTCGAATATGGACCGAAATACGCTGAGCCGTCTTTTTTATATTTTCTGGTACTGAACACTCTCGGGAAATCTTCCTCAAGAGTAACTTTTATATAGGGATATGATTTGTCGTCCTTTAACAAAGTGTTATATTTGGGACGATGCTCTTTTATCAGATTGCACTCAAGTATCAGGGCTTCGAGTTCGGAGTCCGTCACAATATACTCAAAACGGCTTATCTGTGAAACCATTTTGAGTATCTTGGGTCCTTTGCCCCGGCTGCTCTGAAAATACTGACGCACCCTGTTTTTTAAATTTACCGCTTTTCCGACATAGATGATCTCGTCATCCAGGCCGTGCATAATATATACTCCGCTTTTATTCGGAAGCTTTTTGAGTTCATCTTCTATACAGAAGGACATGATCCGGCCTCATCCTCTTTATGATCTCTTATTCTGTGAAAAATTTCCATGAATTCCTTGCCGGTTATGGTTTCTTTTTCGATCAGGTATTCGGCTATCTTATCAAGAGTATACCTGTTTTCGGCCAACAGTGTCTTTGCCTTTTCATACGCTTCTTTAAGCATTTTCATAATTTCCTGATCTATCTCGGCAGCTGTTGAATCGCTGCATGTCAGGTATGTACGCCCGTCCAGATATTGATTTTCCACGGCTTCAAGTCCCATAAGTCCGAACTTTTCGGACATTCCGAATCTTGTTATCATCGCTCTTGCGAGATTTGTAGCTTTTTCAATATCGTTGGCCGCACCTGTTGTAACACTGTTAAATACAATTTCCTCTGCAGCCCGTCCCGCCAAAGTCGTGACGAGTATGGATTCAAGCTCTGCTTTGGTGTTGAGATATTTTTCTTCTTCGGGCACCTGCATCACATATCCGAGAGCGCCCATGGTTCTCGGTACTATTGTAATTTTCTGAACCGGTTCGGCATCTTTTTGAAGCGCGGTAACCAGAGCGTGACCTACTTCGTGATAAGATACTATGCGCCTTTCCTCTTTGCCGAGTACCCTGTCTTTTTTTTCTTTTCCGACCAGGACGACCTCAACGGCCTCAAAAAGATCATGCTGGCAGACCGCTTTTCTGCCTTTTGTTACCGCTAATATGGCTGCTTCGTTTACGATGTTTGCAAGGTCCGCGCCCGATATGCCTGAAGTAGCAAGCGCGATATCGTTAAGATCAACTGTTTCATCGTATTTTACTTTGCTGATATGAACTTTAAGAATAGCAACACGGCCTTTAAGATCCGGTTTTTCTACGACTACCCTCCTGTCAAACCTGCCGGGACGAAGCAGCGCCGGATCAAGAATTTCAGGTCTGTTGGTCGCCGCAAGTATAATAACGGCGCTTGCACTGTCAAAACCGTCCATCTCCGCAAGAAGCTGATTTAAAGTCTGCTCACGTTCGTCGTTGCCGCCTATCTTTGTATCACGGGATTTTCCTATAGCGTCTATCTCGTCTATAAAGACTATACACGGCGCCTTGCCTCTGGCCTCTTCAAAAAGATCTCTTACACGCGAAGCGCCGACGCCGACGAACATTTCGACAAATTCGGAACCGGAAATAGAGAAAAAAGGAACATGGGCCTCGCCGGCTACGGCTTTTGCAAGCAGGGTCTTGCCCGTACCCGGAGGGCCTACCAAAAGCGCTCCTTTGGGTATTTTTGCTCCTATCTCGGTAAATGTCTCGGGATGATTCAGAAATTCGACCATTTCTTTTAAAGATTCTTTGGCTTCATCCTCTCCCGCGACATCCGCGAAAGTTATGCCCGTATCGGTCTGGACATATGTTTTGGCCTTGCTCTTGCTGATCCCCATAAGACCGCCGCTTCTTCGCATCATAAGGCCGAGGAAAAGCATCAGAATCAGGAAAGGAACCAGAAAACTGGCAATCGAAGAAAGCACTTCGATCCATGCTTCCTGTGTTTTCTTGGAATATTCGATATCTCTGCCTTCCAGAAGCGCCACAAGGGAATTTTCATCGCCTATCAGCCGAACCTTGTATTTTATCTCTGAACTGCCCGATGAGCTTCCGTATAAACGGTCACTGAGCTCTTTCCATATACGGTCTTCTTCCGTAATTCCGGTATTATCAACGGTTTCAGAAACATCGGCATCATCCGTCTCGTCTTTTCTTGCGGTCGCGGTTATAAGGCCGTCCTGAAGCTCTACTTTCGCAATCTTTCCGTCTTCTACAAGCTGAACAAATTTATCATAAGTAATCTCATTTGTTTCGACGGAATCCGAGCCTCTGAACAAAAGCCCCAAAACCGCCATGAAAATAACAGCGGTAATAATAGTGGCAAGAAGCGAATATTTGCGTTTGTTATTATTGTTGTCGTCGGGTTTTTTATTTTCGTTCAATTTTATTTTTCTCTCTGTTTTTAAATAGTCAAAATTATATCAGCAGCAAAGAAACCATCTGTAAGGCAGACAGCACGAACATAAAACCAGTCCGGCGCAGCAGGGAATACATACTCTGGCCATCCCGCCGCCCTGACATTCTGTCATGCCGTAGCCTTCACCCATATTGGAATACCAGCCTGCGTTTCCGTTTATCTGGTTTAACAGGGTTCTGAATGTCATGTTATTCGGTTCCATCTCGCAGGCACGCTCGGCATCCAGCCTGGCCTGCGCCACGTTGCCGAGGCCCAGATTTGCCGCTGCATGAAGATAATACCAGTTTCCGTCTCTGTTATAAATGTCATTAAGCACGTTTATGGCCTCATGATAATGTCTGGCGTTTATGTAATTGGCGGCCGCCCGAAGCTTCGGATCTCCGTTGAAATTATCCTGCTGATATGTATGCCGTCCGTAAAACCCTCCGAATCCGAAAGGATCATACTGTTCGGCATTTCCGTATCCGCCGCCTGTGCCTGTCGGGTTTTCCCTTTCGTTTACTATCTGCTGATAAGCCTGCTGAATCTGTTTGAATCTTTCTTCCGCTTCGGCTTTGTTCGGATTGTTTACGTTTGCATCAGGATGGTACCTGCGGCTTAAAGTTCTGTATGCTTTTTTTATTTCATCCATATCGGCATTTCTCGAAACGCCGAGCACTTCATACGGATCTCTCATCTGCAACCTTCCCGTAATTTATCTTTCCAAAAACAGTCCAAATACCAGAATACAATATATTTCTGAGAATGTCTATATATTCTACGGCAGGAAGTCTTTCAAAGGCCGAAGCCGCCCCGCCCGCCATAAGCATAAGAATGTCTTTTGCCTTGGCGTCAAAATCCTCTTTTTCAGAAATTTGTATCAAAGGATTATAACAGTTGTTTTGTTTGTCTTTTTCGACATCCTCATACGCATCCATGAGATATATAAATTTTCCGAGGTAATATCCCGTTTTCCTGAGATCAGGGCTCCAAATGTCATTTTCGTAAACATCAAAAATCTCGGCCAGCATCTCTCCCGTAAGATTTGCCGCTTCATCCAGATTATCGCTTCCGGCTCTTTCTACGGCATGCAGCCTGGTCAGATAGTCTTCGACCGCCGTATTTTGCCTCGGATACTTTAGAGCCGTTTTTTTATAGCCGGATTTCAGAATTCCAGTAATAAACCGGCTTTTAAGCTTTTTTTCGTCTATCCAGTCATCCATCAGATTATGATATGAAAGAAGCAGGCTCATATCGGCGGCGTAAGACGTATATTCATTCCGGTAAAACCGCTTTTTCTTCAGGGGATGAAACATGCAGGTA
The DNA here is from genome assembly GCA_964389285.1 of uncultured Lachnospiraceae bacterium. GTDB lineage: Bacteria > Bacillota > Clostridia > Lachnospirales > Lachnospiraceae > Alectryocaccobium. The sequence goes on along the minus strand of CAYMCZ010000005.1, from coordinate 79,836 downwards.
TGGTTTTCGCTTGCGGGAGTCTTGTCATATACCGAGGTAAGCAAAACGGCCAGAAACGTCATGTCATAATTAAGCGTAATCCTGGATATCTGACCGCAATTCAGCTTCAGATCCCGGCATACTCCGCAATAAAAAGATCTGTAGGTTTCAAAATCTTTTATCTTTAATTCCTCTTCAAAAACCCTTATATACCCTAACATCGGTTTTCCCGTGAAAATGCGCCCGAATCGGCAGTTTTGATTTCGGCACTTTATATTTGTACTAAGAATCCTGAAAAACATACAATATTTTCGGCAAAAATGCAATTATCAGGGGTGTGAATTCTTTGTGATTTTTATTAATTTTTCGTTTACAATGCTTTTTTTGTGATTTATAATTTTAAACTGTAAATTCAATAACAACTTAACTGTTTGATAGAGAAAGGTTTTTGTTTTGAAAAAAGCCAGGAGAATACTCGCTGTAGTCGGACTTGCGCTGATAGCGCTTATGTACATACTTACCATCGTTTTTGCTCTTATGAAAAGCCCTCAGGCAAAGGGCTTTCTTATGGCTGCCATAGCGTGTACCATCATTGTCCCCGTTATAATATATATGTTTCAGCTTATGGCTAAAAACCTCAAAGATACCGGAAGACGCTTAAGCGAAGATTTTCAATCCGCTCCTCCAAACGAGAGCGATGAAAAAACAGATGATTAGATTAAATAAAAAAACGCTGTCGCATTATGATATGAAACCTGCACGAACGCAGCATATCGTAAACGACAGCTTTTTTATATGATATATTATCCGAACTGGCTGTTGTAAAGCTCCGCATACTTCCCGCCCAGTTTCATCAGCGAATCGTGGTTGCCCACCTCTTTGATATCGCCGTTTTCCATATAAAGGATTACATTTGAGTCACGGATAGTCGAGAGCCTGTGCGCGATCACAAAGCTGGTACGCCCTTTCATCAGCACCGCCATGGCTTTCTGGATGGTCTGCTCGGTATGCGCATCTACATTGCTGGTGGCTTCATCAAGGATCATGATCTCCGGATTTGCCAGTATGGCCCGTGCAATCGTCAGCAGCTGCCTCTGGCCTTGAGAGATATTCTCCGCGCCTTTTGAAAGAACCATATCGTATCCGCCGGGCATGGTACGTATAAAGCTGTCCGCACAGACGGATTTTGCCGCTTCCTCGACCTCTTCGTCACTGACTTCGCGGTCCGTGCTGTATTTTAAGTTGTCACGGATCGTACCCTCAAACAGCCAGGTCTCCTGCAGTACCATACTGAAATGCCTGCGCAGCTCCTGCCTTGTCATTTCAGTAGTATCGACGCCGTCAACATAGATTTTGCCGCCGCTTATCTCATAGAAACGCATCAGCAGGTTGATGAGGGTCGTTTTGCCGGCGCCGGTCGGCCCGACAATGGCGATCTTTTGTCCCGGTTCCGCTTTGAAACTGACATCCGTCATCAGAAGATGATCCGGCGTATATCCGAACTGAACGTTTTCAAATCTTACCGAACCGTCACAAAGTGCCGGTACTTTTCCGTCCGCCGGATCCGGAATTTCTTCTTCTGCATCCAACATTTCGAAAATACGTTCTCCCGAGGCCAGGCCTGCGGAAATCTGTCCGTACATCTGTGCGATCATGGAAAACGGCTGCTGGAACCTTTTTATATACTGAATGACGGACTGTACGGAACCGATTGTCAAGCTCCCGCTAAGCGCAAACAGACAGGCAATGGCAGCAGTTGCGCCATAACCGATGTTGTTCACCAGTTCCGTCAGCGGCATTACCGAGCCTGAAGAGCGTTCTGCCTTTTGTGATTTTTCACGCAGGTTTTGGTTCAGCTGTTTGAATTTCTCTATAGCCCTTTTCTGATAATTGAAAGAAGAAACGACACTCTGTCCGTTATAGATTTCCTCCACATAACCGTTCACATCTCCGAGGAGCCCCTGCTGCTCGGCGTAAACCTTTCTGCCGGTTTTCTGAACGACTCCCGTGGCCAGAAGCGTCGCAGGAATGATAGCCAACGCTATCAGTCCAACCCAGAAATTAATTATAAACAGCATGACAAGTACACCCACCATTGTGATCACCTGCGTGATGATCTGGTAGAGGTTCTTGCTCAGCATCGTATTGACGGCATCCACATCGTTTGTAACTATGGAAAGAATCTCCCCATTGGTGCGTGTGTCATAGTAATTCAGTTTGATCCTGTGCATCTTTTCGTTGATATCGGTCCTGAGATCCCTTACGACATTTGAAGCGACCCTTGCCAGGCTCTTGTTGGAGATGCTGCAGAATACAAAAGATAAAATATAAATGACCGTAAGTATCACGACGATCCCGACAATGACATTTACCTTGCCGAATGCCGTGCCGGTCCCCTCGCCGCCGATCCATATCCAGACGCTGTCGGGATTTACCGTGCCGTCGGAATACGTTTCCACAAACCATTTCTGATCCGTTATTCCGGCAAACAGGATCGTGGTGATTTCTCCCAATAACTTCGGCCCGATGACCGTAAAGACAGTCCCGATCAGCGCAAGGATCACGCCAATTGTGAATTTCCCTTTGTACCTTTTCATGTAGGAAAGAAGTCGTTTAAGCGCTTGCGATTTCATTCTTAACTTCCTCCTCTCCCAGCTGTATTTCGGCGATTTCACGGTAGAGCGGGCATGAAACGAGCAATTCTTTATGCTTTCCCATACCGACTACTTTGCCTTTTTCAAGCACAAGGATTCGTGTGGCATCCATGATGGTATTGACGCGCTGCGCGACTATGATCTGGGTTGCTTCTCCCATGCTCGCTTTCAGGTTTTTGCGCAGCTGCGCATCTGTTTTCATATCCAACGCGGAAAAACTGTCGTCGAAAATGTAGATCTCCGGTTTTTTCATGACAGCTCTTGCAATGGCCATGCGCTGACGCTGGCCGCCGGAAAGATTGGTGCCGCCCTGAGAGATTGCGGCATGATAGACATCTTTCTTTTTCTCCACGAACTCCGAAGCGCAGGCGATGCTGACAGCTTCTTTCCAGTCTTCTTCGCTTCCGTTTTCGTTGCCGTAATTCAGGTTATCGGCGATATCACCGGAAAACAGCACGTTTTTTTTGCGGCACATAGCCTATGAGCTCCCGGAGGTCTTCCAGTTTGTAATCCTTTACATTGACCCCGTCCACAAGAACGTCTCCGAACAAAGTATCATAGAGCCGGGGGATAAGCTTCACGATACTGGATTTGCCGCAGCCGGTCCTCCCGATGATGGCCGTCGTCTCGCCGGGCCTCGATATAAAACTGATATCTTTTAAAACCGGCTCGTCCGCTCCGGGATATGCAAAAGTAACGCCCCTGAATTCCACCGTGCCCCTGCAGGTCTTTTCCGGTGTTTCCTTTTCGGAATCCGTGATCGATGCCTCCGTTTCCAGCACTTCGGCAATCCTGTTCATGCATGCGTAAGCATCCGGAAACTGACTCACAACGGTGGAGATCAGAATGATGGAAATCAGGATCATGCTGATATACTGGGCCGCCGAGACCAGCGTGCCCACTTCCATGTATCCTTGCACGACAATGGCTGAACCTACTGCCATGACACCTGCCGAAGTAATACCGAAAAGAGCATTTATCACCGGGAAAAGCGTAGTCGTTGTCATGACTGATTTCCGGGTTATTTCCGCCGTTTCAGAGTTTGTCGCGCTGAAACGTTTCATCTCTGTTTTCTGTTTGTTAAAAGCCCGGATCACCCGAACGCCTTCGAGGGCTTCCAGGGAGAGCCGGTTAATATCATCTATTTTCTGACGAAGCTTGAAGGAATAACGGCTGGCCGCAAGCATCAATACAGCCACGATTGTAATCATGACCGGGATGGCAATGACCAGAACAACCGAAACCTGGCCGGCAGTGGCAACGCACAGGATAACGCCCATGACCGCCATCATCGGCATCTGGAGTCCGGTCCGGAAAAGAATCGAAAGGAAATTCTGGATATTCGTAACGTCCGTTGTGCTTCGTGTAACCAGGGAGGCCGTTCCGAATTTGTCTATCTCCGCAGCGGAAAAGGTCTGCACCTTAACAAAAACAGCTTCCCGCAGATCCGCTGTAAAACCGGTCGTAATCTTACTCGAGATCCTCACGGAAATCAGGTTCGTAATGCAGGCGGTCACTGCAAACGCGATCATTCCCAGAGCCAGCATTATGATGAGCTGCGAATTGTTTTTGCTTATGCCGTCATCGATCATCCTGCTGATCAACAGCGGGCTCAGCATATTCGCAAAGGCTGCGATCAGAACGAAGATCACGGCGGCTGCAACCTGGCCTCGATTCATCTTGATTCTTGAAAAAATAGTCCTCATATTCTTTTCTCCTTAGTAAAAAGACTCCGAAAACACAGTCTTCAGAGTCTTTGTTCACTGCCGGCGACCGGGATCGAACCGGTACGGGTATCGCTACCCACGGGATTTTAAGTCCCGGGCGTCTGCCAGTTCCGCCACGCCGGCATGCATCAGATGCATTAGTGAATTATAGACTAAGCATCCTTGTTTTGCAATACTTTTTTATGTTCTTCTATGATACCGTTCAGAATATCATATCTTTTCGCAATATCTTCTTTAAAAAGAGATGAACCCGCGACAAGTATCTGAGCCCCCGCATTTAAGACTTCTTCGGCAATTCCTTCTTTTATCCCTCCGTCAACTTCAATGGGGATATCGGCTTTTCCGGCCGCATCCAGTTTTTGGCGAAGGCTGCGGATTTTATCGGACATGGCGGGAATATATGACTGTCCTCCGAACCCGGGATTTACGGACATGATCAGCACCATGTCGATCTTGTCGAGAACATAGTCAATCAGGCTTAAGGGAGTGGCGGGATTTAAAGCGACCCCCGCCTTCATGCCCGATTCGCGTATCGAACCAAGTACCCTGTCCAAATGAGTGCAGGCTTCGGCATGTACCGTCAGCATGTCCGCTCCGGCCTCTTTCATATCTTTCACATATCTGCCCGGATCTTCCACCATCATATGAACATCAAAAAAAAGCGGGCTGTTTTTTCGGATGGATTTAATCACCGGCATACCGAAAGAAATACTCGGTACAAACATTCCGTCCATAACATCAATATGAATCCATTCGCATCCGCATTTCTCCAGGAGAGACAGCTGTTCTCCCAATCTGTTAAAATCTGCCGATAAAATGGATGGCGCCAATTGATACATTATTTTTTCCCCCTGCGCTCCGCTTCTTTTAATTCCTGATAGAGTTTTAAATAAGATTCGTATCTTTCTTTCGGGATTTCCCCTGAAGATACGGCATCTTTTACTTTGCATTCCGGTTCGTTTACATGGACGCATCCGCCGAAACGGCAAAGATCTTCGTATTTTTTGAACTCCGGAAAATAGCTTTTGAGTTCTTCTTTAGGCATGTTTTCGGCTGAAAATGAGGTGAATCCGGGAGTATCGCATATATATGTTCCGGGTTCGAGAATAATCAGCTGGGAATGTCTCGTGGTATGCCTGCCTCTTTTTAATTTTCTGCTTATCTCGCCGGTTTCCATCATGTTTTCCATGGAAAGACAATTGATCAAAGAAGATTTCCCTACGCCGGATGGCCCGGCCAAAACCGTAGTTTTGTCTTTTAAAATCTCTTTGAGCCTTGCAAGCCCCGTATGCGTATATGTGCTGCAAAGAAGCACGGTATATCCTGAATCCGAATATATTTTCCTTATCTTTTCGGCATCATCAGCCTCAACCAGATCAGATTTGTTAAAACAGATCAAAGCCGGTATGCCCTGCCTGCTCATCTGGACCAGAAGCCTGTCCAAAACACCGAAGTTAGGCGTGGGATCCGCCAATGCCATAACCGCAATCACCTGATCCGTATTTGCTACCGCCGGACGGTAGATCTCGCTTCTTCGCGGCAGAATCTTTTCGATATTGGCCTCTTTTTCAGTTTCATCCAGGACTTTTATTTCGACTATATCCCCTACGAGCGGTTTAATCCTGTCCTTTCTGAATATTCCTTTTGCTTTACATTCATAGATGCCGGATCCTACCACGTCAACGTAGTAGAATCCGGCAATACCTTTGATTATAGTACCTGTCATTTAATAAAACCCGTATCAGGCCGGACCAAATGTCAGCTCATAGGTTCCCAGCAACGTATTGTCGTTAAGGTCGTAGATATTTACCGTACCCGTGGTTACACCGGGCTGTCCTATGATCTTATCGGAATAATAATTGTCATCTCCGAAAGGATTCGAACCTTCATATACAACCGAAGAAACACCGTTCTGAATCAGTTCGATCCTGACGCTCTGTCCCATGTACACACCCGGCTCCAGGAACGGATCCGTATTTACCCACGAGCCCTCATTGCCCGAACTTACGTACAGGGTAACCGTAGAGCCTGACTGGGCTGTAGCCCCGGCAACCGGATCCGATGAAATGACAAGTCCCGAAGCAACAACGTCCGAAGTCTGATATACTACATTGCTGTTAAAACCGTTATTATTAAGTGTGCTTGTGGCAGTGTTAAGATCATATCCGATAACCGTAGGAACCACTGACAAGCCGTCCACCGTTGTCTCGCTGCCCTTGCTCACGTAAAGGTGTATCAGGCTTCCGGGCGATACGGATGTTCCTTCCGCCGGATCAACCGCTATTACGCGTCCTATCTCGACATCACTTGCCTGCAGCTCTGCAGATACATTGAGACCGTACTGGGAAAGAATTGCTTCCGCCTCGGTCTGTGTGACGCCAACAAGTCCTGAAGGAACGGTAATCTGGTTTGAGCCGGAAGAAACAACCACATTTATGACGGTAGCGGAATCGGCTGTGGCTCCCGAAACGGGATCCTGTGAAACGATCTGTCCTGCGGCATATACTTCAGAACTTTCCTCGCCGACCTGATTTATGGTAAGGCCGTACTGCGAAGCGATAGTCTGAGCTTCTTCAACAGTCTTTCCTAAAAAGCTCGGAACGATAACTCCTACGTTTGTAATATCATCGGAAGACGATGTAGTCGTGTTTGAAACGGCTGTGCCTGTTTTTTTATTGAACAGACCCGCCATGTTTCCAATGACGATAACCAGAATGATTATGATAACAATACCGATTACAAAGCCGCCTATCGTTATGGCTTTTTCGAGTTTGTTGTTAACGGCGTCAGAGTCTTTTCTCTTTTTGCCGGACGATTTTCTTTTGTCGTAATAATCGTCTTTTTTCCTTCTTTTTTCCCTGTCATAATCATCATCTTCATCCGAAAGAGATGCTTTTCTGTTTTTGGATTTTTTGAGGTTCTGGCTGTTTTGTGCCGCCCTTGCCTTTTCGGCAGCGGCAGCCGCGGCCATTTGATCGGGAAGAGATACGGATGCCTTGCCCGATGAACCCATTATTACGAAATTGCCCTGAGGATCTATAAGGGAATGTTTGAGATCGTCAATAAGCTGGCCCGCCGAAGAATATCTCCGTTCGGGATTTTTCTGAGTGCATTTTAAAATGATCTGCTCAAGTGAATACGGAAGATCGGGCGTGTATCTCGAAGGAGGCACGATTTCTTCCTGCAGATGCTTTATCGCGATAGAGACAGTCGTGTCTCCGTCAAACGGAACCCTGCCCGTCACCATTTCATACATGGTTATGCCGAGCGAATAAATATCGCTTTTGGAATCCGAAAAGCCGCCTCTCACCTGTTCCGGCGAACTGAAATGCACGGAACCCATAACATTGGCTGTAATGGTATTGGCATTTATCGCCTTGGCAATACCGAAATCCGAAAGCTTGACTTTGCCGTCCACGGATATCATGATGTTTTGCGGTTTTACATCTCTGTGGATGATACCCTGGTTGTGGGCACATTCAAGCCCCAGAGCTACCTGTATCGCGATACTCGTAGCTTCTTTTACGCTGAGTTTGCCTTTTTTCGCTATATAATTTTTAAGCGTTATACCTTCAACAAGCTCCATGACGATATAGTAAAGGCCTCTGTCCTCTCCCACGTCATACACGCTTACGATATTCGGATGCGTAAGTCCGGCTGCCGCCTGAGCTTCTTTTCGGAATTTAGCTATAAAGCTCCGGTCTCCTCTGAACTCAGCCTTAAGCATCTTTACTGCTACAAGACGGTTCAGCTTGTGATCCATGGCCTTATATACATCAGCCATGCCGCCGGAGCCGACACGGTTCATTATCTCATAGCGCTCCCCTATAATAATTCCTTCTTTTAACATATATCCACCTCATCAGGAAACGGCTGTACCGCTATTATCGCAATGTTATCCTTTCCTCCGTTTTGATTTGCCAAATCAATCAATGCCGCTGACGGATCGTATCCTTCCTCCGTAAACTCTGCTTTTATCGTTTTGAGAATCTCGTCATCACTGACCATATTCGAAAGCCCGTCTGAACATATCAGAATCCACTGTCCCTTTTCCAGTTTCAGATCAAAGAAGTCTATTTCAACGTTTTCTTCGGTCCCTATGGCTCTCGTTATGATGTTTTTGTCAGGATGATTTTTTGCCTCTTCCGGATTCAGCTCCCCTAAACGAACCATCTCGGCTATAAGTGAATGATCCTGAGTTACCTGTCTGATCGTGTCGTCTATCAGGTAAAGCCGGCTGTCGCCGACATTAGCCACATATAAATACTCGCCTACTACTGAAGCCACTACCATGGTAGTACCCATGCCTTTCATGTTCGGGTCATCGATGGCAGTCTTTTTGACTTCTTTGTTTGCGGCAAGCATACCGCTCCTTATTATTTTTATAGGATTATAATTTGAATCTTTTTTTATGGTCTCTACCATAACAGAAACCCCGTAATGGGAAGCAAAGTCTCCTGCATTATGACCTCCCATACCATCGGCTACCACAAAAAGATTCGGCAGGTTCCCAACCGGATCTTTCGAAACAAAAATATAATCTTGATTAATAGAGCGGATTTTTCCTACATCTGTAGCAGAAAAAACCTTCATAAATGTATTCTCCCACTCTATTCCAGCCGCGAATATATATCGCATTGACAAAATGTTATTTATAACGGTTCTTTCGCAGCTGTCCACAGGCACCGTCAATATCGCTGCCCATTTCTCTCCTTATAGTAACATTTATTTTGTTTTTTTCAAGTTTATTTTGAAAATTTATAGTATCTTCGGTATTCGGAGGCGCAAATTCCTTTTCGGAAACGTTGTTGACGGGAATCAGATTGACATGGCAGGGAAATCCCGACAGAAGCCTTGCCAGCCCGTCGGCATCTTTTTCGGAATTATTTATACCGGCTACAAGAGCATATTCAAAAGTAACACGCCTGCCTGTGACCTGAAAATAATGATAAGCCGCCTTGACCACTTCATGTATATCATACTTAGCGGCCACGGGCATAAGCCTCATCCGGGTGGCGTTGTCGGCGGCATGAAGCGATACGGCAAGCGTTACCGGCAGCTTTTCTTCGGCAAATTCGTACATTTTGGGAACAATCCCGCAGGTAGATACGGTAATGTTTCTGGCACTCATGTTGAAACCCTTTTCACAGGTTATAAGTCTTATGAATCTTATTAAATTATCATAATTGTCAAAAGGCTCTCCCATCCCCATAATTACGGTGTTTGAGACCCTCTCGTTTGTCAGACGCCTTATCTCGTAAATCTGTTCAAGCATTTCGGAAGCTGAAAGCGAACGCACCCTGCCGCCGATTGCGGAAGCACAAAACGCGCATCCCATGGCGCATCCGACCTGAGTGGAAATGCATACGGTATTGCCATGCCTGTATTTCATCCATACACTTTCGATCAGATGCCCGTCATTTAAAGCAAACAAATATTTTTTGGTATCTTTGTTTTCCGATACACGGATATCATTTACGCTTAAAGATGTCAATGGTTTGATACGCTCAAGTTTTTCCCGCAAAGAAAGCGGCAGATCAGTCATTTCATCATAAGAGCGCGCGCATTTTTCATGCATCCATGAGAAAAGCTGATTTGCCCTGAAAGGTTTTTCACGCATCTCATCCATAAAAGTTTTTAATTCTTTATGATGCATTGATTTGATATCGATATCCGTCATTTTACATCTTCCGTTTAAGTGGTTTTTTAAGGCAGGCAATGAAAAATCCGTCACAGCCCGCATTACCCGGCAGTATCTGAAGACAGTATTTTTCTTTGCTTATGTTGTTTTCAAAGAGTTCATGCGGCAGATATTCTTTAATATCCGCAGGCTCAAATCCGCTTTCTTCGATAAATTCGGATATATTGTCTTCATTTTCGGTTTCGGATATTGTGCATGTGCAGTAAAGCAGGGTGCCTCCCTCTTTCAGGTACATAGCCGACGTATTCATTATTTTTTTCTGCAAATCTTTTAATGCTTCTTCTTTTTTGAAACCGGCTCTGTATTTGATATCAGCCTTATGCCCTATAACACCGTAACCGCTGCAAGGCACATCCGCGATAACCACATCGGCACTCTCTTTAAGATCCAAAGGCTCAACGGAAGCGTCTCTTATCTTTACTTTAATATTGCGAATGCCGCAGCGCAGCGCGTTTTCCCGAATCAGTTCGGTTTTTCTTTCTGAAATATCAAATGAGAATACAATTCCGAAATCGCCGGTCTTATCCGCCGCAAGAACGGTTTTTCCTCCCGGTGCAGCGCAAAGATCCATGACCGTATCTCCTTTTTCTATTTGGGCTGCTTCCACCGCAAGCATGGAGCTGAGATCCTGTACATAAATTCTTCCGTCTCTGAAAGCTTCTATTTCGTCAATCACGTCAAAACCCGTAATCCGCCATGCATAATCCAGAAAAGGAGCTTTTTCAATCCTGACTCCATAATCTTCAAGCTCTTTCAATGTCTTTTTTTGGAGAGCCTCATCTCCGCGCAGTCTGACCGTAATCGTCTTAGTCTCCAGAAACCATTTGCAGATACGAATCGTCTCATCTTTTCCAAAACGAACAAGCCACTTTCCGACAAGATATTCGGGCATTGAATACATAACCGAAATATATTTCAAAACATCATTTTCGTCCGGCCAATGCAGCAGCTCCGGTTTGTTTAAAAAACTTCTTAATACAGCGTTGACAAAACCGGAAAGTTGAACGAATCCCTTTTTCTTTGTCAATTTTACGGCTTCGTTCACGGCCGCGCTCTCAGGCACCGAATCCATCTGCGTTAGCTGGTACAGCGAAAGTCTCAGGATGTTTTTAATAACCGGTCTTATCTTTTTCAGGGGAACCTTGGAATAACAGCTTATGATATAATCCAGTTTTATCTTAAGCTCAAGCGTTCCTTCGGTAAGTCTTTTATAAAAAGAACGCTGTGTTTTCGGCAGAACTCCGTATTTTTCAAGCGTTTCGTTAATAACGTCGCTGCTCTTTCTGTTTTCATTTTCCACGGCAAGAAGCGAATCAAGCGCCAGATATCTCAAATCCGTATCTTTTTTCAATTTGTATCTCCGTCGAAGCGTTTTCCTCTCTCCCACCTGCAGCCCCTTAAAAACGCGTCAAAATCCATGCGTTTCTTTCCCTGAAGCTGAAGGGAATTTATCTTAAGCTGTCCTTTCCCTGTCTGAACCAGCAGAGCCGTTTTATCTGCTTTGGAAACAGTACCGGGAGAGTATATCGAATTTTCAGTAACAATATCCGCATCCCATATCTTTACGCTGCTGCCGTCCATAAAACAAAACGCCCCCGGCCATGGATTAAATCCTCTCACACGGCGTTCTATTGTCTCGGCGTCATCCGTAAAATCTATGAGTCCATCCTCTTTTACTATCATCCTTGAGTATGGTGTGGGGCTTTCTTCCGGTTGAGGAACAGGCGTGATCTCACCTTTTTCTATTTTGTCAATCGCTTCTGTTATAAGACCCGCGCCGGTTTCCGAAAGTTTATCAAAAAGCGAATCTGCCGTCTCTTTGTTTTCTATATTAACTTCTTTTTGCATCAGGATATCTCCGGTATCAAGCCCTTCATCCATTTGCATAATGGTAATCCCGGTGATTTTCTCTCCGTTCAGAATCGCCCACTGTATCGGAGCCGCTCCCCTGTATTTCGGAAGAAGCGAAGCATGGATATTGACGCAGCCGTATTTTGGAATTGTAAGAATTTCTTTCGGCAGAATCCGTCCGTAGGCTGCCACGACTATGATATCGGGATTATATTTTTGAATTTCCCTGACCGCTTCCGCTGATTTGAGCGTTTTGGGCTGAAATACAGGTATTTTATATTCAATCGCAAGTTCCTTGCAGGCAGACATCTGCGGTTTGCCGTTTCTGCCTTTTGGTTTGTCTTCCCGTGTAACCACCGCAGAAACGGTATGTTTTGACCCGATCAGCGCCTTAAGAGCGACAGCGGCAAATTCGGGAGTCCCCATATAGATCAGATTCAATCTTCTACCTCCCCGTTTTCGGGTTCTTCCTTGGTATCTTCACCCTCAAGAGGTTCCGAAATATCTTTCAGCTCGCCGATAACATGTGCAGTATAGATGATCCCGTCCAGATGTTCGCACTCATGACAGATTGCGCGGGCCAGAAGCCCCTCCGCTTCGAGTTCGTATTCTTTCATGTTTTCATCCAAGGCACGTACCTTGACGTAATTCGGCCGCGTGACCAGTCCGTGCTTTCCCGGAACCGAAAGACAGCCTTCGCCTCCGGTCTGTTCACCCGAAGTTTCGGTTATCACCGGATTGATAAGCACAAGCGGCTCCGGTTTTTCCGTGCCTAAATCTATGACGGCAATTCTTTTAAGTACCCCGACCTGCGGAGCTGCCAGCCCCACGCCGCCCGTTTCATACATGGTATCAAACATATCTTCTATCAGGGTAAGATTTTTTTCCGTCATTTTATCAACCGGCCTGCAGGGTTTGCTCAGTACCTTTTCACCCAAAACCCTGATATTTCTTATCGCCATATATAACCTCCTATTCGTTCAGCGAAAACTGAATCTGAATATCTTTAAATCCGCTGTTTATATTAATATACTTTTCTATCATCATCCTGAGTCTGATCAAAGCGATCTCATCGTGATCTTTTATATGTATCACTATCCTGTAGGTATCCTGCACCCTGGAAATAACATCGCTTACAGGCCCCATTATGACGGGCAGATTGTCTTTTCTCAAAGTCTCAATGAATTTTTTTATATGCAGCATGGCGTTCATGAGTTTCCGGCCTTCCGGCCCGCTTCCGTGAATAACCATCATGCTTCCGACAGGGGGGTAGTTCATAAGCTGCCTGACTGAAATCTCGTCTTTATAAAAAGCTTCATAATCCTGTACGCAAGCGGCTTCGATAACATAATGTTCGGGATTGTATGTCTGTATAACCGCAAGTCCGGGAAGCGCTCCCCTGCCCGAACGCCCCGCTGCCTGCACGATAAGCTGAAAAGTCAACTCCGCCGCTTTATAATCGGATGCATACATGGACGAATCAGCCGCCAGAATCCCCATAAGGGTAACTTTCGGAAAATCATGCCCCTTAACTATCATCTGAGTCCCTATCAGAATATCTGCCTTGCCGTCCGAAAAACTTTTGAGTATCTTTTCATATCCGTCTTTTCCCGCGGTGGTGTCCCTGTCCATTCGGATGATTTTGGCTTCCGGATACATCTCTGAAAGAAGCTCTTCCACCTGCTGCGTACCGACTTTCAGCCCTCCTATATACTCTGATCCGCAGTCAGGGCAATTCTTAATAACCGGATGTATAAAGCCGCAGTAATGACATTTCATGCTGCCGTCATTGTGAAGAGTCAGTCCGATATCGCAATGCGGACATTTTAACACAAATCCGCAGTTTCTGCATGTAAATAATCCGGTATGGCCTCTTCTGTTCAAAAATAAAATGCTTTGCTCACCCATTTCAAGTCTCTGCTCAATGGCTTCCCTAAGCAAATAACTTATAAGCGTTTTGTTTCCTCTTTTGAGTTCTTTCCGCATATCTACGGAAACTATCTTCGGAAGGCCCGAATCAGAATATCTTTTCGTCAGCTTAAACAAGACATATCTTCCCAGATCGCACCTGTATCTGGATTCAAGCGAAGGCGTCGCCGATCCGAGAAGAAGATTTGCGCCCTCTAAAGAGCAGCGCTGCTCAGCCGTCTCTCTTGCATGATATCTCGGCATTATCTCACTTTGATATGAGGAATCATGCTCTTCATCCATGATTATGAGCCCGAGATTGTCAAAAGGTGTAAAGAGCGCGGATCTTGGGCCTATGACAAGATCCACCTCATGCTCCGTTACCCGCCTTATCATATCCGAACGCTCTCCGGCAGAGAGCCTTGAGTTTATGACGGCTACCCTGTCTTTGAAATATCCGGTAAATCTGGAAACCGTCTGCCAGGTAAGAGAAATTTCGGGTATAAGAAAGATCACCTGCTTTCCCGCATCTACAACGTCTTTTATCAGCCTGATATATAAATGTGTTTTTCCGCTCCCGGTAATCCCGTGAAGCAGAACCGGTCTTGCATCCTCATACGAGAACTCTTTGCTTATTGATTCGTAAACCTCAGCCTGCTCATCATTTAATACAAGTTCCGGCTCGTCATCCGCGTTTTGGTCGTATATATCGGAAAAGCTGTTTCTGTAAACATCCGTGCTTTCTGTTTTAAGGATTCCCTTTTCCTGAAACTGCCTGATAAGCTCCCTCTGGATTTTTAATTCTTTTACAGCCTCGTCCCAGGTAAGCCTGCCTTTTTCGATAAGCCCCTGAGTCAGCCGCGCTCTGGCCGCATTATTCTTTTTCAGAAAATCATCATGCAGCAAAATGAGCTCGTCCACGCTCTTACACGGAACAAGCACTCTGTTTTTTTTGACTTTTATCTGATCCTTTACGGGCAATACCGTCTTTAAAGCCTGGATCAGTGTAGAGCCGTATGTATTTTTCATCCAAACCGCCAGCCGGATCAGGTTTCCTTCGACAGAAACGCTGTCCTTGGCGCAGCTGTCGATATCCTTTGTCTTTTCGGGATCGAACTTGGGCTTGTCTCCAAGAGAAATAATATATCCCTGAATAATGCGTCCGCTGCTCCCGAAAGGAATATTTACCCTCATTCCTTCCCTTATTTTATCATGCAAATGATAAGGGATTCGATACTGAAAACACTTATCCAGCCTGTCGGTCGAGATATCTATGATAATATCAGCGTATAATTCTTTCATATAATGATACGTCGCTGAAAGCGACATCAGATCATAATATCGGTTTCATCTGTTAATGTATTGGTCGTAGGATTGATATCTCCGCTTCTGTAAAGCTTTATCAGCTTTTGCAGCTTATCGATACGCTCCGCATATCTTCTTCCTATATCGGTTTCTTCTTTGAGACGCTGCTGCGGCAGGCGTTCCACAACTTCCGTCTCGGTCCGCACTCCGATCCGGTTTTTGTTGTCGTCAAATATAGGGAAATGCTTTGCCAGTTTATATACCGTGGAATTGAAAATCAGGGTATATCCGGCAATTCCCGTGGTTTTATGATAGGATTTCGCTATGCCGCCGTCTATTACAAACAGCTTCCCCCCGGCTTTAATGGGATTTTCACCTTTTTTAACAGGAACATGGCCGTTGATAATGCGCGTGGAATTAATGTCAAGTCCGAATTCCAGTATGATTTTATTTACATAATCCACGTCTTCTATCAGTTTAAAATACGGATTCTTTTTTTCTTTTCTGAGTTCCTTTTCTTCGGTAAAATAACGCTCAAACGTCGTAATCCTGTCTTTTCCGAAAAGAGGCGAATTTGCCCCGTTCCATAAATACCAGAATATATCCGTATCTGTGGTTTTACCGCTGTAATATGCCTTTCTTACCAGCTTGTCAAATCCGTCCAGCAGGCTTTTTCCGTAAAGAACCTTCTTGCCGATCCGAACCTGTGCGAATGAACCGTCTTCATTTGTGGGGATGCACCCGTGATACATAAGATTTCCGTTATGGATCTTATACATGGAACCTTTTTGTGATCAGATAGTCTATGTGACGTCTCAGTTTTTCGCTGTGTCTGAAAGAAGCCGAAACCGCATCTGCAATAAGCTGTTCTTCTTTGGTAAGCTCAAAAGGTTTTTCGGGGTTCACGGTCGGCAGATTTGTATCGGTAAGCTTGTATTCTTTTCCGCCTATTATTATGGTTCCTTTGTCAAACCGGATTTTGTCCAGAAGCACCCTGTGCTCCAGGCCGAATTCGGGATTCCGCTTAACCAGTTTCCCTTCTAATTTAAACATGATAACGGCCGCGGCTTTATGCATCTTGGCCGCAAGATTTGCGTCTATCGGATCGTATTTATTCAGATCATGAAGATGAGGCTGAAAATTTTCGCAGGGATCATCAGCATAAACCTGCGCGGCATATAGCGAAAGCGGCCTTAAGTTTATGCCGTATCCGTCCTCAAGACAGTCGAAATTGTTATAGCTTATGGCTTTTCTGAGTACGGAAAACATGCAGACCTGATTTCCCGCAACGGCACCGATCCAGTCTATATCATGATTTCCCCACTGGATATCCACGCTTCGCAGATTTAAAAGCTCCTGCATAATAAGATCCGGCCTGGGGCCTCTGTCATAAATGTCTCCGAGAATGTGCAACTGATCCACGGCTACCTGCCTAATGACCTTGCAAAGAGATATGATAAGCGTTTTTCCTATGCCGCATCTGATAGCCGCGTCCACTATCTCGTGATAATAATGCATTTTATTGTCTGAAGAGCAGTCTATGGTAAGAAGCGGCTCCAAAATATCCGCATAGGCTTTCGGGAACGCGCCCGATACCCTGTTGATGCTGTATTTTGAAGCTATTTCCTTTGCTATCTGAATCAGTCTGTGGATGGTTATGGGAACCCACTGATCAAAGTTTTTGGTTTTTTTCTGTTTGTCATGAAGATAATGGTGAGGATGGGCAATAAGGTTGCCTATTTCCAGACATTCGTCCGCGGAGAGGACATCCCCGTAAACAAGATTGATCTTGTCGTTTATAACACCCGACGCCTTCCTGAGCATATCTATAAATACTTCGTTTTCTCCATGCAAATCACTGAAAAAATATTCCGTTCCTTTAGGCAGTTTAAGTTCGGCGCTCATATCTATGATTGCCTTAACCGCGCTTTCAACATTCGGATATCTTTCCGCTAATAACTTCTGGTATTCAAAACTGTTTCCCGCCACTTATCTCTCCTTACTATAATAGAATCCGAATCTGTCTCCCCTTGAAACAACCGCGTTATAGCCGATTGTTTCAAGGCGTGATACTATGGACTTAATGCTCTCTGCCGCTTCGTCGCCCGTTGAAATTTTATTGTCATATAAAGAATACTTTTTTCTGACCGAAACAGTCGACAGGTTAGGCATACAGACGTTTGCCCCGGCCATAATACCCATTTCACGCCCCATCGGATGTATGGTACCCAGTGCCGTGGTAGCCGGAAGAAGTACCATGGGAAGCATCAATCTGATCAGCCCCAGCAAAAACAGCGTAAGTTCGAGTGTTCCCGGCTTTTGTTCTTTGAACGGAGTGTCCTTTTGAGGTATAAAGGGTCCTATTCCGATCATGTCCGGACTGATTTCTTTAAGAAACTCCATGTCTTTCGCTATACATTCCGCAGTCTGACCGGGAGAGCCCACCATCAGTCCGCAGCCTGTCTGAAAGCCTGTCTCTTTGAGATCGCGAATACACCTTCTGCGATTTTCAAAAGACATGCTTTCGGGATGCAGTATTTTGTAATGCCCTTCATCAGCCGTTTCATGTCTGAGCAGATACCTGTCTGCTCCCGCGTCAAACCATGTTTTATAAGTCTGTCTCGGATGTTCTCCCACAGACAGTGTCAACGCACAGTCGTCATATAAACTTTTAATCGCGCTTATGATGTCGGTCATTCGCTCTTCGGTAAAATACGGATCTTCGCCGCCCTGCAGTACAAATGTACGAAAGCCCAGCTCGTATCCGGTTGAACAGCATTTCAAAATCTGCTCTTTTGACAATCTGTATCTTTCGGCATTTTTATTGGAACGTCTGATCCCGCAATAATAGCAGTCGTTTTTACAGTAGTTTGTAAACTCTATAAGCCCGCGCAGATATACATCTTTGGCGTAATATTTTTTTCTGACCCTGACTGCCTTTTCAAAAAGATAATCCGCAAGTTTCTGATTACGGTTTTTAATCAAATATATCCATTCGTCCCTGTCAAGAAAGCGTTCTTTCTCAAGTTTATCAATAAGCTCAAAAGCATTCACTATCCTGCCTCACGCTTTTTCAAACATGTCTTTCCCGACACTGCAGATCGGACAAACCCAATCATCCGGAATATCTTCAAAAGGTGTTCCGGGCGCTACTCCGTTATCCGGGTCACCGACCTTCGGATCATATACATATCCGCAGGGGCCGCATACATATTTTTCCATATTATTACCTCCGTTCTGACTTTCCGCTTCCTCCGACGCTGAGACTCCGGCAAGCGCCGTTACAAAGGCCGGAACGGCCGCAAGAGTTTCCTCATCGGGATTCCACAGTGATTTAATGCTTTCATCTATAACTTCAAAGCCGGCCTCTTTAAGTTTTTCCTGAAGAATCTTAACCGACTCTCCGCTCCATCCGTAACATCCGAACGCCGCGGCTTTTTTGTTTTTAAATTTCAATTGTTTCGCGAATTCCAGCCATCCCGCGACGGTCGAGAGGATACTGTTGCAAACCGTCGGCGAACCTACCGCTATGGCCCTTGATTTGAATACTTCGGTAAGCACTTCATTTTTATCCGCCTTGGCAAGATTAAAAACCTTAACTACGGTATTCGGGCTCTGACGGCTGATTTCTTTCGCTATCGTATGTGCTATCTTTGTCGTACCTTCCCACATTGTATCATAGCAGACGCAGATCTGATCCTCCTGATAAGCGTCAGCCCACTCTGCGTATTTTTCAACGATCTGAAGCGGGTTATCTCTCCAGACAGCGCCATGCGAAGGAGCGATAATATCAAAAGTAAGATTAAATCCTTCGATTTCTTTCAGTTTTTTTGCAAGCACGCCTGCGAAAGGATTCAAGATGTTTGCAAAATATTTTTCGGCCTCTTTCCAAAGAAGACACTGATTTGCCTTGTCGTTAAACATCCCTTCAACCGCAAAATGCTGACCGAAAGCATCATTCGAAAACAGAATATTGTCTTCCGTCATATACGTTGCCATTGTATCCGGCCAGTGAAGCATTTTCATTTCGATAAAAATAAGCTTTTTCCCGTTGCCTATCTCGATGCTGTCACCGGTCTTAACAACGTTAAAATTCCAGCCGTTTTTTCCGTACTGTCCTTCTATGCTCTTTACGCAGTTGGCGGTGCAGTAAATCGGCGTATCCGGAATCTCGGCCATAAGCGTCGTAAGCGCTCCCGAATGATCACATTCGCCATGATTGACAACAATAAAATCTATCTTTTTAAGATCAACCTCTTTTTTAAGGTTTTCCACGAAATCAAACCTGTGAGGAGTCCAGACAGTATCTATAAGAACAGTCTTTTCTTCTTCGATCAGATAAGCGTTCTGGCTTGAACCGTTCATGATGGAATAATCATCACCGTGAAATGTTTCAAGTTCCCAATCTATATGTCCTACCCAGCTTACATTTCCTTTTATATGTTTTCTCATGACATTACCACCTTTCCTGTCGAATTAGTTATATAATTTATGACTATAACACATTTTCGACAACGTGTCAGTAATTAATCTAATTTGACTAAATATGAAACATATTGTAAAATCATGCAGTAAATACAGCACAAACATACAATTATTTTTTTAAGGAGGATATATTATGGCATTTTGCGGAAACTGCGGAAACGAAATAAAACCGGGCGCCCGGTTCTGCAAGAACTGCGGTGCTCCGGTTCCATCCGCCTCTTCACAAACACAGCAGACACGGGAAACGCCCCCGCCCGCGCCTCCCATTCAGGAGCAAAGCGGCTTTAACCACGCTTCCGAGCCGGCAGGCATTGCGCCGACTCCGGTACATAAAACGCTTAAAGCATTCGGCGGTTCGGTTTTGATGCTGTTCTATATTCTGATACTGATCGCAAGCATTATCGTCTCAATAATAACATATATCGATCAGCCTTCTTCCGTATTGCTTGTATTGCTCGGACGGATCCCGACCATACTTTCAATCATCGGTCTCCTGTTCTTTTTCGCGGACTGCAGAGCGAACATTATCCCCCGCGGAAAGGGTATAAGCATTTACAAAGCCGGTAAAATCACTACCGTTGTAGTATGGATTATTCTCGGGGCGCTGATTTCGATAGCACTGTTTTTCGGCGGAAATTATATTTTTGGCGAATTAAGCCATATGATCAAATACTACTCCGGCAGCAGCTATTACGGTATTGGAGATTACGGCGATGCGGCCATGGCTGCCGCTATATTCGCAATTGTCATTATTGCCATAGTACTGATTATTGCGATCATCATGCAGTTAAAACTCATTCAAACGGCAAATGTGGTTCGCACCTCTCTTCAAAGCGGCCGCCCCACGGGAAAGATTCCCGTCTTTCCGGCAGTTATTATGATTATTTTTGCGGTATTTTGTGTCATTGGACTGTTCTCTTTAATTGCTTTCATAAGTTTATTTAACAGTTTGGGCTATTATTACAGTCTCCGTATAAATCCGATAACAAGTATCATTCTTATGGCTCTGCCGACAGCGCAGATGATAACAGGCGCAATCCTGATACTCAGGCTTCGCCGGAAGATGGCTGAAGTTCAGTGATGATTATTTGCTTATCTTTTCGTTGCTTTATGAAAAATAATATTAAACGGCACGTTCAAAACCGGACGTGTCGTTTTTCTTGTAAATCCGTTTAAAAAGTGATATAGTTGTGTGAACGCTGTGGATATATTTAAACTATCCCGTGTAGACGACTCTAAAAGGACGAGGTTTCTTATGCATAACAGTCCTGTATCAACAGCAATACTGATAGTGGAAATAATATTTACCGCTCTAATATTCTATCAGATTTTTTATACGATTGTCTCGCTTGTTAAAAGACTTCCTAAATTCAAGGCGAAATCCGTCAGCAGCTTTGCCGTACTGATCTCAGCCAGAAATGAGGAAAAGGTAATCGGCAATCTGATACGCAGCATAATGGCCCAGGATTATCCAAGGGACCACTTTCATGTTTTTGTAGTCGCCGACAACTGCACGGATAATACGGCGGAGATGGCAAAAGCTGCCGGAGCCACCGTCTATGAAAGATACAGCAAAAAGAAAAAGGGTAAAGGCTATGCCCTTAACTTTCTGATTAAATCTGTTTTCAAAGACTACGGAACCGACGCTTTTGACGGATATCTGGTGTTTGATGCGGACAATCTTCTTGACGGGAATTATCTTAAAGAAATTAACAAGGTTTTCACCAACGGTTACCGGATCGTCACCTCCTACAGAAACTCAAAGAATTTCGGTTCCAACTGGATTAGCGCCTGCAGCAGCCTCTGGTTCATAAGAGAATCCCGTAATCTTAACCGTGCACGAATGTGTCTGGGCAACAGCTGCATGGTTTCCGGAACGGGCTTTCTTGTTCATAAGGACATTCTCAAGAAAACCAAAGGCTGGAAATATTATCTGCTTACGGAAGATATGCAATTTTCGGTTGACAATATAGTCAAAGACGAAATTATCGGCTATTGCGAAGACGCCGTCTTTTATGACGAGCAGCCTCTCAGATTCATTGATTCCTGGAACCAGCGCATCAGATGGGCCAAAGGTTTTTATCAGGTACTCTATAAATTCGGCGGCCGTCTGTTCGGAAAGCTTGTCAAAACGCGTAAATTCACTTTTTTCGACGTTATTATGACTATTTCCACCGGACACCTTTTCTTTGGTATGATTGTAATAATCGGTCTGCTTTCGGCGATTAACTCCGGTTTTGATATAAATCTTATGACAGCCGAAGTCATACCTCAGATTTTTTCCGGATTAATTATCACGTACTGCCTGTTTCTTTTTTTCGGCCTTGCGGCTGTAATCCCCGAAAGAAACAGGATTAAATGCAGCTTTGCCGTACAGATAAAATATGTTTTTATGTTTCCCGTATTTTTTATGACTTACGTTCCGCTTTGTATAATAGCACTGTTTGTGCCGGTAAAATGGAAAGCCGTAAAACATGTCGTCGATATAGATATAAACAAACTGGAAGACAAATGAACAAAACCACAGAAAACATCATTGAATTAAAAAACGTATCCAAATCCTTTGACGACGGATTCACTGCCGTATCCGATTTCAGTCTTGAAATCAAACGGGGAGAGTTCGTCACGTTTTTAGGCCCTTCAGGCTGCGGTAAGACCACAACTCTGCGCATGATCGCCGGTTTTGATATACCTACCTCCGGCGAAATCCTTTTAAACGGCAAGAACATTACGGCGTTTCCGCCTCATAAACGTCCTATCAATACCGTTTTTCAGCGCTACGCCCTCTTTCCTCACATGAATGTATATGAAAACATTTCATTCGGCCTTAAACAGAAAAAAATCGAAAAAGATATAATAAACAAAAAAGTCAAAAAGGTACTTGAGCTTGTGGATCTCGAAGGTTTTGAAAGCAGAAGCATTTCCACTCTTTCAGGCGGACAGCAGCAGAGGGTCGCAATTGCCCGGGCACTCGTAAACGAACCCGAGATCCTGCTTCTTGACGAACCGCTTGGCGCGCTTGACCTTAAAATGCGTAAAGAGATGCAGCTTGAACTTAAAGAGATGCACAGGGATCTCGGCATTACTTTTATATACGTAACTCATGATCAGGAAGAAGCTCTGACCATGTCTGACAAAATAGTCGTCATGAGCGACGGAAAGATTCAGCAGGTCGGCACGCCTGAAGATATTTATAATGAACCCTCAAATGCTTTTGTAGCGGACTTTATCGGAGAAAGCAATATCTTTAACGGCATAATGACCGATAAGCTGACGGCACATTTCTGCGGAGGCACATTCAAATGCGTCGATGATTTCGAGGTCGGCAAACATATAACCGCCGTTGTGCGTCCCGAAGACGTTATTATCACACCTCCCGAAAGCGGGACGATAAAAGGCCGTGTTTCTTCGGTTATTTTCAAAGGCATGCATTACGAAATAACAGTCGAGTCGGGCAAATACGAAATGGTTATACAGACGGTTAATTCCGCCGACACAGGCGAATATATCGGAATGAAGGTATCACCCGAAAACATTCATGTTATGCCCGCCGAAGATCATACAAACATCTTTGCGGCCGAAATAAACAAAGACTTTCGTCTCGAATACAACGGAAATGTTCTGGACACCAGTGTTACAAAGATATTTAAGGGCAGCAAAAGAAACGAAGACGGCACAATTACCGATGCCTCCGGAAACCAGATAGATCCTAAAAAAGTCAGGATTATGATATCCATACAGCCTCAGGATATCGAACTCACCGACGACGTCTCTTTGGGTCTTGTTTCCGGATATATTCACGATCTGATATACAAGGGCGATCATTACAGTTACGTAATAGCCACCGATTACGGCCATGATTTCGTGGTAGATGACGAATACCTCTGGAATATGGATGATCACGTTGGTCTGATAATGCCCGTTGATAAAATGAAGTTTACGCTTAAAAAATAGGAGATCCTGATGCGCGGGAATTCTTTTTCAAGAAAATCTCTCGGAATCCCATACGCCCTCTTTCTTATACTGTTCGTGGCGGCGCCCCTTGCAGTGCTTTTTTACTATGCCTTTACAAACGGGCAGGGACATTTTACATTTGAAAACTTTACCGGATTTTTTACCGATCCGAATACCCTTGGCACGCTCTTTTACAGCTTCGCGGTAGCCCTTGTAACTACAGCGGTCTGTCTTTTTATAGCTTACCCTGCAGCATACATACTTGCCAAAAGTCCCCTGAAACATAAAACAGGCGTTTTGATGATCATGATCCTTCCGATGTGGATCAATTTTTCCCTGCGTATTACCGCACTTAAAGAGATTCTTACTCTTATAGAAGGCAACCTGGCCTTTTATCCTTTTTTGAATGCGGTTATAGGAATGACATACGATTTCCTGCCTTTCATGATTTTGCCGCTTTATACAACGATATCCAAACTGGATAACTCTCTTATGGAAGCGGCCCGCGATCTGGGGGCGGATAAAACACAGACGTTTTTAAAAGTCACTCTTCCGCTCTCAATGCCCGGAATAATCAGCGGCATAACCATGGTATTTCTCCCCGCCATGACAAACTATGTCATTCTTGATATGCTCTACAACAGCACATATATCATGGGAAGTCTGATCGGAAGCTATTTCAACGCCTACAACTGGCACGGCGGCTCGATGATAGCTCTGATACTGCTTGCCTTTATCTGTATTTTCTCTCTGATTTCCAAAAACGAAGAAAACACATTTTCTGACAGGAGGGGAGGTGCGCTATTATGAAAAAAACCGGAAAAATAGTTTTTATCTCTCTTGTTATTCTTTTTTTATACGCTCCTGTCGTCATACTGGCAATATACAGTTTTACAGATGCAACCAATATCGGCGCGATAAGGGGTTTTTCCCTTCATAATTACGTCACTCTCTTTACAACCGAAGATCTGCGCGACATGATAATCGGCACGGTTGTGCTTGCGCTTTGCGCTGCGGCAATTGCCACCCTGCTCGGAACTTTGGGGGCTATAGGCTCTTTTTATTCGCGCCGGCGTACACAGTCCTTTATCTCCGTGCTTAACCGCGTCCCCGTGGTAAACGCCGATGTCGTAACAGGATTTTCCATCTGTATTTTACTTGTTGTCGCTTTCGGAGTAAACAAGGACACCTATATTCCTCTTGTTATAGGACATGTCGTGCTTTGCGCCCCGTTTGTATATCTTAACGTAATTCCAAAGCTTAAACAGATGGATCCGTCAACATATGAAGCGGCACTGGATCTCGGCGCGACGCCCGCAGTGGCACTGCGCAGAATCGTAATTCCTCAGATTATGCCGGGCGTCATTTCAGGATTTATTTTATCCGTTACGCTCTCTCTCGACGATTATTTTATAGCTACCTATACGAAGCCGGCGACATTCGATACGATCAGTACCTATGTCGTAAATGCCACAAAAGGCGCTCAGACCAATATCAAGACCGCTCTTTGGGCATTATCGGCACTTATATTCGTAATCGTGGTTCTTGTCGTCGTGATACATAATCTCCGCGCTTCCAAAAAGACTGTCTCAAGAGGAGGTAGTGTCAGATGAAAAAAAACTTGCTTATCGCTGCTATATCTGCGGCGAGCCTTTTATTCTCATCTCTCCTGCCATCTTCATTTGTCTTTGCCGATGAAAAAGTTCCCGAGGTAACGCTTCGAATCTGCAACTGGGAAGAATATATCGATCTCGGAGACTGGGATGAAGACGAAACCATTGATCTTGACAGCGGTGATATTCTCGGTGAAAACTCCGTAATAGATGATTTTAAAGACTGGTATTATGAGACATACGGCATAAAGGTAAATGTCAGATATTCGACCTTCGGTACTAACGAAGATCTCTACAATATGCTGACTCTCGGTGATACCTTTGATCTTGTCTGCCCTTCGGAATATTTGATTATGAAGCTTATGACCGAAGACGCGCTTATACCGCTTTCGGAAGATTTTTTCGATAAAAATGATAAAAACAATTATTATATAAACGGTGTTTCCCCATTTATTCAGAATATTTTTGAAACCAAAGAGATAGGCGGCGAACCCTGGAGCAAATATATGGCCGGATATATGTGGGGAATAACGGGAATAGTTTATAATCCCGAAGAAATAACAAAAGAAGAAGCCTCCACCTGGACTGTACTTAACAATCCGGATTTCAGAAGGCGAATTACGATAAAAGACAATGTCAGGGACTCTTATTTCGCTGCGGTAGGCGCGATTAAATCCGAACTGCTGACGAGCGAAGCATTTATAAATGATCCCGATTACAGTCAAAAGCTTGAAGATGAAATGAATGATATTTCTCCCGAGACCATCTCACTTGTCCAGGATTATCTTCAGGATGTAAAAGACAATGCATATTCATTTGAAACCGATTCCGGTAAGGCTGATATGATAACCGGAAAAGTAATCGCCAACCTGCAGTGGTCGGGCGACGCCGTTTATACTCTTGATCAGGCTGACGAAGATGACTATACTTTGTGTTTTGCCGTTCCGAAAGAAGCTTCAAACATATACTTCGACGGATGGGTTATGCTTAAACGAGGTATAAACGGCGATGCGGCAAAACAACATGCGGCCGAAGCCTTTATAAATTTTTGCTCCCGTCCCGATATAGTCATACGAAACATGTATTACATAGGATATACTTCCTGCATATCGGGCGGCGAGGATGAACGAATATTCGAATATGCCGAATGGAATTACGAAGCCGAAGACGATGAAGAAGATTTGATAGAATATGATTTGGGCTATTTTTTCGGCGATAAAGACAGTAATGAAGATTATGTGATAACCGCCGCTGCCGAACAGCTGGATCGCCAGCTGTTTTCACAGTACCCTTCAGAAGACGCTATAAAACGCACTTCAATCATGACATATTTTGACGAAGACGCAAACGAAGCCATCAATCAAATGTGGATTAAAGTAAGATGCTTTAATATCCATGACGTACCATCAGGGCTCTGGATAGCCTGCGCCGCCGGCGCTGTGACGGTTATCTTTCTGGCTGTCAGACGCAGAAGAAAAAACGAGTATTAAAACAGGGCTGCCCTGCTATACAGCGGCAGCCCCGATTAAATTACTTCTGTACGAAATTAAGAATTTTACCCGGCACATATATCTCTTTGATTATATTTCCTGTTATCTTATCTTTAACGGCTTCTTTGCCGGCGGCAATCGCATCCTCTTTTGAGACATTCCTCGGAAGGGCGATTACCAGTCTTGTCTTTCCGTTTATCTGGACGGGTATCTCTATCACGTTATCTTTGAGCTTGGATTCGTCATAAACGGGCCATCCCGAAGCAAATACCGTTTCAGAATGTCCGCATTTTTCCCAGATTTCTTCGGCGATATGCGGAGCAAACGGAGCTAAAAGCCTTGCGAAAACTTCTATCGTTTCTTTATCTATTCCGCCTTCTTTTTTGGCGATCTCAACCAGTTTGTTATTGTGCTCCATAAAAGCAGAAATAACGGTATTGAGACTGAATGACTCAAGACGTGAGGTTACATCATAGATAACCCTGTTTCTGACCTTTATCATTTCTTCGGTAGGGGCCGTATCCGACTCAAGGCTGTCTGCCGCTACCGTCCAGAATCTGCGCAGGAATCTGTTTACGCCCTCGATCCCCCGGTCATCCCATTCCGCGTCCAGCTCAGGCGGTCCTACAAAGAGCTCATACATACGAAGAGAGTCACAGCCGTAGTCGTTTACAAGCTCATCCGGCGATACCACATTTCCCTTTGACTTGCTCATTTTAACGCCGTTTTTTCCGGTTATCATGCCCTGGTTAAAAAGCTTTGTGAAAGGCTCTTCAAAATCAACGACACCTATATCATATAAAAACTTGGTATAAAATCTGGAATAAAGCAGATGCAGCACGGCATGTTCTACACCGCCGATATACATATCCACCGGAAGATATGTGTGAGCTTTCTCTTTTGAAACAAGCTCTTTATCGTTTTTATTGTCCACATATCTGAGGAAATACCACGACGAGCCGGCCCACTGGGGCATGGTATTTGTCTCTCTTTTGGCGTCAGCTCCGCAGACTGGACATTTGGTATTTACCCATTCATCGATCGCGGCAAGCGGCGATTCGCCCGTACCTGTAGGCTGATAGCTTTCAACGTCCGGGAGCAATACCGGCAGCTGATCCTCAGGAACCGGCACGTTTCCGCATTTCGGACAATGGATTATCGGGATAGGCTCTCCCCAGTATCTCTGTCTCGAAAATACCCAGTCGCGAAGTTTGTAATTTACGGTTTTGCGGCCGCAGCCCATTTTTTCTATCATTTCAGGCGCTTCTTTTTTTAATTTTGAAGACTCGAGTCCGTTCCAGTCACCGGAATTTATCACGATACCGTTTGCGTCCGTGTAAGCAGCCTCAAGCGGAATGGCCTCTTTTCCGTCTTTGGCGATAACCTGAACTATAGGAAGAGAAAACTTCGTCGC
Organism: uncultured Lachnospiraceae bacterium; assembly: GCA_964389285.1. Classification (GTDB taxonomy): domain Bacteria; phylum Bacillota; class Clostridia; order Lachnospirales; family Lachnospiraceae; genus Alectryocaccobium. The sequence goes on along the minus strand of CAYMCZ010000005.1, from coordinate 51,755 downwards.
GAATTCAAAATCCCTGTCATCGTGAGCCGGTACGCACATGATAGCGCCCGTGCCGTAGTCGGCAAGCACATAGTCCGAAAGCCAGATCGGCGTCTTTTGCTGATTTAAAGGATTTATTGCATAAGAGCCCGTAAACACGCCCGTTTTTTCTTTGGCCTGCATACGGTCTACATTTGATTTCATGGAAGCGTCGAAAATATATTTTTCTACTTCGGCTCTTGTCTGTTCGGTGGCAAGCTCTTTCGCAAGCTCATGCTCGGGAGAAAGCACCATAAAAGTAGCTCCGTAAAGAGTATCCGGTCTGGTCGTATATACGGTTATCTTTTCTTCTCTTCCGTCTATGGGAAAATCAACTTCCGCTCCGTAAGATTTTCCGATCCAGTCGGACTGCATCTTGATAACCTTTTCCGGCCATTCAAGTTTATTCAGATCAGAAAGCAGTCTTTCGGCATAGGCCGTGATCTTAAGCATCCACTGACGCAGATTCTTTTTCGTTACCTCGGCTCCGCAGCGTTCGCATTTACCGTTGACAACTTCTTCGTTTGCGAGACCCGTCTTGCAGGAGGGACACCAGTTAATCGGAAACTCTTTTTCGTAGGCAAGCCCTTTTTTGAACATCTGCACGAAGATCCACTGAGTCCATTTGAAAAATGCCGGATCCGTGGTATTTACTTCCATATCCCAGTCATAAAGAGCGGCTATCTCGTCAATCTGACGTTTGATGCTTTCAATATTTGCGGCCGTTGAAACCGCCGGGTGTATTCCCATTTTGATGGCGTAGTTTTCCGCAGGAAGCCCGAAAGCGTCCCATCCCATGGGATGAATTATATAATTACCCTGCATCAGCTTATAGCGGCTCCATGCGTCGGAGATAACATATCCCCTCCAATGCCCTACGTGAAGGCCGTTTCCCGACGGATACGGAAACATATCGAGACAATAGTATTTGGGTTTTTTCCCGTCATTTACGTTTACGGGATTTTTTTCCCATCTTTCACGCCATTTTTTTTCGATGGCCTTATGGTTAAACGGTACTGCCATTATCAGAATCCTCCGGTTTCTTTACGCAAAATATAATCACAGTTTTTTATTTTACGTCCTGTGCCGTAATGTGTCAAGTTATTATAAATGCTGCGCAAAAAGCTTTTAAAACACCGTTTTATTCTGCTTCAGAAATTATCCCTCCGGCCTGAACGCAATCATTTTCATCATACATCACGGCAGACTGACCCGGTGCGGCAGCCCTGACGGGTTCATCGAAAATGATCAGCAGCTTATCTGGCTCAATAAGCCGTACCGAAGCACTCTGTGCTTTATGCTGGTATCTGATCTTTACGTTTGACCGTACTGTTTCTCCGATCTCAAGCGGAAAAAGGCCCAGATAGTTTACGTCCGTGCATACTATCCGCCTGCCGTATACGGATTCTTCCGGTCCTATGACGACCTGATTTGACCCGGCGTCGATATGTTTGACAAACGCAGGATATCCCAGCGAAAGACCCAGCTTTTTTCTCTGTCCAACCGTATAATTAATTATCCCTTTATGAGTGCCGAGAACATCTCCTTCCTCATCCACGAAAAATCCTTCTTGCGGCACGGTATTGTCGTAATGCCGCATTATAAACGCGGCATGATCGTTGTCCGGAATAAAGCATATTTCCTGAGAATCCTTTTTTCGGGAAACAGGCAGAGAGGCCTTTTCGGCAATTTCCCTGACCATCTCTTTTGTATATCCGCCCAGAGGCATCAGCGTTCTTTCAAGCTGTTCCTGTTTCAGCTTCCAAAGCATGTAGGTCTGATCTTTTTTTAAATGAGCCGCTTTTTTTAGCGTATATCTGTTATCCTGCGTAAGAACCTTAAATGCATAATGCCCTGTCGCTATATAATCCGAACCTGTCTCATCCGCAATCTGAAGCATCTTTTCAAATTTGACATGTCTGTTACATTCAATACACGGATTAGGCGTACGTCCCGCAATATATTCATCCATAAAAGGTTTTATTACAGTTGTTTCAAACTCATTTACGGCGTCTTTCACAAAAAAAGGGATATTAAGAACCTCCGCAATCCTGCGGGCATCTTCTTCAGCCGGTGAGGGTATATCTTTTTCTTTGTCGCTCTTTTGTGTCCTCAGCATAATTCCGGTTACATCATAACCGGATTCTTTGAGCAGATAAGCCGTTACCGCGCTGTCCACGCCTCCAGATAAGCCCACAATAACTTTTTTATTATGCCTGTCTTTCATGATTTAAGCTCTTTCTTTGCACATGTTCATGTACTGTAATACTATTATTTCTGTTCCTTAAACAGTATCATAAATCTTTTTTTGCCGTTCTGTCAACGAATTGATTTGGATGCACATTGGTTTTATAAACAATTGATCAGACATTGAAATGTCAGCATGCATTTTTCAAAACAGGCTTATGACAATAAACAAAAAAAGGAGTGCCGGAGCTTTAATTTAATCAGAAGCACTCCGGCACATTATTTTACAGGTAACGTCGTAAACTGTTTTATTGTATTATTGACTTATTCTTTACTGATTCCAGTTAGTGATTATCATCTGACAGGTCTGCATGGTCTCAAGCGCAGCATTGTGTGTTTCTTCAGAAACACCGGCGCAACAGGAAGCGTCAATTGTTATCTTCATGCTGGGAACAGCTGCTTTTGCGAGCATAGCGTTAGAGACAACGCAAATATCAGTACAAAGTCCTACAAATTCAACTTCGATATCACCGGCAGCAGCCAGTTCTTTGATGAACTCCTGAAGGTCAGTAGAGCCGAAAGTATATTTGATGAAACGATGATCCTCAGGGATCAGCGGATCAATGTCTTCATTCAGCTCCCATCCGGTTGTGTCTTTAATGCAGTGATATACCGGAAGCATTTTGCCTTCCCATGTATCCATATAGTTTTCTTCGAAGTGTGTGTCCAAAGTCGCATAGACATCCTCGGCAGGATAAGACTTAATTTTTTCGATTACATTCGGTACAATGGCAACCGCCATATCCGATCCCAGAGACCCGTCTATAAAGTCATTCTGCATGTCTATTACCACAAGTATCTTCCGCTTTTCAGAGTTCTCGTCATATCTTTCGGCCTTTGCGATGTCATCAGCACTTTCCGCGGCGGGCTCGGATGACGAAACTTCAACGGGAGCATTTGAGTTAGTGCAGCCGGCAAAAAGCATCATAGCCATAATTCCAATACCTGCTACCGATAAGATTTTTTTCATTTACTATTGCCCTCCTTTAATACAAAGCAACCATTTTTCATGTTAGGTTGTTGTTACTATATCATGTATATTCAGAAAATAACAGCGCATTTTTCATATGTTCTGATTTTTGACATTGTATACAAATTTTGAATAATTATTTATGCAAGGCAAATATAATTTGACAGTAAACTTATCGGTTTTTTATAACCCCCCATGCCTCCGTCAGTCTGTCCAGGCTCCATGCGGCATTCGCCGGAGATGTGGACGGCAGGCAGACTGCATTTCTTCCGGTTTTCGGAAAACAGTGCTTCATATAAATCTCGTGTGATTTCCTGCCGTTTGTGAACACATGCCGAATATCGGCTTTTTTAAAAATCCTGGTTAAATCATTCGGAACAACATTTCGAATAGAACTGTCGCTTGAACCTTCGATATCGCAGGAATGTATGGAGTCCCAGAGTGCTATACCGTGTTTTTTCAGTAAGCCGGCTTTTTCTTCTATGGTTTGCGGAACACTGTTTTCGTCGAACAGCCTCGTCAAAAGTTTCCAGAAACGGTTCTGAGGATGACCGTAGAAAAACCCGCTTTCCCTAGTTTTAACAGATGGAAAGCTTCCGAGAATAAGTATTCTGGAGTTTTCGTCAAAAAACGGCGGGATCGGATGAATAATGTGTTCCATTATTCACCCGCTTTGTATGAAGCCAGCCAGTCTTTTATATCTATGCCGGACTTAATGCGTTTTTCGCTTACAATCTCAGCTCCTTTAACATAAGGCATCAGCTTTTCAGCGCTTTTCCCCATGCCGCTTGCTCCTGAAGTGGCAAACAGATATACCTTTTTTCCGCTCCAGTCATAATCTTTACAGAATGTATTTATGATATTGGGAGCACCCCCGTACCAAATCGGAAATCCGATAAATACGGTATCATAAGAATCAAAATTATCTATCCTGCCTTCGACCGGAATATCTTTTTTACCTAATTTTTCACGGTTGCATCTTGCCAAAGGATTAACCCATTTAAGATCTCCCGATGAATACGGTATTTCGGGTTTTATTTCAAATGTTTCCGAGTTCAAGTGCTTTGCTATGGCTTCAGCCGCTTTTCTTGTCCGTCCGGCTTCCGCCGAAAAAAAAGCCACCAACGTACTCATGTTCGATTTCCTCCTGTATATATTGTTTTTGTTATAACTCCGGCTTATTCCCATTTAGAGGCAAGAGATTTCTCCGACAGAATCAATAAGCTTAACGCAAATTTCAGCAGCTTTTTCCGCCGCTGCCTTCCTGATCTCATCTCTGTTCCCGCTAAAAGAAAACTCTATGCTGCCTGCGGTTCCATCTTTATAAAAACCGATATAAACCAGCCCGACGGGCTTTTTTTCATCCGCATCAGGACCGGCATTTCCGGTTGTCGAAATTCCGATATCCGTTTCAAACGCCTTTGCCGCCCCTTCGGCCATCTGTTCCGCCGCCTGCGCCGAAATGGCCCCGAATCTTTCAAGCGTTTCTCCCGAAACGCCTGTCATGCTCCGCTTCGCAGCGTCACAATACGTCACGACACCTCCCGCAAACGCCTTAGACGCACCGGGCACGCTAACCATCTCGGATGCCAGCATCCCGCCCGTCAGCGACTCCGCCACAGCGATCGTCAGGGAATTGTGTGTAAGGGTTTTGATAAGGGTTTCAAAAATGTTCATAAAGTATTCTTTCGTTTATTATTTGAGATAACAGCCACTGTTATTATAGAACAATAACGAAGTATACACAACACTTTGGGATATCATTGACCGAATTCGCCATTATTATGGCTCTTCATGGTGAAGAAAAAAGAAAAGCCGCAGGATGAATATGCTTCATTACTGCGGTTTTTTTATTGCTCGTTTTCCTTTTCTATGGTTGCAGAAATAATTATGCAGATAAATTGTTAACATTCGCTAAATTAGCATATGAACAACAGCTCCATTGCCTATTTGGTTTTTTAATGATATAATTTTTAAACAAAACAATCGCTTTTTCCAGCGCTGGATTAAATTAACCTGAATGGTCTTTGCTTGACCTAAACAGACCTAATCCGGCCTTGAATCTCTTTTTTTCCGTGTGCTATCGTGTTATCAGAAAATCACGGAAAGGGAAGAAGTTTATGGCCGAAAAAGATCTGACGGAAAAAACGCTCGAAGCGTTCAACGACGTTTTCGCCGATATAGTAAATGCTTTGATGTTCAAAGGAAATCCGGTCGTGACGGAAGAAGCCCTGACTGACGCCCAGCCGTTTTCGGTATTTAAGGCGGACGGCAGGCTGCGCGGGCAGGAAAGAGACGTATCCAAATATTGGCATAAAAGCGACGGACAGAAGCTGAATATCCGCATAGCTTTTTTAGGGATAGAAAACCAAAGTGTTTATGACAAAGATATGCCCTTTCGGGTGATAAGCTATGACGGCGCTTCATATAAAGCCCAGCTTTCACGAAAAGAATGCTATCCGGTGATTACGCTGGTACTGCATTTCGGAAATGAGCGCTGGGGAAAAAACAGGACACTCTATGATGTTATAGAAGTGCCCGAAAACATGAAAGAATACGTAAACGATTATCGGATCAACGTATTTGAGATGGCATGGCTGAGCGCAGAGCAGATCAATCGTTTTAAAAGCGATTTTAAAATCGTGGCGGATTATTTTTCAAACAGAAGGAAAAATACGGATTACAGGCCTGAAAATCCGGAAAAGATTAAGCATGTGGACGAACTGCTGAAACTGATGTCGGTCATGACAAACGACGGCAGATTTGTCGAAGCACTTGAATGGGAAGGGGGAAAACCGGAAACCATGTGTGAATTATTGGACAGAGTAGAAGCCAGAGGCATAGCAAAAGGGGAAGCAACGGGATTTGCTAAAGGCGAAGCTATGGGTATCGCAACAGGACGTGAAACCGTTGCAAAACTGCTTGGGATTCTGCTCCAGGAAAACCGTATCGAAGACATTCAAAAGATTGCATCGGATAACGAGTATTTAGAGAAACTGTGCAGAGACTATAATCTGGTTTAAATCGGATCAGTTATACAATTCTGCTGCCATATCCACAACCTTCTGCGGTGTCATGGGATCGTTTGACAAAGAATGTCCCTCACCGGGAAATACCGTGATCGGAACATTAAAGCGTTTGGCAAACTCTTCCGCTTTTGCCAATTCGATAACGTTGTCATCTGCTCCGTGTGCCATCGCGATATAGTGCTTGCCGAAGCGGTTCGGATTAAAGGTTTCAAACAGATCATACTGCCGAAGATCATCAAACATGTCTCGTGTAATCCGCACGGATTGGTTTAAATCCATATTTGTGTCAAAATAGCCTTTCTCCCGCAAATCCGCAAGCATTTCTTTTTCTTTCTCAGTAGGGTTCTCTTTTATAAACAACTCAGGCATATTTACGGCAGCGCTTCTGAAAAATGCTTTTCTTCCCTTATGCTCTCTTGTGCTTATATATATGGCAGTCAGATATGCCCCGAAGCTGGATGCAAAATATGCAACTTCACTATTTGGGTAATTGATTATAATATAGTTTTCCACCGCCTGAATCGAATCCAGGGCTCCCGGTATGCGAAGCAGTTCTTTTAAAGACTCTCCCGAACCATGCCCCGGCAAATCCAGTCCTATTACACCGTATCCGTGAGAAGGAAGCCTTTTAAGCAACAGACGGACGGTCGAAGACTCTTTACTGCTGCTAAAACCGTGTACGGCAATAACAATTCCTTTATGATTTTCCGGTATTTCGCTGACACAGGAAACGGCCTTTCCGTTTTCTTTTTTTATGTTGAAATAATTCATATCTTATTTGCCTTTCTTATACCAAATATCTGCGAATACTATTATGAAATTATAATTTTGATATAAACATACAATCCCCGAACGAAAAAAACCTGTACCGCTTCTCCACAGCTTCGCGATACGCATTCAATACGTTTTCTTTTCCGGCAAAGGCGGATACCAGCATGATCAGCGTGGATTCGGGGAGGTGGAAATTGGTGATCAGGGCATCAACGGCCTTAAATTTATAGCCCGGATATATGAAGATGTCTGTCCACCCGCTGCCGCTTTTAATTATTCCGCTGTCGGACGCCGCACTCTCAAGTGTCCTCGTGCTTGTGGTTCCGACGCAGATGACGCGGCCGCCGTTAGCTTTTGCGTTATTAATGATTTCAGCCTGTTCTTCTTCTATAGTATAAAATTCCGCATGCATGTGATGGTCTTTGACGTTTTCGGCCTTGACCGGCCTGAATGTCCCGAGGCCGACATGAAGCGTAACACGCGCTATTTTTACGCCTTTATCAGCGATTTCTTTCAAAATATCATCCGTAAAATGCAGTCCCGCCGTAGGCGCGGCAGCACTGCCCGGCTCTTTTGCATATACGGTCTGATATCTGGATTTGTCTTTAAGTTTATGAGTAATATAAGGCGGAAGAGGCATTTCGCCAAGGGCATCCAGTATTTCTTCGAAAATGCCCGTATAATCAAATTTGATGAGCCTGTTGCCTTCATCCGTTATCTGAATAATCTCTCCTTCGAGTGCTCCGTTTCCAAAGGAAAGCAAAGCACCCGGCCTGCATTTTTTACCGGGTCTTACGAGACATTCCCAGATGTCGTCAGTCATTCTTTTTAAGAGCAAAATTTCAATAAGCGCTCCCGTGTCTTTTCTGCTGCCGTATAATCTTGCCGGAAGTACTTTTGAATCGTTTATAACAAGACAATCGCCCGAATACAGATGCTTTGTTATATCAGAAAACGTTTCGTGTCTGATATAACCACGATCCCTGTCAAGACACAAAAGCCGTGACGCGCTTCTGTCCCTTAGGGGATCCTGAGCTATCAGTTCTTCGGGCAGATCATAATAAAAATCACTTTTTTTCATTGTGACCCTCATATCATTTTTTCAGGCAGACTTTAATGCTTCATATAATCAATGCCTTCGTTTATGTCATAAAAAATCTTATCATCCTCAATAAGAAAGGGTTGGCCTTCTGCGTCTATCTCCACTATTGAAACAGCACAGTTTCCCGGCACTCCTCCGTGCCAGAAATCCGTCGTGTCCTCATATACATTTTTCATAAACGCCCTCAGAGAGCATCCGTGAAGCGAGACTAAGACAGTTAGATTCGAAAATTCTATGGTGCCGATAAGTTCGTCGTAAAAATCCTTTGTTCTTGCAATTAGATCAGCAACGCTTTCGCCTCCGGGCATACCTTTAAACGTATATGGCCTGAACAGGAGTTCTTCCATATATTCTTTAGGAAATTCCATCCGGTCAAACAGACAGCACTTCCCCTCATAATCGCCGAAACTTATCTCCTGTATCCGGTCCTCATATATGGTCGGAATCTTTTTGTCGCCGAGTATAATCTTAGCAGTGGAAACGGCGCGTTCCAAAGGGCTTGTAATGCAAAGATCAAAATTGACATCCTTTAGTCCGTCAGCGGTCTTTTTGGCAAGACGTATGCCGTTTTCGTTTAGCCCGACGTCAGTCTGTCCCGCTAAAAGGCCTTTTTTATTGTACTTAGTCTCTCCGTGTCTGATAACATATAAGCGCATATTCTCACCGTAAAGATTATTATTTTCTAAGTTCGATATCCATGCTTTCGAGACCGTTCAGGATCTTGTTCATGGCCTTTGAGATTTCCTGTTCCTCGAGCGTCTTTTCGTTTGAACGGAAAATCAGAGTATAGGCCATGGATTTATAGCCTTCTTTTATCTGCTCTCCTTCATAAAGGTCAAACAAAGACACGCTTTCCAGATTCTTTCCTCCGCGCTGTCTGATCATTTTTTCAATATCGGACGCTTTTATATCCGCAGGCACAACCATTGAAATATCCCGGTTGACCGCAGGGTATTTCGCAAGTCCTTTGTATTTCCTGTCAAATGTGGCGAACTCAGCCGTTTGTGAAAGATCGACTGCCGCAAGTATGGCCTTATCTCCTATACCGTAATCGGATGCGACAAGCGGATGCACCTCCCCCAGATATCCTAAGTATGTACCGTTGTAAAACATCTCTGCCTGTCTGCCGGGATGAAGAAAAGGTTTTAAATTATCAGTCTCATAGTCAATGCCGTCAAACATTCCCAGTTTGCCAAAAAAGGCCTCCACAACACCTTTCATATCGAAAAAGTCATGTTTTCCGTACATTCCCAAGGTAAACATCATCTTCTCGTCAGGAAGCTCGGTAAGCGGGAGTGATTTCGGAATATAAATATTAGCCAGCTCATAGAGCTTTACGTCTTTGTTCCTTCGGTTGTAATTTGTCGCGAGCGAGGTCAGCATTCCATTTACCGAAACGGTACGCATAATGGAATAATCCTCGCCAAGCGGATTGGAAATGGTAATAGCCTCTCTTTCGGGCGCGTCCTGCGCGAATAACAGCCTGTCAAAAACTTTCGGGCTTTCAAAAGAATAACTCATGCCCTGCGAAAAGCCGCAGTATTCCGCTGCTTCCTGTGCTTTTGCCTCTACTCTCAAATAAAACGGCAGGCTTCCCGTAGTGGCTTCTCCGCTCGGAAGCGAAACCGGAATATTGTCATAGCCGTAGAATCTGGCAACCTCTTCGGCAATATCCGCAATACAGTTAATATCCTGTCTGAATGTCGGAGCAATGATCTCGTCCGTCTGTTCGTCGTAAACAAGCTCAACCGCAGACAGATATCCGAGCATTTCCTCTTTTGAAAGTTCCGTACCCAAAAGATTGTTTATTTTTTCGGTTGAAAACGGAACTCTTTTCTCTTTTACGGGCTCGGGATAGACATCCACGACGCCGCCGACAACTTCGCCGACGCCCAGCTCCTCTATCAGCTGGCAGGCTCTGTTGACTGCCGCAATCGCGTTATTTGGATCAAGTCCTTTTTCAAATTTTCCTGAAGCGTCTGTTCTTAATCCGAGACGTTTGGAAGTGAGACGAATATTTGTTCCGTCAAAATTTGCGGCCTCAAACAAAACGTCTGTAACATCATCCGTAATCATGGAATTAAGTCCGCCCATGATACCGGCAAGACCGACTGCTTTTTCACCGTCACAGATCATAAGCACGTTTTCATCTAAAACATGTTCTTTTCCGTCGAGAGTAATAAACTGCTCTTTATCCTTTGCTCGTCTTACAATGATCCGGTTTTTCGCTATGGTTGAAAGATCATAGGCATGCATCGGCTGTCCGAGTTCTTCCATTACGTAGTTTGTAATGTCAACGAGATTGTTTATGGGACGTATGCCGCATGACGCGAGAGCTCTCTGCATCCATTTGGGAGAAGGCCCTATCTTAACATTCCTGATTACTCTCGCGCAAAATCTCGGACAAAGATCCTTGTCTTCGATATTGACGGCGATATATGAAGAGGCATCTTCATCATTTCCTTTTGATTCTATTTCAGGAGAAATGAACGGCTTGCGAAATGTGGCTGCCGCCTCTCTTGCTATCCCCAAAACACTGTAACAATCGACACGGTTGGAAGTTACCTCATATTCAAAGACAACATCGTTTAAACCGAGAACCTCCGCGGCGTTTGCTCCCACGACCGCCTCATCTTCAAAAATATAGATGCCGTTCTCGGGGGCTTCCGGATAAAACTCCGGCGAAGAGCCCAGTTCATTTATGGAACAAAGCATGCCGTTTGAAGACACGCCTCTGAGTTTTCCCGCTTTAATTAATGTCCCGCCGGGAACTCTCTTTCCGTCGTGTCCGGTAGCAACCTTTCCTCCGTCCAGAACCACCGGAACCTTGGCGCCTTCGAATACATTATCGGCTCCTGTAACGATCTGAATCGTTTCAACTCCGATATTTACCTGACAAATAAGAAGTTTGTCGGCATCCGGATGCTTTTCTATCTTTTCTATCTGCCCGATGACTATTTTATCCAGATCGGCGTCAAGTATCTCAAAACCTTCCACCTTTGTGCCCGAAAGGGTCATGGCGTCCATATATTCTGATGCGGTTACATCCAGTTCGGGAACGTATTTTTTAATCCAAGATAATGAAGTGTTCATTATGTTCTCCTAATATAATATTTATTCGCAGGTTGCTTTGCAGCTGCTGCCGTAAATCTCGGATTCGCAAACGAATCCTCGTTTTCCGTTGGTTCTCCAATGAATATGATATGATCCCGTCTTCTCAATGCAAGCATTGTTCTGACGTGTCATATCATATTCGCAGGTTGCTTTGCAGCTGCTGCCGTAAATCTCGGATTCGCAAACGAATC
>CAYMCZ010000005.1:0-40213 GCA_964389285.1 uncultured Lachnospiraceae bacterium | reverse complement strand
TGATCCCGTCTTCTCAATGCAAGCATTGTTCTGACGTGTCATATCATATTCGCAGCAGCTCTTATCGCTAAAATTGTCTCAAAAACCTTATGTCGTTTTCGTAAAGCAGGCGCATGTCATCGATTTCGTATTTGAGCAGAGCTATCCTTTCGAGGCCCAGGCCGAAAGCAAAACCGGTATATTTTTCGGGGTCTATGCCGCACATCTCAAACACATGTGGATGTACCATACCGCACCCTAAGATCTCGATCCAGCCTTCGCCTTTGCAGAACCTGCATCCTTTCCCGCCGCATTTAAAACAGCTTACATCCATTTCCGCGCTCGGCTCGGTAAAAGGAAAATGATGGGGCCTGAATTTAGTCTTCGTTTCAGGGCCGAAAAGCTGAACGGCAAATTCCTGAAGCGTACCTTTGAGATCGGCGAAAGTGATATGTTCATCCACAACCAGGCCTTCTATCTGGTGAAAAGAGGGTGAATGCGTGGCGTCAACTTCATCCGAACGAAACACCCTTCCCGGAGAAATCATCCTTATGGGAAGCTTTCCTTTTTCCATCACGCGGGCCTGACACGGGGATGTCTGGGTTCTTAAAACTATGTCTTTATTGATATAAAAAGTATCCTGCTCATCCTTTGCCGGGTGATCCGCAGGGATATTTAATTTTTCGAAATTATAGAGATCATATTCTATTTCGGGGCCCTGCACCACTTCATATCCCATTCCTATAAAGATACGCTCTATCTCGTCAAGCGCAATGGAGTTGGGATGGCGGTGTCCGAAGTTTATTTTATTTGCCGGAAGCGTAACGTCGATTTTTTCAAGCTTAAGCCTGGCTTCCATACGGGCTTTTTCCATTGAAGTTTTAACTTCTTCCAGACTTGTTTCGATAATCTCCCGCGCGTCATTAACAAGCTGCCCAATCCTGGGACGATCCTCGGCCGCCACGTCCTTCATGCTTTTAAGCACTGCAGTAAGCTCTCCTTTTTTTCCGAGCATGGTTACCCTGACTTCGTTGAGGGCTTCGGGTGTTGCGGCTTTTTCTATGCTCTCTTTCGCCTTGGCTATAATGGCGTCAACAGTGCTTTTTACTGTGTTGTACATATTTGAATATCCTCCGACTGGGTTAAACAATATAGCAGCCTTCGCCGCCTGTGATAATCACAAAAACAAAGCGAGCTTCAACTCTTTCGAGTAACGAAGCCCGCCATACCATCGATAATCTATCAGATATGGCTAACCATTCCCCAAAGTGCCGGCCTGAAATTTTGACTCCTAGCCGCAGCCAGGTGGGTAAAATCCGCAAGCATCTCCGCAATCTTCCACTGAATCGAGGCCTGACATTAGAGTGCCAATATAGGAATCCCTTTTTAAAGTAAATGTAGGATCAAAATAATCAGGTTATCGCACACCCCAGGAATTTATTTACTGATTAGATTATACGATAAACATTATTTGTTTTCAAGTATATATTATGATAAGCATATCTCGTTGATTTATGCCTTTCCGGCGCATCCCAGAACGTTTGTCAGCTTATGAGCCACAAGTTCTTTGATGTTCGCGCGGGCAGGTTTAAGGTATTCGCGGGGATCGAATTTATCAGGATGCTCCGCGAAAAATTTGCGTATGGTACCGGTCATGGCAAGACGCAGATCCGAATCTATATTGATCTTGCAAACCGCCGACTCTGCCGCTTTTCTAAGCTGCTCCTCGGGAACGCCTACCGCGCCCGGCATGTTGCCGCCGAATGTGTTAATCATCTCAACGTATCCTGCCGGAACAGACGAAGCCCCGTGAAGAACAATCGGAAATCCCGGGATCATCTTTTCACACTCTTCCAGCACGTCAAACCGAAGCTGTGGTTTTGTTCCGGGTTTGAATTTGTATGCGCCGTGGCTTGTGCCTATGGCAATGGCAAGAGAATCACATCCGGTACGCTCAACGAATTCGGCAACTTCCTCGGGTTTTGTATAACTTGCCGCTCCTTCGTCCACCTTTACGTCATCTTCGATTCCCGCAAGCGTGCCTAACTCAGCCTCTACCACAACCCCGTGATCATGAGCATATTCCACAACTCTTTTTGTGATTTCCACATTTTCGTCAAAGGGTTTCGAGGATGCGTCTATCATAACGGAGGTAAATCCGCCGTCAATACAGGATTTGCAGATTTCAAAATCCGAACCGTGATCCAGATGCAGCGCTATCGGAATGTCGGGACATTCGATAAGGGCCGCCTCAACAAGCTTTGTAAGATATGTATGATTGGCATAAGCTCTCGCGCCTTTTGAAACCTGAAGAATGACGGGAGCTTTAAGCTCTGCGCATGCCTCTGTGATACCCTGCACTATTTCCATATTATTTACGTTAAAAGCGCCTATGGCATAACCGCCGTTATAAGCTTTTTTGAACATTTCAGTAGTTGTTACTAATGGCATTTCCCCAACCTTTCCGCTAAACTTGAGCATTATATTTTTATTTGAAAATCTTAATTTAATTATACATCATCCGGCATTTTTTTCAATAGCGAGTTGGCAAACTATATCTTTAAACGGTAAGATCTATGGTAATGACCGGACGAATCCCGTATCTGGCGCTGCTCACGTAGAATCCGTACAGAAACGGATAGCCTTTGAAATTGATAACGCAGGCATTATAAAGGTTCCCGCCGTTTGAACGAAGCCACCAGTATGAAGCTCCGGTTTCTTCTATTTCGGCCACCCCGCGCTCTATGGCGTACTGCGTGGCATAGGCCATCCTTCCCGAATCATAAGCGTAATAATTCAGCGTCTCGTTGTATGAAAGCAGATAAACGCGGTCAATGGTATCAGGCCCGGCCTCCGTGTGATATGCTTTGTTTTCGGAAGTCGCTTTCCGCGTTTCACATATATAAGCCTTTTCGTGTTTAGAAAACGTGCTGTGATAAAAATCTTCGTTCAAAAATCTGCGGATGTCGGATTCGGCCCAATGGACATCTTTATCTTCATGATGAAAATACGCATAGTCAAGTATGTAACGGCTTATAAGCACCGCCTCTTTTCCGTCGCTTTCCAGGACATGCCATTCGATCGGCTTTATACCGCCTTCTTTGTCCTGAGGATAGCTTCCGAAATATACGGGAGTTTCTCCGGTTTCTCCGTAAACTTCGAATTCCTCCTGTTTAAGCAAAAGATTTTTCTGAGCTATGTCCCGTATCAGGCATTTTTTTGTTTCGTCACATTCATCAACCATCTTTTGCAAAGCCGCCTTCTTACGGGCGCGCACGGTAATCTTAAGATCTTTTAAATGCGCTTTGTATTTCTGCTCATTTTCTTCCAGCGCAATCTTCAGCTTTTCTATATCGTTTTTTATTACCTGGGCTTTTTTACGGTATCTGCTTCTTTTATTAACATTTTCGATAAAAGCTCTTTTACCGTCTTCCTCAGAAAGATCAAAGTGGTAATTCATCCGATACTTTCTCCAATACTGCCTTTTTGTTTCTGGATACTATGCGAATCTTATCTCCCGAAACGACTTCCTTTTTAAGAATCATTTCCGAAAGCGGATCCTCTATCAGCGACTGAACGGCTCTTTTTATCGGCCTTGCGCCATATTTCCTGTCGTAATGTTCTTCAACAATAAGCTCTGCCGCCGGCGCGGTAAGGCTGAGCGTGATATCCATCTGCTCCGAGCATCTTTTAGCCAGTATTTTAACCTGCAGCGCCAGAATCTTTTTGATGTCTGCTTTGTTAAGGGATCTGAATACAATGGTTTCATCGATACGGTTCAGGAATTCCGGCTTGAATATCTTCTTTACGGACTCCATGGCGCGCTCTTTCATGGTATCATAATCCTGTTTTTCGTTTTCAAAAGCGGCGAAGCCTAAACTTCTGGCAGAGGCAATCGCGCTTGCCCCGGCGTTTGAAGTCATTATCACGCAGGTGTTTTTAAAATCTATTATCTTTCCGTGCGAGTCGGTGATCCTGCCTTCGTCCATTATCTGCAGCAGGATATTGAAAATGTCGGGATGCGCCTTTTCTATCTCGTCAAACAGCACTACACTGTACGGGTTGTTTCTGACTTTATCGGAAAGCTGTCCTCCTTCTTCGTATCCCACATATCCGGGAGGAGAACCTATAAGCCTGGAAACATTGACTTTCTCCATGTATTCGGACATATCAAACCTGATGAGCGAGTTTTCGCTTCCGTATACGGCTTCGGCAACCGCTTTGGAAAGTTCAGTCTTTCCGACTCCGGTCGGCCCCAGAAAAAGAAATACTCCCGTGGGCCTTTTTGGATCTTTTATACCGGCTCTGCCCCTCCTGACGGCTCTCGCGACGGCGTTTAAAGCCTCATCCTGACCGATAACCCGTTTTTCGAGAATCTTCTCAAGCCTTGAAAGACGCCTTGACTCCGTTTCGGTAAGCCGTGAGACGGGAATACCCGTCCATCCGGAAACGGCAATCGCCATGTCTTCCGGTGTTACTTTCAGGCCTTTTCTTTTTTTCTTTTTTTGAACAGCCTTTTTCTCTGCCGCAAGCAGATCTCTTTTTTCGGCGATCTGTCTGTTAAGCTCCGATACCCCTTCGAAATCCCCTTCTTTAAGAAGTTCGTCTCTTTGAACTTCAAGCGCTTTCAGATCATCTTGTGCGGGTATGGAAATATTCGGGCCTTCATACTGCTCCATCCGGACTTTTGACGCGGCTTCATCCATAAGATCGATGGCCTTGTCCGGCAGAAACCGGTCGGAAATATATCTGCTGCTGAGTTCTACCGCGGCTTTTAAAGCAGCATCTTCGATTTCAACTTTGTGATGGTCTTCGTAATACGTTTTAAGGCCTTTTAATATCTCATATGTCTCTGCCCTGGTAGGTTCCGATACCTGAATAGGCTGGAATCTTCTTTCCAGGGCCATATCTTTTTCGATATATTTTCTGTATTCGTCCAAAGTTGTGGCGCCGATTATCTGGATTTCTCCTCTGGAAAGCGCCGGTTTTAAAATATTCGCCGCGTCCATTGCGCCTTCGGCTCCCCCGGCGCCTATTATGGTGTGCAGCTCATCTATAAACAGGATAATGTCGCTGCTGTTCATGACCTCATCAAGGACGTTTTTGATGCGTTCTTCAAATTCTCCTCTGTATTTTGTTCCTGCAACCATGGCTGACATGTCCAAAACCAGAATTCTCTTTGATTTCATGTTTTCGGGAACATTTCCGTCTGCAATCCTCAGAGCCAGCCCTTCTATTATGGCGGTTTTGCCGACTCCGGGCTCACCTGTCAGGCATGGATTGTTTTTTGTCCGTCTGTTCAGGATGCGTATCAGCCTGTTTATTTCGGTATTTCTGCCGATAACCGGGTCCAGCCCGCCGCTTTGCGCCATAAAGGTGAGATCTTTGCTGAATCTTTCAAGCGTGGGGATGTTTTCCTGTCCCGAACCCTGCATGCTTCTTCTTTCATAATATCTTTCGCAATGCGCCGGATCCAGACCCACAGCTTCCCATATCTCCGAATATACAAGCCTGACCTCTATACCGAGAGTCGTAAGCAGCCTCATGGCAAGACAGTCATGCGTCTGAAGCAGTGCCATCAGGATATGCTCCGTCCCGCATTTTTCATCCGTCATATTGACGGCTTCTTCTTTTGCCGTCTCCAGTATCTTAAGCGCTGCCGGTGAAAATCCGGGTGTATCGGACATTTTTACCCTGCCTGTTTTTTCCCGGCTTCGTCCGGCAACCAGCCTGTCGATAAGTTCCGAGGCTTTTTCATACGTAATTCCTGATTTTTTAAGCACCATGGCCGCTGTTGATTCTTCAACACTTAAAAGGCCCATGAGCAAATGTTCAGAGCCCGTATGTTTATGCCCCCATCTGAAAGCAAGTATTCTGGCTGTTTCTATGGCATTTAAAGCCTGTTTTGTAAAACTTTCTTTCATGAATTCTTTCCGCAGCAATGTTTGAATTTTCTTCCGCTGCCGCAGGGACAGGGATCGTTTCTGCCGATCTTTTTATCTTTTACTATGGTTCCCGATTTTTTCTGCTCAAGATAAAGTTCTTTTTGCTTTTCTTCCGAAAAAATGTCATTCCACTGGGGAAGCGTGTAGAGCCAGTCCGCTTTTGCGTCCACCATGTTTTTATAGAGTTTTTCCGGCACGAATTTAAGGCTTACTTCGGTGTCTTCTTCCATGGTTTCTATCGGATTCGGGGTAACAAGACTGTCGTTTATGCCGTCCAGAAATCCGGTGAAATTCAAAATATCCATATCATATTTTTCGGCAAGGGATGCCACCGTACCCTTTACTTCTGTTTCAGGATCGGCAAGTAGCTGCTCGTAAACGGCTTTTTCTTTCATGAAATAATTCTGCCAGAGCATATTAGCCCTTTTCTGATCCATGTTTTGGTCGTATGCGGTATCCCGCCATGTCTGTAACAAGCTCATAATGTTTATCCTCTCGTATTATTGTCAGGTCAGTATATCAAATCTTAACCAGCTTTGCAAATGCGGCAAACAGCCTCTTTTGCCCGGCCGTGTCGAAATTTACGGTCACTTCGTAATCTCTTTCACCGTCTTTTATATCCATGACAGTGCCCTCTCCGAATTTTTTATGCCTTACCCGATCTCCGGCCGCATAATCAAGTGAATCCGCTTTTTTAAGTTTCAAATTACTCAGATCCGTTTTCTTTTCGTAGGGATTTTTATTAAATAACCCTCCTGTTTCCGCAGGCGGCCTGCGACGTTCGCCGCGGTTTTCAAATATATACTCAGCACCCGGGTTAATGACTTCTTTCGGAAGCTCACCAAGAAAGCACGATGGTCTGTGATGTTCCGTCTCGCCCCTTATCATACGCTGTTTCGCTCCGGTCAGCTTAAGGCTTTTCCTCGCTCTCGTAATACCTACGTAAAACAGCCGTCTTTCTTCCTGCATTTCCGATTCGTCAAAGTTAAATAATGTGGTATAGCCCGGAAAAAGGCCGTCTTCCATTCCGACAATATATACATTGTCAAATTCAAGTCCCTTTGCGCTGTGCAGCGTCATAAGCGTAACTTTCGGAACGCTTTCATCTTCGTTTTCGATTTCGGCGACAAGGGCTACATCCTGAAGGAACCCCGACAGGGAAGGCGATTCGGTGCTGTTTTGATATGTTTCCGCTTTTGATATTAACTCGTTTATATTTTCGATTCTCTCCCGAGCTTCGTCCGTGCCCTCGTTTATAAGCTCCTGCAGATATCCCGTTTCTTTTAATACGGATTCGATCAGTTCCGTAACGGTTAATTCGGCCGCAAGCGTCCTGTATTTCCGGATAAAGAGTACAAAACTCATTATCTTATCGCCTGTCTTTCCGAGTCCGGGAATCTCCTCTGCCCGTCCGAGCGCCTCAAAAAAACCGCACCCGTTTGACATGGCAAAATCCGCGATCTTTTCAAGGCTTTTCGCCCCTATACCTCTTTTCGGAATATTGATAGTCCTTCTTACCGCAATTTCGTCCCTGCCGTTATCTATCGTCTTTAAATAAGCAAGCACGTCTTTTATTTCTTTTCTGGAATAAAAGTTTATACCGCCTACCAGTCTGTAGGGAATACTGCAAAAAATCAACTGTTCTTCAAAAAGGCGCGACTGGGCGTTTGTCCTGTACAACACGGCAAACCTGTCGTACTCTCCGTCAAAAGAGCGTCTTTCTATATCCCTGACAACCTGCTTTGCTTCGTCATATCCGGTCGGGTATTCCCTTATATCGACCTGCGAACCGTCTTCATTGTCCGTCCAGAGCTTTTTGGCTTTTCGCTCTTTATTGTTTTTAATAACCGTATTCGCCGCGTTTAAAATATTCTTCGTTGACCTGTAATTCTGTTCTAACTTTATGACCTTGGCTTCAGGGAAAATTTTTTCAAAATCCAGAATATTTCTGATATCTGCCCCCCTGAATTTATATATGGACTGGTCATCGTCGCCCACCACGCATATATTTCGGTGTTTTTCCGAAAGCATCTTTACCAGTCGGAACTGAATCCCGTTCGTATCCTGATATTCGTCCACCATTATATATTTAAGTCTCTCCTGATACCCCGCAAGGACTTCCGGCTCTTTCTCAAAGAGTTCTATGGTCTTAAGCAAAAGATCATCAAAATCAAGAGCATTGTTTTTAAAAAGCGTCTCGTCATATGCTTTATAAATCTGAGCGCAGGTTTTTTCGTCTTTGTTACTGGCTTCATCAGCCATGTCCTTTGCGGTAAGACCACGGTTTTTCGCGTCCGAAATTATGTATGCCAGCCTTTTGGGAGTATATAATTTAGGATCGATCAAAGTCATTTCCGATAATATACCTTTAATGATCTGTCTTGAATCATCCGTATCGTAAATTGAAAATGATGAAGTATATCCTATCCTGTCTATATAAGCTCTTAGAATCCTCGCGCATGCCGAATGAAAGGTGGATATCCAGACGGATTTTCCGCCGCTGCCCGTAAGTTTATTTATCCTTTCGCGCATTTCATTCGCTGCCTTGTTCGTAAAAGTTATCGCCATAATATTCCACGGCGCGACATTTTTTTCCTGCAAAAGATAAGCCGTTCTGTATGTCAGGACCCTCGTCTTACCGGAACCGGCTCCGGCTATAATTAAAAGAGGGCCTTCTGTATGTGTGACCGCTTCGTATTGGGGTTTATTTAAAACACCGGAATAATCCATTTTCTGCTCCTAAATAAAAAGAAGGGGATACAAAAGATCACCTTTCGCATCACCCCTCCCGAATATCAAACTAAATTATTTCAAAGTAACTTTAGCGCCTTCTGCCTCAAGTTTAGCCTTAAGCTCTTCTGCTTCAGCCTTTGCGGCAGCTTCTTTAACGATCTTGGGAGCTCCGTCAACTACTTCTTTTGCTTCTTTGAGGCCGAGACCCGTGGCTTCGCGAACTACCTTGATGACTTTGACCTTGTTAGGGCCTACTTCCGTAAGCTCTACGTCAAACTCTGATTTCTCCTCGGAAGCTGCAGCTTCGCCGCCTGCAGCAGCGCCGCCTGCAACAACCACGCCTGCAGCTGCGGAAACGCCAAATTCTTCCTCACATGCTTTTACAAGCTCGTTAAGCTCAATAACCGATAATTCTTTGATAGCTTCAATAAATTCAGCTGTTGTCATTTTTGCCATTATATTTTCCTCCATTAATTCTGTTTTTCAAATGATCATGCGCCGCAACGGCGGCTATGCGGCCTTTACTCTGCCGCAGGTGCTTCTTTTTCCGAAATCTGTTTGATAACTCTTGCAAAATTCGCAATCGGTGACTTCATGCTTCCTAAGAGACGGCCCAAAAGAATCTCTCTTGAAGGGATCTCCGAAAGCCCTTTCACGGCTGCCTGATCGCAGTATTTGCCTTCAACTATACCTGCAACAAGCTCAAGATTTGTATTTTTCTTTGCGAAATCCGCAAGAATCCGAGCCGCCGCCGTAGCGTCTGTTTTGGAAACCGCCAAAGCATTGGTACTTTCAAGATGCTGAGTAAGCGCTTCGCACGGAGTATCTTTGAAAGCAAGGTTCATCATAGTGTTTTTATAGACTTTATAATGAATGTCAGCTTCTCTTAATTTCCTGCGAAGTTCCGTGTCCTCAGCTACCGTAAGGCCGCTGTAGTTGACAAGAATAACTGACGCGGCATCAGAGACAACGCCTGAGATTTCTTCGATAACAGGTCTCTTTAATTCAACTTTTGCCATGAAACTGTGCTCCTCCTATCATATTTTCGTGCTGCATCGCACATTTTGCGGCACGCTTCATTAGGATATCTGATAAAAATAAGACTCTGTCCGAAAAAAGACAGAGTCAGAAAATCCTTAAAAGAATCATCATCCTCGGCAGGCGCTTTGCTTACACCCTTTCGGATACCTGCTGTCTTCGGCGTGACACAAATGTATTTATAACATTGCCCCGTGAAAATGTCAAGAATTATTTTCCGGTATTTGCCCGGCCGGCTCATGTTTCGTGGCGGTGAGCTGATCCGGCGTACGGCTGAATATCTCCATGAACTCCTCACCGGTTATAGTCTCTTTTTCATAAAGATATTTGGCAAGTTCATGAAGCTTGTCCATATTGTTTTTAATAAGGCTTTCAGCCTTTTCATACTGACGGCTTACAAGCTGTACCACAAGTTCATCGATCTTGCCTGCCGTCATCTCGGAACAGGCAAGCGCGGTATCGCCTCCCAGGTATTTGTTGGTTACGGTCTCCATGGCAACCATACCGAATTCGCTCATTCCGAATCTCGTGATCATGGCTCTTGCCAGTTTTGTAGCCTGTTCGATATCGTTTGCGGCTCCCGTCGTTATGGACTTAAATACAATTTCCTCGGCAGCCCTTCCGCCGGTAAATGTGGCGATCCTGTTTTCGAGTTCTTCTTTGCTTAAAAGGTTTCTCTCGTCTTCATCCACCTGAAGCGTAAAACCCAGCGCCCCCGACGTTCTCGGTATTATCGTAATTTTGGTGACTGGCGCGGTATTTTTCTGCAGCGCCGCCACAAGAGCGTGTCCGACCTCGTGATAGGCGACGATAAGTTTTTCTTTTGAAGTAAGAATCTTGTTCTTTTTCTGATATCCGGCTATTACGACTTCCACGCTTTCTTCCAAATCCTGCTGTACGACAAATTTGCGGTTGTCCCTTACGGCACGAAGCGCGGCTTCGTTTATCATGTTTGCAAGCTCGGCTCCGCTCGCTCCGGAGGCGGATCTGGCAATGGCGTTAAAATCCACATTGTCGCTGATTTTGATATTTTTGGCATGCAGCCTTAAAATTTCCTCACGCCCTTTCAAGTCGGGAAGTTCCACCGGAACCCTTCTGTCAAAACGACCGGGACGCAAAAGCGCCGGATCAAGCGAGTCCGGTCTGTTTGTGGCTGCCAAAATCACGACTCCCTTTCTCGCATCAAAGCCGTCCATCTCGGCAAGCAGCTGATTCAGCGTCTGCTCGCGTTCATCATTTCCGGAAAACCCGGAACCGTCTCTTTTTTTTCCTACGGTATCTATCTCATCTATAAATACGATACAGGGCGCCTTATCGTCGGCCTGTTTGAAAAGATCACGAACCTTGGCCGCACCCATACCCACGAACATTTCTACAAATTCCGAACCGGAAATAGAGAAAAACGGCACGTTCGCCTCTCCCGCAACCGCTTTTGCCAAAAGCGTCTTGCCTGTACCCGGAGGCCCCACCAAAAGAGCGCCTTTCGGCATCCTTGCGCCTATCTCTTTATATTTGCCCGGATTATGAAGAAAGTCCACTATTTCCTGAAGAATCTCCTTTGCCTCGTCTTCACCGGCAACATCTTTGAATTTAATATCTATATCGGACTGCGCGTGTATCTTTGCGTTGCTTTTTCCGAAATTCATAGCGCCGCCAAAGCCTCCGCCGCCCATCCTTTTGGACATGCTCCGCATAAGAAGCCTGCCCAAAAAAAATATAATGGCAAACGGAAGCACCCAGCCGAGAATTATGCTGAGAACAGGCGAAGTCTGCTGTATTATCTCGCTTTCAAAGTTCTCTATTCCCGCATCCAAAAGCCTGTCCGTCAGTTTATAGTCGTCCATCAGACCTGTTTCATAGTATTTGTCATCGCTTGAAGTATCGGAAAACGTAATGATTCCGGTGCTCCGGTTTATCTGAACTTCGCTCACGTTTCCGGAATCCAGCATGTCTATGAATTTTCCGTATCCGACATGCTCCACCTTAGGTCTGTTAAGATTCGGAATCAGGAAAAAGTTAATAAGCATTATTGCCGCAAGAGCGATCAGATAATATGTAAATATCGGAACTCTCGGTCTTCCTGTTTTGTTCAAAGTTAAACCTCCCGTTTGTTAAGGTCATAAAAAAACATATATTGCTGGAGTATACCCGCGAATCCTTCGTATCTTTCAAAAGGAAACGTGCTGTCTTTATAGTTGGCTTCGAAAACCTGTTTTATATGCGTATCGACTGGAAAAGCCTGCGTCAAATGAAGTCCGAACAGACATATACAGTCGGCAACCTTTCCGCCTACTCCGTAAAGGCTTTTTAAATATTCAAACGCTGCGTCATAATCCATTCTCCTCAAGGCATCAAGTTCAAACCTGCCTTCACAGACGTCCCTCGCACATCTTACGACATACTTGCTCCTGTATCCGAGGTTGCAGTCCATAAGCGCATCCGGCTCAAGGGCCGCCAGCGGCTCGGGAGCGGGAAAAGAAAAATATTCCGTCCGGTCGGGGGCATAAAGTTTCCTGCCGTATTTTTCGGAAATATATGAAACGCATCTTCTGATACGTGTAATATTGTTCTGCTGCGATATCAGAAAAGATATTATCGTTTCCCAAAGATCCTGCCTGAGGATCCTGATTCCCCTGCCGAATCGGGCAGCTTCGGTCAGATATCCGTCTTTCGGGTCGATCGCGTTTATTATTTTACCGTAATCTGTTTTAAGATCAAAATAATCTTCCCAATAATCTTTGTATTCGGCTTTTGAACAATGCAATAGAATCTCATCCCCGTACTGTTCGGCCTTTAAATATCTGTCTCCCGAAATCAAAACGCAGTTGTTATCGTCTTTTATATTCATCCTGAAACACTGGCCGGAAAGCGCGATTTGTTTCAGATTAAAGTTTTTATTGTGTACGGTAACCATTTATTTGTCCATCATGCCTGCTAAATGTCTTTTTCCATTACGATGGCGTCCTCCACGGGCTTTTCGTAATAGTTTTTTCTGATTCCAATATCGGTAAATCCGAATTTTCTGTAGAGCATTATAGCCGGCTCATTTGAGATGCGCACTTCCAAATATATCTTTTTTACATCCAGCTTTTGCGCCCCCGATATGATACCGTTAAGCAGCATTTCAGCCGCGCCTTCCCTGCGTCTGTCGGGAGCGACCGAAATGTTTATAAGATCCGATTCGTCAGCAACGCTGACGAGTCCCGCAAATCCGATAATCCTGCCGTTATCCTCGGCAACCAGAAATACCGATCCGTCCCGTATCAAAAAAGATAATAAACCGTTTTTATCCCATGGCATAGATGAATTCTGTCTTTCTATCCGGTACACGGCTTCGAGATCGTCTATCTCCATTTCCCTTACGGTCATTTTAAACCACCGTTTTGAATCCTTTCGGCTCTTTCTCTTTCCGCCTGTGAAACCCTCAGATATACCGGCCTGTGCATATCGCCGTCCGTCAGTTCGCCTTTTAAGGCATATTTTCGTGCCAGCAGACACAGGGCAGAAGCCCTTTGACGGTTTATAAAACCGGGCGCGAATTTGATTTCGACTTTTATATCTTTTTTTATCCGGTCTTCGTTGACGCAAACACCATCCCCCAGCATTATTACAGGCTGTCCGAGATCGTTTAAAATATTAATAAGCTCTGAGACGGGAATCGCCGTATCCGGCTTTACCGTCACCAGTTCTTCTTTTTCAAATCTGTAAATACCGGTATATACCTCTGATCTTCTTGCATCCATTACGGGGCAAATGAGTCCTTCGAAGGCATACATCTGATAAGCCATCATCTCGAGGGTCGAAATCTCAGCCACGGGTATTTCAAGCGCAAGCGCCAGTCCTTTTACGGTGGCCGAGCCTATCCTGAGACCCGTAAACGAACCGGGGCCCTTTGAAACTGCCAGAACATCTATTTCCGAAAGATCAAGTTCCAAAATGCTTTTCACGGAATCGATCATGCCGAGAAGCGTCTGGGAATGTGTTTTTTTATTGTTGATATAAAATTCCGCCAGAACGGTTTCATTGTCCGATACGGCGCATGAGGCCGGATTGGATGATGTGTCTATCCCCAGAACCTTCATAAATTCAAATACTCCTGTATATTAAAACCGCATGCTTTAAGATTTTTCAAAGCAGCTCTATACGACGGTAATCAAAACCTTTTTTGTCGTCTTTGGAAATAATTATCTTTTTGCATCCCTCCGGAAGAATATCTTTTATGAGAGAAGCCCATTCTATGAGGCAAACCCCTCCATTTGACAGGTATTCCTCAAATCCGGTTTCATACATTTCATCGGGATCGGTTATCCTGTATACGTCAAAATGATATAACGGCAGTCTTCCTCCCGTGTATTCGCATAATATTGTAAATGTCGGACTTACCACACTCTCATCGATGCCGAGCCCTGCCGCAAATCCCTTTGCAAATACAGTCTTGCCTGCTCCAAGCTCTCCCTCAAGGGTATATATTTCGCCCGCTTCGGCCTTTAGTCCCAGCTTTTCGGCAAAATCAAATGTCTCTTTTTCGCTGTGCGATTCAAATATCATCTCGTCTCATCTTTGCTTACAAAATATTGGTTTATAGTAACATGTTTTGACCCATACGTCAAAACGAAATCCCCGGAACTTGCAAACATAATGATTACGGTTTATACTGTTTAAAATATCCATGGACAGCGACGCTGTCAATCAAATCAAAATCAAATTCAGAAAGGAAACGGTACCTGAAAATGGCAAATCCTGTATTAACTATCAAAATGGATGACGGCGATATCATAAAAGCGGAACTTTATCCCGAGATCGCCCCCAATACCGTAAACAATTTCATCTCTCTGGCAAACAGCGGCTTTTATAACGGCATCATTTTTCACCGTGTTATCAGAGGCTTTATGATTCAGGGCGGATGTCCGGACGGCACAGGCATGGGCGGTCCCGGATACTCGATCAAAGGCGAGTTTACTCATAACGGTTTTAAAAACGATCTCGCCCACACGCCCGGAGTTCTGTCTATGGCAAGGACAATGATACCCGACTCTGCCGGAAGCCAGTTCTTTATAATGCACAGGGCCGCGCCTCATCTGGACGGCGAATATGCCGCTTTCGGAAAAGTGACTGAGGGACTCGACGTCGTTGATAAGATCGCCTCGGTAATGACAGGCCCGAATGACAAACCCGTGGTTCCGCAGATTATCGAATCCATGACAGTGGAAACTTTCGGTGTTGAATATCCCGAACCCGAAAAAATCTAAAACTTTTCCGGGGCTGTCGCAGTATGCAAACTGAATGAATATTCTGGAGGGAACATCCGCAACGCCGGTACTTAATGAACGCAAGCATAAGCGCAGCGTGAGTTTAGTACCGCTGCGTGAGGACTAAGCGCAAGCGGTTCCCGGAAGAATATTCATGAAAATGCATTACGCGACAGCCCCGGATATAGAGAATTGAATATCTCACCCCTCAACAATGAGATACTTCCCGCCGGGAAGCGCAAATATTTCCGCCGCTTCTTTAAGCTCGGCATCGGACATACCTTCCACATCCATCCCCATCTCGTCCAGATAGCGGCGAACTTCTCTGATGCTGTCCGCTACCTGCGCCATACAATCCTCCAAAAACTCTTCTGCTTCTTCGATTGTTTCAGCTACGGGCTCATCGAAAAGCTGTCCCTGTTTTTCAAGAAAAAGCTCCAATATCTCTTTAGAATACATGCTCATATCAACATCTCCAAAATTCATCTTTAAGGCAGGTTTTTATTTACGATATCAGGAATCATATCCGCGGAATCGATAATATAATCTGCCTTATTATCTGTCAGTTCTTTTCCGGGCCTGCTGCCCCAGGTCACTCCCACCGTATAAAAACGAGCCGATTTTCCCGTCTTCATATCAGTGGAGCTGTCGCCGAAATATACGCTCTCGGCAGGATTTACCTTAAGCTCTTTTAAAATCCGTTTGGCACATTCGGGATCAGGTTTGAGCGGCCGCCCGTTTCCCTCGCCTGAAATGACGTCAAACGCATCTTTCCCGAAAAAACGTTCCACAACCTTAACAGCGCTGTCATGCGCCTTGTTTGTGAGCACCGCGGTCAGGCATCCTTCTTTTTTTATGGCTTCGACCGCTTCTATTATCCCGTCATAAGGCTCCACTTTATAATACGGATCTTTGGCGAAAAAAACAGCCGCGTCGGCAAATACAGCGTCCGTTACGCTCTCGTCTTCCGTACCGCTGTATTTAAGCGCCCTTGCCACGGTATTTTTAAGCCCGTCTCCGATAAAAGTTTTATATTTTTCAACATCTATCTCTTTATATCCGTGTTTGACAAGCGCCAGATTTACCGCGTTTGCGATTGAATCAAAAGTATAAAGGATGGTTCCGTCCAGATCGAAGATCGCTGCCCTGTAAGGAACTTTATCCCAACCTGACGCGTTTCTGGTTCTGAGGGCTAAAATAATTATGCCCGCTATTGAAATAAAGATCGAAATAAACTGGGATGTGGAAAGTATTCCGACAGAGCCTCTCGCAATATCACCCCTGAAAAATTCCAGGATAAAGCGTCCGACGCCGTAACAAATCAGATACAATCCCGTCGCCTGGCCGGATTTTTTGTTTTTTCCGCGCATAAACAAAACCAGAAAGGCAAAGAGCAGAAAATCAAGTCCGGAGGAAAGAAGCTGTGTCGGAAACAGAGGAACATTGTTCGGAGCAAAATGCGAGTGTGTAAATGTTACTGAAATCGGACAATTCATTTCCATGCCGTAACAGCAGCCCGCCATGAAACAGCCTATCCTTCCGAATCCCTGCGCGAGCGCGACGCTTGTGAGACCTATATCGAAATAACTCCAAAGCGGCAGTTTTCTTTTTTTGCAATAAAGCGCAGCCCCGAAAAGACCGCCAATGATACCGCCGTAAACCACCCACCCGTCCGTCAGCGAGCGCAGTATCAGCGACGGATCGTTGATGATTTCCGGAAAAACAGTAATATAATATAATATCTTCGACCCCAGATAGCCGAAAATAAGACAATAAATCACAAGTCCAAAAATCCTGCTGCTGTCAAGGCCGTGTTTTCTGGCCCTGTACTCGGCCGTGAAATATGCCGCTATTATGCCTATTGCGGTCATGACTCCGTAAGTATGAATCGTAACCGGGCCTATTGTAAATAAATCGTTGTACATTTTTAACTCCAGAACGTTTAATCAAGCGCCGTATTTAAAATTTCGGTGCCGTCAAGCACAAATCTTCCGTTTTTTATGATGTATTTTTCATTTCCTTTTTCGTCAATGACGCAGATGCTTTCAAGTTCATCATAGGGAATGGTAATGTCTGTATGACATCCGAAATATGCTTTGGACGGATCTTTTTTACGAAGAGCCGAAATCTCGTTTTCCCTCGCGACTATCGCCTTTCCGTCGGGATTGAAGCTTACAAGCTCCTCCTCAAAGCTGTAACAGGTGTCTCCGAAAGCAAAATGAGGCCCTGTTTTCTCGGCGATAAGTATCGGCAGTTTCTGAAAAATATCGAATTTCTCAGCCATTGCGTACGCCGCCGTATTTGTGCCTATCGCAAATTCCCCCATGGGAAGCGACTCATATCTGAACATGATATTCTCTTTTATATATCGCCTGTTTTCCTCTTCGTTTTCAAAGTTTTTACAGGTATATCCGGCCGCCATGCCGTCTTTGATCTCTATCTCCAAATCTTTATAATTCAGCGAGTTCAGATAAACCGAAGAAACATGCAAAACCCCATTAGTTCCCTTTAATCGCGGTGACGTAAAAACCTCTCCGACCGGAATATTGGCATCCGCGGTGCAGTTTTCAAAATTAGTCTGTGAAGAAGGATCCTCCAATTCATGAAGCATTACGGTCAGATCCGTCCTGTTGGGAATCGCTCCTTTTATTATAACCTTTCTGCCTTCATCCAGCACATCTATAATTCTTTGCTGAACCGTCTGATAAAGATCATTGTCCAGAGTATTTATCTTTACCGTTTCCCTGAAAATATCACGGTAAGCGCCGCCGATCGCCGGAATCGGAAAGGCGATAATCGTATAGCTTCTCTCCTCGCCGATTATATATCTGTTTGTAATCTGCATGGCCTCGCTGTCATATTTTCTTTTGAGCAGCTGCTGCTCATCCGTGAGCTTTACTGCCGCCTCGCATACTGCCGGTGCAAAAGGCTCTTTGCCGAATGTATCAATGCAGGCCGGCCCGCCGTGAGTATTTGCAAGCGTCTTTCTTTTTTCAAAAGCTTCACGCATGCACGCAAGCCGCCTTGTGATGAATTTTTCATCCAGCCAGATCCCCGAATCGTTTCTGTGATCATACTCATATTGAGGATTTACTGAAGTTCCCGTATATCCGATCCGATAAGCCCTTCTGTCGATGCCGCGGGAGGCCGCCCTGTATATTACAGGCTCAAGATTAGCCGCCCTGAATTTTTTTGCCGCGCTTCGAACTATTTTTTCAAATCCTATAAAATATCTCAGATTTACTGTGCGTTTTTTTGTAATATCTTTATTTGTGGCCTCAAACCCTTTAATATAACCTTCCACGATCACCGAACCCAGCATGTCGATCTCGTCTTCGGAAAGAGTATTTAAAAATTCCGCTGTGCCGATCTCATTTTCGGAAATAAATTCTCCGTAAAGATAGAGATACTTAATATCGTCAAGAGCTGCGCTTTCAATGATTTTCACGGCAAAATCATACGACGGATCTATGAGTTCGGCGATTCGTCTGTCGGTGAAATCACTGCAGTAGTCATAGTTGTACATATAAAGGATTTCTTTGAGAACCTCAGGTTTTGGAGTCCCGTCCGCAAACGCGCAATAACATTCCAGAAATAATTCCAAAGTTACGACTATGTCCCAAAGACGGTCTTCATATATATATGTTATCACTCCTCTTAATTCGGCATACAGGGCAGAAAATAAAGGCCCGTAATCTTTTCCCGTCACGGCCGAAATATAATCCGGATTTCCATAACATCTGTTATAATTTTCGGGCATGAGCTCACAGTAAAGCTTTTGATTGCGTTCTTTTAATTCGTCTAAAGAAACACTTTTGATATCCTGCGTAATAAGCTTTGGATAAAGCTCAAGCAAATATATCAAAAAGTTCGCCTGATGCCTGAAAAAATCATCAAAAGGCGCTTTTACGAGCGTTTCATCAGGGATAAGTGCGATTCTTTCGAGACAAAGATTATATCTCTGCGTTAATTCCATATTATTCATATTGCTATACTCCCGCAAAGCATGTCGCGATCCAAATGATTATCATAATGCCGCTTAATATTACGGCATAATAAGAGAGCTTATGACTTTTTTCTTTTGCCGCAAGCCCTTTAAGAGCGTAAATACATCCGTAAACCGCAACCAGAAAACCGCCCAGTCCTATCGCTCCCGTAAAAAGACCGGCATTACCCGCAAAAACATATGAAATTATTATTCCAGCCAAAAAAGCGGCCGCCGAGACAGCTCCGAGGATCAGGGCAAACTTTGCTTCGCTTGCTTCGGGTTTTTTTATTCCTGAATATTTTCTCTTCTTTGCCATTATAAATATACCTTAACACCGGCTGCAAACCGGTCTTTGCAATGCTGATTTTTTTGACATTTTATAACATTATGATATGAAATACAATCGTTTTATTGCCCGCTGCGTCCTGACCTATTCTGACCTAAATAAGCCTATTTAAGCGTTGAATCATATAAATCTCAAAAATATAATACAATCATAC
This sequence comes from uncultured Lachnospiraceae bacterium, assembly GCA_964389285.1. Lineage (GTDB taxonomy): Bacteria > Bacillota > Clostridia > Lachnospirales > Lachnospiraceae > Alectryocaccobium. Next base: position 20,781 of record CAYMCZ010000005.1, on the reverse strand, counting down.
AAACATTCCGTCAGAAAAAACATAAAGGAGGTGTTGCGCAAAAAAATGTTTTCAGCGCCTGTTAAATCACCGACGGAATGACTAAGCTTAAGAAAGGATTTAAATATGTATATCGCAGCCGACACAGCATACTGTGCAAATATAGCTAAAACCCAAAAATTAAAAAGAGCGCTTGAAAACGAACTGATCTGTCTCCAAAAACGCGGAATCGGACTGTTTTTGCACGGTTATCCCAGTTCACCTCATCAGATAGCCGGCAAATGTCTGTTTCCGAAACACAATTGTTCATATATGCGTGATTATATTCTCGATGATTACGGCAATATAAGAAAAATTGATTTTTATAAAGTTAAAACATACTGAATACCACAACATATTATCAGGAAGTTTAATTCCATTCGCAAGCGGGCTGTATTTTTCTACGGCCCGCTTGTAATTGTTGATAATTCCATCCCGGCTGGCGCAATAATAACACAAAAAAGCACAAGTTTAATATTGACTTTACGAATTTTTAATAATAAAATATAAAAATGTGTTAATAACATATAACTAATACTTTTTATGTGGATATTTCGGAGGTAGGAACATGAGTAAAGGCACGGTTAAATGGTTTAGCGCGGAAAAAGGCTATGGTTTTATCACAGGCGAAAACGACAGCGATATTTTCGTTCACTTTTCCGCTATCCAGGGTGAAGGATTTAAAACACTTGAAGAAGGGGCGGAAGTAACTTTCGACCTGATTGAAGGACCCAAAGGACTCCAGGCTTCCAACGTAATTAAAATCTGATATATTTATTATCTTAAATTTCATATAAATTACAACAGGCTGCCGCATTTTTTTGCGACAGCCTTATTATTGCCCGATGCTTCGGTGCAGAACAGGCCAAAACAGGTCTATTTGAGACTTTCCAGAAGAATCCTGTTGCTGCGATCTATAAACTCGCTCATGGCTTCAACCGAAAGCGGCTGATTTTGAATAAAGGCGAGATCATATATCTGGCGGCATACAAGTTCTGTCCTGTCGTCTTCTTCATGTTCTTCGAGATATTTTATAAGCGGATGATTGTGATTCAGGATCAGCTTAGGGTCCGGCATGAACATACTCTTGTCCATATCTCCCGTGGCATACATTTCCATCATGTCCTGCATTCTGCGTTCCGCTTCGGAAACCGTTATTACCGCCGCAAGCTTATCATTGTTGATATTTTCAGCCACAACCTCCATTTTTTCATTTTTCATATGCTTTCTGAAAAGAGACTGCAGCTTTTCGGAAGCTTCCGCGAGATCGTCCCCTCCTTCTCTTATCTCATCATTTATATCCGAATCGACTCTCTGGAAAAAGACTTTGCTGTTGCGCTGCTCAATATGAGTAATAAACGGAGCGTCAATTCCGAACTCAAGGATAACCGCGTTTTTGCCCATCTTACGGAAAAGGTTTATATACTGTCCCTGACGAATCGGATCGGTTACGTAGCTTATGACATGTTTGCCTTTTTTATCATACATTCCGCCGATCTCTTCCTGAGCGTTTTCGTCATCTTTTTCGTTTTCCAGCTCGGGCACAAGCTCTTTTAATGTATGATATTTGCCGTCTATGTCCTTATAAAGCACACAGTCCATCATTTTGTCGGAGAATTTTTTGTCTTTAAGACATCCGTATTTTACGAAAGGCTGAATATCATCCCAGTATTTTTCAAAGCTCTCCCTGTCGGTCTTAAACATTCCCGTAAGTTTATCGGCAACTTTTTTAGAAATATAATCGGAAATCTTGTTTACAAATCCGTCGTTTTGAAGTGCGCTTCTGGATACGTTCAGCGGAAGATCCGGGCAGTCGATCACGCCTTTGAGAAGCAACAGATATTCCGGTATCACTTCTTTTATGTTGTCGGCTATAAAGACCTGATTGTTATACAGTTTGATAACGCCTTCCGCGCTTTCAAACTCATTTACAAGCCTGGGGAAATAAAGGATTCCTTTGAGGTTAAACGGATAATCCATGTTCAGATGTATCCAGAACAAAGGTTCTTTATAATCCCTGAATACCTTAAAATAAAAGGCTTTGTACTCCTCTTCACTGCACTCGTTCGGATGCTTTAACCAGAGCGGATTTGTATCGTTTACAGGCGGGTTTCTTTTGATAATCTTAACAAGATCCTTTGCCGGCGTAATCTCCGAAAGATATTTTTCACCGGTTTCAGAAGTTTTTTCTTCGGTTACGGCATCCTCGTGAATACGTTCCACAACGGTGTCCGTATCCAGAAGTTCTTCTTCGTCTATGGTCTGATACTGCGGCTCTGCGTTTTCTTTTGAAAGATAGATTTCGTAAGGGATAAACGAACAGTATTTTTCAAGCACTTCTCGCACCCTGTATTCGTTTGAAAACTCATAACAATTATCATTTAAAAACAGGGTTATCGTTGTTCCGGCTTCGGTTCTTTTACCCGCCTCCATTATATAGTCCGTGCTGCCGTCGCAGGCCCAGTGGACTGCTTCCGCGCCTTCCTTATATGAAAGTGTATCTATCTGAACTTCGTCAGCCACCATAAATGCCGAATAAAATCCGAGACCGAAGTGTCCGATTATCTGATCCGCGTCTGCTTTGTCTTTGTATTTTTCAAGAAAGTCGGTCGCCCCCGAAAACGCGATCTGTGTTATATACTCTTCGACTTCATCCGCCGTCATTCCCAGACCGTTATCAATGAATTTCAGCGTCTTTGCCTTATCGTCAACCATAACCCGAATCGACGGTTTATAGTCTTCAGGAAATACATATTCGCCCGCCATGCCGAGTTTTTTCAGTTTTGTAAGCGCATCGGACGCATTTGAGACCATCTCTCTGATGAAAATATCCTGATCCGAATACATCCATTTCTTTATAATGGGAAAAATGTTTTCACTGTGAATGGACAAAGTTCCTTTTTTTGTTTTCATTATATCAATCTCCGTTCTTTATAGATGTATTTAAGTTTAATACCAAAATTTTAAAAAGTCAAGAAAAATTAGCACTCAATTTAATCGAGTGCTAATAATCATTTCATATATTTCCCATGTCTTTTATATGCATTTGACTTTTATATACTATTTTTGTATGATTTATGAGATAAAAAAACGGCTTGGCCGGCAACAGTAAGATAAAAATATCAGGGAGGAAAAAAATGTTTACAACACCCTCAGCATGTATCGTAGCGGAAGAAAACAGCATTGCAAAAGTCGTACTTATGCCCGGAGACCCTTTAAGAGCAAAATATATAGCGGAAACCTATCTTAAAGACCCGGTGCTTTTCAATACGGTCAGAAACATGTACGGTTACACCGGCACGTACAAAGGCAAAAAGATCTCGGTCATGGGAAGCGGAATGGGTATACCCTCTGCCACCCTTTACGCTCATGAGCTTTACACTTTCTTCGGAGTCGAATCCATCATAAGAGTAGGCTCCTCAGGAGCTTTGCAGGACAATATACATACTCATGATATAGTTATAGCCATGAGCGCTTCGACAAATTCGTCCTTTGCTTCACAATACGGCTTCACCGGCACTCTTGCGCCGACTGCAGACTTTGACCTGCTCTATACCGCCGTTCAGATCGGAAAACAAAAAGGTTCGGATATAAAAGTAGGCCCTGTCTTTACAACCGACGTTTTTTATAACGCAAATCCCGAAACGCCCAAAAAAGCAAGGGATTTAGGTATGCTGAGCGTGGAAATGGAAACCGCCGGCCTGTATCTTGAGGCTGCGGCACAGCATAAAAAGGCTTTGAGTATCCTTTCTATTTCGGATCATATGTTCCTTCCGGAAAGTCTTTCGGCGCTTGAGCGCGAACAGTCTTTCAACGAAATGATGGAACTCTCTCTTGATACAGCCGTTGTTTTTGCCGACTGAAAAGCTTTGTGTAAAACCTGAGGCTGTAGCACTATGCATTTTCATGAATATTCTTCCGGGAACCGCTCGCGCTTAGTCCTCGCGTAACAGTTCTAACCTCACGCGTCGCTTACGCTTGCGTTCGCTAAGAACTGACGCTGCGGATGTTCCCTACAGAATATTCATTCAGTTCGCATAATGCTACAGCCTCATTAGATTCATACTATTAAGGCAGTTTAAATGAGCTTTTAAGAGATACAACCCTGTTAAAGACAAGCCTGTTCTCCTCGGATTCTTTCGGATCCACACTGAAATATCCGTTCCTGACAAACTGAAAGCTGTCATAAGGCTCCGCCCCGATAACAGAAGGCTCTATATAACAGTTTTTCATGATCTTAAGCGAATCCGGATTGATATTTATGCTTCCGTCTTTATTAAATACCTCTTTATCCTCTAATACAAGGTTTTCATACAGCCGGCACTCGACCTGAACGGCATGCTGCACGGATACCCAGTGTATGGTTCCTTTTACCTTTCTGCCGTCCGGGCTGTTTCCTCCGCGGCTTTCGGGATCATAAGTTCCGTATACCACCGTGACTTTTCCGTCTTCGTCCGTTTCATAACCCGTACATTTTACAAAATACGCATTCATGAGACGAACTTCATTTCCCGGAAACATCCTGAAATATTTTTTCGGAGGCTCCGGCATAAAATCTTCTCTTTCTATGTAGAGTTCTCTTGAAAACGGCACCTTTCTGCTTCCAAGCGCCTCGTTTTCAGGGTTGTTCTGCGCGTCCAGTTCTTCTGTTTGTCCTTCAGGATAATTTTCTATAATGAGCTTTATGGGATCCAGCACAGCCATTATCCTGGGTCTTTTCATTTTAAGATCTTCACGTATTGCGTACTCAAGCATGGCGAAATCTACGGAGCTGTTGGCTTTGGAAACTCCGCATAATTCCACAAACAGCTTGATTGACTCCGGTGTGTAGCCACGTCTTCTTAAGGCCGCTATCGAAACGAGCCTCGGATCATCCCATCCGTCCACGATTCCCTCCTCGACTAATCTTTTGATAAATCTTTTACCTGTTACTACATTTGTAAGATAAAGCTTTGCAAACTCAATCTGTTTCGGAGGACGCTCAAAGCCCACCTCACGAACTACCCAGTCATACAAAGGTCTGTGATCTTCAAACTCAAGAGTGCATATAGAATGTGTGATGCCCTCGATCGCGTCTTCGATAGGATGAGCAAAATCATACATGGGATAGATGCACCATTTGTCGCCGGTGTTGTGATGGTTCAGATGCGCGATACGGTATATGATCGGATCACGCATATTCATGTTGGGCGACGCCATATCGATCTTTGCGCGAAGCACTCTGCTTCCGTCTTCAAACTCTCCGTTTTTCATCCTCTCGAAAAGATCCAGGTTTTCTTCTGCGGAGCGGTTTCTGTAAGGGCTTTCCATGCCCGGCTCTTTAAGCGTCCCTCTGTACTGTCTCATTTCTTCGGGACTTAAATCACAGACATAGGCTTTTCCCTTTTTGATCAGGAGTACCGCCGCCTCATACATCTGATCGAAATAATCAGAAGCATAATAAAGATGTTTTCCCCAGTCGGCGCCGAGCCATTTTATGTCTTCTAAAATAGATTCCACGAACTCAACTTTTTCCGTAGTGGGATTGGTATCGTCAAACCTCATATGAAATGTTCCGCCGTACTGCTGCGCAAGTCCGTAATTCAGAAGAACGGACTTGGCGTGACCGATATGCAGATATCCGTTCGGCTCCGGAGGAAAACGGGTACATACTTCGTCATATACGCCTTCCTCAAGATCTTTGTCAATTATCATTTCTATAAAATTGCGCGAAACGACTTCATTTGCCATCGTTTGAGCCCTCCTGGGTTTGTTTTTTATTGAAATTCAGATTGGCGGGATCAAGGATCTTGTCTATAGGCCTCGAAAGAGAGGTATATTTCCCCCGATCGTTTACCTTGGGCGCCCTTCTTCCGACCACGTCTCTTATCACATATTGCGGAGCCTTGTTTACGGCAAAAAGCGTCCTGCCGATATATTCGCCCAAAATACCTAAGATGATGAATGTGATGCCGAACAGAATGAGCAGCGTACACATGATAGATGGCCAGCCGGCCTGCATGGACGGATTGATGATCTTGGCTATCAAAACCACTATGGCCGCCGCGAAACCGACTATAGCAAAAACCGCGCCTAAAAATGTTGCCAGCTTAAGCGGCAGGTCCGAATAGTTCAGCATCGACATAAAATGCTTCAGACCTTTTTTAAACGTATAGTTGGATGTTCCGACAGCACGGTCAAAATGGTCTATTTCGATATTGGCAATATGATGTGTCGTCCTGAAAAACAAAAGCTGTACAAAGGCGCCGTTTCCTTCGTATTCCAGGCACTTGTCTATCACATAACGTCTCGCCAGCCAGAAACTGCCCATTTGGAGTTCTTTCGGACGATCTATCATTTTAAAAAGCAGAAAGCGGCTTATGGCTCCGGTAATGTTTTTGCTTCTGGTAAAATGCCTCTCTTTAAAAACTCCGAAAACCACGTCATAACCTTCTTTTTCTTTGTTTAAGAATAAAGGTATCTGCGAAGGATGATTCTGCAGATCATCGTCCATGGCCATCACAAGTTCACCTCTTACATAGTGCAGACCCGCCATTATTGCGGCATGCTGTCCGAAGTTTTTTGCCAGATTTATGCCTGTGACATTATTATATTTTTCGGCCGCTCTGCATATAGCGTCAAATGTTCCGTCCTTTGAAAAATCATTTACAAGGATCATTTCACACTCATAACCGGGCATTTGCTCAAACTGCTCCATGCAAAGATCAACCACTTTTTCTATCGTTTGTTCTGAATTATAACAAGGAATGACTATAGAAACCAGCATTTTTCTCTCCCGTCAATCAACAATCACTTTTATGTAATCATTCATATTGTCTATCATTTCACACATCTGCTTTGTATCTTCAAAGACGATTACCATGGCGCCTATGCCCTGTCCCGCGTTTTTAAAACGTTTAATCTCATCTCCGGGATTAACATATATCTGTTTTTTTACAATCCTCTTTTCTACCAGAGGATCGATAATGATCTCTTTGAATATTCCGTCATTTAATGAATGAAGGATATAAGATGACGCGCATCGGGCCGCCTCCGTCTGCTTCAGGTCACTGACGTCGTCTCCCACGGCCTGCCTTACGGTATATCTGGCAAGATTTATCCCGGTTGCCGCGTCGATGGTATCGGTGATAAGGTTCCCTCCGTTTCTGGGGCCTATCTCAAGCAGGTATACTTCTCCTTCTTTATCCACTATGTATTCGACATTGTATGCGCCCATATGCATACCCAGAAGCGAAAACAGCCTGTGAAGCTGCTCTTTTGCCCTTTCCTGAATATTGGTATCCTGAGTCGGCGGAAAACTCAGGCCCGAAGGCGTATACATCGAACACGTTTTGTCATGGTGCTGGTCGCAGATTCCCCAGAATCTGATCTTTCCGTCTATGACAAATATATCGCCGTCTATCTGGTATTCCTGACGTTCTATGTATTCTTCCACTATAACGTTTTTGGATATGGAATATCCGAGAGCTTCATTCCATGCGGTTTCAAAGTCTTCGAATGTATATACTTTATTTACTCCCTTACTTCCGGATGAATCGACGGGTTTTATCATGGCAGGCTTCTTAATGCTTTCGAAAAAATCGCACGCCCGGTCGTATTCGTTTTGAGAAAAACCTTCACCTTTAGGCATAGGAAAGCCGTTTTCTTTAAGAAAAGCCCTGAATTTGTCTTTATGAGTCATAATATCCACCGAGCTGTAAGGATTGGTCGGCAGCCCCATGGCTTCCGCCACGTATGCCGCCGTCGGCGCCGAAACATCCGAGGCGTATGAAACTATACCGTCTATTTTTAATTCTTTTGCAAGCTTCAGAACGGCTTCTTTATCTATTGTACTTACATTATGATATTCATCCGCAAACTTATGCGCCGGATTTTCGGGAAGATAATCTACGCTTATCACGTAATAGCCTTCGTTCTTTGCGGCAAGAGTACATGTCATCTGGGTATGATTGCCGCCAAGGAGCATGATTCTTTTCTGCATTTTTCAAAATCTCCTGAAGTATTTCCGTTCCTGAAAACATATTGCACTTTAAGTTGATATTTTACACGTAAACACGATATCTTGTCAACGAATCGGGGTTGATTATTTCTCTTTGGCTTGCATATAATGCCAAGAATAAATATAATGTGATAATAATAAGAAAAACAGCCGGCTTCTAAACTCCTATGATGAAAGTAGTGTTCTTATGAAAAAACTTATGATACTCGGCGCAGGGTATACACAGATCCCTCTGCATAAAGCCGCTCAGAGACTCGGCTATAAAACAATAGCCGCAAGTATTCCGGGGAATTATGATTCATTTAAAATAGCGGACGAAATTGCGTATACGGACATCTCCGACCCTGAAGCCGTGCTCGAAGCGGCCGTAAAACATAAGGCCGACGGGATCGCAACCTGCGGTCTTGATCTCGCCATGCGCGCTATCGGACACACCTGTGAAGCCCTTAAGCTCTCCGGCCCCTCAAAAGAGGCGGCCCTGCGTGCTTCAAACAAATACCTTATGAAAAAAGCCTTTATAAAAGAAGGCGTTACTACCGCGCCGTTTTTCTGCATACACGGCAAAGCCGAGCTTAATAATGCTCTTGATAACCTCACATTTCCCGTTATTCTAAAAGCTACCGACCAGATGGGAAGCAGGGGCATATATAAATGCGAAACACGCAAAGAAGCCTTGGAATATTTCGATCTGAGCATGGCCGCCACCGCAAAAGATTATATACTTGTGGAAAAATTCATCGAAGGCCCGCTTTTCGGAGTCGAAGCCATGATTCAAAACGGAAAGCTTCTTTTTATGCTGCCGAACAACACGGAGATATTTAAAGGCGCTACAAATATTCCCGTGGGACATTCCGTTCCTCTCGATAACATCAACAAACTCGAAAGCGTCATTTCAAAAGAAGTAACAGCCGGCATTAAAGCTCTGGGACTGGATAACTGTCCCGTCAACTGTGACTGTATTCTTCAGAAAGATGAAGTCTATATCGTTGAAATGACCGGGCGTTCGGGAGCCACGGGACTCTCTGAAATCGTAAGTTTAAAATACGATATCGATTATTATGAAACAATAGCCAAGCTGGCTATGGGCGAAGACGTATCCTCCGACTTCGCAAATATTAATGAAAACGCCGTGCTGACTCATACAATAGCTTCAAATCGGAATGGCATACTGCGCAGCATAACTGACAATAATCCGCCAAACGAATGTATTAAAGAGCTTTCTTTTAACGTTTCTGCCGGAGATCATGTGCGTCCCTTTACCAACGGACGCGACCGTATCGGACAGCTCATAATAAGAGCATCAACACCCGAAAAATGCCGCTCGTATCTCTTTGAAACTCAAAGACATATACGTTATGAATTAGAAGGAGATATTCCGCTTATCGAAACGCCGATACAAAAGCTTAAAGCCGTATTTAACGGCAATAACATTTTTGTCAAACGCGAAGATCTGCTGCCTTACTCCCACGGGGGCAACAAGGTCAGGTTTGCCGACGCCTATCTTTCGGATATGCAGGCAAAAAAATGCAGCGCCATGATTATTTACGGGGGATATACCTCAAATCTCTGCCGTATACTTTCGCAGTCCTGCAAAGAAAAAGGCATCCCCTGCAGTATGATCTACAACACCGACGATTCCGACCCTGACAAAAAGAGTACAAACGCGGAAATAATCAGAGCCAACGGCGTAAAGGAATACAGATGTGAAAAAAACGGTATAGCGGAAGCGGTTGAAAAGGCAATGGACGATTTTGTCAAAGAGGGATTCAGGCCGTATTATATCCACGGCGATAAATTCGGACGCGGCAATACGCATATTCCCATGTCCTCATACGAAGAAGTTTATTATGAAATATTGAAAGCCGAGAGACAAAACGATATAAAATATGACTATATTTTTCTGGCGTCAAGCACAAACACTTCTCATTCGGGTCTTCTGGCCGGCATGATCTCATCGGGTGAGCACAGAAATATAACCGGCATATCCGTAAACAGAAAAAAAGAAAAAGCCGATCAGGTAATTACGGCCAATCTTGAAGACTATCTTAAAAAATATAATATCAGCTGCGATATTCCTCTTGCCGATATCATCGAAACCGACGATTCATACCTTTGCGGAGGGTATGGCTCGGCAAATGATGAAATAAGAGCCCTCAGCAGACAAATGTATGAAACCGAAGGTCTTTCGCTCGATACCACATATACATGCAAAGCTTTTTACGGCATGAAAGATTATCTGAAAAAACACAATATCACCGGTAAGAACATCCTTTTCATACATACCGGCGGTACCGTGCAATTCCATGACGAATATAAATAAAGGGGTCGTCGCACTATACATTATCATGAATATTCTTTCAGGGACCGCTTGCGTTCGCTAAGTACCGGCGTTGCGGATGTCCCTTTCAGAATATTCATGCTCTTTGTATAATGCGACAGACCCGTGATTGCAGATTACATTATCTGTGTTTGCGTTTTCTTGCCAAAAGTACAATGATAAGTCCCGCGCCTGCCATGGCCAAAAGCATTGTCCAGATTTCGAGGGCATAACCGTTGCCGGTCTTAGCCGCCACGGTGGCAGCCTTGCCGCCACTTGTTACTGTGCTTCCCGTGGCCGTTGTTTTGTTTGAGCTGCCGCCTGAAGCTTTATTATCATCTCCTTTTGTATCGGGCTTCGCAGCTTCTTTTACATTGAATGCAGCAGTTGCTGAACCATCGTTAAAGATTGCTTCAATGGTATGCGCTCCGACAGAAAGATTCTGCAGGTATGCGGCATTAAGCGAAAGCTCCACGCTTCCTGATTTTGCCGTGTAATTAGTGTTTTCAACTTCCACACCGTCGATCTTTATGCCCGTGAAACGATCGAACGAAGTTTCATCATCCACAGAACGTTTCACTGTAAAATCAAGCGGAACTGCCAAATCTTTTGTCCATGTGCTGCCGTCGCCTTTCGTAAAGCGGTAGCTGTGTTCGGAAGTTTTTATACTGTGCGCAAATACTACTGTATTCTCCGCAAGTGAAGGACCTTTGGCCATAACCTCACCATTGGTGTCAAGAGTTACAATATAGGTAATGCCATCAATAGTTGTTTCTGCATAAGATTCTTCTGCACCTTCTTGAGGTATCTGCAAATCTTTGCCGTTTACGGTAATTCTGCTTACATAGTATCCGTCATTCGGCTTATCCGTAACTTCCCAGTCATAGATCCCGAAGTTTGCTTTATGTGCCAGACCATCGACCAATTCTACATAATCGTTGCTGTCCACGCTGCCTTTTTGATTGACATCCGCATTGCGCTCAGACTGATACTCATCCGTATTTGGAGCGTTTATACCTTTATCAAATCCCCCGAGATATGGCGGAGTGATATCCGGATTGCCTCCGATCGCGTCATAAATATGAATTATATCGCTGTTATCTACGGTCTTGTCATAGTTGGAATCGCCCGTAAGCCTCCAGCTTGTGATACTGCCGTTGTCATCTGTAGAGTAACTTAACGCATACGTCTGGATCGGTGAATGTGCAAATTTCACGTCTTTTTCTTCAAGATTCTCACCGCTGACTTTCGCCTTATATTTTCCATTTTCATAATAAAGCTCAACAGTATACGTTACATCTCCGATAGTAGTATCGGCATCATCCTGGATGCCTGTCGGCATGTTCAGCTCCATACCGTTTACGCTTACACCGCTTACATAGAAACCTTCATTTGCTGTGTCTGTCACATAGGAATCAGTTGTTCCTTTTTCCTCCGACTGGCAGTCAACAGTAAAACTTTCCCCCTTGAGCTCAGCATCCTCCGCAATGACTAATTCTAAATCGGTATCCGCATTCTCTTCTTCATTAATGGCTTCTTCCGACATCTGTTCGGTCTGCGAAATTTCTTCCGCATATACCGCCGTCGTCTGAGACAGACCTACAGGCAGCAAGCTGATTATCAGTGCTGCCGCCAAAAGAAAGCTCAGAATCTTAGTTTTTGTTTTCTTTACCTGCATATTATGCCCTCCCATATCTTTTTCAAGGCGTCCTATACCCGTAAACCTCAAAATGAGATCAACCTTAAAACCTAACGCCTCACTTACATATATTATCTGTATTGTAACACTTTTCATCAGAAAAATTACATGCTTTTATGATATTGATTATAATTTTGTTAGGTTTGCACAAAAAAAAGCTGTCTCTATAAGATTTTCATGCGTATGAGACAGCGTTTTTTGCGTTATTTTTATTTAATTGTTTGTTTATCTCTGCCTGTAACCCGCGAGAAAGGCCTCCAGCTTGTCCATACATTCTTCCAGCACGGCGAGGTTTGGCAGATATACGATCCTGACATGATCGCTCGCAGGCCAGTTAAAGCCTCTTCCGTGAACCATGAGTACATGTTTTGCATGCAGGAAGTCAAGTACAAATTGTTCGTCATCATGTATATTGAACTTTTCGACATCAAATTTCGGGAAAATGTAAAATGCCGCTTTCGGTTTTACCACACTTACCCCGGGCATGTTTTTAAGCCTGTTGTAAACATATTCCCTCTGTTCGTAGATGCGTCCGCCCGGCTTTAAATGCTCCTGACAGCTCTGCCAGCCTCCGAGTGCCGTCTGGACTATGGACTGTGCCGGTACATTTGAGCAAAGCCGCATATTTGAAAGCATGTTGATGCCCTCTATATAGCTTTTTGCCCTATGCTTTGCTCCGGAAAGCACCATCCAGCCGATTCGAAATCCCGCGACCATGTGTGATTTGGAAAGTCCGGAAAACGTTACGCAGAAAACATCGTCCGGCGCAATGGCGGCTATGGAGACATGTGTAAGGCCGTCCATTACGAGTCTGTCATAAATCTCATCCGAAAAAACGATAAGATCATTTTCGGATGCTATCTTTGCGATCTGCTCCAGTATATCTCTGGAATACAGTGCCCCCGTAGGGTTGTTCGGATTTATTACTACTATAGCTTTTGTCTTTGGAGTGATCTTGGCTTTAATGTCCTCTATATCGGGATTCCATTCTGACTGTTCGTCGCAGAGATAGTGAACCGCCTTGCCTCCGGAAAGAGTAACGCAGGCAGTCCAAAGAGGATAATCCGGCGCAGGTACAAGCACCTCGTCTCCTGTATCAAGCAGTGCCTGCATCGAAAGGTTAATCAATTCGCTGGCTCCGTTGCCCGTAAAAATATCCTTTACGCTGACGCCTCTGAACCCTTTGAGCTGATAATACTGCATAATGGCTTTACGAGCCGAAAACAGTCCTTTTGAATCGGAATATCCCTGTGTGTTCCCGAGACTCAGGATCATATCTTCTATGACTTCATCGGGAGCGGAAAAACCAAAGGGTGCAGGGTTGCCTATGTTCAGTTTTAAGATTTTTTTTCCCTCTTCTTCCAATCTGGAAGCTTCTTCCAAAACCGGCCCCCTGACATCATATAATACGTTATTCAGCTTCGAAGATTTTTCAAATAATTTCACGTTATCACTTCCTAATCATTTAAAAACTTTTTTAATTCATCCATAAATGTATTTACATCTTTAAATTCTCTGTAGACAGACGCAAATCTGACGTATGCGACCGGATCCAGGTCTTTCAGCTTGTCCATAACAAGCTCGCCGATATATGTGCTTCTGATCTCTTTATCTTCTGAATTGAACAGATCAGTCTCGACTTTATTTACCAGTTCAGATATTTCATTTGCGGAAACAGGTCTTTTATGACAGGCTCTTAAAACTCCGGCTTCGATTTTGGAGCGGTCATACTGTTCCCTGTTCATGTCTTTTTTGATTACTATAAGGGGTATTGTCTCAACTTTTTCATAAGTGGTAAAACGCTTGCCGCAGCTGTCGCAAAGTCTTCTCCGTCTGATGGCATTGCTTTCTTCGACGGGTCTCGAATCCACTACTCTTGTATCATCTTTTCCACAAAACGGACATTTCATCTGCTATTCTCTCCTATCATCAACCTACTGCGTTTATTACACCTAACGATATTGCGGACATAATAATCCCCGCCATCAGAACACCGAGCACAACGGCAATTACGCTTTGCTTAAAGCCCATATCCAAAAGGCTGGCCGCAAGAGTCCCCGTCCATGCTCCGGTTCCCGGTATAGGAATGCCCACAAACAGAAGCAGCGCGACGAAAAGTCCCTGACCTGCTTTGGCCTTTAGCTTTTTACCGCCTTTTTCTCCTTTTTCAAGGCAAAAACTGAAAAATTTGCCGATAACCGGTTTGTCGCTTCCCCAGATCAGAAGCTTTCTGGCAAAGAAATATATAAAAGGAACCGGTACCATGTTGCCGATAACCGCTATGACAAGCGCCTGTGTAACAGGAAGTCCCATGCCTGCGCCGATCGGAATAGCGCCTCTGAGCTCTACAATGGGAACCATCGAAACCAGAAATGTTACGAGGCCGCTCTTAAACATAGAGCCCGAAGCAGCTGCCGTGCCTGCGGAATTCGCGGCAGCGAGCGTGACTGCATCCGAGGCGGACGCCGTTTCACTTAAGCCTATTATGCCTGCCACGGAAAGGATGATAACAACTATGCCGAGGGCTATTCTGTACCATCCGAAGCATTTGAAAGTATGCGTGGAAATAAAATTGAGCAAAGCCCTTATAACCAGCATGGATACGATAAACGCCACTATGCATCCTACCGCCAGATAAATGCACTCCTGTCCGGAAAAACTTCCCCCGAATTTGATAAGTTTAGAGACGGAGCCTCCCACCATGGCGGGAATGGCAAGAAAGAATGCATACTCTACGGCACAGATACGGGATAATCCGAGTATAAGGGCCGCAATTATCACTATGCCGCTTCTTGAAGTCCCAGGGATCAGCGCAACAGCCTGAAAGCAGCCTATTATAAGCGCTTCCCTTAAGCCCAGTCGGCTCAGTTTTCTGATTTTCGGTTTTTTCCCTTTGAGGAAGTTTTCTATAAGTATAAAAAGAACACCGACCAGAATCAACATGATCGCTATGGGAAAAGCCCTGTGAAGATGTTCCTCAAGCCAGTCTTCAAAGAATATCGAGGCTATAAGCGCCGGAATACAGGATATGGCAATCTTTATCCATAAAATTATGCGATCCATGTATAAGTAATTGTTCGCGAATTTCTGAAATTTCAGCGCAGCCCCGCCCGAGGCCGGATTTGCAAACCGGTTCCCGTCAGCCTTTCTTCTGGTATGAAACGGCCAAAGTCTGTTGAAAAACAGTATAATAACGGCCGCCACCGCTCCAAGCTGTATAAGCACGTTAAACATCTCGGCGAACTCGGGCGTAAAATCAGTGTTGAGAAGATCTCCGAAAATCACCAGATGTCCCGTGCTGCTTATGGGAAGCCACTCGGTGACACCTTCTATTACGCCGAGAAGAATCACTTTTAAAACAGTAAACATAAATAAACAAGCTCCAATCCGGGTTACTCAATAATTTCTTTATATCTTACCACACCGCAGCGTTTATGAGCGCTTGAGGCATGTTTTCTATCGAAAATTTTTCTGTTATCTTCGGTTGCTTTGCCCGTAAGGATGTATTCGTCCAGATCGGCGTATGTAAATCCGAGATCGTCTTCATCCGTCTGATCATCCGAAAGTCCCGCTGACGGAGCTTTGGTTATGATTGAGGCGGGAGCGTTCAGATACTCCAAAAATTCAAAAACCTCTTTGACCGTCAGATCGGAAATGGGATTGAAATCCTGAGCCCCGTCACCCCATTTGGTGAAATAACCTATATACATTTCACTTCTGTTACCGGTACCGGCTACAAGCCGTCCTTCGGCGGCAGCCACCGCATAAAGAGTCGTCATGCGAAGCCTGGGCGCTATATTGATAAGCGCAGACTCGTTGAGCACCGTAATCTTTGATAACTCATCTGTTATGGCATTTTTAACCGGAGTAAGATCCGCAATCCGTGTTTCGATCCCGAACTGTTCGGCAAGTTCTCTGCCGTCATCCGCGTCCAGGGTATAATTTCTCTGTGATGTGCAGGGCATGATGATGCCGACCGTGTCCTCACACGCCGCCTTGCATAAGATGCCTACGAGCGCCGAGTCTTTACCGCCGCTGTTTCCGAATACTATGCCCCTGGCGCCGCTTTTTTTTACGAGGTCTTTTATAAACTGCACACGGTTTTCAAATTCCTGTCCGTAGTCCCTCATTATTACCCCTTTCACTTTTATCTGATTTGTCCGTTTCCGTAAATAATGTATTTGATTGTAGTCAGAGCTTCAAGCCCCATGGGGCCTCTTGCATGCAGCTTCTGCGTACTTATGCCTACTTCCGCGCCGAGTCCGAATTCTCCCCCGTCCGTAAATCTGGTGGAAGCGTTGACGTATACGGCGGCAGCGTCTATTTCATTTAAGAATCTTTGAGCATTTGTATAACTTTCCGTAATGATGGCATCCGAGTGTCCGGTATTATATCTGTTAATATGATCTATGGCCTGATCTATACCTGTAACCGTCTTGACGGAAACAATAAAATCCAGATATTCTTTTCCCCAGTCTTCTTCGGTGGCAGGAACAGCGTTTTTTGTAAATGCGGCAGCCTTTTCATCCGTCCTCATTTCAACATTTTTTGCCGCCAGTCTTTCGGAAAGGGCAGGCAGAAGTTTTTCCAGAACTTTTTCATGAACCACTATGGATTCGCAGGCGTTGCAGACGCCTACCCTCTGGGTTTTGGCATTCATTATTATATCAGCAGCCATATCAGTATCCGCGGTTTCATCCACAAAAATATGACAGTTTCCGGTACCGGTTTCAATCACGGGTATGGTACTGTTTTCAACCACTGTTTTAATAAGTCCCGCTCCGCCTCTCGGAATCAATACGTCCACATATTCGTTCATCCTCATGAATTCAGCCGTAGTCGCCCTGTCGGTATCTTCGATAAGCTGAAGCACGTCAGGATCTATGCCCTCTTTTGCAAGCGATTCCCTCATACAGTTTACGATTGCGATATTGGAGTTTATCGCATCGGACCCGCCTTTTAAAATAACGGCGTTCCCGGTTTTAAAACAAAGCCCGAAAGCATCTGAAGTTACGTTTGGCCTTGCCTCGTATATGATACCGACTACTCCGAGCGGAACCCTCTTTTTGCCTATAAGAAGACCGTTGGGGCGTTTTTTCATCTCAGTAATTTCCCCTATCGGATCCGTAAGGGCCGCCAGATCCCTAAGGCCGTCGGCTATGCCTTTTATTCTGGTTTCATCCAAAAAGAGTCTGTCCTGAAGGCCTTTCGGCATATTGTTTTTTACGGCTCTTTCCATGTCGATGGCATTTGCCGCCGTCAGACCCGCGGCATTCGCCTCAAGATCCGCCGCGCATTTCATAAGAAAGCTGTTTTTTTGTGTTGTTCCGAGCTCAGAAGCCGTCCTGCGCGCGTTTTTTGCCCGAATACATACTTCACGTAATTCCATATTTTTCCCCTTAGTTCAATGTGTCCTTTTTTTGCCTGCTTTATGTTTTTCTCCGAGATTAACCACTGTTCCGTCTTCTTCAATAATGTCAATGCCGTCAAGCTGAACTTTGAGATTTCTGCGTACATTTAATATGTACTCTCCGCGCAGCCTTGCCTGCTCCTCTTTTTCTTCGGGAGTAAGGCCTTCCGTCTTTGATTTTCGGGCCAGCTCGTTTATTCTTTCGATATTCATAAATACCTCTACAAATAATGTTCTATGTAATCCAGAACAAAAAATTCATCCCTGGGATCCGAAAGGAACAACGTGCCTTTGTTATCCCCGTTTATTATTTCATGAATGACGCGAAAATCATCGCCGCTCGCTATTACCATATCAGCGCCGGATGCTACCGCTACCTTTGCCGCCGAGAGCTTTGTTGCCATGCCGCCCGTACCGACATTGCTTCCGGTGGTTGATTTTCCCATCTCAATAAATTTATCGTCAATCTTTTCAACCATTTCGACAAATTCAGCATCTTTGTTTTCATTCGGATTGTCGGTATAAAGACCGTCAATGTCCGATAAAAGTATCAGCAGATCGGCATTTATAAGCGCAGTAACCACGGCTGAAAGGGTATCGTTGTCTCCGAAGCTGGAAAGATGACTCAGCTCTCTTGTGGCAATAGTATCGTTTTCGTTTACAATCGGAATAACGCCGAGCGAAAGCAGCTCTTTAAAAGTGTTTTTCGCATTATATCTGTGCAGATTGTTTGTCATGCTGCTTTTTGTCAAAAGCACCTGACTGCAGATCTGGTTGTATTCCGAAAAAAGCTTTTGATATATCATCATAAGCTTCGCCTGACCGACTGACGCGCATGCCTGTTTCAGATTTACGTTTGTAGGCTTTTCTTTTAAGCCCAAAGTATTCCTCCCTACCATGATGGCGCCGGAGGAAACCAGAACGACCTCTTTGCCCTGATTTCGAAGATTTGTGAGTTCTCTTACAAGCTGTTCGAGCTTAACGAGATCCAATAGCCCCGTGGATTTATGGGTGAGTGAAGAAGAACCTATTTTTATGACTATCCGCTTTTTGTCCTTAAAGCGGGCTCTTACGAAAGCGGAATCTTTTTTCTCTCTGGAAATACCCAGCGAATCAAGAACCTCTTCCTGTTTTTTGTTCATGATGTCGGCTTCTTCGTCAGAGTTTTCATGGTCATATCCCAGAAGATGATACATGCTGTGAGCAATCAGAAAAGCAAATTCTCTCTTTACGGAATGTCCGTATTCGCTTGCCTGAGCTTTTACCTTATCTGTCGAAATGACGATATCTCCGAGAACAAACGCTCCGTTTTCGGGGTTAAAGGCCGACCTGTCGTTTTCAAACGGCGTAAAATCGGCTGGCTGCTCAAAGTCCGCCATCGGAAACGACAGCACGTCCGTGGCCATATCTATTCTCCGGTATTCGCTGTTGAGTCTGCGGATGCCGGAATTGTCGGTCAAAACGATAGATACCTCGGCTTCATAAGGACAGTTTTCGCTTTTAAGAACTTCTTCGATAACGGCTCTCGCCGTCTCTGAATAATCAAAACCAAATCTGCCGTCAACCTCTACATCTATATTAATGATCATTTTTTGCTTCTCCTTTTGTCAGCGGCTGATCTTTGTGTCTCATTTTTCTTTTTTTCGTATTTTTCGTATGCTTCAACAATCTTCTGAACTAAAGGATGTCTTCCCACGTCCACGCTTGTCAGTTTACAGAAAGCAATTTCATCAACCTTTGCCAAAGCTTCAAATGCGGCATCCAGCCCCGACCTGACGCCGGGCGGAAGGTCTTTTTGCGAGGCGTCACCCGTAACCACTACCTTTGAGCCGAAGCCTATCCTGGTGAGAAACATTTTCATCTGAGCCTGCGTGGTATTTTGGGCTTCGTCAAGTATGATAAAGGCGTTATCAAGCGTGCGGCCTCTCATATATGCCAGCGGCGCAACCTCAATGAGCCCTTTTTCCATGTTTTTCTGGAAGCTCTCCGCCCCCATTATCTGATAGAGCGCGTCATACAACGGACGCAGATAGGGGTCTATCTTACTCTGAAGATCGCCCGGCAGAAACCCGAGTTTTTCGCCGGCCTCAAGTGCCGGTCTGGTAAGGATAATGCGGCTGACTTCCTCGTTTCTGAACGCAGTTACCGCCATAGCCATGGCCAGATATGTTTTACCGGTTCCCGCAGGCCCCGTACCGAAGCCGATCATTTTTTCCCTTATGGCGTCCACATATTTTTTCTGACCCGCCGTTTTGGGCCGAATCGGCTTTCCGTTGATTGTATGACATATATAATCGCTGTCAAGCGCAGTCAGTACGTTAACTTCTTTTTCGTCCATGGAAAGAGAAATAATATAGTTTAACTCCTGCTCGGTTATCTGATTGCCCCGCACGGAATGTTCGATAAGCTGGTTCACCGTCTTCGCCGCCTTTTTTGCGTTCGGCGCGGAACCAATGATACGGACGCTCCCGTCTCTGTTTATAAAAGATACGTGAAATGTCCTTTCTATTTTTTTTGCGTTTTCGTCAAATCTTCCCATTACGTTTGCCGAGTGTTCGGCGGGAAGCTCTAAATATTCTTCGATAAAAGTATTTTCTGTCATGAAACTCCTTTTTTTCAGGAATGATCCACAAAACCCGTGTCTTTATAAAAGATCACCGAAAATAACAAAAGCAGCTTATCTTCCATATAATAATCCATATCACAAAGCTTGGCAAGCTGGGATATGGAAATACCCTGACTTTCCACACAGGGAAAAACATCTTTTTCATGTCTGCAGTAATCCCTTGGAAAAGTACATCTGCCGCAAAGTCTGCATGGCCCGCTGGACAGGGCAAAAGTAACATATCCTTCGTCCCGGAGTTTAGTATCTATCAGCCTCGTAAGTCTGGCATGATCTTTTTGCGCTTCCGCACATTCCCTGTCATAGTCTTTGCCTTCAAGAGTCGTGACCGTTGAAATCACAAGGGCATTGTCATATCTTAAGCAATGCTCACGGCAATTATCTATTTTACCGACCGCAGGCGGACACGACCATGAGGTGCCGTAATGTCTGCATGCGATTTTGCAGATATTTCTGACCTCACTGCTGTATTCGATTTCAGACGGCAGCGCAAATTCATACTGATATATGGGAAATTTTTTTATAAATTCTTCTATTTCGTTTCGTGTCAAAATTAACTCCTTTTAAGAATCCCTGCATTATCAGCCGGACTGTTAATGCAGGGACCATAATACCTGTGTTTGAATTTATTATTATTCGCCGCCGCCGCTTTCTCCGCCGCTTTCACTTCCGCCGCCGCCGCTTTCACTTCCGCCGCCGCTTTCTCCGCCGCCGC